>NZ_BCTX01000001.1 GCF_001590985.1 Novosphingobium naphthalenivorans NBRC 102051
CCCTGTCTAACGGGCAAACGCGCTTTCGCGCCAGATCTTATCGCACGCTTTAGACCAATACCATGTGCCGAAGCCATGGCGCTTTCCGTTCCCTGGGGCATCGCAGTCTGGTATCGTCCCGAAATCGAGACGACATCCCGTGCCGCGCCGCCAGATTCGTTCTGGCAACCGGACCGATGACCACATTGACATGGCGAGGTCTGATCTCGATCAAGGTGCAAGACACGGCGGCAAACTAGGGAGCGGCCACCCTCTCATCGGAGTTCTTCTTCCATGTCCCTTTCCGACACTATCACGCTTGCCACGCGTTCCGGAATCGAACTCGACGTTCGTCCCGTCACCGAAGCCGACGAACCGGAGCTGGTTGCTTTCTTCGACCGCGTGTCGGACGAGGACCGCCGTTTCCGCTTCCTGGCGGCAGCAGAACACGTGACGCACGAGCAGATCGCACCGTTGGTGCACACCGATCACTTCCGCACCGATTCGTGGCTCGCCTTCAACAAGGCAAGCGGCCAAATCGTCGCATCCGGGCTGCTGGCCTGTGACGGCCCGCTCGACACATGCGAAGTCGCGATTTCCGTCTGCGGTAATCATCGCGGCAAGGGCGTGGGCTGGAGTATGCTCGATTTCCTGGCCAAGCAGGCCCAGGCACGCGGTTGCCGCCGGGTGATCTCGATCGAGAGCCGTGACAACCATGCCGCGATCGAACTGGAACGGGAAAAGGGCTTCACCCCGGAACCGTTCGAGGGTGATCCGACACTGGTCGTGCTGTCCAAGACCTTCCGGTAAACGGTGGCAGGAGAAGTGCGGCGCCCGGCACCGCAGGCTCGCTGCACTTCTTTTTAAAACGCAGACTTTTCCGTGATTTGGCATCCTTAGAGCGGCCATCGCTAACGCTATGGTAACGCTCCAGCGGCAAAGCTGGCTCCGCAACCACGGAGAGAGCTTTGCACCACCAACGGATTTCCAAAGGCGGAGGCGCGCGCGCACACGATTCGAAGCGAATCGACGTCGCGATCCTGTGCGAAGTCCGTCAGGGAACCCGCCCATGGAAAATGGCGCGGCTCGAAGATCTCTCGCCCGGCGGATTCCGGATCGCCTGGTTGCCCGATGCCCGCGCGGAACTGCCGCTGCGCATCCGCATTCCCGGCATACACCTGCTGACTGCGCGAATTTGCTGGGCCCGCGGGAATGCAGTCGGCTGCGAGTTTGCCGAGCCCCTGCATATCGCGGTGTTCGAGCACATCGCCCACTCAGCGGCTACCGGCTGACCCCCAAAGAGAAAGGGCGCGCCATATCGGCACGCCCTTCTTTCCCAGCTTCGCGAAATCGTGCGTCTCAGATGTGCAGCGCGCGTCCGTAAGCGGCAAGCGTGGCTTCGTGCATCGTTTCCGAGATGGTCGGGTGCGGGAAGACCGTGTTCATCAGTTCGGCTTCCGTGGTTTCCAGCGTCCGGCCCACGACATAGCCCTGGATCATCTCGGTCACTTCCGCGCCGATCATGTGGGCACCGAGCAGTTCGCCGGTCTTGGCGTCGAACACCGTCTTCACGAAGCCTTCCGGTTCGCCCAGCGCGATCGCCTTGCCGTTGCCGATGAAGGGGAACATGCCGACCTTCAGTTCGTAACCGGCTTCCTTGGCCTTGGCCTCGGTCATACCGACAGAGGCGATCTGCGGGTGGCAATAAGTGCAGCCCGGAATGTTCGCGCGGTCGAGCGGGTGCGGATGAACGTCCTTGTTGCCCAGTTCCTTGGCGATCGCCTCGGCCGTGGTGACGCCTTCGTGGCTCGCCTTGTGCGCCAGCCAGGGACCGGGCGTGCAGTCGCCGATGGCCCAGACGCCGGGCACGCCGGTCCGGCCATAGCCGTCGATCTGGATGAAGCCGCGATCGGTCTTGATGCCCTGCGCTTCAAGGCCGATGTCCTCGGTGTTGGGCACGATGCCGACGGCGGAGATCACATGGCTGAAGTCATGCTCGGCAACCTTGCCGTCCTTGCCCTTGATTTTGGCCTTCACGCCCTTGTCCGAAACCGTGATCGCCTCGACGCCGGCGCCGGTCATGATCGTCATGCCCTGCTTGGTCAGCGCCTTTTCCAGGAAAACGGAAACGTCCTTGTCCTCCACCGGCACGATCCGGTCGAGCATTTCGACGACCGTAACGTCCACGCCCATGTCATTGTAGAAGCTAGCGAATTCGATACCGATCGCGCCCGATCCCATGACCAGCAGCTTGGTCGGCATCTCCGCCGGCGTCATCGCATGGCGATAAGTCCAGACGTGCTTGCCGTCGGCCTTGGCAAACGGCAGTTCGCGCGCGCGAGCACCCGTGGCGACAATGATGTGCTTCGCGGAAATCTCGGTGGCCTTGCCATCCTCTCCGGTCACCGACAGCTTGCCCTTGCCGGTGAGCTTGCCCGTGCCGGTGTGCACGGTGATCTTGTTCTTCTTCATCAAGTGCGTGACGCCCTGATTGAGCTGCTTGGCAACACCACGCGAACGCTTGACGATGGCATCGAGGTCGGCCGTGATGTTGTCGGCGGCGAGGCCATAGGCCTTGGCGTGTTTCATCTGGTGGAACACTTCGGCCGAACGCAGCAGAGCCTTGGTCGGGATGCAGCCCCAATTGAGGCAGATGCCGCCCAGCAGCTCGCGCTCCACGATGGCGGTCTTCAGGCCAAGCTGCGCGCAGCGGATCGCCGAAACGTATCCGCCGGGGCCGGAACCGAGAACGATGACGTCGTAGGAATCTGCCACTGCTTCAAATCTCCTGATCGGTAGTGCCCTGCTCTATGGCCCGGGGCTTGCCACTGTCGTCCACCGCAACGAAGGTGAACTGGGCTTCTGTCACTTTGACTGCTTCTTCCTCATGGCGATGCCGCCGCCAGGCTTCGATGGCGATGGTCATAGAAGTCCGGCCGACCCGGCGCAGCTCGCCATAGACCGAGACCTCGTCGCCCACCTTGACCGGAAGATGGAACTGCACGCCGTCCATGGCCACGGTCACGGCCCGGCCGTGCGAGTGGCGCGCGGCGATCAGGCCGGCGCCCATGTCCATCAGGCTCATCAGCCAGCCGCCGAAAATGTCGCCATAGGCATTGGCATCGGCAGGCATGGCGGTGACGCGGATAACGGGTTCGCGGTAGTGTGTCATGCCACGCTCGCATTCAATGCGTCGGCGATCGCACAAGGACGATCGTCCCCGTCGAGCACCACGAAGGTGAACTGTCCGCTGGCCACATCGGTGTGCGCTTCGCTCGCCCGGGCCCGGCCGATACCGCGGGTCGCAATCGTCATCGACGTGCGGCCCACGCGTTCGATCCGGGCATAGACATTAAGCTCGTCGCCAACGGCCATCGTGCCTGGAAAGGCAAAGTCGGTCGCCCCGACGACGACCGCCTTGAGGCCGGTCCGCCGGGTGACGAACGAAGCGGCGCCGAGCGCGAGCTGGCACATGAGCCAGCCCCCGAACACGCCGCCATAAGGATTGAGGTCGGTAGGCATCGCCGTCACGCGGATGACCAGTTCGCCGTCCTCCGCCTGCATATCAGGCAACCATCCCGAGCGGGCTTTCGACGTAGTCCTTGAACGCGGCCATCAGGCGCGCGCCATCGGCGCCATCCACGGCACGGTGATCGAAGCTTCCGGTTGCAGTCATGACAGTGGCGACTCCCAGAGTGCCGTCTGGCATAACCCACGGGCGCTTTTCACCTGCCCCAATGGCGAGGATGCAAGCCTGCGGCGGATTGATCACGGCGGTGAAGTGCTTGATGCCCATCATGCCCATGTTGGAGATCGAGGCCGTACCGCCCTGATATTCGGCGGGCTGCAGCTTGCCTTCCTTGGCGCGCTTGCCGAGATCCTTGGTGGCCTTGGCAATCTCGGAGAAGGACTTGCCGTTGGCATCCTGCACGATCGGGGTGATGAGACCGCCCGGGATCGAGACCGCGACCGAGACATCGGCACGCTGGTAGCGAATCAGTTCGGCACCGGCGAAAGTGACATTGCACTCAGGCACGTCCATCAGCGCTTTGCCCAGCGCCTTCACCAGCATATCGTTGACCGAGACCTTCACGCCCTGCTTCTCCAGCGCGGCGTTGAGTTCGGCGCGCATGGCCATCAGCTTGTCGAGACGCACGTCGACCGTGAGGTAGATATGCGGCGCTTCCTGCATCGACTGGGTGAGGCGGCGGGCGATCGTCTTGCGCATACCCGAGAGCTGTTCGACGGTGTGCGGAATGCGGTCGTCGAGCAGCGCGCGAGTCTCGGCAGCCATTTCCACCGTGGCCGGCTTGGCCGCCGCGGTATCGCTGGCGGGAGCCGCAGCCTTGGGCCTTGCCGCCCCGGGCTGCGCGGCCTCGATGTCTGCCTTGACGATGCGGCCATGGGGACCGGAGCCGGTGACACTGCCGAGATCGACGCCCTTGGCCGACGCAATGCGCTTGGCAAGCGGCGACGCGACTACACGATCGTCTTTCGAACCGGACGTTTTCGGCATGGCCGGAACCGTAGCTGCTGGCGCGGCGGCTTTGGCTTCAGCCTTTGCGGGCTCGGCCTTGGGTGCTTCGGCTTTGGCGGCTGCTGCAGGTTTCGCGGCGGAGGAGGCATCTTCGTCCTCTCCGTCCAGGAGCGCGATCACGGTACCGACTTTCACGCCTTCAGTACCTTCGGCCACCATGATCTTGCCGATCGTGCCTTCGTCGACGGCTTCGAATTCCATGGTCGCCTTGTCCGTCTCAATCTCGGCCATGATGTCGCCGGAACTGACGGTATCGCCTTCCTTCACCAGCCATTTCGCCAGTTTCCCTTCTTCCATGGTGGGGGAAAGGGCGGGCATCTTGATCTCGATAGGCATGGATGCAGTATCGTCCCTTGTAGTCCTGGGGGAGGTTGTGGGCTCGATTTCTCCTTGGACAAGTTGGAGCCCGCGCACAAGCGCCTTCCCATTCCTTTTTTCGCATTCGTGATGGCTTGCACCGTAACCTGAATGGCCTGATAAGCTCGCCCGGAGAGGAACAGCGATGCGCGTCTATCTGGTCATTGTCGACGAAACCGAGGAAGCGCTGGTCGCGTTGCAGTTCGCTGCGCGCCGTGCTGCGAAGACCGACGGCGTGCTGCACCTGCTGGCGCTGGTCCCTCCGCAAGAGTTCAACGCCTTTGCCGGTGTCCAGGCGACGATCGAGGAAGAGGCCCGCGCGCGCGCCGAAACCATGGTGACGGCTGCGGCAGGCAACCTGCTTTCGCAGGGCGCGAAAATGCCGGTGATCTCCGTGCGCGTGGGTGAGGATATCAAGGTCGTGCGGCAGTATCTGAAGGAACACCCGGAAGTCTCGGCCCTCGTTCTGGGCGCGGCCAAGGAAGGCGGTCCCGGACCGTTGGTGTCGCACTTCACCGGGGCAGGCATGGCGCACATGACGTGCCCGGTGTTCGTGGTGCCGGGCGGTCTCGATCCGGCGGCGATCGAAAAGCTGAGCTGAGCGGGGACCGGGCTCTTCGTTCCCATCACCCTTCGACAGGCTCAGGGTAAGCGGCTTTTATTCACCTTACACGCCAACACTCCGCTCATGCTGAGCTTGTCGAAGCATGATGGGCAAGCGCGATCTATTTCTTCTTGCGCCCCTGATGCCGGATGTTGGCAGGCCGCCCGCGCTTGCCGGCCAGATGGTTGCCCCGCTTCTTGAGAGCCATCGGCCTTCCGCGCGGCTCGATCCGGCCGCCACCCTGCTCCAGTTCGAACTTCAGCGCGCCGGTCAGCGGATTGGCTTCGGCAAGGCGCAGACGCAGGATCTGGCCGACCGCGTAACTGGTGCCGCTCTGCTCACCGGAAAGGACCTGGGCCTTTTCGTCGTAACCGAAGCGCTCGTCGCCCAGGGTCGAGACCGGCACCAGGCCGTCACCGCCGAGTCCAATGATCGTCGCGAAGAATCCGAACTTCTGCACGCCCGTGATGCGGGTATCGAAAACCTCGCCAACCCTCGACGAAAGCCACGCGGCGACATAGCGGTCGATCGTCTCTCGCTCGGCTTCCATGGCCCGGCGCTCGGCCTGGCTGATAGCCTCGCTGACCTTGCCAAGGTCTTCGCGGTCTCGGTCCGACAGACCGGAGGTGGCGGGAATATCGCCCTGCGGCCGGGGCTGCTCCAGATGATAGGCATCGACCAGCGCGCGGTGCACCAGCAAGTCGGCATAGCGGCGGATCGGCGAGGTGAAGTGGGCGTAGGACCCCAGCGCGAGCCCGAAGTGCCCTTCGTTGCGCGGGCCGTAATAGGCCTGCGTCTGGCTGCGCAGCACGGCTTCCATGATGAGCGCCTTTTCGCTCTCGTCGGCAATGTCCTTGATCATGCGGTTGAACAGGCCGGGGGTGATGACCTGCCCCATCGCCAGCTTCTTGCCGAACGTCGCCAGATAGTCCTTGAGCGCGACCAGCTTTTCCCGGCTTGGCGTTTCGTGGACGCGATAGACTACCGGCGCCACTTTGGCTTCCAGCGCCTTGGCCGCAGCCACGTTGGCCGCGATCATGAAATCCTCGACCACGCGGTGCGCATCGAGCCGTTCGCGAATGGCGATCTCTGTAATCCGCCCCTTCTCGTCCAGCTTCACCCGGCGTTCGGGCAGTTCCAGTTCCAGCGGATCGCGCTGATGGCGTGCGTGCGCAAGCGCTTTCCAGCAGGACCAGAGATCCTGAAGGAACGGCTCCGCCTTGCCCTCGTCGATACGCGCCTGGGCATCCTCATAGGCAATCACTTCGTGGATACGCACGATGGCCCGCGTGAAGCGCCACGCCTTCACCCTGCCCTCGCCATCGATCCGCAAGTGGCAGGCCATTGCTGCGCGGTCCTCGCCCGAACGCAGCGAGCAGACATCGGCCGAAAGCACTTCGGGCAGCATGGGCACCACGCGATCGGGGAAATAGACCGAGTTGCCGCGCCGCCTCGCCTCGCGGTCGATATCGCCGCCGGGGCGCACGTAGAACGAGACGTCGGCAATCGCGATCAGGGCGTTGAAGCCCCCTTCCCCGTCCGGCTCGGCCCAGATCGCGTCGTCATGATCGCGCGCGTCGCTGGGATCGATGGCGACGATCGGCAAGTGCCGCAGGTCTTCGCGCTTGTCCGCGCTGAGCGGCATCTTCGCGACGCGCTGGGCTTCCTCCAGCGTCTCCTCGGTGAAGAGGTTGGGAATGCCGTGTTTGTGGATGGCGATCAGGCTGAAGGCCTTGGGCGCCAGCGGCTCGCCCAGCACTTCGGTGACTTTCACCGAGGCGCGCGCCGAACGGCCCACGGGCTCGGCCAGAACCAGTTCGCCGGGTTCGGCCCCGCCGAGATCCGAAATCGGCGACGAATTGCGGATGCGCTTGTCGACCGGGGCCAGCCAGGGCTTGCCGCCGCCATCGATCTCGACAACGCCCAGCAACTGCTCGGAGCGGAGCGCCAGCTTCTTCATCGGAAAGGCGCGCCAGCCCGTCCCCGTCTCCTCGGTGCGCGACAGCACCCGGTCGCCCTTCTTGAGCGCCGAGCCACGGCCCTTTTCGACAAGACGGATGCGCGGCGGCGGCGTCGCGTCCTCCGGCTGCCAGGTATCGGGCACGGCGATAGCCTCGCCTTCCTCGATATCGATCACGCGCAGCACCGTGACTTTCGGCAGCCCGCCCATCTTGTGGAAGGCGGTCCGCTTGCCGTCGATCAGGCCTTCCTCGGCCATGTCCTTCAGCAGGGCCTTGAGCTGGATTTTCTCCTGCCCTTTCAGCCCGAATTCGCGTGCGATCTCACGCTTGCCGGCGGGGACCGGCGAGTTCTGGATGAAGTCGAGGATCTGCTTGCGCGTCGGCAGGCCAGGCGCGGGCCGTTTTGTAGGAGCCATGCCGCTGCAATGGGGCTTGCTGCGCCCGATTGCAATGGCGCCGGGCTAACCGCGCACAGTCACGGCTGCGATGCGAGCGGTTCGAAGGCGCCGCCGGGAACGGCCGCGGCCACCGGGCTTTCACTGCCGTCCGCCGCGATCGCGCTGACGCCGAGAATCCAGTCATCGCCGCGCAGACCGTCAAGCTTCGCACTGGTCTTGGCGGTGCCGGCCACGACAGGTTTGGCTTCCCATTCGGCCGCATCCGTCGCGCGGCGCCAGACATTATAGGCCACCGCGCCGGGGACCGGCTTCCATGTCACATCGGTCCAGGTCTTCACGGCCGCATCGGCGACGGGGGCCGGAGGCATGGGCGACTTGGCCAAGGCAGCAAGCGCTGCGACATTGAGGCGCGTGACTTTGGCGAGATAGGGGAAATCCATGGTGTCCACGGTGTCGCCATATTTCACGCCATCCTGCGTGCGCAGATCCTGATGCTGGTGATCGTAGTCTTCGACCGCCACTGTGAAGCGGACGGCCGGATAGCCCTGTTCGAGGAACGGCAGCTGATCCCCGCCGCGCCCCATGCGATCGGCCCGCCAGATCTGGCGCACGGAGAGATCGTCCTGCACGCCGCCTGCCAGCGCCGCGACGTAGCGCGAGATATTTCTGCCGGGGCTGTCGTTCTCGCCGCCGAAGCGCCGCGCGGCAGCGCGGGTCTTGTCACTTGCATCGGCGCGCGGCCCTTCGGAGAACACGCGCACATGGGTGTCGTCGCAATAGCCGTCCGAGCCGCAGGAGCCGCCGACGATATCGTTGTTGAGCACGGCCTTGACCGTCCAGCCCTGCTGCTTCGCATAGTCGGCCAGCAGCTTTCCGCCAAAGAGCCCCTGCTCCTCACCGGAAAGCACGGCATAGACGATCGTCGCGGGAAACTTGCGCTGCGAAAGCACGCGCGCCGCTTCGAGCACCAGCGCGGTGCCCGAGCCATCGTCATTGGCGCCGGGGGCATCGCTCGTCGCATCCATCACATCGGTCACGCGGCTGTCGATATGGCCTTGCACGATGACGACTTCGTTCGGCCGCTCCGTGCCGCGCTGGATCGCCACGACATCGACCAGACGCACCGGCTCGGGAATGCGGGCGCCGCTCACCATGGTTTCCGGCGTGACGACCTCCAGACAATGGCCGCAGGCTTTCGAGCTGGCGCGGAACTGCGCCTCGGCCCAGCGCCGGGCCGCGCCGATGCCGCGCTTGGGATCGGCCTGCGAAGACAATGTGTGGCGCGTGCCGAACCCCACCAGCGCTTCCACATCGGCCTTGAGCCGCTCTTGCGATACGCCTCCCTTTTCAGGCCCCTTTTCCGGGGCATCTGCAGCGACGGGAGCGGCGGCGGCGAGCGAGGCACAAAGGCCCCATGCGATCAGGCGGGTCGGTTTGGTCATGGTCCGCCTTGTCCAGATTGAACCGGTGCTTGGCAAGAGCCGAGTTGCCCAGCCGGGAGGCCTTCATAGATGGTCGGGTTCCGGGCCGTAGCGGTTGTCGCCATCGCTCGACGGCCAGACGCCGAAGACGATCACCATCAGGAACGGCACCCAGCCCAGCAGCCCCTGCAGCGCGTACTTGCTGCGCTGCATCTGAGCCGCCGCCTGGATGGCGGCCGGATCGTTCAGCTTCATCGAGGTGATGAAGGATACCATTTCGCCGATCATGCCGATGGTCAGCACGATCGAGAGAAGCTGCAGTGTGACCGCAAAGGCCGCGATCCAGCCGCTCTTGTTCGAATCATGCAACCTGCGGGTGAATGACGCCGCGAGCAGCAGCGTCATCAAGAACGACAGGGAGACGGACATCCACATTGTCAGCCGCATCATCCCGGCCATCCGGCCGATCATCTGCTGCTGGATGGCCGCCTGATCGGCACCCCCGCGCGCAGACTGGAAGACATCGACCGCCATCGCCCCTCCGGCCGCGATCGAAACCCCGAAAGTGATCACCAGTTGGATGATCACGAGAAACAGAATGTAGAACCAGAAAGTGGAACGCGAATCCCGTCCGGAAAAATTCGTCAGGTTCGACAAATTGTGCCGGATTGCCTCGATCATCGCGTTCCCCTTTTGCGCCCGCTTACTGCATGTGCGTCAGTAAGACCTTGCGATGTATATTCTTTCGACGGCGGGGCGTCCCGTGAAAATGCATTCACCGGCCACCGGCTCCGCCTCAAGCGGGGTGTTGCGAATTGTCAGCTTGAGCGCCTTGAGCTTCTGGACGACAGTTTCCAGTTCATCCCCGGTCGGGCGGGCCCATTCGGCTTCGACCCAGCCCGGATAGCGCTTGTCTTCCGCGAAGAAGGCCTCGACTTCGGCGAAGCTGGACACCCGCGTCAGCTGGGCGTCGCGCTTGCCCTTGGCCTCGACGAAGAGCGCCGACTGGATGTTTTCGAGTTCGGCTCCCGCCATGCCAACGAATTCATCCTTGGGCATACCGATGAAGTTGGCCTTTGCCGCTTCGTTCCACAGCTTGTCGCGGCGCAGCATCGAAACCTGGCCGCCCGCGGCATCGCGCCCGCCGATTTCGAGGATGAGCGGGACGCCCTTCTTGACCCAGGCCCAGCGCTTCTGCGTGGCCTTGCCGGGCCGCTTGTCGAGCAGCACGCGCACGCGTTCGCCGAGAGCCGACAGGCCCGCCAGCTCCTTGCGCAGATCTTCGCAGTAGGCGAGCAGCTCTTCGTCCTCGGGCTTGTCGCGCAGCATCGGCAGGATCACGATCTGGTGCGGCGCCACGGCAGGCGGCACGCGCAGGCCATCGTCGTCGCCGTGCGTCATGATCATGCCGCCGACCATGCGGGTCGAAGTGCCCCACGAGGTCGTATGGCAATATTGCTGCGTGCCTTCCGCATCCTGATACTGGATGCCCGCGGCATGAGCGAAGCCGGTGCCAAGGTAGTGCGAGGTGCCGGCCTGCAGCGCCTTGCCGTCCTGCATCATCGCTTCGATCGAATAGGTCGCGACAGCGCCCGGGAAGCGTTCGTTCTCCGGCTTCTCACCCGTGATGACCGGCATCGCCAGTTCGGATTCGACAAAGTCGCGGTACATTTCGAGCGCGCGCAGCGTCTCTTCCAGCGCGTCCTCGCGATTGGCGTGGGCGGTGTGCCCTTCCTGCCAGAGGAACTCGCTGGTGCGCAGGAACATGCGCGTGCGCATTTCCCAGCGCACGACGTTGGCCCACTGGTTGGTCAGCAGCGGCAAGTCACGCCAGGACTGGATCCAGCGCGACATGGCGGCGCCGATCACCGTCTCCGAGGTCGGGCGAACGATCAGCGGCTCTTCCAGCTTCGCTTCGGGATCGGGCACGAGACCGCCCTGCCCGTCACCGATCAGGCGATGGTGGGTAACGACCGCCATTTCCTTGGCAAAGCCTTCGACGTGTTCGGCTTCCTTGGCGAAATAGGACAGCGGGATGAACAGCGGGAAGTAGCAGTTCTGGACGCCGGCTTCCTTGATCCGGTCATCCATCAGGCGCTGGATGCGCTCCCAGATACCGTAGCCCCACGGCTTGATGACCATGCACCCGCGCACGCCGGATTCCTCGGCCATCTCGGCCTCGGAAATGACTTCCTGATACCACTGGGCGAAGTCGTCCTCGCGCTTGATCGTGAGGGCGTGACGAATGGCAGACACGGGGCTTCTTCCTGACTTGGTGTTACGGGCCGGAGGATCGTCCCCCGGCGCGCACCCGCTGGCCTTTATTTGCCCAGCGCGTCAAGCTTCTTCTGCATTGCGGCCATCTGTTCCTTGAGCGAAGCCAGATCGCCGGTGTCTTCCGACGGCGCGGCAGGCTTTGCCTCGGGCTTTTCGGCGCCGGGCATGAAAGCCGCCGAGGCGGCGCGGAACATCGCCATGTTCTGCTCGGCCAGCTTGGCGAGCGGATTGTTGCCCAGGCTGTCCTCGAACGCCTTGGCAAGCTTGCTCTGGTTGGCGCGGAAATTTTCCATCGAGGCTTCGAGATAATGCGGGATCAGCGACTGCATCGAATTGCCGTACATCCCGATCAGTTCGCGCAGGAAATTCACGGGCAGCATCTGCTCGCCGTTGGTTTCCTCTTCCATGATGATCTGGGTCAGGATGGTGTGCGTGATATCGGCACCGGACTTGGCATCGAGAACCTTGTAGTCGACGCCTTCACGGGTCATCTTCGCAAGGTGATCGAGCGTGATGTAGCTTGACGAGCGCGTGTTGTAGAGCCGCCGGTTCGCGTACTTCTTAATGATTACCGTATTGTCGTCGCTCGAAGCTGTTTCAGCCATTGCCAATCCCCATTTTCCTTGTGCGGCCACGTTATCATTCCGGGATGTCGCGATGCAACAAAAATTGCTGCGCAGCAAAAGGCAGAATTAAAGCAATTTAACGCGCAAAACGGTGCCCCAGCACGGTCAGCAGTTCATATTGGGACAGACCCGTCGTTGCCGAGGCTTCAGGCAAGGCATAGTCCGCCGTCACCCAGTCGCCTTCGCGCAGCGCGGGCGCGTGGCTGAGGTCGATTACCGTCAGGTCCATGCTCACCCGGCCGAGCACCGGCAGCACCTGCCCGTTCGCCCGGAATCGGCCCTTGCCGGACCAGCAGCGCAAGTAACCATCGGCATAACCCAGCGCGATCGTGCCGACGCGCATCGGACCTGCCGCCGTGAACGTGGCGTTGTAGCCGATGGTTTCCCCGGCCGCAACATTTCGCACTTGCAGAATAGCCGCCTGCGGGCGGACCACCTGCCGGATTTCCCCGGCCATCTCTGCACGCGGAACACCGCCATAAAGGGCAATTCCCGGACGGGTCAGGTCGCCGTGATAATCGCTGCCCAGCGCAATGCCGGCGCTGTTGGCCAGGCTGCCGCGCTGATGCCGCACTGCCGCGCGGGCCTGCTGCCAGCGGTCGCGCTGGATGGCGTTGAACCCGGTATCCTCCTCCGCCGAAACGAGGTGCGACAGCAACACGTCCACATCGAGCGCCGCCACGCTCTCGTCGCCGAGATCGGCCATCGCCACGCCAAGGCGGTTCATTCCGGTATCGACCATCAGATGGCACCGGCCGCCGCCGCCGGCACGCCAGCGCCGGGCCTGCTCCAGCGAATTGATGACCGGCGCCGTGCCGCTCGCCACGGCGAAGGCCACATCGGCATCGGTCAGCGGTCCATGGAGGACCGAGACCGAGCCCGGCGCCGCAACGTCCAGCAGCGCATGTGCTTCCGACCAATGGGCCACGAAGAAATCGTGGCATCCGGCCGCGTGCAGGATCGGAACCACTTCGCGGGCGCCGAGACCATAGCCATCCGCCTTGACGGCCGCCCCGGCCCGCGCCTGTCCGGAAAGCCGGTCAAGCGCCTGCCAGTTCGATCGCAGTGCATCAGGGTCGAAGCCAAGTCTCAGAGCCGGTTGGGGCAGGTCAGGAAACATCATCACCATAATCACGAGGCGGCCCGCCATGCAGGCCCCAGATTGCGACGACCAGACCGAACGCCACCACACCCCAAGTGTACCACAGGCCCGCGTAGGCATCGCCGGTCCGGGCATTGATGTAGCTGGCGATCAGCGGAAGGAAGCCGCCCAGATAGCCTGCGCCGATGTGATAGGGAATGGACATCGAGCTGTAGCGGATGGGCGCCGGAAACATTTCGCAAAGCTGCGCGGCCACGCCGCCGTAAGTCAGCGCGGAAAGTGCGCCCAGCACGAGCAGGATACCCGCAATTCCGAGAAGCGCAGGCAGGCCCGGCCGCTGCACGCTGAAATCGAAACCATGCGCGGCCAGCGCCGCTTCGATCCCGGCCTTGCGGGCCTTGTCCGCGTCCTTTTTGTGCGCAGCATCGCCGGCGAGCCATTCGGGCGCGATTGCCACGGCATCGCTGCCGACAGTCAGCGAAAGGTGGTCCGCATCGCGGACCGAATAGGGCACGCCGCTTGCCGTCAGTGTCTCGAGCAGCTTGCCGCAATCGCTAAGCTTGTTTCCGCTCAGGTCGGCGAAGGGATCGGTGCTGCACGCAGAACCCGAAACCACGACCGGCGCGGCCCTGGCACTGGCCTGCAATCCGGGATTGGCAAGCGATCCCAGCCCCCAGAACAGCGGGAAGAGAAGAACCAGCATCGCCGCGGCGCCAATGACCAGAGGCCGCTTGCGCCCCACCTTGTCCGACCAGGCGCCGACGAACACGTAAAAGCTCATCGAGATCAGCGCGGTCAGGCCGATGACCACTTCGACCACGGTTGCATCGACCCGCATAGGGCCCTTCAGGAAGGACAGCACAGAGAAGAACGCGGTGTACCAGATCGTCGTCAGGATGCCGGTCACGCCGAACAGCGCAATGAAGATGCGCTTCTTGTTGCCGGGATAGGTAAAGCTCTCGACGAAGGGGTTGCCCGCAATCTCGCCCTCTTCGCGCATGGCGAGGAACACCGGGCTTTCGGACAGCTTGAGACGCATCCACAGCGAGATCGCCAGCAAGGCAAGCGACAGCAGGAACGGCACGCGCCAGCCCCATGCCGCCAGCGTGGCATCGCTGAAGACCGCCTGGTTGAGCAGGACGACGATGATGGACAGAACGAAGCCGCCAACAACGCTGCCCTGGATATACCCCGTGAAATAACCGCGCCGGCTGGGCGGTGAGTGCTCGGACACGTAGATCGCCGCGCCGCCGTATTCGCCGCCGAGCGCAAGACCCTGGAGGATGCGCAGCAAAATGACGATCAGCGGCGCCCAAGGCCCGATCGTGTCCGCCGACGGGATAAGGCCGACGCCGGCCGTCGAAATGCCCATCAGGGTGACTGTCACGAGAAACGTGTACTTGCGCCCCAGCTTGTCGCCGAAATAGCCAAAAAGGATGGCACCAAGGGGCCGGAACCCGAAGCCGACAGCGAACCCGGCCCAGACCAGCAGGATCTGCAGCGTCGGGCCCACCGAGGGAAAGAACGCCTTGCCGACGAAGCTGGCGAGCGTGCCGTAGATGAAGAAATCGTACCACTCGAAGATCGTGCCGGCCGAGGAGGCGGCAATCACCAGCTTGATGTCGGATGCGCTGGGCTCTGGCCCGTGCGGATGCTGGTGCAGGTCTGCCATGCGTTCTCCCCCGTTTCCTACCCCGGAGCTACCGCCTCTAGACGTCCGTTTCGCGACTGGGAAGCATCTGCATCGCGGCGTTCCACGGCAGCATCACGGCGCCATGCCGGCCGGGGTACTCGCGCGCGGCGGCTATTGTGGAGAGACCGGGCCAATCAGGCATCCCGGCTTCCCCGGCCAGCCATGCCGCGATGGCCCGGCCGGCAGCATGAATGGCCGGACCGTCCTGCCCTGCCGCGCCCTGCACGAAAATAGCCGCGGCCGCCTGTCCGATGGCGCAGGCCTGGCTGCGCACGCCCATGCGCGCGATCGTGCCGTCAGCCGCAGTTTCCAGCCCCAGCGTGATCGTGCTGCCGCAACTCTTGGAACGCGCTTCTGCCCTGAGCGGTAAATCATCGGTCAGGGGAAAGCGCGCCAGATCGATAGCCAGCCCCAGAACCTCAGGGGTGTAGAGAACCGTAGCGGACATGCTTCAATGACTGCCGTCTGCGGCCATGGCTTCGCGGCGGCGCTGGGCAATGAGCTGGACCAGCGCTTCGCTGCTGGCGTTGACGAAGGGATAAGTGCGCGACTGGGTAATCCACTCCGGCCGGCCTTCGGGGCCCCAGACGGTGTCATATCCCAGCACCAGAACCGAAAAGCCCAGCACGATGATGACCACGCCCTTCACCGCGCCGAACCCGAAACCGAGCACCCGGTCGATCGGCCCCAGCACCGAAGCCCGGCTGGCCTTGCCCGCCCATCCCGCGATCACTTTCACGGCGGCGAAAGGCACCAGCAGCAGCAGCGCGAAAGCCAGTACTCCGGCGCCGGACTCGCTGCCGATGTGCGGAATCAGCCAGTACGTGACCGGCGTGTGCAGCATACGGATGGCGAAGATTGCAAAGACCCACGCGCCCAGCGCCAGAATTTCCTGCACGAAGCCGCGAATGAAGCCGGTGATGGCGCCCAGCCCGACGAAGAGCAGCACGGCGATGTCGAAGCCAGTCATAGGCATGGGAAATTATGCGTCCGAAAGAATGCGGTCAACGAGGTTGGGTAACATGGACAGACCGGTGAATTTCATGCCTTTCTCCGGCCGTGTTTCCGATCCTGCCCCTCCGGCGGGGCCGAATCCCCGCGCAAAGCCCAGCTTCGCCGATTCGCGCTGTCGGATCGATGAATGGGCCACCGGGCGGATCTCTCCGGCCAGCGAGACTTCGCCGAACCAGACCGCATCGTTGCCCAGCGGCTTGTCGCCCAGTGCGGAGATCAGCGCGGCGGCAACGGCAAGGTCCGCCGCCGGATCGGACAGGCGATAGCCGCCCGCGACGTTGAGATAGACTTCCGCGCTGGAGAAATTGAGCCCGCAGCGCGCTTCCAACACAGCGAGCAGCATGGCCATGCGCCCGTTGTCCCAGCCCACGACCGCGCGGCGCGGCGTCGCTCCGCTCTGCAGCCGGACGATCAGCGCCTGGATTTCGACAAGGACCGGCCGTGTGCCCTCCATCGCCGGGAACACCGCGCTGCCCGCCATCGGCTCCTCGCGGCCCGAGAGGAACAGCATCGAGGGATTGCCCACTTCGGCAAGGCCATCGCCTTCCATGGCGAAGACGCCGATTTCATCGACCGGGCCGAAGCGGTTCTTCAAGGAGCGCAGGATGCGGTATTGGTGGCTGCGCTCACCCTCGAAGCTCATCACCACATCGACCATGTGTTCCAGCACGCGCGGCCCGGCAATCGTGCCGTCCTTGGTGACATGGCCCACGAGGATCAGCGTGACGCCGTTCTCCTTGGCATAGCGGATCAGTTCGAAAGCGCAGCCGCGCACCTGGCTGACGGTGCCGGGCGCCCCTTCGATCTGATCCGAATGCATCGTCTGGATCGAGTCGATCACCAGGATCGAGGGGGGCTCCATCGTGCCCAGCGTCGTCAGGATATCGCGCACGGAAGTGGCTGCGGCGAGCTGGATCGGTGCCTTGGACAGCCCGAGCCGCTCGGCGCGCAGGCGCACTTGCCCCGCCGCTTCCTCGCCGCTCACATAGACCGCGCGGCCGCCATTGGTGGCGATATGGGCCGAGACCTGGAGCAGCAGCGTCGACTTGCCGATGCCCGGATCGCCGCCCATCAGGATCGCCGAGCCGGGCACGAGTCCACCGCCCAGCGCGCGGTCGAACTCGGCCAGCCCGCTGGCCTTGCGCTTGGGCATCTCGCCGGGCTGATCGAGCGGCGTGAACTGGATCGGCCTGCCGCCGGACGACAGATCGTGCTTGGCGGAAAACACCGTCTGCGGCGCGTCTTCCGCAAGCGTGTTCCACTCGCCGCAGTCGGCGCATTGTCCCTGCCAGCGGGTCGCCACGCTCCCGCAGGCCTGGCAGATATATCGGCGTTTCGGTTTGGCCATCAGGGCGAACTAGTGGGAACGGAATGAGAACGCAATTGCTTTCGGCCGCGCCCTGCTCCAAGCAGGACAGATGCGGCAGAAAGAACTGCGGATCGCGCTGGTTTGCTACGGGGGCGTCAGCCTCGCCGTCTACATGCATGGCGTGACGAAGGAATTGTGGAAGGCGATGCAGGCCAGCCGGGCCCACTGGTCGGGCGAGCCCGATCCGGCGGGCAGCGCCGGGGTCTATCTGCGCTTGCTGCGACGGCTCGAACAGAGCAGCCATCTAAGGCTGCGCGTGCTGACGGACATTGTCGCCGGAGCGTCGGCCGGCGGGATCAATTCGGTGTTTCTCGCACAGGCGATCCACTCCGGGCGGTCGCTGGAGCCGCTCACCGAGCTGTGGCTGGAAACGGCTGACGTCGACGTCCTGCTCGATCCGGAGGCCCGCCCTTGGTCGCGCGCGGCTAAGTTCTGGGCGAGCCCGCTCGTTTCCTATCTACTGCACCGGCCCGGCAATGCCGTCAGTGCCAGCGTTGCGCCGGAGACCCGGGCCGAAGTGCGCGAAAAGCTCTCGCGGCTGATCCGCTCGCGCTGGTTCGAGCCGCCGTTCAGCGGCATCGGCTTCTCGCGCCTGCTGTGCCGCGCGATGATGGCGATGGAAAACACGCCGGCGGGGCGTCCACTGCTGCCGGAGCGCCATCCGCTCGACCTCTTCGTGACCGCCACCGATTTCAAGGGGCATCTGGAGACGCTGCACCTCCATTCCCCCGAACTGGTGCTGGAGAGCGAACACCGCCTCACGATCGATTTTCACGCGAAAGCGCCCGCCGAAGGCGGCCACACGCTGGCGCCGATCCCCGAACTCGTCTTTGCCGCGCGCTCCACCGCCAGTTTTCCCGGTGCTTTCCCGCCGATGCAAGTGGCTGAAATCGACCGGCTCATGCGCGAAAAGCAAGGCGTATGGCCGGAACGGGACGCCTTCCTGCACCGCATCATGCCGACGCACATGCGGCGCGGCGACATCGATTCCGTCTCGCTGATCGACGGGTCGGTGCTGGTCAATGCGCCGTTTGCCGATGCCATGTCGGTCCTGCGCGACCGCCCGGCCGCGCGCGAAGTCGATCGCCGCTTCGTCTATATCGATCCCACTCCGGATCCGGTCGGCCCCGCCGCCCGCAGCGACAAACGGGCGCCCGGGTTCTTTCCGGTCATCTTCGGATCGTTGTCTTCGATTCCGCGCGAACAGCCGATCCGCGACAACCTCGAAGCGCTCGAACGCGATTCGCGCGAAAAGCGCGCGCTGCGCGATGTCGTGCGGGCGCTGCGGCCGGAAATCGAGGAAACGGTGGAGAAGCTGTTCGGCCATACCCTGTTTCTCAGCCGCCCCACGCCCAAGCGCCTGGCGGCCTGGCGGATACGCGCGCAGCTGGCAGCCTTCGATCAGGCCGGTTTTGCCTATCACGGCTATGCCCAGATCAAGTTCAGCGGCATCGTCGCTACGCTCGGACGTCTGATTTTCGAAGCAGCACCGGAACTGGAACTGCCCAATGCCGCCGCGATCCGCGAACGCCTCTTCGCCCATCTCGACGAGATCGGCATCGACCGCATGAAAGTGCTGCGGGATACCAAGTCACCCGCGATGATCGCCTTTTTCCGCACCCATGACCTCGCCTTCCGCATCCGCCGCCTGCGCCTGCTCGCGCGGCGGGTGACGCAGGAATGGGAAAGCGAGATCGACGTGACCGAGCAGGACCGGGACGATGCCCGCACCGCGATCTACAAGGCGCTCGCGCTCTATATCGATCGCGAGCCGGTGGATGCTCTGGGCGAAGAGTTTCCGGCTCTGGCGCGCGCGTTCTTCGAGGACCCGCAATCCGCGCTCGACCATATCGCCCGGCGGCACGGGCTGATGGAAACCGACAACCGGGTCGATGAATTGCTGGCGGACGCGCTGGCAGCGATGCCTCATGCCCTGCGACGGCGGATGCTGCTCGCCTACCTCGGCTTCCCGTTCTACGATACCGTGACCCTGCCGCTGCTGCGCGGCGAGGGCCTGACCGAATTCGATCCGGTACTGGTTGACCGCATCTCGCCGGACGACTGCAATGCCATCCGCCACGGCGGGGCGGGCCAGTCCTTGCGCGGCACCGAGTTCTACAACTTCGGTGCATTCTTCAGCCGTGCCTACCGCGAGAACGATTACCTCTGGGGCCGCCTCCACGGCGCCGAACGGCTGATCGACCTGATCGCCTCCACCCTCGGCGCGGAACAGGCCCTGCCGCTACGCGACATGCAGCAGTTCCGCCGCGAGGCTTTCCTGGCCATCCTCGACGAAGAACAGGGCCGGCTTAAGGCGGATCCCGGCCTGATCGAAGGCATCCGGCGCGAGGTCATGGCCGTGGGCTAGGCTGCGCGGATAAATTCCGACCGAAGTGGACGGCTGTTATCGGGAAGCGTCACGAGTGGGGCGAACGGCGGGAAAGTCGGGGGGAGCGGACCTTCGCGCGAACGACAATTTCCAAACGATTGCGATCACAATGTTCCGTCGCACTCAACCGAAGTAATGGTCTTTGTCTCGGTATCGTAGGAGAGATTGATGAGACCGCAGCCACCATCGGTCATATCAACAAGGACGGATGGGCTATCTAGCCAACGCCGTTCGTCCTTTGCCATTCCGGAGGGCGGCGGACACAGATAAGCAATTTGACCGTTCCAGAGACCGTAACTTTTCGCTTCTTCACATGTTTTTACGTCTGGTTTCGGGTCTGGCAAAAAGTATCGAGCCTCGATGGTATGGGGCAGCGAGTAGGCATACGTCCTCGCATAACTCGTCAAAGGTTCAGCACCTTTGGGAAGACGGACTTTCCGCTCGATCTCATCCATGGTCTGTTGGCGATGACGCTGCTCAGTCGATGAGCACCCAGCGATTGACGCAACTATCATGGCGAGAAGGAGTGGTCTCATTGGGAAAGACTACCAATTGAGATTATGTCCGCAAAGTCGGCGTATCCGGAAAGTCTGTTTCTACGAAAAAATGGCGGATAGCTGACGCTCCCGCCACGGCAATGTTTGACGGTGATCAAGGCATGCAGCGCGGTTTCGTGGTTGGTCGGAAGCGGGTGATAGGGAGTCTTGTCGAAGGAAGCTGCCATGAAGGCGTTTCGAACCTACCACCTGCTTTTTGTATTGGCTGTCCTCGTTGCCTATTTCACAGCCGAAGGCATGGCCATCACCCACGCATGGGCGGGATATCTTGTTGCAGCCTTCCTCGCGCTGCGCGGATTGCTCGGACTGCTGAAAGCCAGCGGCTTTGCGTGGACCCGGCTCATGCCGTTGGGATCGTCTGCTCTTACCCACGCGCTGACGCTGGCGCTGTTCCTGTGCATCGCCGGCGTCACGGCAACCGGGATCGTCATGGACAAGGGCGTGAGCTTGTCCAGCACGCCGACTTTTCAGATCAGCCGAGAGGATCGGGATGAAAGCGAAGGACGTGGGCGCACCTTTGGCACCGGCGAGCGTCATGAACGAGAAAGCGCCGTGAACGCAGTGCACGAGGCACTCGGCAACATTCTGCTGCCGCTCGCCATCGTGCATGTGATCTATTTACTGCTGTTCCGCCTCGACATGGCGCGCTTCATGCTGTTCGTGCCGCGCAAGGCCCTGCGGTAGAGACCGCCGGAGCGGTGCCCCTCACCATGAGAGGGGCATCACTCCGTCAGGTCGTTCCAGGCATCCTTGATACGGTCGAAGAAGCCCTTCGACTGCGGGCATTCCTCGCCGGTCTCGGTTTCCTGCAACTCGCGCAGCAATTCCTTCTGGCGCACGGAAAGCTTGGTGGGCGTTTCCACCGTGATCTCGATCACGAGATCGCCGCGTCCCCTGCCTTGCAGTACTGGCATACCGGCACCGCGCTTGCGCAACTGCTTGCCCGACTGGATGCCAGCCGGAATGTCGAGCGCAATCATCTCGCCGTCGATGCCCGGGATCTCGATCGAACCGCCAAGCGCCGCCGTCGTGAACGTGATCGGCACGCGCGTGAGCAGCGTCGTCCCGTCGCGTTCGAACACCTTGTGCCGCTTGACGTGCAGGAAGATGTACAAATCGCCCGGAGGTGCGCCGAACGGGCCAGCCTCGCCCTTGCCGGACAAGCGGATGCGCGTGCCGGAATCGACGCCCGGCGGAATGTCCACCTGCAGCGTCTGCGGCATGTCGACACGGCCTTCACCGCGGCAGGAACGGCACGGCTTTTCGATCACTTCGCCCCGGCCATGACAGGTCGGGCACGGACGTTCGACGACAAAGAAACCCTGCTGGGCGCGAACCTTGCCGTGGCCCGCGCACATCTGGCAGGTGCGCTTGCTCGTCCCCGGCTCGGCGCCGGAGCCCGAACAGGGTTCGCAAGTCTGCGAGACTTCAATGGTGATCTCGGTCTGCTTGCCACGGAACGCCTCGTCGAGGCCGACTTCCATGTCATAGCGCAGATCGGCACCGCGCCGGGCCTGCTGCCGTCCCCCGGCACCGCCGCCAAAGGCGCTGCCGAAGATGGATTCGAAAATATCGCCGATGTCGCCGAATTCGGCGCCCATCCCGCCCGGACCGCCTCCGCCCATGCCCTGCTGGAACGCGGCATGGCCATACTGGTCGTAAGCAGCCCGCTTCTGCGGGTCCTTGAGGCAATCATAAGCCTCGTTGATCTGCTTGAAGCGCGCTTCGGAATCCGCGCACCCGGGGTTCTTGTCCGGATGATAGCGCATGGCGAGCTTGCGGTAAGCCGACTTCAGCGTCTTGTCGTCGGCGTCGCGCGAAACTTCGAGCAGTTCGTAGTAGTCTATCTCGGTAGCTGACACGGTATATCCCCCGCAGATAACCTAACCGCCACCGGCGCGGTTTGCACCGGTGGCGGTCATGGTTTTCATCAGGACGTTCAGCCCTTGTTTTCGTCGACTTCCGAGAACTCGGCGTCGACCACGTCTTCGTCGCCAGCCGGTGCCTCGGCGCCCGGAGCAGCAGCAGAAGCCTGCTCCTTCTCGTAGATCGCCTGGCCCATCTTCATGGCCACCTGGGTCAGTTCCTGCGCCTTGGCGTTGATCGCCTCGGCATCGCCGCCTTCGAGCGCGGTCTTGGTCGCGGCGATCGCGGCCTCGACTTCACCCTTGAGCGAAGCGTCGATCTTGTCGCCGTTCTCGGCCAGCTGCTGCTCGGTCGCGTGGACGAGGCTGTCGGCGTTGTTGCGAGCCTCGGCGGCTTCGCGGCGCTTCTTGTCCTCTTCGGCGAACTTCTCGGCATCCTTGACCATCTGGTCGATGTCGGAGTCCGAAAGACCGCCCGACGCCTGGATGCGGATCTGCTGCTCCTTGCCGGTGCCCTTGTCCTTGGCCGACACGTTGACGATGCCGTTCGCGTCGATGTCGAAGGTCACTTCGATCTGCGGCACGCCGCGGCGCGCCGGCGGAATGCCGACGAGGTCGAACTGGCCGAGGAGCTTGTTGTCCTGCGCCATCTCGCGCTCGCCCTGGAACACGCGGATCGTCACCGCCTGCTGGTTGTCCTCGGCGGTCGAGTAGACCTGGCTCTTCTTGGTCGGGATCGTCGTGTTGCGGTCGATCATCTTGGTCATGATGCCGCCCAGCGTCTCGATGCCCAGCGACAGCGGGGTCACGTCGAGCAGCAGCACATCCTTGACGTCGCCCTGAAGCACGCCGGCCTGGATCGCGGCGCCCATGGCCACGACTTCGTCCGGGTTCACGCCGGTGTGCGGTTCCTTGCCGAAGAATTCCTTCACGACTTCGCGGACCTTGGGCATGCGGGTCATGCCGCCCACGAGGACCACTTCATCGACTTCAGCAGCGGTCACGCCGGCATCGGCGAGCGCCTTGCGGCAGGGCTCGATTGTGCGCTTGATGAGGTCGGCGACCATCTTTTCCAGGTCCGAACGAGTGACCGTCTCGACCAGGTGAAGCGGGGTCGTCGCGCCGCCTTCCATGCGCGCGGTGATGAAGGGCAGGTTGATCTCGGTCGAAGCGGTGCTCGACAGTTCGATCTTCGCCTTCTCGGCCGCTTCCTTCAGGCGCTGCAAAGCAAGTTTGTCGGTGCGGAGATCCATGTTCTCCTTGGCCTTGAACTTGTCCGCCAGCCATTCGACCAACTTGGTGTCGAAGTCCTCGCCGCCCAGGAAGGTGTCGCCGTTGGTCGACTTCACTTCGAACACGCCGTCGCCGATCTCCAGGATCGAGACGTCGAAGGTGCCGCCGCCAAGGTCATAGACCGCGATGGTCTTGCCGTCCTGCTTCTCAAGGCCATAGGCCAGAGCAGCCGCGGTCGGCTCGTTGATGATGCGCAGCACTTCAAGGCCCGCGATCTGGCCGGCATCCTTGGTCGCCTGGCGCTGCGCGTCGTTGAAGTAGGCCGGGACGGTGATGACCGCCTGCGTCACGGTTTCGCCCAGATAGCTCTCGGCGGTTTCCTTCATCTTCTGCAGGATGAAAGCCGAGATCTGCGACGGGCTGTAGTCTTCACCGCCCGCATTGACCCAAGCGTCGCCGTTCTTGCCCTTCACGATGGTGTAGGGGACCAGTTCGGTGTCCTTCTTGGTCACCGGGTCGTCGAAGCGGCGGCCGATAAGGCGCTTCACTGCGAAGATCGTGTTGTCGCCGTTGGTCACGGCCTGGCGCTTCGCGGGCTGGCCGATCAGGCGCTCACCATCCTTGGTGAAAGCCACGATCGACGGCGTCGTGCGCGCGCCTTCCGAATTTTCGATAACCTTGGGCTTGCCGCCGTCCATCACGGAGACACAGCTGTTGGTGGTGCCAAGGTCGATACCGATTACTTTTGCCATTTACCCCATTCCTCACGTCAGTGGTTGACACCGCGCGGATCACCTCCCTCGAAAGGCAAGGCGGCTTGCGCAGCTCGATGACGTTCCAAGTCGTCGGAGGGCGATATAGGAGTGGTTTTGCTTGGAACAAGAGCGCCAAGGTGGCATTAGGTGCGCGATTTTTCACAAGGCTCGAAACTGGGATATTCCACCCGTGAAACCGTTCAGCACATTCGCTTTTCTTTGCACCGCCGCCGCCTTCGCCACACTGGCCGGTTGCCAGCAGGCTGCCGCGCCCTCGCCTGAGGAGACTGCGTCCGAAGCCGCCGGCCCCGATGCAAGGCCCGGCATAGCGGCAAGCGACGGGCGCCTTGTCCTGCCGGTTGTGGCGGGCCGTCCGGCCGCCATCTACTTCTCGGTCCGCAATGACGGTGCCGCTGCCGCCACGCTTGCCGGCGTCCATGTCGCCGGCGCGGGCAAGGCCGAAATGCACAAGACCGAGGGCGGAACCATGAGCCCGGTCGACTCCGTCGAAATCGCGCCCGGCACGACGATCGACTTTGCCCCCGGCGGCTACCACGTGATGGGGTTCGATCTTTCGGACAGCCTGAAGACAGGCGAGACCACCGAACTCACGCTGACCTTCTCCGATGGTGACAAGGTCTCGATGCCGTTGCGGATCGAAAAGATGGGCGATGACATGCGCGGCCATGACGATCACGGCATGGAAGGAATGGCCCACTGACGGCGCTGCCCGACCGGCACACTTGCCGGCCGGGCGCCGAGCGGCCGCTGACGGCCGGCGAAACGCATCTGGTCCGCTCCGTTTTCGGACCGGCGATTGACTGTGGCCCGGTGCGGGTGCGCCGGCAGCGGTGGTTTCCGTTTCAGCCTGTCAGCACTGTCATGGCGCCTTGCGGCCATCTCCACTTTCACCCCCGCGCCGAAAGCTATTGCGACGATTTCTCGCAAAGCGCTCCCGGAATGCAGGGGCTGTTCGTCCATGAAATGACTCACGTCTGGCAGGCCCAGACCAAGGGGCGCTGGTATCTGCCCCTCATGCGCCATCCCTTCTGCCGCTATGACTACGACCTGCAGCCGGGCTGGAAGCTGGAACGCTACGGCATAGAGCAGCAGGCGGAAATCGTGCGGCACGTCTTTCTGCTGTCTCGCGGATATACGGTTCCCGGCGCGCAGGCCCTGGAACACTATCGCGGGGTGCTGCCCTTTCACCCCGCATAAGCGAGGCATCGGCCTTTCAGTCTGAAACAGAAACAGGTGCTGGATCTCCACGCCGCGGCTTCGATCGCGGCTTCTCGGCGGCGTGCCTTCCCGGCCCTTTTTCAACCAAAAGCCGCGATCGCGCGGCTTGCCCGGAATTACGTACTTCGCACATGCTTCGGGGGACCATCGATTTAAGGAACAAACGTTATCATCGAGGTTGGAGAGAAACTCGCGCGAGGCGTTCGATGGTTATTCGCAAGAAGATTGGCGTGATTACGATACTTGCGGCCGTGGGGCTATTGGCCACGGTAGCCGTCAGTCTGTGGACGCTCGCGAGATCGATGCAGGACGACGTTGCCAAGGCCGACAAGGCAGAATGTCGAGTCCGTCTATGGCGTGCTGGAGCACTTCCATGCGCTGGAAAGCGACGGCACCCTTTCCCGGCCCGAAGCTCAGAAAGCCGCGCTCGCGACCATCGAAGCGCTTCGCTACCAGGGCGATAACTATTTCTGGGTCAACGACATGGAGCCGAAGATGCTGATGCATCCGCTCAAGCCCCAGTTGAACGGCACCGATATTTCCAGCCTTACCGACGCATCGGGCGAACACATGTTCATGAAGATGGTCGAAGTCGTGAAGAAGGACGGCCAGGGCTTTGTCGACTACCACTGGGACAAACCGACTGGCGAAAAGGCCGTGCCGAAGATCAGCTTCGTAAAGGGCTTTGCACCGTGGGGCTGGATTGTCGGCACCGGCGTCTATGTCGACGACATCCGCGCCTCGATCATTTCCCACGCGATTACGCTGGCGATCGGTGTCCTGATCGTGCTGGCGGTCGTCACTTTCGTGAGCCGGCGGTTGGGCAACTCGATCACGGTCCCTGTGGAAACGCTTACCGAACGTATGCGCACACTGGCCGAAGGCGATGTGAACAGCGAAATCCCAGGCCTCGACCGCGCCGATGAAATCGGCAAGATGTCGCAGGCGCTGGCGGTATTCCGCGATGCGGCGATCGCCAAGGCCGCAGCCGAAGCCAATCAGCAGCAGGCTGTCGAGAAAATCGGCGACCACCTCGAACGGCTCTCGCGAGGCGACCTGTCGGACCGTCTCGACGCCATGCCCTCCGGGTATGAAGCGCTTCGCACCAACTTCAACGGCGCACTTGAAGGGCTGGAAACGGCAATGCTGACCGTGCGTGAAAACACGATCAACGTCAGCGATGCCTCCAACGAAATCCGCAATGCCTCGGACGATCTGGCGCGGCGCAGCGAACGGCAGGCCGCTTCGCTCGAAGCGATCGCGCGCGCTCTTGCCGAAGTGACCGAGTCCATCCGGTCGACCGCACTGGATGCCCGCGAAGCCAACAACGTCGTGACCGAGGCATCGACCCAGGCGGAGCGTTCGGGCGAAATCGTCCACCGTGCCGTCAAGTCGATGGACGAGATCCGCTCCGCTTCGACAAGCGTCCACGATGTGATCGCGGTGATCGACAGCATCTCGTTCCAGACCAATCTGCTAGCTCTCAATGCCGGTGTCGAAGCCGCCCGTGCCGGGCCGGCGGGCAAGGGCTTTGCCGTTGTCGCGGAAGAAGTGCGCGCGCTCTCGCTGCGCTCTTCGGAAGCGGCCAAGGAAGTCAACGACCAGGTGAACGCTCTCGTAGGGCAAGTGACCACGGGCGTGGAAGCGGTCAGCGAAGCGGGCCAGTTGCTCGAACGCATTTCCGGCATGATCTACGAGATCAGCACGATCGTGACCAACATCGCGGGATCGGCCGAACGTCAGGCGACCAGTGTTACCGAAATCAGTTCGCGTGCCACCGGCCTTGAGGACATGACGCAGCAGAACGCCGCCATGGCCGAAGAAGCCACCGCCGCCTGCTCGAACCTTGCCTCAAATGCGTCGGTTCTGATGTCAGAAGTAAGCCGCTTCCAGGTAAACGAACCCAAGACTGGCCGCACGGTACAGAAACTGGCCCGCGTCGCCTGACGCCGCGGGCCCGAATTCCGAGAAGGAAAATCAGTCCGCCTTCTTCGCCACGGCCACCATGGCCGGGCGCAGGAGGCGGTCCTTGATCATGTAGCCGGCCTGCAGTTCCTGCACCACCGTGCCCGGTTCGGCATCCGCCGAAGGTACTTCGAGCATCGCCTGGTGCTGATTGGGATCCAACGGCAGGCCCATCGCCGCGATGCGGCTGATGCCGTGCGATGCGAAGACCTTGTCGATCTCGCGCGAGGTCGCCTCGATGCCGGCCACAAGGCTCTTAAGCTTTTCATCTTCGCGCAGTTCTGCGGGAATGGCCGTCAAGGCGCGCGCCAGGTTGTCCGCTACCGACAAAATGTCGCGCGCGAAACCGGTTGCCGCGTAAGCCCGTGTATCGGCGACGTCCTTTTCCATCCGGCGGCGCACGTTCTGGGTTTCGGCCCGCGCGTAGAGCACGTCCTGCTTGGCAACTTCGAGTTCCTCGCGCAACTTGGCGAGCTCTTCGTTTTCGCCTTGTTTGTCGAGCATTTCCTCCGGCACACCCTTGAGTTCTTCGGCCACGGCCGCGTCTTCTGGCGACTGGGTCTTGTCTTCGTTCATTCTTTTCAGGTTCCAGCTATCCGATAAGCTTGCCCAAGCTCTGGGCAGTGAAATCCACCATGGGGACGACCCGCGCATAATTCAACCGAGTCGGGCCGATAACCCCCACAACACCGACGACGCGCCCTTCCCTGTCCCGATACGGCGACGCGATCACCGAAGAACCCGAGAGGGCAAAGAGGCGGTTTTCGGACCCGATGAAAATGCGCGTGGACTGCGCCTCGCGCGCCACGTCCAGCAAGTCGGCAACCGACTGCTTGTTCTCGAGATCGTCCAGCAGCGAGCGCACGCGTTCGAGATCGGAAACGGCGTGTTCATCAAGGAGATTGGCCTGCCCGCGCACGATCAGGACCGGGCGCTGCATGGCGTCCTCGCTCCACACCGCAAGCCCCCGTTCCACCAGATCGCGGCTTGCCGCGTCGAGCGCCGACTGGCCGGAGGCGATCTCGGCCCGCATCATCCGGGCCGCTTCCGCCAGCGTCCGGCCGTTCAGGCGGGCGGAGATATAGTTGGAAACTTCCTCCAGCGCGCCCGGCGGCAAACGGGCCGGCAGGTCCAGCACGCGGTTCTCCACCACGCCGTCCTCGCCGACCAGCACGGCCAGCGCGCGATCGGGGGCCAGCGGCACGAGTTGCAGGTTCATCAGCCGCGGCTCGCGCTTGGGCACCATGACCACGCCCGCGCCGGACGAGAGGCTGGACAGCAGCGCGCTGGTTGCTTCCAGTGCCGCTTCGATTGGGCCGGGCGCGGTAATGCGGCTCTCGATCGCCGCGCGTTCTTCTGCCGTCGGCTCGGCGACTTGCATGATGCCGTCCACGAACAGGCGCAATCCCGCTTCGGTCGGCAGGCGGCCCGCACTGGTGTGAGGCGCCGCCAGCAGGCCAAGGCCCTCCAGATCGGCGAGCACCGACCGGATCGAGGCGGACGACAGGTTCACGCTGCCCTGCCCGGCCAGCGCTTTCGAGCCGACCGGTGTTCCGGTCGCCAGATACCCCTCCACCACGAGACGGAAGATCTCGCGGGCACGGGTGGTCAGTTCGTTGATTGGCGGTGTCGGCATTTCCCATGCAATTTAGGCAATGGGCTTGCAGCCTCAAGCCTTATGCGCGAAGGGGCGGCGCATAATCCACGATAAGGACATTCCAATGCGCCCTTCCGGCCGTGCTCCCGACGAAATGCGTTCCATCGAAATCCTCACCGGCTACACCAAACATGCCGAAGGATCGGTGCTGATCTCCTTTGGCGATACCCGCGTGCTGGTGACGGCCAGCGTCGAGGAAAAGGTCCCTTCATTCCTGCGCGGTAAGGGTGAAGGCTGGGTGACGGCGGAATATTCGATGCTGCCCCGCGCCACCCACACCCGCGGCTCGCGCGAAGCCGCCAAGGGCAAGCAGTCCGGCCGCACGCAGGAAATCCAGCGGCTGATCGGCCGCAGCCTGCGCGCCGTCGTCGATATGAAGAAGCTCGGCGAGCGCCAGATCGTGCTCGACTGCGACGTGATCCAGGCCGACGGCGGCACCCGCACGGCCTCGATTTCCGGCGCATGGGTGGCGCTGCGTCTTGCCGTCGACAAGCTGATGGCCGAAGGCAAGATCAAGGAAGACCCGATCGAGGCGCGCGTGGCCGCGATTTCCTGCGGCATCTGCGAAGGCACGCCGGTGCTCGACCTCGACTATATCGAAGACAGCTCGGCCGATGCCGATGCCAATTTCGTGCTGATCGAAGGCGGCAAGATCGCCGAGGCCCAGGCCACTGCCGAAGGCGCGACGTATGACGAAGAAGGCCTGCTGCGCCTGCTGCGCCTGGCCCGCATCGGCTGCGATCGCATCTACGCCGCGCAGGCAGAGGCTGTCGCCAGCACGCCGCGGTAACGAAATGTTACTGCCACTTCCCAGTGCGCAAGTGGCAGTAACTTTAATATACCAAAACTCTCCGGCGGCCCGGCTAGGCCGCAATTCGAACCCGTGCAGGACCCGTGAGATGACCCGCAAACTCGACAGCAAGCGCCTTGTCATTGCCACGCACAATGCGGGCAAGCTCAGGGAAATCTCCGCCCTGCTCGCGCCTTACGGGATCGAGTGCCTCTCCGCCGGACAGCTTGGCCTGCCCGAACCGGCCGAGACCGGCACGACCTTTGTCGAGAACGCGCTGATCAAGGCCCATGCCGCTGCCAAGGCCGCACAACTTCCCGCGCTTGCCGACGACAGCGGCCTTTCGGTGACGGCGCTGGACGGCAAGCCCGGTGTCTATACCGCCGACTGGGCCGAGCGGCAGTGGTTCGAAGGCGATCCGGGCCGCGACTGGTACATGGCGATGGGCAAAGTCGAAGGACTGCTGTGCGAACAGGGCCCCGAGGTTGACCGCTCCTGCTGGTTTTCCTGCGTCCTCGCCATTGCCTGGCCCGAAGGCGATGAGGCGGTCTATGATGGCCGTATCAACGGTACGTTCTCGTGGCCGCCGCGCGGAACCATGGGCTTCGGCTACGACCCGGTGTTCGTGCCCGAAGGCCGCGACGTGACCTTCGCCCAGCTCGATCCGGAGGAAAAACACCGGATCAGCCACCGCGCCGATGCTTTCGCCAAGCTGGTCGCGGAGCAGTTCGGCGGCTAAACTGCCTCCATGGCGCACGCGCTCTACATTCACTGGCCGTTCTGCCTCGCAAAGTGCCCCTATTGCGACTTCAACAGCCATGTCCGCGAGACTGTGGACCATGCGCGCTGGGAGCAGGCCCTGCTCGCCGACATGCGCCACGAACGCGCCAAGGTGGCAGACGAACCCCTGGAGAGCGTGTTCTTCGGCGGCGGCACCCCTTCCCTGATGCCCCCTGCGCTCGTCGAACGGTTGCTGCGGGAAGCCGAAGACCTCTGGGGCTTTGCGCCGGGCATCGAGATCACGCTGGAAGGCAATCCGTCTTCAGTCGAAGCCGCCAACTATGCCGCGCTGGCCCAGGCGGGCGTAAACCGCGTGTCTCTTGGCGTGCAGGCGCTCGACGACCAAACCCTGCGGTTTCTCGGCCGCTTGCACAATGCCGCCGAAGCCCTGGCCGCACTAGACGTGGCGCAGCGCCATTTCACCCGCGTCAGCTTCGACCTGATCTATGCCCGCCCCGGGCAATCGCTTGAGCAGTGGCAGGCGGAACTGGCCCGCGCGCTGTCTTTCGGCACAGGGCATCTCTCGCTGTACCAGCTCACCATAGAGCCCGGCACGCGCTTCGAGACCATGGTGCGCAAGGCCGAGTTCGCTCCACTCGATGAAGACGCCTGCGCCGACATGTTCGCCCTGACCCGAGACATGACCGCGACTGCCGGATTGCCGGCCTACGAGGTAAGCAATCACGCCCGCCCCGGCGAGGAAAGCCGCCACAATCTCACGTACTGGCGCTATCAGGACTATTGCGGGATCGGTCCCGGAGCCCATGGACGGCGCGGGGGCACTGCGACCGTCCGCCATCGCAAGCCCGAAAACTGGCTGCAGGCTATCGGTCAGTCCGGCCATGGCATCAGTGAGATGCGCCCGCTCGGCATACGCGAACAAGCCAGCGAAGCCATGCTGATGGGCCTGCGGCTGCGCGAAGGCGTCGACATTGCGGCCATCGCGGCACGTTTCGGCCTCCAACTCACGGATGTGCTCGATCGGGAAAAAGCCGGGTTTTACCAGAAGCAGGGGCTCATCTGGGAGGCTGGTCCGCGCCTTGGCGTTACCGATGAGGGGATGCCATTGCTCGACGGCCTGCTGGCCGAACTCGTACCCGCCACGCTTGTCGAGACATGACCAAGGCGGACCTTCTTGAAGCCTGGGGCAACTATCTCGCGCAAGGCCTCCGCCGCAGTCCACATACCGTACGCGCCTATCTCGCAACCGCCGCGCGCCTGCTTGATAGCCTGGGCGATACGGACTGGGCCGGGCTGGCCCGCCTCGAAGCGTCGGACCTGCGGCGCCAGCTTGCCGCGCGGCGGCAGGACGGGATCGGCAATGTCTCCGCCGCGCGCGAACTGTCCGCGCTCAAGGGGTTCCTGGCCTTTGCCCGCGAACAGGCGGGAATGGCCGACGCAAAACCGCCTCGCCTGCGCGGCCCGCGGATCAAGAAAGGGTTGCCGCGCCCAGTCACGCCCGATGAGGCAGTAAACCTGGCCGTCACGGTGGAAGAGGACGCGCCCGAACCGTGGATCGGATCGCGGGACCGGGCCGTGCTGCTGCTGCTCTACGGCGCGGGACTGCGCATTGCCGAAGCGCTTTCCTTGACCGGTGCCTGCATTCCCTTGGGAGAGACGCTCACCGTCACCGGCAAGGGCGGCAAGCAGCGCGTGGTCCCGCTCCTGCCCGTGATCCGTGACGGGCTGGATGACTATCTCGCCAAATGCCCCTGGCCGCTTGAACGCAGTGCGGCGCTGTTCCGGGGCGCCAAGGGCGGGCCGCTTTCGCAAGGCATGGTGCAGAAAGCCATGGCCCGGGCCCGCATCGCGCTGGGCCTGCCCGCGACCGCAACGCCGCACGCGCTGCGGCACAGCTTTGCCACCCATCTGCTCGGCGCTGGGGCCGATTTGCGCTCGCTGCAGGAGCTGCTGGGCCATGCCTCGCTCGGCTCGACCCAGATCTACACCAAAGTGGACGCAGCAACCCTGCTCGACGTCTATCGCAGCGCACACCCCAGAGAACAAAAAGACGAGCGCAATTGATCCGGCTCAGCCCTCGGTTTCTTCGGACGCGAGCAGGTACTTCCAGATCAGGCCGCCAAGCGCCCCGCCCGCAAGCGGTGCCACCCAGAACAGCCAGAGCTGGCTCAGGGCTGCGGTTTCCGCGAAGAACGCCACGCCCGTCGAGCGGGCGGGATTGACGGAAGTGTTTGTCACCGGGATCGAAACCAGGTGAATCAGCGTGAGCGCAAGGCCAATCGCGATCGGTGCGAAACCGGCAGGCACAAGCTTCGACGTTGATCCGAGAATGACGATCAGGAAGCCCGCCGTCAGGATCACTTCGATCAGCAGCGCCGCCTGCATCGAATATCCGCCGGGCGACAAGTCACCGTATCCGTTCGACGCGAAACCACCCGGCGTGAAACCGCTCTTGCCCGAAGCGATGGCATAAAGCGCAGCGCCAGCCACCAGCGCACCGATCACTTGTGCGATCCAGTAAGGCACCAGTTCCTTCCACGAAAACCGGCCGCCGACGGCCAGTCCGAAGGAAACCGCGGGATTGAAATGCCCGCCGGAAATCCCCCCGACCGCATAGGCCATGGTCAGTACGGTAAGGCCGAAAGCCAGGGCAACACCGGCAAACCCGATGCCGAGATCCGGAAACGCCGCCGCCAGTACGGCCGAGCCGCAGCCGCCGAAGACAAGCCAGAACGTGCCGAACAATTCAGCCGCCAGTTTCTTCCCCATACCCTAACTCCTTCACGACAATAGCCGCCAAGGTAACGGGAAATTTACCATGTACAACTCTGCACATAGCTTTGTCGCGGGGATGTCTTCGTGATGGTTTTACATCGCCGCGTGGCGTACTTCGATCGCGTCCCAGATTTTCGCGGCGGTATCGGTTCCATTGAACCGGTCGATGGCCACGATACCAGTGGGAGAGGTCACGTTGATTTCGGTCAGCCACTTGCCGCCGATCACGTCGATCCCGACAAAGACCAGCCCGCGCGCCTTGAGTTCGGGCCCGAGCGCCGCGCAGATTTCCTCTTCGGCCAAGGTCAGCCCGCAAGCTTCCGCCGAACCGCCGACCGCAAGATTGGAGCGGAACTCGCCCTCGCCCGGTTTGCGATTGATGGCACCGGCAAACTCGCCGTCCACCAGCACGATGCGCTTGTCCCCTTCGGAGACGTCGGGAAGGAAGGGCTGCACCATGAACGGTTCGACCCAGGCGTTCTGGAACATTTCCACCAGCGCGCCGAGATTGCTGCCATCCGCGGGCACGCGGAACACGGCCTTGCCGCCGTTGCCGTGAAGCGGCTTGACAACGAGGTCTCCGGCCAGCCCACGATCCACCATCCGCTGCTGGAACAGCTTCACATCCTCGATCCGACGGGCAATGAAGGTAGGCGGCATGAAGCGTGCGAAGTCGAGCACGAAGACCTTTTCGGGCGCGTTGCGGACCGAAGCGGGATCGTTGACCACCAGCGTCTGCCCGGCGAGCCGCTCCAGCAGGTGGGTTGCCGTGATATACCCCAGATCGAACGGCGGATCCTGGCGCATCAGCACCACGTCGATATCCGCGACGAGGTCGATCAGCCGGTATTCCCCGCGCGTGAAGTGCGCGCCTTCCCCGCGCTGCACCGTGACTGGCGCCCCCCAGCACGTCAACCGCCCGCCCGCGCCTTCCGAGGTATCGTAGGCCAACGTGCGCACATCATAGTGAAACAGGCTGTGCCCGCGCGCCTGCGCCGACAGCATGAGCGCGAACGACGAGTCCCCGGCAACGTTGATGCTTTCGAGCGGGTCCATCTGGACGGCAATGCGTAAGGACATGAAAGGAAATCCTGTTTGGGTGCCAGCGGAGCGCGGCCTAGACCGTTTTGGTGGCGGGCGCGACCCGTTTCAAGCGCCCGGCTGCCAGACATTCTCCAGGCGGCGCGGCCAGCGGCCCGGTGCCATCAGCAGAACATCGATGCGCTGCGTATCCGCAGGCCTGGCGAAACGCGGCCCCACCGCCTCTGCCGCAGCGGCGATCCGGCGCAGGTTTGCAGGGCTTATGGCGTGGTCCAGGTCAACACCCGACGCCCGCCATTTCACTTCGACAAAGCACAAGGTCCTGCCCCGCCGCGCGACGATATCGATTTCGCCGCGGGCAGAGCGCACCCGCTGCGCAAGAACACGCCATCCCGTCAGCCGCAGGTAGAGCGCAGCCAGCGCCTCGCCTCGCCGCCCCGCTTGTTCCGCCCGGGCGCGCTGGCGGCTCACTTCAGTTCCATGGCCCGCGCGTAGAGCACCTTGCGGTCGAGCCCGGTCGCCTTGGCAACCTTTGCGGCCGCCTGCGAAGGCTTGGATTCAGCCAGTTCGCTGCGCAGCATGGCATCCACATCGATATCGGCCGCAGGCTCGTCCGAAGGCGGAGCCACCAGCAGCACGATCTCCCCCTTGGGCGGATGGGCTGCGTAATGCGCGGCAAGCTCGGCCGGTGTCCCGCTGCGGCATTCTTCGAACTTCTTGGTAAGTTCGCGCGCGACCGCCACCTCGCGTCCCGGCAGCATCGCATCGATCGCCTGCAAGGCGGCATCGAGGCGCGGCGCGGTTTCGTAGAACACCAGTGTTGCAGGCACAGTGCCCAGTTCGGCGAGTACCTCTTCGCGCGCCTTGGCCTTGTTCGGCAGGAATCCGGTGAAGAGAAAACGGTCATTGGGCAGCCCGGACAGCGTCATCGCGACGACGGCCGCGTTCGGCCCCGGAAGGCTGGTAACGGCGATTCCCCGCTCCCGCGCCGTCCGAACAAGGCGATAGCCGGGATCGGAAATCAACGGCGTCCCAGCATCGCTCACCAGCGCGACCGGCTGGTTTTCCATCAGCGCCAGCAGGCGTTCGCGATCGCCTTCGCCCGCGTGGTCGTCATACCGGATGAGCTTCTTCTTGAGGCCCAGATGGTGCAGCAATTTTCCGGTGACGCGGGTGTCTTCGCAGGCGACGGCATCCACCCCGCGCAAGACATCGACTGCACGCAACGTTATATCGCTCAGGTTGCCAATCGGGGTAGCGACTATATACAGCCCCGGCGAAAGAGAGTGTTCCATCACGGAACACATGGCCAAGGACCTTGGGAGCGGCAAGAGATGAATGACAAGCGCCTGAATTTCCGTGCGATGTCATGGATCGATCGGCGGAATTTCCTCACCGCGGGCGCCATGGCCTTGCTGGCTGGCTGTGCCGTGGTGCCGAAAGCCCCGCCGCCTTCCGGGCCGGCACCGGAGCCGACACCCACCGAAAGCGTGATCCCGACCGACACCGAGCATCATCGCGTCGCCCTGCTCGTTCCGGTGACCGGCAAGAATGCCGCTGTCGGCCAGTCGATCGCCAATGCTGCCAACATGGCGCTGCTCGACACCGGAGCCAAGAACCTGCGCGTGACGACGTACGACACAGCAACCGACCCCGCCGATGCGGCGCGGCGCGCACTGGCCGACGGCAACCGGCTGGTCCTTGGCCCGCTGCTGTCCGACAACATTCCGGCGGTGGCCGCCGTCACCCGTCCCGCGAAAGTTCCGCTGATTTCGTTTTCGAATGATGAAGCGGCGGCGGGCAAGGACGTCTTCATCATGGGCAACCTGCCGGGCCAGTCGATCGCCCGGACCGTGGCCTATGCCCGTTCGCAGGGTGTTTCCGCCTTTGCCGCGCTGATTCCCCGCGGCGAATATGGCGACCGGGCAAGCGATGCCCTGCTCTCCTCCGTGCGTGCCAGCGGCGGTGCAGTGATCGCGATGGAACCCTACGACCGCACCGCTGCCTCGATCAACGCGGCAGCCACCCGGATCAAGGCCAAGACCGGCTACGGCGCTCTGCTGATTGCCGACGCCGGCGGCCTTTCGGCCCGCGCAGCGACCACGTTCCGCGCTGGCAGCAGCAATGCCAATGTCCGCCTGCTCGGCACGGAACTGTGGGGCGGAGAACGCGAACTGGCAACGACGCCAGCCCTGAGCGGCGCATGGTTTTCGACCGTTTCCGACCAGCGTTTTGCGCAGTTTTCCAAGAGCTACCGTTCGCGGTTCGGCGCTCCCCCGTTCCGGATCGCCACTCTGGGTTACGATGCGGTTCTGCTGACCCTGCGTGTCTCGCGCGACTGGAAAGTCGGCAAGAGCTTCCCGACCGCGGACATGATGGAAAGCGGCGGCTTCCTGGGCCTGGATGGTCCCTTCCGCTTCACCCGCGGCGGCGTTGTCGAGCGCGCGCTGGAAGTGCGCGAAGTGCAGGCCGGATCGGTCAAGGTCGTCAGCCCTGCCCCGGCCAAGTTCGGGGACTGAGCCCAAGCCGCGCGTTTCGGCGCGTTTGCGCCTGCGGATAAGCGCAAGAGCACGCTTGATCGCGGATTCCTGCGCTGCGTATAGTCGCGCTCATGTCTGACGACCTCTTCGACAAACTCCCTGCTTCGGGCGGGGATTCCTACGACGGTTCCGCAATCGAAGTGCTGGAGGGGCTGGAGCCCGTCCGGCGGCGCCCCGGCATGTACATCGGCGGCACCGACGAGCGCGCCTTGCACCACCTCGTGGCCGAAGTGCTCGACAACGCGATGGACGAGGCGGTCGCCGGTCACGCCAACCGCATCGAAGTCACGCTGGAAGAGGAACCGGGCACCGCCGGACGGATCACGATCACCGACAACGGGCGCGGCATCCCGGTCGATGAGCACCCCAAGTATCCGGGCAAGTCGGCACTCGAAGTGATCCTCTCCACCCTGCACTCGGGCGGCAAGTTCTCGGGCAAGGCCTATGCGACCTCGGGCGGTCTGCACGGCGTTGGCATCTCGGTGGTGAACGCGCTTTCGGTGAAGACCCGCGTCGAAGTGGCGCGCAACAAGGAACTCTACGCGCAGGAATTCTCGCGCGGGGTGACGCTGGGGCCGATCCAGAAAGTCGGCGCGGCGCCCAACCGGCGCGGCACGGCGGTAACATTTACGCCCGACACCGAAATCTTCGGCGACCAGAAGTTCAAGCCCGCGAGGCTGTTCAAGCTGGTTCGTTCCAAGGCCTATCTGTTCGCCGGGGTGGAAATCCGCTGGAAGTGCTCACCCTCGCTCGCCGGCGAGGACGTTCCCGCCGAAGCGACGTTCCAGTTTCCGGGCGGCCTTGCCGATCATCTCGCCGAGCAGATCGGCAGCCGTGAATGCGTCACCAGCCAGTTCTTCTCCGGATCGCAGGACTTTCCGGCGGGAGAGGACGGTTCAGAGCAAGGGCGCGTCGAATGGGCGATTGCCTGGCCGCTCTACTCGGACGGGTCGTACTCGTGGTACTGCAACACGATCCCGACGCCCGATGGCGGCACCCACGAACAGGGCCTGCGCGCGGCGCTCACCAAGGGTATCCGCGCCTTTGCCGATCTCGTCGGCCAGAAGAAGGCCAAGGACATCACGCCCGACGACGTGGTGACGGGCAGCGAAGTGATGCTTTCCGTCTTCATCCGCGATCCGCAATTCCAGAGCCAGACCAAGGACCGCCTCACCAGCCCCGAAGCTGCGCGTCTGGTCGAGAATGCGGTGCGCGATCATTTCGATCACTTCCTCACCGACAATCTCGAACGCGGCAAGGCGCTGCTCGGCTCGATCATGGAGCGCATGGACGAGCGCCTGCGCCGCAAAGCCGAGCGCGACGTCAAGCGCAAGACCGCGACCAACGCCAAGAAGCTGCGCCTGCCCGGCAAGCTCACCGATTGCTCGGGCGAAGGCAATGGCGAGACCGAACTGTTCATCGTCGAAGGCGACAGCGCAGGCGGCTCGGCCAAGCAGGCGCGCGACCGCAAGACGCAGGCGATCCTGCCGATCCGCGGCAAGATCCTGAACGTCGCCAGCGCCACCGCGGACAAGATACGCGCCAATGCGGAAATTGCAGACCTCGGCCTCGCGCTCGGCTGCGGCACGCGCAAGGACTGCAATGCGGACAATCTGCGCTATGACCGCATTATCATCATGACGGACGCGGACGTCGACGGTGCCCACATCGCGACGCTGCTGATGACCTTCTTCTTCCAGGAAATGCCGGACATCGTGCGGCGCGGCCATCTCTATCTCGCGCAGCCGCCGCTCTATCGCCTGACCGCCGGGTCGACCTCCGCCTACGCCCGCGACGACGCGCACCGCGCCGAACTGGAAGCGACGCAGTTCAAGGGCAAGAAAGTCGAAGTCGGCCGCTTCAAGGGCCTCGGCGAAATGAACCCGCAGCAATTGCGCGAAACGACAATGGCCCCGGCCTCGCGCTCGCTGATCCGCATCACCCTGCCGCCCGAGTACGAAGACCGCGCGGCGGTGAAGGATCTGGTCGACCGGCTGATGGGCCGCAACCCCGAGCACCGTTTCGAATTCATCCAGAACCGCGCCGGCGAGATCGACCGCGATCTGATCGACGCGTAATATCACGACTCACCGATGCCCCCCACTTCCCCCTTCGTCTCCAGACACTCGTCATTGCGAGCCCAAAGGGTGAAGCAATCCAGGGCGGTTTGCGCCACCCCTGGATTGCCGCGTCGGCTTCGCCTCCTCGCAATGACGAAGAGGGAAGAGTCATCATCACCGAGCTTTGGTATAAGCCGCTTCCACTCTCCGTTCATGTTGAAAGCCCCCCGGACATGACCGATCATCGTCATCAGCAAATCGATCGCATCCTTGCGATCATGGCGCGCCTGCGCGATCCGCAGCACGGCTGCGAATGGGACCGCGCGCAGAATTTCGCGACCATCGCGCCTTATACGATCGAAGAAGCCTACGAAGTGGCCGATGCGATCGAGCGTGAGGACATGGAATCCCTGCGCGACGAATTGGGCGACTTGCTGCTGCAGGTCGTGTTCCACGCCCGCATGGCCGAGGAGGCGGGGCATTTCGCATTCGCCGATGTCGCGGCCTCGATCTCGGACAAGCTCGAAGCGCGCCACCCGCACATCTTCGGCGATGATGCCTCGGGCGATGCGCAGACCGAGCGCTGGGAAAAACTCAAGGCCAGGGAACGCGCAGCCAAAGGCGCGACAAGCGCCATCGACGGTGTTGCCTTGTCACTGCCGGCGCTGATGCGGGCGGAAAAGTTGCAGAAGCGCGCGGCGCGTGTGGGGTTCGACTGGCCGGATCCGTCAGGCGCAGCGGACAAGGTGCACGAGGAAATGGCCGAACTTGCCGAAGCGGAAGAGGCCAGCAAGCTTGAAGAAGCCGGCGACCTGCTCTTCGCCGCCGTCAATCTCGTCCGCCTCAATGGCATTGCCCCGGAAGATGCGCTGCGTGCTGCGAATGCCAAGTTCGAACGACGGTTCCGCGCCATGGAAGTGCTCGCATCCTTCGATGGCAAAGCCTTTGCCGCCCTCCCGCTCGATGAGCAGGAAAGCTACTGGCAAGCGGTCAAGGCATCAGAGCGCCGAGAACCGGCCTAGTTCGCGATCGGTCAGCCGCACCTGCACGCGCAGTTGCGGTCCCTCGGGGCCTTCTCCGGCGTCCTCCTCGCTCACCACATCGCCGCGCGCGTGCAGGAAAGCGAGCCGCTGCCCATCGGCGGCGAGGATCACGAAAGTATAGAGTTTAGAGCCGACCGTCAGTTCCGCGCCGACCGCTTCGAGCAGATCGTCGCAGCCCATACCGGTCAGGGCCGAGAGCGGAACGATCGTTTCGCCTTCCCGGTGCGCCATCGCCTCGCGCAGTTCCCCGGCATGGGCTGGGCCGAGCAGGTCCCACTTGTTCCAGACCTCGACGATCGGAATGGCTAGCCGGTCCTCCCCTTCGTCTTCCGCGCCGGTCAGCACGCCAAGATCGGAGAGCACATCGAGCACCTGGCGCTTCTGGGCTTCGGTATCGGGATTGGCGATATCGCGCACATGCACGATCACGTCAGCCGCCGTGACTTCTTCCAGCGTCGCGCGGAAAGCGGCGACAAGCTGGGTCGGAAGGTCTGAAATGAAGCCCACCGTGTCGGACAGGATCGCCTTTTCAACGCCGGGCATCCGGATCGCCCGCATGGTGGGATCGAGCGTGGCGAACAGGAGATCCTGCGCCATCACGTCTGCGCCGGTCAGGCGATTGAACAGCGTGGATTTACCCGCGTTGGTATAACCGACCAGCGCGACGATCGGCCAGGGCGCCTTCTCGCGCCTCTCACGGTGAAGCCCGCGCGTGCGCCGCACCTGCTCCAGTTCGCGGCGGATCTTGGCCATGCGATCGCGGATCATCCGGCGGTCCGCCTCGATCTGCGTTTCGCCGGGACCACCCAGGAAGCCGAAGCCGCCGCGCTGGCGCTCAAGGTGAGTCCAGCTGCGGACCAGACGGCCCGCCTGATAATCGAGATGCGCCAGCTCGACCTGCAAACGGCCTTCCGCCGTCGCCGCGCGCTCACCGAAGATTTCAAGGATCAGGCCGGTCCGGTCGATGACCTTGCGTCTCAGCTTCTCTTCCAGATTGCGCTGCTGGATCGCCGAAAGCGAGCCGTCGACGATGATAAGCTCCGCCTCGTTCAGCTCGCAGGCGACACCGATATTCTGGATCTGCCCTTCACCGAACAGCGTGCCTGCGCGCGGTTCGCGGATCGGGATCGCGATGGCGTCCGCCACCACGAGGCCGATTGCCAGCGCAAGGCCTTTCGCCTCTTCGAGGCGTGCGTCGGTATCGAGGTCCCCTCTCCCGCGCATTTGCGGATAGACGACGAGGGCACGCGCACCGCGCGTGACCTCGCCCTTCAGTTCTTCGTTCAAATCAGATCCGTTTCGACTCGTTCCAAGGCGCTAAGATGCTATGCATCACGCCTTGGAAATGCTCAAACGCCGCACGGGCTTAATCAAAAGCCTGATGAGCTAACTCATCAGGCTTTGATATCAGTCTTCGGCTTCTTCATGCGCCTGAAGGTCAACCGGAGTCACGGGCTGAATCGTCGAGACCGCGTGCTTGTAGGCAAGCTGCACATAGCCTTCGCGTTCGAGCAACATGCAGAACAGGTCGTAAGCGGCAACGCGGCCCTGCAGCATGACGCCGTTGATCAGGAACATCGTGACCTGCACGCCGGCATTGCGGATGCTGGAAAGGAACACGTCCTGCAACAGGCGCGTCTTCTTGCTCGAATCCGTACCATTCGCGAACTGGCGTGCATCGACCGGAGTCGAAGGCATGATCGTCGAGATCGCGTGCTTGTAGACAAGCTGCGACTGGCCGTCACGGCGCAGAAGAATCGAGAAATTGTCGAACCAGGTGACAATGCCCTGCAGCTTCACGCCCTTGACCAGGAACATGGTCACGGGAGTCTTGTTCTTGCGCAGGAGATTGAGGAACTGATCCTGAAGGTTCTGCCCCTTCCCGGCCGAAGTGCCGGCACTTACCGGCGGTGCTTCCGGCGTCGGAGCCGGATCGGCAGCGGGTTTCGGTCGCGCTGAAAGCGTTCGACCAGCCATACTATTCTCCTTCTTTTTGGCGGCCGTGATTGCGGTCCGCGATCTGGCGCCGGGCTGTTCCCGATGCCGTTCTCGAATCAAAATCTATCCTCTTGCTGCATTGCAGTAAACACGAGAATTATCGCAGGCCTGTGACAAGCCCCGTTAGACCGCTCATCGGCACAGCCTCCGGGCCGGCCGTAAAGCGTTTCCACAACCGGCAAGCAGCCGGTTTACTCGCCCTCTTCGCCTTCCCGGCGTTCGGACATGCCCAGCAGCTTGAGCTTGCGGTGCAGGGCCGAGCGTTCCATCCCGATGAACGCGGCGGTCTTGGAAATATTGCCTGAAAACCGCCGGATCTGAATGCGAAGATACTCGCGTTCAAAGCTTTCGCGGGCCTCTCGCAAAGGCGCACTCATCATCACCGAAACGCCGGCATCGCCGTCGCCCTGACTGTTGAAAATCTCGGGTGGCAGCATGTCGGCTTCGATCCGGCCGAGCTTCTCGCGCGGGGCCATGATCACTGTGCGTTCCACCACGTTGCGAAGCTGGCGCACGTTGCCGGGCCATTCGTAAGCCTGCAGCGCGGTCATCGCCTCGTTGCCCACCTGCGGCGGCGGCACGCCCTGTTCATTGGCGTAGCGCGCGAAGAAGTGATCGACGAGAGCAGGAATGTCCTCGCGCCGTTCGCGCAGCGCCGGGATCGAGATCGGCACCACATTCAGGCGGTAGAACAGGTCTTCGCGGAAGCGGCGCTCGGCGATTTCCTTTTCGAGATCGCGCGATGTCGAAGAGACCACGCGGACGTCGACGCGAATCTGCCGGGTTCCGCCCACGCGCACGAAGGCCTGATCGGTCAGCACCCGCAGGATGCGCGCCTGAGTCGAGAGCGGCATGTCCGCCACTTCGTCGAAATAGAGCGTGCCGCCATCGGCCATCTCCAGCAGGCCGGGACGGACCAGGGCTCCTTCCGCTTCCTCGCCGAACAGTTCCTGCTCGAAACGCTCGGGCGTAATGCGGGCCGAGTTGACGCTGACGAAGGCATTGCCGGCCCGCGGGCTCCAGGCGTGGAGCAGCCTGGCCGCCACTTCCTTGCCCGCGCCGGCCGGCCCGGTAATCAACAGGCGGCTGCCGGTATTCGCCACGCGCTTGAGCGTCGCGCGCACCTGATTGATCGCCCCGCTCGAACCGGTGAATTCCTCGCCGGTGGTGAAGTCCTGCTTGAGCTGGGCATTTTCGCGCCGCAAGCGCTCGGTCTCGGTGGCACGGCCGACGAGATGGAGCAGCTTTTCGGCTTCGAAGGGCTTTTCGATGAAATCGACCGCACCCCGGCTGATCGCGGCAACCGCGGTATCGATATTGCCGTGGCCCGAAAAGATGATGACCGGCAGTTCGGGCTCGCGCGCCTTGATCGCATCGAGGACTTCGAGCCCGTCCATCGGGCTGCCGTGCAGCCACACGTCCAGCAGCACCAGGGAAGGACGGCGCGCATCGATGGCAGCCAGCGCCGCCTCGCTGTCGCCTGCGGTGCGGCATTCGTAACCCTCGTCGCTTAGGACGCCGGCGACCAGTTCGCGAATGTCGCGTTCGTCGTCAACGATCAGGATTTCGAGTGCCATGGCAGTATCTTCTTTGTTTGCTGGTCAGGGGGGAGTGTTGTCGGGATCATCGGGCCGGGGTCATTCCGCCGCTTCGGGCTTGCGGCCCTGCGCGAGAGGATCGCGGGCAAAGCGCATGGTTACCGTGGTGCCGGAACCTTGCGCGGGCGTGAACGTCATTTCGCCGCCGTGCTCCTCGATGATCTTGTTGACGATCGCGAGGCCCAGCCCAGTGCCTTTTTCGCGTGTCGTGACATAAGGTTCGATGATCCGCTCCCGGTCCTGCGAAAGCCCGATGCCGTTATCGGTAATGCGCACGAGGATCGAATCGCCCTGGTCAGCGACTTCGACGGCAATAGCGCCCCGGTAGCTCTCGTCCGCGTCCTTGCCTCTGGTCTCGATCGCCTCGACCGCGTTCTTGAGAACATTGGTCATCGCCTGCCCGAACTGGTGCCGGTCGCAGTCTATGCTGGCGATGTCCGGGGCAGCGGAGAAACTGAAGGCGATGTCCGGCCGCGCCACTTCCTGCAGGAACAGCGCCTGGCGCGTGAGAGCAACCGGATCTTCCGCCCGGAACACCGGCTTGGGCAGGCGCGCGAAGGACGAGAACTCGTCCACCATCTTCCTCAGATCGCCGACCTGGCGGATGATCGTGCGGGTCAGGTCCTCGAACAGTTCGGGATTGTCAGTGATCTGCTTGCGGTAGCGGCGGCTCAGCCGTTCCGTCGCCAGCTGAATCGGCGTCAGCGGGTTCTTGATCTCATGAGCAATGCGCCGCGCCACGTCGGACCAGGCCGCCGTGCGCTGATCGAGCAGCTGGCGCGTGATATCCTCGAACGTGATCACATGCCCGGTCGCGTCCCGGCTTGCCTTGACGGCCAGCGTCAGCAGTTCGCCCCCGCGGCTGTACTGGACAATGCCGCTTGCCGTCCCCTGCTCCACCAGCGCTGCGATCGGCGGTGCCAGTTCGCTGATGGTCAGATCGTCGGGAAGCTCGCTGCCGCGCTCGCTGAGCAGCCGCTGCGCCGTGCTGTTCATCAGCAGGATGCGCCCGTTTTCATCGAGCGAAATAATGCCCGACGTGACCGATTCGAGCACCGCCTCGATAAACAGGCGCCGCTCGTGAAGCTGGCGGTTGGCGCCCAGCAAGGCCTGCGTCTGCTTGTCGATCTGGGCGGTCATGCGGTTGAAGGCGCGGTTGAGCAGCCCGATCTCGTCGGCGCCGGTGCGTCCCTCGATGCGCAGCGCGTAATTGCCCGCGCCGACCCTCCGGGCCGCATCCACCAGTTCGTAGAGCGGCTTCACCTGCCGGTCGGCAAAGCGCAGCGCCAGCCAGACCGAGGTCCCCACCAGCACGAGCGAAGCCACGAACAACGCAACGTTGAATCGCAACTGCATAACCCGCGCGCGGTTCGTCAGCACTTCATAGGCCTGAACGATGTTTTCCGCGCTTTGTCCCTGGCTGAGCGAAAGCAGGTCGTTACTTCGCGCCACGAGGAGGTAGATGCCCGAGGATCGCTCAATCGGTGCGCTGGCGACGATACGGTCGGCTCGCGACGTGACGTCGTAAGGCGCGCCCTTGTCCAGATTCTCCAGCGATTTCGTGCTGATGCGGTTGTTTTCGGATTTCCCGTCGGGATTGATGATGATCGGCGTGCGCTGGTTGCCGTCGGAATCGATCTGGATGATGGCGGCCACGCTCAGGTTCCGGCGCAGCACCTGATCGGCAAGGAACGCCTGGAACTCCTTGCTGGCCACCGGATACTCGCCGAGCCAGGTGCGCGAGTCCTCGGCCATGGCGACTGATTCATAGCCGACATCGCGCATGGTCTGCTCGTAGTACCCGCGCGCCAGCTTGTTCGCATTCTCCAGCAATCCGCGCGAACTGTCCGAAAACCAGAATTCGACGCCCGATTGGAACAGCCACGATGCGAAGACCACCACCAGCAACGTGGGGATGGCCGAAATCAACGAGAAGATGAACACCAGACGGACGTGCATACGCCCCGTCCCACCGATGTTCTCCGCCGCCCGGCGCAGCGCCATGCGCCGTCCGAACAGCACCAGGATCGCCATGGCAGGCACCAGCGTGCCGACCAGCAGCGTGGCAGTGAGGTTGGAGGGCAACAGTTCGCCCTTGCCCCCGCCACCATTCAGCGCGACCCACGTCGTCGCTGTCATAATCAGGAACGCAAGGACTGAAAGCACTTCGATGAGGGCAAAGAAGTTCGCCCGGCGCGCGGCAACCTGCATGCGCCGCCACCAGCGCGGCCACCTGCGTTTATGGGTCGTGATGCCGTTCATCGTTGCTTCGTTACAACAGCACTGTTGCTGCCTTGCAAGAGGAATTCCATTAAACCGTCATCAGGATCGACGAACGAATTCTTCGGGATCGAGCGCGAGCTCGCTCAGGCGCTTTCGCAAGGTGTTGCGATTGATGCCCAGCGCCTGCGCCGCGCGCAGCTGATTGCCTCCGGTTTCACGCAGGACTTCCGCAAACAGAGGACGCTCGAAAGCCGCGATCGCGTTTTCGTAGATGGTCCCGCTGGCAGGCCGCTCCGCCGAAAGCCAGCGGGTCACGGCGCCCTCGATATCACAGGCATCACTGGTTCCGGCTGCCGGCACGCCGACAGGCTCCTGCGCCAGAAGCGGGAGAACACTGTCGGCATCGATCGTATCCTCGCGGGCGAGCAGCGCCATGCGATAGACGAAGTTCTTGAGCTCGCGCACATTGCCCCGCCAGGGCTGGCGGCTGAGCAGCTCGGCCGCTTCCGCCGTAAGCTGGCGGCGGGGCAGCCCCTCGTTGGCCGCGTGCTGGAGAAAGTGCCTGGCCAGAACCTCGATATCGTCGCTCCGGTCGCGCAGCGGCGGCATGTGGATCGGCACGACATTGAGCCGGTAATAGAGATCTTCGCGGAAACGCCCTGCCGCGATTTCAGGCTCGAGATCCTTGTTGGTGGCCGCGATGATGCGGGTGTCGAGCCGGATTTCCTCGCTGCCGCCGACACGCCGAACCGTCCCGGACTGCAACGCGCGCAGCAGCCGTGTCTGCGCCTGCATCGGCATGTCCCCGATCTCATCGAGGAACAGCGTTCCGCCCGCGGCCTGCTCGAATTTGCCGACGTGACGCGCCACGGCGCCGGTAAAGGCCCCCTTCTCGTGCCCGAACAGTTCGCTCTCGATCAGTTCGGCCGGGATCGCGGCGGTATTCACGGCAATGAACGGCCCGTTCCGGCGATTGCCAAGCTGGTGGATGGCTTCCGCGACCAGTTCCTTGCCGGTTCCCGATTCGCCCAGGATCAGCACGGTAAGATCGTTGCGCAGCACGCGCGTGATCATGCGGAACACGGACTGCATCGCCGGACTGCGGCCTACCAGCGGAAGACCGTCGCCGAGAGGCTCGTCGCCACGCGGGCCGTCGCCCTGGGCATTGCCCGCAGCCTGCCGGACGGTGCGCGCCAGTTCGTCGATATCGAAGGGCTTGGGAAAGTACTCGAATGCCCCCGTGTCCGTCGCGCGGACCGCGGTATCGAGCGTGTTCTGCGCCGACAGGATGATGATCGGCATATCCGGATGCAGGGCGCGGGCACGGTCCAGCGTTTCAATGCCGTCGCCATCGGGCAACATCACGTCCGTCACCAATGCCTCGAAGCGTCGTTCGCCCAGCAGACGGTCCCGCTCGGCAATGGTCTGGCAGTGCACGACCGAGAAACCCTCGTCCTCCAGCGCCGCCGTGATGACGATGGCGATCGACATGTCGTCTTCAACAAGCAGGACGCTCATGAAAACAACCTCCGCCTGAGGAGGCCCCTGGCGCGCGTTTCCTTCGCGAGCGGCAAGTGAATGCGAAAGTGGGTGAGGCCGGCCTCTTCATCGCGCTCGTGCGTGATGCGCCCGTTCATGTCGCGCACCAGTTTGCGCACGAGCGGCAGGCCCAGCCCCTGGCCGGACTTCTTGGTGGTGACGAACGGCTCGAAGATATGGTCCCGCATGGAGAAATCGACGCCGGGGCCATTATCGCTGACACGCAGCTCGACCGGCAGGCGCACCGGCGTGCCGGAATCGGTCGTATGCAATTGCAGGCCGCTGGCGAAACGCGTGCGAATGATGACGCGGGGCTCTTCCGCCTCCTGGCTGGCCTCGATCGCATTCGACAGCAGGTTGATAATCACCTGCACGAGGCCATCCGGACTTCCCAGAACCGGGGGCAGCGACGGATCGAATTCTTCCACAAGCCGGTAACTGGGCGCGGACGGAACCAGCCCCTTGACGTTGGCCGCCTTGATCACGTCGATTGCCCGCCGCGCGGACTCGTGGAGATTGCAGGGCTCGACCGGCGGCGCGATGCGGCCGCTCAATTTCTGCATGCGCTCGATCAAGCTGGCGATGCGATCGACTTCCGAAGTGATGAGGTCCGTCAGCGGCCGGTCCCGGTCGTCGATCTTTCGGGCAAGAAGCTGCGCCGCGCCGCGAATGCCCGCGAGCGGGTTCTTGATCTCGTGCGCCATGATTTCCGGCCCGCGCAGCACGGCCGTATCCGCCCCGCCGGAATCGTCGCCCAGTGCCTCGGCGGCGCTGTTGTCGTGGATCGTCAACACCTGCCAGCCCGGGGTATCGGCAACCGGCGCGACATTGATGTCGATGCGCCGGGCCCCCTTGCGCTTGAGCGAAACGTCCACTTCCCGCGCAGAAACCGGCGTTTCATAGTCCTGCAGCCGTTCCAGCAAGCGCTGGTCCGAGAAGGTCATGACATCGCCCAGCTTGCAACCGGCGAGACGCCGCAGCGACTGGCCGAAGAATTGCTCGCCCGCCGGGTTCACCGACGCGATAAGAAGTCCCGGCTCAAGCAGGATCACGGCATGTGGCAAGCTGGCCAGCAGCCGGTGGGCTTCGGGAAGAGCTGTCCGGCTAGAAATGCTCATGCTGCCCGCAGCTGTCCACCGGTGGACCGGTACGGCCCATAGAACTCCGCGAGCGAGCGCAACACTTCGCCAGCGTCATCGATGAAGTTCACGCGGTTGCGGAATTCGGCCGAGCCCTTCAGGCCCTTGACGTACCAGCCCAAGTGCTTGCGGGCCATCTTCACACCGGTGTCGGTGCCGTAGTGCGAAAGCATCGCTTCGTAGTGCTCCCGGATGATCTCGTACTGTTCGCCAAAGCCGGGATCGGCCATCAGCCCGCCGCCACGCCACCAGCGCATGACCTGCGCCAGGATCCACGGCTTGCCGTAAGCGCCGCGCCCGATCATGAGCCCGTCCGCGCCCGACTGCTCCAGCGCCTTGGCCGCATCTTCGATCCCGCAGATGTCGCCATTGACGATAACCGGGATCGAAACCGCATCCTTGACCTTGCGGACAAAGCTCCAGTCGGCCTCGCCCTTGTACATCTGGTTGCGGGTGCGGCCGTGGACGGTAATCATCTTTGCGCCGAGATCTTCGGCAATGCGGGCAAGCTCCGGCGCGTTGAGGCTGTCATGACACCAGCCCATACGCATCTTCACAGTCACCGGCACGTTCACGGCCTTGACTGTGGCTTCGATCAGCCTTGTCGCCAGAGGCACATCACGCATCAGCGCCGAACCGGCATCGCCGTTGACGACCTTGCGCACCGGGCATCCCATATTGATGTCGATGATCGCGGCGCCGCGATCCTCGACCAGCTTGGCCGCCTCAGCCATTTGATCGGGCTCGCAGCCTACCAGCTGCATCGAGACAGGGTCTTCGATCTGGTCCCACATCGCCTTCTGGAGCGAAACCCGGGTTTCGCGGATCGCCGCCGGGCTCGCGATCATCTCGGTCACGTTGAGGCCGGAGCCGAAACTGCGCACCATCCGCCGGAACGGCAGGTCGGAAACCCCCGTCATCGGCGCGAGCACGACCGGACAGTCGATCGTCACCGGACCGACATGAATGGGTTTTAGTAGCGGAGGAACAGGCAGATCGGTCATATTCTGTGCAGTGTTGCCTAAAAAACAGGCAGCGCATAGTGGATTGCCCTCCTCCCGGCAAGCGATTACCGGCAACGACAATGTCGCCTACCGCATCAGCACAAGAGCAAGACGAGCCCGGAACCGGCTCAGGCGCGCCACGAACGGCCGCCGTCGTCGTCGCCGCCGGACAAGGCCTGCGCGCCGGACAGCCCCTTCCCAAGCAGTTCGCGCGGTGGCGAGGTAAACCGGTGGTCAGACATTCGGTCGAGGCGCTGACCGCAGCGGGAATCGCCCCGGTCGTTGTCGTGATCCCGGCCGGTGCCGATGCCATCGCGCGGGACGCTCTGAACGGCATTCCCGGCCTTCGCTTCGTCACAGGCGGCGCGACGCGTCAGGAGTCCGTCCGGCTGGGGCTGGAAGCACTGACCGGAGCCGCGCCGGACTTCGTCCTGATCCACGACGCTGCCCGGCCGGTCCTGCCGCAAGCGGTTATCGACCGGCTTCTGGAAGCGCTCCAACAGCGCAAAGGCGCGATTCCCGTGCTGCCTGTGGTGGACAGCCTGGCCCATGCCGGACGCACGGAATCCGGGGATGTCATGGGCACTCCTGCAAGACGCGAAGACCTGCGCCGGGTACAGACTCCGCAGGCCTTTCATTTCGAGGAGATTCTGGCCGCGCACCGGACCTGGCCGGGCGAAATGATCGCCGGGGACGATGCCCAGGTCGCCCAGTCACGGGGAATGGAAATCGCCATGGTCGAGGGAGACGAAGCCCTGCACAAGCTGACATTCGCATCCGACTTCGCGGCATCGCAGCCCGCTGTCCGCGTGGGGACAGGGTACGATGTCCACCGGTTGTCCGAGGGCGAGGAATTGTGGCTCTGCGGCTTGCGGATCGAGCATACGCATGGGCTCGCCGGGCACAGCGACGCCGACGTTGCGATCCACGCCTTGGTCGATGCCCTGCTCGGCGCCATCGGCGCGGGCGATATCGGCCAGCATTTCCCGCCCAGCGATCCGCAATGGAAAGGCGCGGCATCGGACCAGTTCCTGTCTCATGCCGCAACGCTCGTGCGCGAAGCCGGATATGCGCTGGGCAATGCGGACGTGACGATCATATGCGAAAGCCCGAAGATCGGCCCGCATCGCGGCGCCATGCGCATCCGCCTTGCCGAAATCCTCGAAGTTGACATTGCCGCGGTCAGTGTGAAGGCAACCACAACCGAGAAACTGGGTTTTACGGGACGCGGTGAAGGAATCGCGGCCCAGGCCGCCGTCAGCCTTTGCCGGATCTAGATCCGGACCGGGAGTTTTGCGCATGAAGAGACTTTTGGGATCGATGGCTTCCTTGCTGGCCTGCGTGCCCGGCGTCGCCGCGGCGGCGGAGCCGGTGTGCCTGACACGAACGGAAGCGACGTCTCTGGTGGCTTATGCCCTCCCGCAAGCGATCAGCGGGACCGCCAAACGCTGCGCACCGGTGCTGCCGGCCAATGCATACCTTCGCCGCCATGGCGGAGATCTCGCAGCGCGCTACGCTACACAGAAAGCCAAATATTGGCCCAATGCCAAACCCGCCTTCATGAAAGCCCTTGGCCCCGATGCGGCCGGCACCGTTGGCAATCTGCCCGACGACACCACTCAGCAGCTTGCGAACACTTTCGTCGAAGGCTTCGTCTCACAGCAGATCGCGCTCAAATCCTGCGACAAGCTGGACATCGCCATCGATCTGCTGTCTCCTTTGCCGCCCGAAAACACGGCCGGCCTGATCGCGCTGACAATGGAAGTGGCGAGCACTGCCGAACCGAAAGTGGGCAAAATTGCCCTTTGCAGGAACTGATTCCTCAAGGATCACCATGGCCAAGACATTGTTTTTTCCCGAAGACCTCGTAGCGCTCGCCGAGCGGGTGATTGACGAGAACAAGGCTGCCGGGCGCACGATCGCGCTGGCTGAAAGCTGCACCGGCGGGCTGGTCTGCGCGGCCCTGACCGAGATTCCCGGCTCATCGGCCGTGCTTGACCGCGGTTTCGTGACCTATTCCAACGAGGCGAAGCAGGAACTGCTGGGCGTCCAGTCCGACATTCTCGAAGCTTTCGGCGCGGTTTCGCCCGCGACAGCCTGGGCCATGGCACAAGGCGCGATCCGGCACAGCAACGCCGATGTCGCAGTCGCCGTCAGCGGAATCGCCGGCCCCGACGGCGGAACCGAGATGAAGCCCGTAGGAACCGTCGTTTTCGCGCTGGCCATCCGCGGAGATGACGAGGTGAATGCCGAACAGAAGCTGATCGAAGGCGCCAGCAGGGCGGAAATCCGGCATCAGGCAGCGCTTGTCGCGCTGGAGATGCTGCTCCTCAACCACGGATAAATCAAAAATAACAGATGGTTGTGGATGCTTAGTCACTTTTTGAAACCATGTCATCACAGGGATTTCAAAAAGTAACTCGTAAGCGGCAACGCTGACATTGCCCTGTTACCTTTTGAAACCAATTAAAGTTTCAAAAGGTAACTCAAAGCCTCACAGCTCCTGCTGAACCCCGTAAAGCTCCGCCGCGCGCGTTTCGAAAGCGGCCACCATCTTGCGAAAGGCCTTGTCGAAATACTGCCCGGCAAGCTTTTCGAACAGTGCGTTTCGGAACGAAAAGCGGACATCGAACTCGACATCGCAAGCCGTGCTGCTCACGGGGTGGAAGGTCCAGACATTGTCGAGATCGCGCATCGGCCCGTCGACGTAGTGCACGCGGATTTCGCGCGGACGCTGCTTCTCGACGCGCGAGGTGAACTTCTCACGCAGCGCCTTGAAGCCGACCAGCATGTCGGCGATCATTTCGTGCTCGCTGTCCGACTTGACCCGCGTGGCCACGACCCAGGGCAGGAACTCCTGGTAGCGGCCGACATCGGCGACCAGGTCGAACATCTGTTCCGCACTGTATGGCAAGCGGTGGACTTCGTGGATTCCCGGCATGTTCAGGCCTGTTTCAGCGTCGTGGCGACACGGCGATGTACACCGGTAGACATCAGCGCTGTCCCCGCGCCAGCTTGGCTTCGCGCGCCGCCCGCATCTCTGCGAAATCCTCGCCTGCGTGATAGCTGGAGCGCGTCAGCGGCGTCGCTGCCACCTGCAGGAAGCCCTTAGCCCGCGCGATCGCGCCATAGGCTGCAAAGGCCTGCGGCGTCACGAATTCCTTGACTTCGGTATGCTTGGGCGTGGGGCGCAGGTACTGGCCCATGGTCAGGAAATCGATGTCGGCACAGCGCATGTCGTCCATCACCTGATGCACTTCAAGCCGCTCCTCACCCAGTCCGAGCATGACCCCCGACTTGGTGAAAATCGAAGGATCGTGAGCCTTTACCTCTTCCAGAAGACGCAGCGAGGCATAGTAGCGCGCGCCGGGACGGATCGTCGGGTAGAGCCGGGGAACCGTCTCGAGGTTGTGATTGTAGACATCCGGCCGCGCGGCAACGATCGCCTCGATGGCGGCGCGCATCTTGCCCCGGAAATCGGGCGTGAGAATCTCGATCGTGGTCTGCGGCGCATTGCGGCGCAGTTCCTCGATCACTTTCACGAACTGGCCGGCGCCGCCATCCGGCAGGTCGTCGCGGTCCACAGAGGTGATGACGATGTGTTCCAGCCCCATCTCGGCCGCAGCCTGAGCCACGTGGGCTGGCTCATCGGCGTCGACGCGTCCCGGCATTCCCGTCTTCACGTTGCAAAAAGCGCAGGCCCGCGTGCAAGTATCGCCGAGGATCATCACCGTTGCGTGCTTTTTCGTCCAGCACTCACCGATGTTGGGACAGGCGGCCTCCTCACACACGGTATTGAGCTTGAGATCGCGCATCAGCTTGCGCGTTTCGCCATATCCCTTGGTGGTGGGCGCCTTGACGCGGATCCAGTCCGGCTTGCGCTGGCGTTCCGGTTTGCTGTCGGGGTTCGGTGCAGAGGAGAGATCGTTCATGAGGCCCAGATAGTCTCATGCTCGCGCCCTTGCCAGTACGAACTTGCCAGTACGAATATCCCGGCTAAGGGATGCCCGCAGTTACACATCCCATTACGGAGTGCCCTCTATGTCTGAAACCGGAAGCACCGCTCTCGATCATCTCCTGGAAGGTTATCGCCGTTTCCGTAACACGGGATGGACGCCGCACCGTGAACGCTGGGCCCAGCTGCGCGACGGGCAGCAGCCCGAAGTCATGATCATCGCCTGCTCCGACAGCCGCGTTGATCCGACTCAGATCTTCGACACCGATCCGGGCGAAATGTTCGTCGTGCGCAATGTCGCCGCGTTGGTGCCGCCGTTCGAGACGGCCCCTGGCCATCACGGCGTCTCGGCAGCGCTCGAATTTGCCGTCCAGGTGCTGAAGGTGAAGGAAATCGTCGTCATGGGCCACGGCATGTGCGGTGGCTGCAAGGCCGCGCTGACCCAGGAACTGCACGGCACCGAGCCTGGCGAAGGCGGCTTCATCGCCGACTGGATCGCCTTGCTCGACGCGGCGCGCGAGCCGGTCGCGGCGCAGTTCGGGACGCAAGGCCGCCCGGCCGAACGCCAGATGGAACAGGCCGCCGTCAAGGTTAGTCTGGACAACCTGATGACGTTCCCCTGCATCCGCCGGAAGGTGCGCGACGGCGACCTGCGCCTGCGTGGAGCCTTCTTCGCGATCTCCGACGGCGTTCTCCATCTGATGGATGGCGACACGGGCGAATTCGCTCCCGTAGCCTGAGCGGCAAGCCCTGCTGTCCAGCGCTGGACAGCGCTGTCCTGGCGGGACAAACGAAAAGGGCGGCGGGATGGCCCGCCGCCCTTTCTTTTTGCGTTTCTATTGAAACGCAATCAGTTCGCAGCGGGCGCCGCCTTGCTCTTGGCGTAAGCGCTCCACATTTTCGCGACCGTGACACGGGGCCCGGTCACTTTGGCGAAATTGGTTTCGGCGTCAGCGTATTTGCCCTGCAGCGTCTGCGCCATGCCGAGACGCAGCGCCACCTTGTCGGCATCGATGCCGGGCATGCCGAGCGCCTTGGCGTAGAACATTTCCGCCTTGGCAGGCTGGTCGTAGCTGAGGAAAACGTCGGCAGCGCCGACCACGGTTCCCGCCTTGGCGCCGGGCTTCATCGCATCGCTTTCGAGCGACGGCAGCGACGCCTTGTCGCCGGCAACGCGCGCCGAAGTGTTCGACTTGTCCGCGGCGATTTCGGTTGCGTTCAGCGTGCCTTTGGCCAGACCGTCGTTGATCACCTTCAGCGCCTCACCCGGATAGGCGCGCGGATCGACGTCTTCCAGATAGGTGAAATAGTCACGCTTTTCGGTCATCGAATTCGTGAGGTACTTCAAGCGCATAAGGTCGATGTCCTGCTCACGCGGCAGCGCGGCGAGCTGGGCGACGACCGAAATCGCGATATTCCAGGCCCCCGGATAGTACTGGCCCAGCATCGCCGCATATTCGGTCGACGGGCCAAGCTCCTTGGCACTGTAGGTCTGCTGCAAGGCATTGCGGAGCGAGTTTTCCGCCGGGGCCGTGCCATTGGCCTTCGCTGCGGCGATATCATCCTTGGCGAGTTGCAGCACAGCACCGGTGTCACCGCTGCGCTTGTAGGCGTCGGCGAGAATCAGGTCGAGCTGGTTGTTGGGATCCTGATAACCGGCACCCTTCGCTGCCTTGAGATAGCTCGCCGCGCCCGCCCAGTCCTTGAGCTGATAGGCCGTGACGCCGGCGTCGAAATTGACCGCGCCCACCTTGTCCGTAGGCAGCTTGCCGCTTTCGATCATCAGGGCATTGCCCTTCTGCTTGAAGGCAAGATCCTTTGCCATGATGCCGTAATTGCGCATCATCGAACCCAGGGCATTCTTGTCGTCAGCGGTTGTCGCGGTCGGCACCGCCGCCTCGAAGGCAGCCTTTCCATCACCGCCCAGCGCCGTATCGATCTGCGTCTTGGCAGCCTCGTAGTCGCTCGGTCCAGCGCCGGCGGGCAGTTTGCCGGTCGCGTCGGTCATCGCCTTCTCGATGGGACCGGCGGCTTTGCGGAAAGCTTCGGAGAAATCGGCGGCGGGAGCCTTTTCCTTATTCTCCTTCTTCGCCATTGCCGGCGGCGCCACGGCCACGGCCATGCCGCTCGAAAGCGCGAGCGCGAGAGCAAAACGGGAAACCAGGAACTTGCGAGCCATCAAGGCCACTCCTCTCAAGACAGAACGATACCATGCCCGAAAACGGGCACCTGAAACTTACCGGCGCCGGTAGTGCCGCCGAATTGACGGCTTGGCAACCTTTCGCTCCCGCTTATTCTCGCGCCACTGAACGGTGATTGAATGCCGGCTGCGTCCCATGCCGGGTTGCGGACGACACCTGCCCTCAAAGGCCTCTTAAGTGTGGAAAACGGGGCGATGTTTTCCCTGTCCATGCCCCTTGCTGTGGCAATCGTCCGGCGCTTGTCCTAGGGCGGTTCATCACCCCTTCCCCGCAACAACAGCGATAGAACCGCGTGAGCGACGACACCGAAAACAACCTGCCCACCGGCCCCGAAGGCGAATACACGCGCGTCGACATCGTCGACGAGATGAAGACGAGCTACCTCGACTACGCGATGAGCGTGATCGTGTCGCGCGCGCTTCCCGATGTGCGCGACGGCCTGAAGCCCGTCCACCGCCGCATTCTCTTCGCCAGCCAGGAAGGCGGCTTCGTCGCCGGGCGTCCATACCGCAAGTCGGCCAAAATCGTCGGCGACGTCATGGGTAACTACCACCCCCACGGCGACAGCGCGATCTACGATGCCCTTGCGCGCATGACGCAGGACTGGTCGATGCGGCTCCCGCTCATCGACGGCCAGGGCAACTTCGGCTCGATGGACCCGGATCCGCCGGCCTCGATGCGTTACACCGAAGCGCGTCTCGCCCGCGTCGCCAATTCGCTGATGGACGATCTCGACAAGGATACGGTCGATTTCGCCGACAACTATGACGGTTCGCGGCAGGAACCCACGGTTCTGCCCGCGCGCTTCCCGAACCTGCTGGTCAACGGTGCGGGCGGCATCGCGGTCGGCATGGCCACGAACATTCCGCCGCACAACCTGGGCGAAGTCATCGACGGCTGCTTCGCGATGATGGACAATCCGGGGATCACCTCGGAGGAACTGTTCGAAATCATCCCGGGGCCTGACTTCCCGACCGCACCGCTGATCCTCGGTTCCAGCGGCTCGCGCGCGGCCTACACACAAGGCCGCGGCTCGATCGTCCAGCGCTGCCGCCACATGATCGAGGAAGGCCGGGGCGACCGCCGCTCGATCGTGCTGACCTCCATGCCCTATCAGGTCGGCAAGTCCGGCCTTGTCGAAAAAATCGCCGAGGCCGCCAAGGACAAGCGGATCGAGGGCGTCTCCGACATCCGCGACGAATCCAACCGCGAAGGCGTGCGCGTCGTCATCGACCTCAAGCGCGATGCCTCGCCGGAAGTCGTGCTCAACCAGCTCTGGCGCAACACGCCCGCCCAGTCGAACTTCCCGGCCAACATGCTGGCGATCCGTGGCGGACGGCCGGAAATCCTGTCGCTGCGCGACATCCTGCAGTCGTTCATCCAGTTCCGCGAAGAGGTCATCACCCGCCGCACCAAGTTCGAACTGAACAAGGCGCGCGACCGGGCGCATATCTTGCTCGGCCTTGTGGTCGCGGTCTCGAACCTCGACGAAGTGGTGGCGATCATCCGCGGGTCCTCGAACCCGGCCGACGCGCGCGCCAAGTTGCTCGCCAAGGAATGGCCGATCGGCGACATCGCGCCCTATATCCGTCTGGTCGAGGCGATCGAGCCTTCCGCCGAGGAAAGCGGCGGTGTCTACCGGTTGTCCGAAGTCCAGGTGAAGGCGATCCTCGATCTGCGCCTGCATCGCCTGACCGCGCTCGGACGTGATGAAATCGGCGACGAATTGAAGGAACTGGCGCTCGCGATCGAGGAGTATCTCTCGATCCTGGCCGACCGTGTGAAGCTCTACGGCGTCATGCGCGAGGAACTGCAGGCCGTGCGCGATGCCTACGCAACGCCACGCATGTCCGAGATCACCGCCGCTTTCGACGGGATCGAGGACGAAGACCTGATCGAGCGCGAGGACATGGTGGTGACAGTCACCATGGACGGCTACATCAAGCGCACCGCCCTCTCCACCTTCCGCGCGCAGGCCCGCGGCGGCAAGGGCCGCGCCGGCATGGCGACGAAGGACGAGGATGCCGTGACGACGATGTTCGTCACCTCCACGCACAATCCGGTGCTGTTCTTCTCGACCGCCGGGAAGGTTTACCGCCTCAAGGTCTACAAGCTGCCGGAAGGCGGCCCGACCACGCGCGGCCGCCCGATCGTCAATCTCCTGCCCGCGCTGGACAAGGACGAGACGATCCAGACCGTGCTCGCCCTGCCCGAGGACGAGGCCGAGTGGAGCAAGCTCTCGGTCGTGTTCGCCACGGCCAAGGGCAATGTGCGCCGCAACGCGATGGATTCCTTCGCCAACATCCCGTCGAACGGCAAGTTCGCGATGAAGTTCGACGAAGGCTCGGACGACCGCCTGATCGGCGTGGCCCTGCTCGAAGCGACGGACGACGTGCTGCTGGCAAGCAGCCAGGGCAAGGCGATCCGCTTTGCCGGTGACGACGTGCGCGAGTTCACGAGCCGCACTTCCACCGGCGTGCGCGGCATGAACCTCAAGGACGGGGACGAGGTTATCTCGCTTTCGATCCTGCACCGTGTCGGCACTACGCCCGAGGAACGCGAGGCTTACCTCAAGTTCGCACCGTGGAAGGGCGAGAAGGAAGGCGAACCCTCGCTTTCGGCCGAACGCATGGCGGAACTGGCCGAACGCGAGCAGTTCATTCTCACTGTCTGCGCCAATGGCTACGGCAAGCTGTCCTCGGCCTACGAGTACCGGCGCACCGGCCGTGGCGGCCAGGGCATCACCAATATCGACAACATCGCCCGCAACGGTGCGGTTGTCGCCAGTTTCCCGGCGACGCAGGCCCAGCAGCTCATGCTGGTGACAGATCAGGCCAAGCTGATCCGTCTGCCGCTCGAAAGCCTGCGGGTTATCGGGCGCGGTTCGGCCGGTGTGCGCCTGTTCAACGTCTCTGGTGACGAACACGTCGTAAGCGCCGTGCGCCTCGACGAGGAAGCGGAAACGGACGAAGCCGAGACTGGAGCCGAAACCGGCGCTGAAACTGGCGCGGCCGGCACGCCCGCTCCGGAAACGCCGGAAGACGGCGAATGAGCCAGACGACCGATACGGTCGCCTACAAGATCCTGACCGGAGAGCAGCTCCAGCAGTTGCTCTCCGCAGGCATTTTCAAAGGCGCTCCCATCGACTTGTCCGACGGCTACATTCACATGTCCACCGCAGGACAGGCCCAGGAAACGCTGGAAAAGCACTTTGCCGGCCAGAGCGATCTGCACATCGCCACCGTCGAGCTGAGCCGGCTTGGCGATGCCGTGAAATGGGAAGTTTCGCGCGGCGGAGCCCTGTTCCCGCACATCTACGCCGACTTGCCGTTGTCCGCCGTCGTGGCACATGGGCCGGTGGCCTATGACGACAGCGGATCGCTGGTTCTGCCCGCAGCCTAGGCGGTAGCGCGAGCCCGCAGTTCGCCGGTCACGCCAGTCGCCATGATCAGGTTGCCGAGATAGAACAGCGGCCAGCCCACGATTTCACCCAGTCCTGGCCCGTTGACCACCCGCAGGGACGTCAGCGTCACCACGCTGCCGGCAATGATCCCAATGGCTCCCAGTCCAACGCGATAGCGCGGAAAATTGCTCGTCCAGGCGCAAGCCGCCATGCCCCCGAGCGCCACGCCGAAATACGCTGGCGCCCATCCTGCCTGGGCAAGCGGATGGACGGCAAGCTGACAGATGACGGGAGTCAGCAAGAGCAATGCGGCGGCAAGGCCCTTCTGGCTGACTGTCAGGCGGGGCCGCCGGTGCGTAAGGAACAAGCCGATGCCGAGCGCGAATCCCACTGCCATGACGATTCCGCCCAGCACTTCCACCAGATCGATACAGGCCCCACCGATGCCTTCAAACGCAAGCATCGCGGCCAGCAGCTGCGTGTCGTGTCCCTTGTGCCGCAGCACTGCATAGACGCCGAGCAAGACCAGCGGCGCGGCCTTGAGCACCATCAGGTAAACGCCTGGCAGGCGGCTGTCCTGCAGCCACGCAAAAGCCAGCGCAAAAAGGACGCTGGTGAGCAGCCATGGCCGGCGTTCGATCAGGGCTCGCCTGGGCATGATCTTCGAATATCTCCCTGCACCGCACGCAACCGGAAACGCGCACCGTGCTCCTATGGCAGCACTTGCCCTTTCCCGTCGAGCCGAGACAAGCTAGGCGCGCGGCCATGACTTACGATGTCCACATTATCGGCGGCGGTCTTGCCGGCAGCGAGGCAGCCTGGCAGCTCGGGCGGCGTGGTTTCAAAGTGCGCCTGTCCGAGATGCGCGGAACCGGCGAACGCTCGCCCGCGCACCAGACCGACGCGCTGGCCGAACTCGTCTGTTCCAACTCCTTCCGGTCAGACGATGACCAGAAAAACGCCGTCGGCCTGCTGCATCACGAGATGCGGCGCTGCGATTCGCTGATCATGGGCGCTGCCGCCAAGGCGCAAGTGCCCGCCGGCTCGGCGCTCGCGGTCGATCGCGATGTGTTTTCGGCTGAAGTCGAAACACGGCTGCGATCGCTCCCCAATGTCCAGATCGTGCGTGAACGGATCGATACGCTGCCCGAAAGCGGCATGACCGTGATCGCCACCGGCCCGCTCACCGCAGAGGCGCTTGCCGGATCGATCGGCCGTGCGACCGGCGCGGATTCGCTGGCGTTCTTCGATGCCATCGCCCCGATTGTCTACCGTGAGACAATCGACATGGACGTGTGCTGGATGGCCTCGCGCTGGGATAAGGGCGAAACGAGGGACTACATCAACTGCCCGATGACCCAGGAGCAGTACCTCGCTTTCCACCAGGGCCTGATGGACGGCGAAAAGACCGCGTTCAAGGAATGGGAGGCGAACACCCCCTATTTCGACGGCTGTATGCCAATTGAGGTCATGGCCGAGCGCGGAGTGGAAACGCTGCGGTTCGGGCCGATGAAGCCGGTCGGGCTGGACAATCCCCATTGGGCGACGCCCGAACACCCCAATGGCCGCTGGCCCTATGCCGTGGTGCAGCTGCGGCAGGACAACAAGCTGGGCACGCTTTGGAACATGGTCGGTTTCCAGACCAAGCTGAAACACGCCGAGCAAGTCCGCCTGTTCCGCACGATTCCGGGCCTCGAAAAGGCTGAGTTCGCCCGTCTTGGCGGGCTGCATCGCAATACCTTCCTCAATTCCCCGGTTCTTCTCGACCGTCAGCTCCGCCTCAAGACGGCGCCGCACGTGCGCTTTGCCGGGCAGATCACCGGGTGCGAAGGCTATGTGGAGAGTGCGGCTGTCGGCCTGATGACCGGTCTGATGACAGCGGCCGAACTGGCAGGCCGCGAATGGCAGGCCCCGCCCCGCACGACCGCGCTGGGCGCCCTGCTCTCGCACATTACCGGCGATGCCGAAGCGGACAGCTATCAGCCGATGAACGTCAATTTCGGCCTGTTCCCGCCGTTGCACGACGTGAAGAAGAAGCAACGCAAGGAAGCCTATACCGAGCGTGCCAAGGCTGACATCGGCGAATGGCTGGGCACGCTGACACCATCCGCCTGATCAGCAACTGCACTTCGCTTTCGGCTTGAGCGGCGGTGCAGTGCGGGCGAATTCCTCGGGTGTGAGCTGATCGTCGCGGTTGATGTCGGCATGATCGAACTTGTCGACGGTGCTGACCGCCCATTCCTCGAACGACAGCAGGTTGTTGCCGTCCTTGTCGAGCTTGCGGAAGGCGGCAGTGCGGGTGGAAAGCATCTCGTTGCGGCTGATGCGCCCGTCGCTGTTGCGGTCATAGCGGCCGAAACGGCGCTGTTCGCGCGTCAGTTGCGTGGCTTCCGGCAGTGCCGGGCCAGCAACCTCGCCCGGATCGGCGCTCGGCAGATTCTCCGGATCGAAGGAAGCCACAACGTCCGGCGGCGGCGCGGCCTTTTCCACTTCGGCCCGGCCCTGCCACCAGAACAGGCCGATCCCGGCCATGACGAGCGCAGCAAGGCCGCCGAGCAGGAAGCGATTCATCGAGGATCCCCGTTAACGAAGGCAAAATAGGCCCTCGCCGCCGCAGGATTGAAATTACATATCCTTCACCGGGATGCGGTCAGACGCCAAGAAGCCCGAGCCGCAACGCCTTCAGCACGGCAGCAGGCGAAAGCGCGGCACCTTCCTCGCCCTTTTCCAGACGGCGGCAGGCGAGCCCCTGAAGCACCAGAAGCGGCCGCAAGGCCCGCGAGACCCGCGGCCGCGCGTTGCCGTTTTCCGAACCAGCCAGCGATGCGGCAGCCTCGCGCTCCTGGGTATTGCCCAGGCGCATGGCGAGATCGGCAAGCCCCCATTGGTGTCCGAGCCGGTAGGCGGCGCGCGATTCGTGTTCACGGTCCAGGGCATGGGCGAGAGCAGCGAAAGCCTCAGCCCGCCCTTGTGCCATGGTTCGCAGCGCATCGCCTGAAAGAGGCGCCGCGCCGGTCAAGGCCTCCCAGCCATCGACCAACGCCGTCAGCGCCTTGTGCCTGCCGTTCCAGCTCCGTAGCGCTGCCAGCAGGGGCTCGCCCTCAGGCCATTCGTGCTGGTCCCGCCCCAGCGATTCCCGCCACCACGACAGTCGCAGCTGCGCCAGCATCGGTTCACGGGAATGCCGCAGCAACCCGGCGAGCCGGGTATCGAGGGCAAACAGCGCCAATGTGGGAAGCCGCGCCGAAGCCGGCGCATAGGCCAGGGCCAGACGCGAAACCGCTGGCAGGGACTGGATCAGAGCATCCTCATGCCCCGATGCCGTCAAGTTCGCAGAGGATGTTTGGTCAGACACAGCGTCTCTCTAGGCAGCCAACGCGGGTATGCAAGTGCTGCCTCGATCACGGTATCCCCATCGCAGGCCTTTGGGCGAGCGGCGATCCGTCCGAATTCGTCTCGTTCTTAGCGGCCCCCAAAACGGTGCGGCGGCCGGAAGCAGTGCCCGGCCGCCGTCCGCATCAGCGATAGCAGACCTTCTTCACCGCCTCGATCACGCGCGGCACATCGATAATGGCCGCCTTTTCGAGGTTGGCGGCATAAGGCAGCGGCACGTCCTCGTTGCAGACCCGCACGACCGGCGCATCGAGGTCGTCGAAGCCTTCCTCCATGCAGATCGCAATGATTTCCGAGGCAATCGAGCAGACCGGGAAGCCTTCCTCGGCCACGACCATGCGATTGGTCTTGGCAAGGCTTTCCAGCACCGCCTGCTTGTCGAGCGGACGCAGCGTGCGCAGATCGAGCACTTCGGCATCGATGCCTTCGGCTGCAAGCGCTTCGGCGGCTTCAAGCGCGATACCGACACCGATCGAGTAGGACACGATCGTCACGTCCTTGCCCTCGCGCATGATCCGCGCCTTGCCGATCGGCAGGACGTGGTCGTCAAGCTCGGGCAGTTCGAAGCTGCGGCCGTAGACCAGCTCGTTTTCAAGGAAAACGACGGGGTCCTCGCAACGGATTGCCGCCTTGAGCAGGCCCTTGGCGTCCGAAGCGTCGTAAGGCGCGATCACGATCAGGCCCGGCACATTGGCATACCAGGGGCCATAGTTCTGCGAGTGCTGCGCGCCCACGCGCGAAGCCGCGCCATTGGGGCCGCGGAACACAACCGGACAGCGCATCTGGCCGCCCGACATGTAGTTGGTCTTGGCAGCCGAGTTGATGATGTGGTCGATCGCCTGCATGGCGAAGTTGAACGTCATGAACTCGACGACCGGACGCAGGCCGCCCATGGCGGCGCCGGTGCCGATCCCGGCGAAACCGTATTCGGTGATCGGCGTGTCGATCACGCGCTTGTCGCCGAATTCGTCCAGCAGGCCCTGCGTGACCTTGTAGGCACCTTGATACTGGGCGACTTCCTCGCCCATCACGAAGACGCGCTCGTCGCGGCGCATTTCCTCGGCCATGGCATCGCGCAAGGCTTCGCGCACAGTCGAAGTCTTCATGTTCGTGCCGACGGGAATCTCGGGATCCTTGCGGGCCGGTGCCGGAGCGGGCGCTTCGGCCTTCGCAGCCGCTTGCGGCGCGGCCGGAGCAGCGTCTGCCTGCGGAGCGGGAGCGGCAGCGGCAACGCTTCCGGCATCCTCGCCTTCGCCGGCCAGAACGGCAATCACGGTGCCGACCTTCACGCCTTCGGTGCCTTCCGGTACCAGGATCTTGCCGACCGTGCCTTCATCGACGGCTTCGAATTCCATCGTCGCCTTGTCGGTTTCGATCTCGGCCAGAATGTCGCCGGAAGCGACTTCGTCGCCTTCCTTGACCAGCCATTTGGCAAGCTTGCCCTCTTCCATCGTCGGAGAGAGCGCCGGCATCTTGAGTTCAATCGCCATCAGTAGCTCTCCACCAGGACGTCAGTGTAAAGTTCGGACAGTTCGGGTTCCGGCGAGCTTTCCGCGAAATCGGCAGCTTCCGTCACCGCCGCGCGCACGCGCTTGTCGATGTCTTTCAGGCTTGCCTCGGTCACGCCCAGTTCGAGCAGTTCCGCCTTGGCGTGCTCGATCGGATCGCGCTTTTCGCGCACGTCCTGCACTTCCTCGCGGCTGCGGTACTTGGCGGGGTCCGACATCGAGTGGCCGCGATAGCGGTAAGTGCTCAGTTCCAGCAGCACCGGGCCATTGCCACTGCGCACGTGTTCGAGCGCGATCTGGGCAGCCTTGTGCACTTCCAGAACGTCCATGCCGTCAACCTGCATACCGGGGATGCGGAAGGCCGTGCCGCGGCGGTAGAAATGCGTTTCGGCCGAGCCGCGCTTGACCGCGGTGCCCATGGCGTACTGGTTGTTCTCCACCACGAAGACGATCGGCAGCTTCCACAGCGAAGCCATGTTGAAGGCTTCGTAGACTTGCCCCTGGTTGGACGCACCGTCACCGAAGTAGGCCAGCGTCACGCCACCATCCTCGTTGTACTTGTGCGCGAAGGCCAGACCGGCGCCCAGCGGCACCTGCGCGCCAACGATACCGTGGCCGCCGTAGAATTTGTGATCGACGCTGAACATGTGCATCGAACCGCCCTTGCCTTTCGAGATACCCGAATGGCGGCCGGTCAGTTCGGCCATGATCACCTTCGGATCGATGCCGTAGGCGAGCATGTGGCCGTGATCGCGATAACCGGTGATGACCGAGTCCACGCCGTTCTTGAGCGCGGACTGCAACCCGACAGCAACGGCTTCCTGGCCGATATAGAGATGGCAGAAACCGCCGATCAGACCGAGACCGTAAAGCTGGCCCGCCTTCTCCTCGAAGCGCCGGATCAGCAGCATCTGCTCATAGAAGTGCAGCAATTCTTCTTTACTCGCCTTGTAGCGGCGATCGGCTGCATGGGCTTGCTGGAGGCTGTGGAGAGCGAAATCTTCGCCTTCCTCGGCTGCTACGGCAGGTTCATTGCCGCTTTCGGCGGAATTCTTGGCTTTGGGCAAAGCGAGCTCCAATCATTGGTGCGATCGATTCACCCGCGATATAGGCAAGACCGCAGGAAAGCGGAAGCAGCGTGACAGGAAATTGCTCACAATGCGGAAAAGATTATAGCGCCGCGCAAGGTGTCAGTGCAGCAGCATCACCATCTCGTCCGAACGGGCGACGTTGAGATTGCTGCGGAGCAGCTCCCCCGCCAGATCGGGATCGGCATTCTTCGGGTCGAGCAGTTTTACACGGTTTTTCCAGTGTTCGCGCTCGATCTTCATCTCGGCAAGCTTGGCCCGCTGCTGTTCCAGAAGATGCTGATTTTCGCCCCATGCGATCAGGCCGCTCGGCCCGGCCACGCCGTAGAGACCCATCAGGAGCAACATGGCCAGCGCCATCCCCTGAACGAGTTTCTCTTTCACGTTACCGGCTCCTGCCCTCATGGTCCCCATGGGAATGATAGAATCACAAGTGATTCTGCGTTGCAAGCCTTATTCCTTAGCGGTTTGCACCACTTTGGCCCATGAAAGCCCCCTTCAGCCTGCCGCATCCGCGAGCCGATATGTGTTGATAACTCTGGCCAGGCTTACAGTTTGCCCGGCGGAGCGTTCCCGATCGCCTTGTTGAGCGCGACGAAGCGGATTCTCAGCTGCCCCTCCAGATCGGCACGATCGCGCTGGGCCTGCAGAGCCGCCCGCTTCGCGTCGATGACAGGCAGATAATTCACGGCCCCCGCTCTGTAACGCGCCTGCACAAGGTCGAGCGCACGGACCGTGTTGCGTTCGCGCGCAGCCAGAGTGCGATCCTGCAGCCGGTCCGCCGTATAGCCGCTCAGCGCGTCGTCGATCTCCTGCCAGGCCTTGAGCACGGTTTTCTGGTATCCGACAGCCGCCTCGCGCGCTTCGAGCTTGCGCAGCTTCACCACCGCGCGGCGGCGTCCTCCGTCGAACAGCGGCAGGTCCAGACTGGGCCCGATCGACCACGTCCGGCTGGCCCAGTCGAACAGGTTCTGGCTGCGATAGGATTCCAGATTGAAGCTGCCGCCAAGGCGGATGCTGGGATAGAGATCGGCCGTAGCCACGCCGATCCCCGCTGTGGCCGCGTGAAGCTGGGCCACTGCGGCACGGACATCAGGGCGGCCCAGCGCGACTTGCGAGGGCATACCAAGCGACAGATCCGGGAGCCCGGAGGCAGCCGGTTCGTTTCCGGCCCGCAGGTCCTCGTTCAATTCCCCCGGGTGCTTGCCCAGCAGCAGGGCGATGCGGTTGATCTGCACGGCTTCGCCTGCCTTCAACGCCGGCAACGAACTGCGCAGGGCGTTGAGCTGGGCGCTCTCCTGCTCAAGCCCCCGGTGATCGTCCAGACCGCCTTTCACACGGGCCGAGACGATCGCAACCCGCTCTTGCAGCAAAGCGATATCGTCCTGCGCGATGGCGATCTGGCGCTGGGTGGTGCGCAAGGTGAAATAGGCCTGGGCCACCTCACTGACCACACTGAGCCGCGCCAGATCGAGCAGCGCCTCCTGCTGCGAAGCCTTGGCCCCGGCCTGCTCCACCTGACGCCGGACCTTGCCCCACAAGTCCAGTTCCCAGGCCGCGTCGAAACCGCCCTGATAGAGCGTGAAAGGCTCCGCCAGATATTTGGCAAGCGCGTCGCGGTCCGTCCCGATCACATCGAACAGGCGGGTCGACGTGCCGTATTCGCTCTGCCGGTTGCGCACCACGTCGGCCCCGACATTGACTTGCGGCTGCCCGGCCGCCCCTGCCCCTTGCAACTGCACCCGCGCCTGCGCGTAATGCAGCGCTGCGGTTTCGATATCGGGGCTGGCCGCCAGTGCTTCGCCTTCAAGCCTGTCCAGCACCGGATCGCCGAAGAGTGTCCACCAATCGGAGGGGATCGCCTGCCCCTGCCCGACCGGCGCGACAAGCGAAGGATCGCCACTGCGCCAGCTCGACCAGTCGCTGGGTGCCGCCGACTGCGGAGCCTTGAAATTCGGCCCTACGGTGCACCCGGAAAGCGTGGCAGCGGCAGCCCCCAGGGCCAGCAGCGGAAGGATACGGGCGGGTCTCATATCGAAGTATCCATTTTCATCAGGCCAGACGGTTGCGGAACAGCCATGCGGCAAGCGGCATCGTGATGCAGGCGATCACGAGCATCGGCACGAAATCGAACGCAATGCCGGACAGGCCCGCACCTTCGAGATAGACCCGCCGAACCAGGTCGACGCCGAAACGCAACGGGTTCGCGTAAGTCAGGATCTGAAGCACCTCGGGCATGTTCCGGATCGGTGTGACCAGGCCGGAAAGCAGCGTGAGCGGCATGATCAGCAGAAAGGTGTAGAGCATCGCCTGCTGCATGTTCAGCGCCAGCGCGGAAATCGACATGCCGACACCAACCGAAGCGCTCGTAAAGCCGAGAAGGCCCAGATAGAGCAGCCACAGCGAGCCGTTCATGGGAATGCCGAACCAGAACCGCGCGACCAGCAGCACCAGCGTCGACTGCACCACCCCGACCAGGACCGCGGGGATCGCCTTGCCGACCAGAATCTGCAGCGGCGTCAGGGGCGTTACCAGCAACTGGTCGAACGTCCCCTGCTCGCGTTCGCGCGCCACCGAAAGCGCGGCCAGCAGCAGCGTCTGCAGCATGGACAGCGTCGCGATCATCGCGGGCAGGATCTGCCAGCGGGAATCGAGGTTGGGATTGAACCAGGCCCGCCGCACGACCGTGACGGCCGGCTGACCTGCCCGGTCCCGATTATAGGCCGTGACCACCGAATTGACGTAACCTGCCGCAGCTCCGGCCGTGGTCGAATTGCGGCCGTCGAGGATAACCTGCACCGGGGCTTGCCCGCCTTCGGCCAGCCGTGTCGCAAAATCGGCAGGGACGCTGACCGCCATCAGCACACGCCCGCTGTTGATCACACCGGCGATCTGCGCGGCATTGGTCAGCGTCGCCTGCCGTTCGAAGATGCCGGTCCCGTCAAGGCGGGAGAGAAATTCGGTCGAGGCGGCGCTGTGGCTCTGATCAAGCACCGCGTAGGGAACATGCTTGAGATCGAACGTCGCGGCATAGCCGAACAGCATCGACTGGATCAGCGCCGGGCCGATCAGGATCACCCGGTTCGCGGGATCCTTGAGCAGCGCAAGGATCTCCTTGCGGCAAAGCGCGAAAATCTGGGCAATGCTGGCGATCAGACGGTCCATCGGCCTAGTCCAGCCTCTTGCGCACCGTGCGCCATGTCAGCGCCAGCAGCACCACCGCATAGCCGAGCAGGATCGCGCACCCGCGCAGCACCATGCCCCAGTCGGTTCCCGCCAGGAACAACGTCTTGATCACGCCCATGAAGTGCGTGGCGGGCACGATCTGGCTCGCGATTTTCACGGCCAGCGGCACATTGCGCAGGTCGAACACGAACCCGGACAGCATCAGGGCAGGCATGAAGCTGGCGAGCAGCGCCATCTGGCTCGCGGCGAACTGATTGCGCGTCGTCCCGGAGATGAACAGCCCCATCAGCAGCGAGACCAGCAGGTATGCCATCGAGGTGAGCAGGATCGCCAGCAGCGAACCGCGTATCGGCACCTCGAACAGCAGACGCGCCGCCACGACGCACATGACCAGGTCGATCAGCCCGATGGCCAGATAAGGCACGATCTTGGCGAGCACCAGTTCGAGCGGCCGCACCGGCGTGACGAACAGGGCTTCGAGCGTGCCGCGTTCCCACTCGCGCGCGATCAGCAGCGAAGTGAGAAACGCGCCGACCAGAGTCATGATCAGGACCACGAGACCGGGCACGAGATACCAGGTACTGATCCCTGCCTCGTTGAACCAGATCCGCTGCACCAGCGAGACGCCGCCCACCCCCGTGGCGCCGCCGGTGCCCCGGTCGATGCGCCGCAGCGTGACCGTTCCCAGGGCGCCGTTTATATAGGCCTCAAGGCTCGTCGCCGTGGTTGAATCGATGCCATTCAGGATGAGCTGGACTTGCGCCTTGCCTCTGGCCTGCTGCTCCGCGAAATCGATCGGCACGCGCACGATCGCATCGACTTTGCCGGCCCTCAGCAAGGCATCCGCCTGCGCCATGCTGCCGACCCGGACGGGCACCAGGTAGCGCGACCCGCCGATCCCGGAAACGGCTTCCCGGGCAGCGGCCGAATTGTTGTCCATCACCAGCGCCACAGGGGCGTTCTTGACGTCGAACGAAAGGCCGTACCCGAACAGCAGGATCAGCGCGACCGGCAGCAGCAGACCAACCAGAAGGTTGCTGCGATCCCGCAGCATCTGGCGGGTCTCCTTGCGCACGAGGGCGACAAGCCGGATCCTGAAAGCCGAATCCCTCATGCCGCCTCCAGCCCTCCGGCCTCGGCGGCGCGCGCCTGTTCGACGATGGCGATGAAAGCCTCGTTCATGTAGCCATCGGTGATGCCCGAGCGCTCGCGCACTTCGCGCGGCGTGCCCAGCGCCAGCAGACGGCCGGCATCCTGGATCGCGATGCGATCGCAATACTCGGCCTCTTCCATGAAGTGCGTCGTCACCACCACTGTCACGCCGGACTGCGACAGGGCCGTGATCGTGCGCCAGAACGAACGGCGGGCCAGCGGGTCGATCCCGCTGGTCGGTTCGTCGAGGAACAGGATCTCCGGCTCGTGCAGCAATCCTGCCGCCATTGCGAGGCGCTGCTTGTAACCCAGCGGCAGGTTGCCGCTTTGCGCATCCGGATCGAGATCGAACTGGCGAATGATCTCGCTCACCCGCTGGTATCGCGCCTTGCCACGCAGGCCATAGGCACCGCCGAAGAAATCGAGGTTCTCGTAAACCGACAGGTTCGAATAGAGCGAGAATTTCTGCGCAACATAACCGATGCGCGCACGCGCTGCCGCGCGGGCCTTGCGCAAGTTCACGCCCGCAACCTGAAGCTCGCCACTGGTGGCGGGAAGAAGTCCGCAAAGCATACGGAACGTCGTCGTCTTGCCTGCACCGTTCGGGCCGAGGAGACCGAATATCTCTCCACGCTTCACATCGAAGCTGGTGTTCGCAACCGCCGTGAAATCGCCGAACCGCCGCACCAGATCGCGCACCACGATCACTGGCCCGTCGCCATGGCCGTTCTGGGAAGCGACCGGCGCTTCCGATGCCAGCGGCGGAGGCGCCGAAACGTCGCCTCCCGAACCATCGTGCTGGTGAAGCAGCAGCATGAAGGCGTCTTCCAGCTCTTCCTTGCGCGGCTGGCAATCGCAATCGTGGAGCAGCGCCTTCAGCGCCGCCTGATCGCAGCCCGGCTGGCATATGAAGCGAACCTGCCCGGCACTGGGCACGGCATCGACAACCAGATCGGGCGCATCGATCATGCGTGCCTGCAGATCGCGGGCCGGCACACCGTCCGCAGGCGAGACCACATGAGTCAGCCCTTCGGCCCTTCGCCGGAGGTCATCCGGGCTGCCCTCGGCCAGCAGCGTCCCTTGATTGAGCACGAACACATGGTCGCAGCGGCCAGCCTCGTCCATGTAGGCCGTACTGCCGATCACGCTCAGCCCGTCGGACGCGATGAGCTGCTCGATGATCTGCCACAAATCCCGCCGGGACAGCGGATCGACACCGACGCTCGGTTCGTCCAGCAGGAGCAGGTCCGGCACGCGCACCAGCGTGCAGGCCAGCCCGAGCTTCTGCTTCATGCCGCCCGAAAGCTTGCCTGCGGGCCGCCCTGTGAACCGCGCAAGGTCGGTCATATCCAGCAGGCGTGAAAAGCGCTCCGCGCGCACATCGGCGGGGACGCCGTGAAGGTCGGCATAGAGGTCGAGGTTCTCCTGCACCGACAGGTCTTCATAGAGCCCGAAACGCTGCGGCATGTAGCTGATCCGGTTTTGCACGGTCTGTGCATCCTTGGCGAGGTCTATGCCGAGAACCTCAAGCCGCCCGCTGTCAGGCCGCAGCAACCCGGCCATCATCCGCATCAGTGTCGTCTTGCCTGCCCCGTCGGGCCCCACGAGCGCCACCAGCGTGCCGGGCTGGATCGACAGCGAGATACCGTCGATTGCCCGGAAGGGCTTGCCATCGGGGCCGGTGAACGTTTTGCTCAACCCCTCGATGACAACGCTGGGCGGCGTATCGTTCACTCCGGGGTTCCGAGCTGCAGCTTGACCGTGACCGGCTGGCCGAGACGCAGCGCCCCTTCCTTGTCGTCCACCCTCACCCGCACCTCGTACACCAGCGCCGTGCGCAAGTCCTCCGTCTCGACCGACTTGGGCGTGAATTCAGCAACCGAAGAGATATATCCCACCTTGCCGGACACCGGCTTGTCAGGGGCGCTATCCGTCGTGACCTGCGCGGCCATGCCGGGCTTGATCCGGCCGAGATCGGTTTCGTTGACGTAGACGCGAATCCACTTCGGGCTGGTCAGAGCCAGTTCGAACACCGGCCGCTGCGGAGAAGCCATGTCGCCGACTTCGGCCAGACGCGAACGGACAACCGCATCTTCCGGCGCGTGCAGTTCCCCCAGGTCGATCCGATGGCGATAGAGCGCAAAAGCAGCCTGCGAGGCCTTGAGCTGCGCCTTGGCCGCTTCGATATCCTCGGCGCGAGGCCCCTTGATCGCCAATTGCAGCGCCTCGCCGGCCTCATCGGCCTGCGCCTTGGAGGCCTTGGCCGCGCTGGCGGCACGATCGATCTCCTGACCGCTCACACCCTTGCCGTTCGTGCTCGCGGAAACCTCGCGCAAACGCCCCAGATCCGCCGCCGCGCGCGAGGCATCGGCCTGGGCTGCGGCAAGGCGTTCACGAGCCTGCGCGATTTCCTCGGGCCGGGAACCGTTCTGCATCCGCAGCAGGGTCTGCCGGTCCGCAGACACTTTCGCCTTGGCCTGCGCCGCTTCCAGCGACAGCGTCTGCGTGTCCAACACGGCGAGCAGGTCGCCCGCCTTTACCTGGTCCCCTTCCTCGGCATGGAGCGCCTCGATACGGCCGCTGCCATCGAATGCCAGCGAGACCTGCCGGACATCGACATTCCCGTGCAGCACCAGCGCATTGGCATCTCCGTTGGCACGCCACTCCCGCCAGAGGAACAGCGCCGCCAGAACCACGCCCAGTATGATAAATGCGGGAACCAGTTTCTTCATCAAGAGTCGTCCCGATAGCTCGTCAGAATAGCTCGGCAAACAATGGCGGACATCAGCCGAGTCTCGCCTTAATCTAAATTGCATTTAAATTGTAAATGCGTTAGTGTCCAGACGGAATGGAAACCGATGAAACCACTCGCCCGCCCGCGCGGGCTCGTGCCCCGCGAACGCCGCGCACTGACGGGGACGCGACGCGTGCGCGAATCATTGAGGCTGCAGGCCACCTTATCGGGGACAAAGGTTTCGCTGAAACGACAAGCAAGGCCATCGCCGCGAAAGCGGAAGTCGACATCGCATCGATAAACTACCATTTCGGCAGCCGCGATGGCCTCTACGATGCGGTTCTGGTCGAAGCGCACCGCCGGCTGATAAGCGTCACGGAGCTCGACGTGATCGTCAATGCGCCGGAGCCGCCGCAAGCCAGACTGCGCAAGCTTCTCGAACTGATCCTGTCACGCGCCATGGGCGAGCGGAGCTGGAATGCCCATGTGCTGGCGCGCGAACTGCTCTCTCCGAGTTCCCATCTCGATGTTCTGTTTGCCGAGGAAATACCGCCCAAATTCCGGCTCATGGCGCGCCTCCTCTCCGAGATCACGGGGTTTCCCACCGGTGATCCGCGCCTGCTGCGCTGTGCCATCAGTGTCGGCGCACCTTGCGCTGTCCTCTTTGTCGCGGGCCGCATTTCCAACCCGATGACCGAAAAGATCATGCAAGTCGCCCCGGACGCGGTGCTGGATCATCTCTACACGTTCGCGATCGGCGGGCTGGAAGCCATAAAGCGCGAATACGCCAGCTGATCCTGCGAACATGATCGCCCAAACATGATCATCCAAACATGATCATCCAAACACTTGGGCTTTGCCCGCGCGCCTGCTAGGCGCGCGCCCATGCTGACGATCCGAGACATCACTGTGCGCCTTGGCGGACGCACCATCCTCGACGGTGCGAGCGCAACTTTGCCGCAAGGCGGCAAGACCGGCCTCATCGGGCGCAACGGTGCGGGCAAGTCGACGCTGGTCAAGACAATCATCGGCGAACTCGAACCCGATGGCGGATCGATCGAGATGCCCAAGCGTGCCCGTCTGGGCTATATCGCGCAGGAAGCGCCGAGCGGCACGCGCACGCCTTTCGAGACCGTGCTGGAAGCGGATACCGAGCGCACCGCCCTGCTGGCGGAATCCGAAACCTGCACCGATCCCCACCGCCTCGGCGACGTGCATGACCGCCTGATCGCGATTGATGCCTATGCCGCTCCCGCCCGGGCTGCGCGCATTCTCGTCGGCCTCGGCTTCGACGAGGCGATGCAGGCCCGGCCTCTCGACAGTTTCTCGGGCGGGTGGAAAATGCGCGTGGCGCTGGCCGCGCTGCTGTTCTCCCAGCCCGACGTACTGCTGCTCGACGAGCCTTCGAACCACCTCGACCTCGAAGCGACGCTGTGGCTCGAAACCTTCCTGCAGAGCTATCCGGGCACACTGCTGATCATCAGCCACGAGCGTGACCTGCTGAACACCGTGGCCGATCACATCCTGCACCTGCAGGGAGGCAAGCTGACGCTTTATCCCGGCACTTACGACAGCTTCGAACGGCTGCGCGCCGAGCGTGCCGCGCAGGCTGCCGCCGCGCGCGCCAACCAGGAAGCCCAGCGCAAGAAGCTCGCCGATTATGTCGCCCGCAACTCGGCCCGCGCTTCCACCGCCAAGCAGGCGCAGTCGCGCGCCAAGATGCTGGCGAGGATGCAGCCGATCGCGGCGATGAGTGAAGACCCCTCGCTGAGCTTCGATTTCCCGAGCCCCGACGAGCTGCGCCCGCCGCTGCTGACCATGGACCTCGCCGCAGTGGGCTACACGCCGGGTGAGCCGGTGCTGCGTCGGCTCAACTTGCGGATCGATCCGGAAGACCGCATCGCCCTGCTCGGCCGCAACGGCAACGGCAAGACCACGCTCGCTCGCCTGATCGCCCGCCAGATGGAGCCGATGGAAGGATCGGTGAGCTTCTCGCCCAAGATCCGGATCGGCTATTTCACGCAGTATCAGGTGGAGGAACTGCCGGCCGGTTCGACGCCGCTGGAACTGATGACCCGCGCGATGCCCGACAAGCCCCCACTGGCGGTGCGGGGCCAGTTGGGCCGTTTCGGGTTTTCGGGCGAACGCGCGACGGCGGAGACACGGACTCTCTCGGGCGGCGAACGCGCGAGGCTGGCGCTGGCGCTGGTCACGCGTGAGGCCCCTCACCTGCTCATCCTCGACGAGCCGACCAACCACCTCGACGTCGATGCCCGCGAGGCCCTGGTGCAGGCGCTCAATGCCTTTGAAGGCGCGGTGATTCTCGTCAGCCATGACCGGCACATGGTCGAACTGGCCGCCGACCGGCTCGTCCTCGTCGATCAGGGCACGGCGACGAATTACGACGGGTCGATGGAGGACTACATCGATTTCGTGCTCGGCCGGAACCAGCCCAAGACGGAAGACCGCCCCGGCAAGAGCGATGACAAACCCGCCCGCAAGGCCGGCACGCTCGCCCGCGAGGAGCTCAAGACCCTGCGCCGCAAGGTCACTGAGGCGGAAACGCGGATGAACCGCCTGCAGCAACAGCTCGCCGCGCTCGATGCAGCCCTGGTCGATCCGGCAAGCGCCAAAGGCGATCTCAAGAACCTTGGCATCGGCGAGATCGGCAAGCGCCACACGGCCGTGGCAGCCGATCTGGAAGAGGCCGAAATGGCGTGGCTCGAAGCCAGCGAAGCGTTAGAAGCGGTCATGGGGGGCTGATTGTCCGCGCGCATTCAGGCCCTGTGAACTGCGGAGCCTGCATTGTCGCGGCGTCGTCATCATTCAAACCTAGATGTGAGCCATGCCCCAGCCCCGCGCCGATAAACGCCTCCTTGCTTCCATTCACGATGTCGGCCCGGGTTCAGAGCGGCAAGTCGAGCAGCTTTTCGGTATGCTCGAAGCACGCTTGGGCGGCCCGCGTTTCGCCATGCTGGTCGTGCCCGACCACTGGAGCCAGCATCCGCTTCGCGAAAATCCCGCGTTCCAGGCCAAGCTCCGCGCCTGGTCGGATGCCGGAATCGAGATGTTCGTGCATGGCTGGTTCCACCGCGATACCGCAACTCACAGCGGTGCGGCCCAATTCAAAGCCAAGCACATGACCGCCGGCGAAGGCGAATTTCTCGGCCTCGACGAAGCGACGGCCCTGCAGCGTATGCAGGACGGCAAGGCGCTGATCGAGGACGTGATCGGCCGGGAAACCGCAGGCTTCATCGCCCCGGCCTGGCTCTATGGCGATGGCGCCCACGCAGCCCTGGCGAAAGCCGGCTTCGCCTTGGCGGAAGACCACTGGAAAGTCTGGAACCCGGCCAGCGGCGCGGTTCTGGCCAAAGGGCCTGTCATTACCTGGGCGAGCCGCTCGCGGATGCGTACCGCCTCTTCGCTGGCCTTTTCGGCCATCGCCCGCCAGGCTTTGCCGTTCACCCGCACGGTTCGCATAGCGGTCCACCCCGGCGATGTTACTAAGACTTCCCTGCTCGCCAGCATCGACGCCACGCTCCGATGCTTCGCAACCACGCACCAGCCATCGCGGTACGCCGAGATTAACGATCTGAAGGCCTGATGGCAATTTTCTGACGCCGGCACGTCCACCCGGTGACAGGCAGGGCCACCGTCACAACCCCGACATAAACGGTCCATAGAGGGCGCCGCAAATTCAGAAAAAATTCCTTTCGCAAACTGCGGAAGGGAATTGGTGGCGGCGTCTGAACGACCATGCAAGGACCTCTCAGGATCACGATCCCGATCCACAGTCTTGATCCCGGCGGCGTTGAACGCGTCGCTCTCGGGCTTGCATCCGAATGGGATCGGGCCGGACATCAGGTCACGGTGGTACTGGGGCGTTCCGGCAGCCCGAACCTGTGCAGCGCGCCTGCCCTGGATTACTGGCGCATTCCGACCCGGCTGCCCACCGCGGCCTGGGAAACCCCGTGGATGGTGCACTGCCTGTTCAGCTATCTGCTGAACAACAAGAGCGACGTCCTGTTCTGCCCCGGCAATACGTATGCGGTTGTGGCCGCGGCCATGAAAGTGCTGCTGGGCGAACATGCCCCGCCCATGGTGCTCAAGGTCAGCAACGCGCTCGACCGGCCCGACATGGCTCCGGTCATGCGGCGCGGATATTCCAGCTGGCTGCGGATCCAGGGGACGCTGTTCGACCGCCTCGTAAGCCTGTCCGAGCCGATGCAGCGGGAAATCTGCAATGCCACGCTCGCCGATCCGCGGCAGGTGCCGGTCATTGCCAACCCCGTCATTTCCCGCCAGCGGCTGAAGAACCTGGCCCGGCTCGAACGCAGATCCGGTTCGGTGTGGAACACCAGCTACCTCTCTGCCGGACGCCTGGTGCCGCAGAAGAACTTCCCGCTGCTGCTGCGCGCCTTTGCCCGTGCCGCCCGCCCCCATGACACCCTGACGATCGCTGGCGAAGGCCCGGAGCGGCCCGCGCTGGAACAGCTCGCGGCCAATCTGGGCATCTCCGACCGCGTCCGGTTTCCGGGTCATCTCGCCAGCATCGATCCGCTTCTGGCGGAAGCGGACGTTTTCGTCCTCAGCTCGGATTACGAAGGGCTTCCCGGCGTGATCGTCGAAGCACTGGCGGCCGGATTGCCGGTCCTTGCCACCGATTGCTGCGTGAGTATGCCGTGCCTGCTCGACCGGGGCCGCACCGGCCTGCTCGTCCAGCGCGGTGATGAAGGGCAATTCGCAGATGGTCTGATCCGGATCCGCCAGTTTGAAAACGACCGCGACCGGGCCCGCGCCATCGCCGCGACCTACGAGATGGAAAACGCCGCGCACCGTTACATCGAGATGATGTCCGAGCTCAGCAGCAGCCACCGCCACAAGACCAATTACCAGCGCGCGCTCGACGTGATGTCCCCGCGCGCCAGCCGCCATCCTTTGCGCTGATCCGCGAAGCTTTCCGGAGAATTTCGTGTCCGAACCCTCTGCCGCCCTGGCTTCCGAGATGCCGGCCCTCAATGGCACACCGGCCATCGAGCTGAAGCCGCAGGACCGCAACCATCATCGCGGCCGCAACGCGATCTTTTCGATCCTGCTCTCGCTGGCGGTGATCGCTGCCGTCGTCCTCGAAATGGGCGGCGTCAATATTCCGCGCCTGGCAGCCATGTTGCCGGCGAGCCCGGCCTTCTGGATCGTATTTGCCGCCTATTACCTGATCTCACCCGCGAGCGAGTGGTTCATCTTCCGCCGGCTCTGGCAAATCCCGCCCGCCGGTTTCCTCGCGCTGCTGCGCAAGAAAGTCTATAACGACCTCCTGCTCGGCTACCTTGGCGAGGCTTACTTCTACACCTGGGCGCGCCGGCGCGTATCACTCGAAGCCGCTCCGTTCGGCGCGGTGAAAGACGTCGCCATCCTCTCGGCGATCACCGGCAACGCCGTCACCATGGTCCTGCTGTTCATGGCATTCCCGATGCTGGGCGCCACGCAGCTCGGGCTTGATTCGCGCGCGCTCACCCTTTCGCTGGGCGTAATCCTGGCGATCTCGCTGTTCGCGATGGTGTTCCGCCGCCGCGTGTTCTCGCTGGCGCGCGGGGAACTGGTGATGATCACGCAGGTCCATCTGGCCCGCATCATCCTGTCCGCCGTGCTGCTGGCCGTGCTGTGGCACCTGGTGCTGCCGCAAGTCCCGCTCTCATGGTGGCTCTATCTCTCGACCTTGCGCCTGCTGGTCTCTCGCCTGCCGCTGATGCCGAACAAGGATCTGCTGTTCGCCGGCATTGCCGTACTCGTGCTGGGCCATGAACGCGACATCGGTGCGCTCATGACGCTGATGGCCGGCCTGATCCTCGCAGCGCACCTCCTGCTGGGCGCCGGGATTGCGATCAACGATCTCATCAATCCGGAGAAACGGGGATGACCGCCGCCCCTGCAGCTGTCTCCATTCTTCTGGCACTGCCGCTGCTGGCGGCCGCGACGCTCCCGTCGACCCCGGATCTCGGCAAGGCCGAGGCCAAGTGCCGGCCGGACGAAAAGGGCCCCGCCTTCCTCATCACGGTCGACGGCCTCAAGGACCGTCAGGGCAATCTCAAGCTGGAAGTTTATCCGGACAACGACACCGATTTCCTGCAGGACGACAACATTCTCATCAACGCAGGGAAGACCTTCCGCCGCGTGGAAGTGCCGGTCCCGGCCTCGGGCACGCCCGAGCTTTGCGTGCGTCTGCCCGCTCCCGGCACGTATGCGGTCAGCCTGCTCCATGACCGGAACGAGGACCGCAAGTTCAACTGGACGATCGACGGTATCGGTTTTGCCGGCAATCCCCGCCTGGGCTGGGGCAAGCCCAAGGCCCGCAAGGCCAGCGCCACCGCCGGCCCCGGCCTCACCCACATCACCATCGTCCTCAATTACCGCCGCGGCCTGGGCGTCGCGCCGTTGGACCGGAGGAAGTGAACCGATGAAGATCATCGATGTCTGCGCCTTCTATTCCCCGCAGGGCGGCGGTGTCCGCACATATGTCGAGCAGAAGCTCAAGATCGGTCCGAAACTCGGCCACGAGATCGTTATCGTCGCGCCCGGCGACGAAGACGCGGTGATCGAGCGCGGCCCCGGCGCCCGCATTGTCTTCATCCGCAGCCCGCGCTTTCCGCTCGATCGCAAGTACTGGTACTTCAACGAGGCCGAACGGCTTCATGCGGTGCTGGACGCCGAAGCGCCCGACTTCGTGGAAGCAACATCTCCCTGGCGCAGCGCGAGCCTCGTCGCCGGCTGGAAGGGCAACGCACCGCGCAGTCTGGTGATGCACGCCGATCCGCTGTCCGCCTATGCCTACCGCTGGTTCGGCCCGATCTTCTCGCGCGAAACCATCGACCGGCAGTTCTCGATGTTCTGGGAACACCTTCGCCGCAACAGCCGCATGTTCGACCACGTCGTCTGCGCCAATGGTGATCTGTCGCGGCGGCTGCGCGAAGGCGGTGTCGCCAATACGATCACGATCCCGATGGGAGTCGAACCGGGCTGCTTCTCGCCCAGCCACCGCGATCCGGCGCTGCGGGCGCGCCTGCTCGAAGCCTGCGAGATGCCGGAAGGCGCTACCTTGCTGCTCGCGGTCGGCCGTCTGGCGCCGGAAAAGCGCTGGCCGATGGTGGTCGAAGCCGTCAATGCCGCAAGCCGGGAGCATCCGATGGGGCTCGTCATGCTCGGCGAAGGGCGCGAACAGCGTACCATCCTGCGCACCATTGCCGGTAATCCGCATATTCGCCTTCTGGCCCCGGAACGCAGCCGCGAAGTCTTTGCCCGGATCCTGGCGAGCGCCGATGCCCTCGTCCATGGCTGCGAAGCCGAGACATTCTGCATGGTCGCGGCGGAAGCGCGGGCCAGCGGCGTGCCGGTGATCGTGCCTGATGCCGGAGGCGCTCTGGACCACGCCCAGGATGGCGCGGGCCGCTCCTATACCGCCTGCGATCCTGCATCGATGGCACAGGCGGTCCGCGAGATCGCGATTACCCGCCCTCGCCCGTCAGCGCGGGCCCGCACTATGGATGAGCATTTCGAGGATCTGTTCGCCGCCTATGCCGCGACCACGCGGACGGCACGCTGGGCTGCCTGAACGGTCTTTCGCGAGTCGAACCGGATCAACGCCATCCCGGCCATAACGGCCGCGGCGCCTGGGCACAGTCCTGCGGCAGTTCGGGAAGCTGCTCGAAACCGGGCTTGAAGCCCAGCAGAACGTACATATCCCGCTCCAGATAGGGGGCAGCATCGCCCGCGCTCATGTCGACGCGGGCACACTCGCCAAGGCCCGGCAACGTTGTCCGGAACAGTCCTTTGCGCATGATAGTAACACCCCCCGGACTTTCCCGCCGAACCCTGAGAGCCCGGCTACTGATCCCGACGATGGCGATCAAGCCGACCGGCAGCGTGTCACAAACCCGTCAAACAGGCAACCGCAAGCTGACGATCGGGAATCGCCACGCCGGATTACAACCGTGCTTCGAGCCGGAACCGGCCGGGATAGGCCGGCACCGAACTGATGCGTTCGTCCGTAAGTGCCCGGCCCATCGCGAAATGATAGACGGCCTGGAACGTCTCTCCGGTCAGACCCAGCACCCGGTGGATCTCGTCGTCGAGAAAACAGCCTATCCCGGTGCCGGCGTGCCCCGAAGCTTCCGCTTCCAGATAGAGCCGTTGCCCGATCAGCCCCGCCTGCCAGTGCAGCTTGCGGTAACGCCATGGCTCCACAGCGATTGCGTCGCCGAATTCGGCGAGCATACAGAAGGTCGCACAGGAATCCGCAGCGATCGGCTGATGGCAGCACAAGGCGCGCACCAGCTTGCGGAAGTCCCCTGCCGCGAGCCGTTTAAAGGCGGGAACAAGCGCCATCTCAGGCACATCTTCCCAGACGAGACTGCCGTCCATTGCCGCCCGCAGACGAGGCTCGTCCGCCGTATGGGCAGGCAAGGCGTAGAGCCCCTGCTCCAGCCCTTCGACATTGTGCACGAAGGCCAGCAGATGCAGTTCGCCCTGCTCCAGCACGCCCGAGGCGGAATCGAGTATCCGCGAAAAGACCGAGGCGGGCATCACATGGTCGCGCGCATAACGCTGCGCGCTGCGGCGCTGCAGGATGATCTGCGGCGCGCGTGCCACCGGCGCTGCCGATGCCGGTACACGGCCGGCAAGGTCGAGGCTTTCGATCGTCCCGCGGCTGGCCCCGGCGACACTTTCGATCACCGGCCAGCGATACATAGGGCGGGGATCGAGAAGGTTGGCTATACCGGACCAGCGCGGTTCGCCGACACATAGCGGGACAGGAATGTCATCGCGCCCGCCCCGCGCCGGTTCGGTATCGATATGGATGAGCACTTCCGCTTCTTCCTTCTCGGAACGCCCGAAATCCCGCTCGCGCTCCAGTCCCAGCAATCTCTCCAGCGCATCCGCTCCGATCCCGGGAACCACGCGCGCCTGCCAGCCCAGCACGGCACAGGCTGCAGCGATCGCGCCCAAGGCATGGCCGACATCGAGCTGACAGTACCGGAAAGCCCGCTCGCCATATTTCCAGGCCTCGCGCCAGAAGATCGAACTCAGGGCAATCCAGAGGCCGGGTTTCTCCAGAATCGTCGAGCAGCGCAGTTCCAGTCCGTGTTCTGCCGGACGGTAGTGATGCACACCGTCCGGAATGCCGCCGATCCCACGCGCCACGACATAGGCTTCCGTCGGATGCAGGTTCCCGCTTGAAGGGTTGCATCGCAGCGCCCACCGGTCCGGCCCGTATTCCTTGATGGCCGCAAGACCCAGCGACAGTTCAAGCAGAGCGCCAAGGCTGCGGATGTCAGGCGCGGCAGGCGCCACCGGGCATTGCCCGGTCAAGGCCGCGAATGGGGTATCGATACCGTCCGACACCAATGGCAGCAGCGTCACCGGCGCGCCGGCGAATTGCCGGTAGGGCGATGGCTGGGCATCCCAATCCAGCGTTTCCGGCCCGGCCGCATAGCCGTCCTGCCGGTGCTTGGTCTGCTGGTGATAGGCGAGAACCCTCTCTGCCCGCTCCCGCAAATTCCCTTCCGCGACATCGAGCATAGGCAGCGTACCTTCCTGAAAATGGACCGTTCCGATCCCTTTTTGCAAACAAGTTTCATGCCACCGGCCCAAATTGCCCGGTTCTTGCTTGGCATATTCCAACGCAACAAAGCGCCGGGGAGTAAGCCATGTACGATGTCGCCATAGTCGGAGCGGGCCTGAGCGGACTTGCGCTGGCCGAAATGCTGGAAGCGCAAGGGCAGTCCGTGCTCGTGCTCGAAGCGCGGATGCGCCTTGGCGGGCGCATCCTGACCGAGATCGATCCCGACACCGGCCTTGCTGTCGATCTCGGGCCAACCTGGTTCTGGCCGCACCGCCAGCCGCTGGTTGCCGCGCTTGCCCAACGCCTTGAAATTCCATCGTTCCCGCAAAGGGATACGCAGCAGAACCTGTCACTGAGCGATGTCGACAAAGGGCCGCAGCAGACCGCGGCCCTCCCGCTTCACGATGGCGCGCATCGCCTGATCGGAGGCATGGCGCAGCTCACGAAGACGCTGGCCGCGCGTCTTTCACGGACCGAAATCCGCCTCGGCCACATCGTCCAGGCCGTGTTCGACGAGAGCGATCATGTGCGCCTGACATGGTGCTCGGACGCAGGCGATGGCGAAGCGCAGGCGCGCCGCTGCGTCATGGCCCTGCCCCCGCGCCTTGTCGGGTCCATGACATTTTCTCCCACACTGGACCGGGCAACCCTGTCGGCTCTGCAACACACCCAGACGTGGATGGCGACCGCCGCCAAGACCGGCGTGACTTGCGCCAGCGCGGTCTGGCGCGAGGCCGGCCTGTCCGGTTCCGCTTTCGTCACCCACGAACAGGCCGTACTTGCCGAAACCTGGGATGCTTGCGACGCGGCCGGCGATCGCGCGGGGATCGGCGGGTTCGTAAGCCTCTCCCCAGCCCTGCGCCGCGATTTCGCCGAAGGCCTGCCGATCCTGATCGCCAGCCAGCTGACCCAGCTTTACGGCACCGGCCTGGAAACGCGAACGCAGTACTATCAGGACTGGGCAGGCGAGGCCTTCACGTGCAGCGCCGCCGATCTTGCCCAGGAACCCGACGATCATCCCCCGGTCGCCGACAGCGTGCTGCGCGGAGCCCATTGGCGCGAAAAGCTCTACTTCGCCGGAGCTGAAACGGCGGCCCACGATCCGGGCTATCTCGAAGGCGCGCTCGATTCCGCCCATCGGATCGCTCTGGCCATTCGTGAAGCGCAGGAGCGCACGGACCTTCTCTCGCGTCCGGCGAATACCGCAGCCCTGCAAAGCTTCGGCCAATGGATCGGGGAGCAACGGGCAGCGGGGTTCTCGACCTATCGCGCCACCCTGTCGCGCAGTCTGATGCGGCAGGAGCGCGAGCAGCTCACGCAGCGGGCTCTGCTGGCGGCCGCTGAAGACGTCTTTGCCAGGGCGCTCAAGCAGCTCGGCGAATTGTCCTTTGATGGAACGGGCGCTTCGGTATCGCAGGGCCGCTCCAGCCTGCTCCCCGCCGTGCAGGCTCCGTTCAAGCCCTTTCTCGACGGCCTGCTGGGCGAAGTATTGGAATTCAACGCCACATCCTGCGCGCTTTCCAATTTCCCGGACGAGCACAAGCCGCCGCGCGAATATGTGAACGCCATGCTGCGCGATGTCGCAGCGGCCTGGGTGGAATTCTCGCAAGACGCCAACCTGCTCCTGTTGGGCAGCCATGGCGCCGGCGCCAGCGTGGGAGCCGCCTGATGGCCAACATGTGCCTCTACATGGCGCCGGGCTCCTGCTCGACGGCGGCCAACATCATCCTTGAGGAAGTGGAGGAGGTGTTCGAAGTCGCGGTCATCAACATCCCCGCCGGGGAGAACCGCAAGCCCGAATACCTCGCGATCAATCCGCGCGGCACCATTCCCAGCCTGCGCCTGCGCGACGGCAGCGTGCTGACCGACCTCGTGACCATTGCCGAATGGCTGGGCCGCAATTGCCGGCGCGGCCGCTACTGGCCCGCCGACCCGGCCCTGCAGGACCGCGCCCGCGCGATCATGCGCCATGTGACCGAATCCGTTCACGGACAGGGTTTCGCGCGGATCTTCGTGCCGGAGGCCTATAGCTGCGATCTCGAGGAAGCTGCACAGGCCATGGCCGAAGGGCGGCGGATCGCCTCTCTCGCTCTGAACGAAGCAGCCGCGATGCTCGATGCCGAAGGCTATGCGCTGGGCGCTTTCAGCGTTGCCGATCCGATCCTGTTCTATGTCGAATTCTGGGCCGACATGACCGATGTGCCCCTGCCGCCCCGCTTGCTCACACACTACCGGCTAATGCTGGGCCGCGACGCGGTTTACCGCGTGCTGCGGGAGGAAGGTTACGATCCGGGCCGGCTGGGCAATCTGGGCAACAGGGCCGCCGAACGTGCTTAGCGATTTCCCAAACCTCTGGACGGAGGACTACCATGAGTGAACTGTTCGTGATCTGCGAAGCGGTGGAAGTGCAGGAAGAGGACGTGCGCAGCTTCGTGCTGGCGCGCATGATCGAGGGAAAGATGGAGCCCTGGCCCATCATCGTCACCCGCAAGGGCGGCAAGTTCCTGGCCTACGAGAATGCCTGCCCCCATGGCGGCGATCGTCTCGACGCCGGCACCGGCGAGTTCTTCGATGAGGAAGGCAATTTCCTCAAATGCAGCGTCCATGGCGATCTGTTCGATATCGAGGACGGCAAATGCTTCATCGGCCCGGCCAAGGGCCAGAACCTCAAGGCGATCGAGCTGATTATCGACGATGGCGACATCTGCATGATCGACGATACGCTGACCGACGAAGACGGGATGCATCTCGAAGAGCCGGACGCGCACCCCGAAGTGATGATCACGTCTGATTGAGCGGGACCGCCTGGAAAAGGCTCAGGCGGTGACTCGTTGATGAGAACTCCCCCTCCCTTCGTCATCGCGAGGGACGAAGTCCCGTGGCGATCCAGAGCGGTCGTAAACCGCCCTGGATTGCTTCACGCTTCGGGCTCGCAATGACGAAGGAGGGTGAAAGAGTTCATCATCGGCAGGTTTTGGGACTCAGCCCTCCTCCGCGTCCTGCCGGTTGCGCATCCAGTCGGCGAGCTTGGCGACGGAATCGCGGATGGCCTGCCGGGCCGCTTCATCCGCGACGGTTTCCGCCAGTGCTCCGTCCAGGCACAGCATCCAGGCGTCGCGCGCGGCATTGCCGATGGGAAAACCCATGTGGCGCTGACGCAGGCGCGGGTGCCCGCGCTCGGACGAGTAGAGATCCGGGCCGCCCAGCCATTCGGTAAGATAGCGCTTGAACACGCGTTTCACCGGCCCGAGATCCGCATCATGCATGTCCCGGATGCCCTGCGCTTCGGGCAGTGTATCCATGCGGTGGTAAAAGGATTCCACGAGCCGGTCGATGGTCTCCGCCCCGCCGATCCGTTCGAACATGCTCACATTGGCGTCAGTCATCCGCTGGGCGCGTCCTCAAAAGTCAATTCGACCGTTTCCTCATCGATCATCGTGACAAGCGCGCGCAGCAGAGTGCCATCGGCGCGGTAGTCATAACGATGCGACAATTCCACTTCCCCGTAGACCAGCTTGTCGAAACCGGCCAGCCGTTCGCTGTCATTGAACCAGGCACGGATGAACGTATTGCGATTGGCCACTTGCGCCTCATCGATCGGGCCGACCAGCCGGAACGGCAGATCGACACCCGAATAGGTCACGAAATAGCGGAACGCCTGCGCTCCCGGCGCAGCCCCTGCCAATGCGGACATGGAGACAGCTTACCCGACGGAATCGGAAACGCCGACAGTCTGGATCACTTCGAACCCTTCGAACTTCGGCGGGCCGATATAGAGCGGCTTGCGCTCTCCGGCACCGGCATGCGCCTTGCGGAAAGCCTCGGAAGTTGTCCAGGCTTCGAAGTCGGCCTTGGAACGCCAGACGGTGTGCGAGGCGAACAGCGTGTGATCTTCCGCCGCGGGCCCGCGCAGCAGGTGGAATTCGACGAAACCGGGCACTTCGTCCAGATAGCTCTCGCGGGTCTTCCAGACCGTCTCGAAAGCCTCTTCCTCGCCCCGGATCACCTGGAAGCGGTTCATGGCGATGAACATGGGCTGTTCTCCTCTTGATATGTGGCACGCCGTTTCCGGACCAAGCTGGTAGCGCGGCCGGGCGGCGTCAATGGGCCGAAGCTCAGTCCGGCTTGCCCCAGGATACCGATCCCGGAACCAGCTGCGACGTGATACCCGCTTTCACGATGTCGTCGAGCGTGCGGTACAATGTCGCTTCATGGACGAGCGTGCCTCTGGGTGTCATGACTGCGACATAGCGGGAGACATTGTCCACGTCGCACGTGAAGTCCTCTCCCGGGTCATCGGTACTGCGTAAATTTCCATTCCAATCAACAAAATAGCCTTGAACATCTGACATCGTCCACTCTCCGGCTGACGAACCGGCCCGCAGGCCCACGCGTGCCTTGCAGCAAAGTCCATGCCATCGTGCAGGGCGCGAAGATTGATCTCCATCAATTTCACCCCCGGCCTGCGCGCTACACTTCGCTTTTTCCGCGGGAAGCACGATGAACGGCGAGCCAATCGACTTTTTTCAAGAGATGCGGCGCGGTTTCGGCCTGATCCTGGCGCATGAAGGCGCCGATAGTGCCGCCGCCGCGAGGGCCCTGGCCGACAGTGCGTTCGATTGGTTCGAAGACAATATCGCGACCCAGGCGGAAGGGCAGCCAGCGCTGGCCTGCACCAAGGGTTGCCCGACATGCTGCGCGCTTCGGGTTACGGCGACAGCGCCGGAAATCTTCCTGATGGCCCATTACATCCGCATGGTCGAAGCCACCCCGCAAGGCGCACAGTTGCAACTGACACGGCGGATCGTGCTGGCTGAGGAAGCGACGCGCGGCAGAAGCGAACAGGAGAGGCTGGATTCGGGCCGCCCCTGCCCCATGCTGATCGAAGAAGCCTGCGTGCTGCACCCTGTCCGCACGCTCGCTTGCCGGGGCCATGCCGCGTTTTCCGAAGAGCAATGCCGCGCAGCCGCAAGCGGTGAAGAGGTCGACGTGAGTATCTCGGCTGCACACCTGACGCTGCGCGCGCTGGTGCAGAGCGCTTTGCAGGCGGCCCTGCGCGATCGCGGCCTGCCCTGGGGCCTCTATGAACTCAACCAGGGACTGGCCCTGACACTGGCAGAGCCGGAGCTTGTCGACGACTGGTTTGCCGGCACCGACGGCCTTGCCCCGGCAGCCCTAGACCTCGACATGGCAGCGCTCGGCCAGGCGTTCGACGAGTTGCGAACGATCAACTGAGCGCGCCCCAAAAAGCCCGGCTCCAAAGCCCGGCTATTCGATGCCCTCCTGCCAGGCCTTGCTGTTGATCGCCGCCTGAAAGCGCGCCTGCGCATAGCGGGGATCGGATGCGAACTGTGCCTGATTCTCGTAGAGCGCGGCCTTGGCCTTGGCCGCCTCGTCCCGCGTCAAAGAGATGCGTCCAGCCACATGCGTCGCCTCGGGCGCGCTGTACATGATCTGCGCCTTGCGCGGATGGGTGAGAATGTCCGTGACATCCATCGATTCCGGCTTGCCATCCAGCGTCACGGCAAGACCTGTGACTTCAACCTTGCGGCCGTCCTGCGTCATCTTGATAAACGTCGCCATGGCTTGCTCCTGTCCTTGATTAACCTGTGCCTTTGAGCCCCGGCATCCTCTCCCGCATTCCTTCAACCGTTCCGGCGATGCTGAAAATGCGGAAACCCATTCACATCTTCATTCCGCTGCGGACTTTTCCGCGTCTTTGATGAGCACGCGCAGTCTCTGCACCTTTTCGGGGGTCCACATGTTCCGCCCGTAGTAATCGACCAGATACCAGATGTCGTTGTAGTCCTGGGTGGTCAGCTTTTCCTCCGGATTTTCACTCATCTTTACTTCTCCCTTGCTTGTTAAACGTTCGTTGTTCGGGTCCGGCACTCCGCCTCCTCGCTTCACGCGGGCTGACGTTGGGCCATGCTCATGTCCATGCCGCGGAAGATGGAGCAGCGCTGGAACACCTCGATTCCGGGCGGCACACCTTTGTGGCTGCAGTATTTGGCGGTCAGCTTGGCCAGCCCCTTGATGTCGCGCCCGCTCGCATCGGGGAACAGGTCGGCAAGCTGTTCGACCAGGCTATCGGTGACGGCCAGCCCGAACTGATCGACCATGACCCGCCAGATCCGTGCCCGGCTCTCCCGGTCGGGCTGGTGATAACGGATCAGCGCGATGCAGCGCGAGACAATCGCCTCGTCGATGTCGTCCACGCGGTTGGTGGTGAGGAACAGCAGCCCGTTGAAGTATTCCAGCACCCGCAGGAACACGCCGACCACGGCATTCATCGTCATGTCGTCCTCGCGCCGCTTGATATAGACGTCGGCCTCGTCGATCAGCATCACCGCGCCCCAGCGCTGGGCCCGGGTCAGCACATCCTTGAGCGACGTTTCCATCTGCGTGACATTGAGGCCGAGCTGGCCCGAATGGACGCGGTAGAGCGGGCGGCGGATGATCTCCGAATAGACTTCGGCGGTCAGCGTCTTGCCCACGCCCGGAGGCCCGGCGCAGAGCACCGTGGTGCCGCCCGACTTGCCCTCGACGATATCGTCCATCAGCACGTCCATCTCGGCAGTGAGAATGTCGATCAGATCCGTCTGTTCTGGCGGCAGCACCAGCTTGCCCTTGAGCGCGGGCTGGTAGGCATAGGGCTCCATATCGTCGACATGCGCCCAGACGTAATGGTGCAAATCGAGGTGGAACATCAGCACGAAGGCATGGACCGGCACGGCAACGAACATGTCCGCCGGAATGCCCGAGGCGAGCAGGCGAATTTCCTCCTCGTTGTCGTACTGGTTGCTCTTGCCCGCCCGGCGCAAGTACGAGGCGAGGATCTCGCCGGGCACATCGAGCGTCAGCGAGCGCTCGGTCAGAATACCTTCGTCATTGACCAGCCGCGCCTTGCCGCCCGAGGCGGAGAGCACGACCACGTCCTTGCGCGTCCAGTCGGTATCGCGGCGGGAGGAGGTGGGATCTTCCGCATAGAAGGCGCGCCCCTGCGCCGCGAACTGCTCGCCATAAAGGCCGCGCCAGGCGAAGTAGCGTTCCGCCGTGGCATCGTAGGCTGCGATCAGATCGGGGGTTTCCTTGAGGAAGCCCTTGCCCACCAGGACCTCGCCCAGCGTGCGTTCGTCGATATCACCCGCCGTCACCCGGAAGACATTGGTGACAAGCGTACCCTTGGCATTGGCCTTGAGCTCGACGAAGATCTTGCCACTCTCGTCATTGGTGGTCGGCGTGTAGTCCAGCCGCGTGACCACATAAGGCAGCGGACGGCGCGAGATATCCGCGCTGAACAGCCAGCCGCGCAGACCATCTGTAAGAAGGTAGCGCAAGAAGTCGGTCAGGAAATCCTCAAGGTCATTGGCGCCGTAACGCTTGCCGGCATTGCCCAGCACCCCGCGCAAGGTGGTGAGCTGCGCCGCCCGCACCTGATATTCAGGCCCTGCCCCGCGATAGATGTCGCCGAGCAAATCGCATTGCGCATCGGAAAGCTGCGCCACCGGCACTTCGGCCTTCTCTCCGAAGCGCAATTGCGCGCGCAGCGGTTCGAGATCGGGGAAGGCGCCAATCAGCCTGTCGAGATGCGCGCGTTCGACCGCCAGCTTCATGCCGCGCATCCTTCCGCCAGTTCGGAGACCACCGGCCAGCCGACTTCACCCTGCGGATCGAGCTGGCGCAAGGCTGCCAGCATCTCGGTGGCCTCGGCGGGCCGCTCGTCGCGCAAGGCAATGAAGGCAAGCGCCTTCAGCGTGTAGAGGGCAAAGCGGCCGGGATCGGCCGGGCCTGTCCGCAGGGGAATCCGCGGCAGCCACAGCCGCCAGTCGCCGCTCCAACCGGCCTGCCGTGCGGCCTCCGCCAGCCCCGCTTCGGCGATGGCGCGGGCCTGATCGAGACGGCCCGAATAGGTATGGACCTTGTAAAGACAGAAATACGTCGGCAGCGCGGAGGGATCGAGCGCCAGAGCCTGCCGGAACAGCGCATCGGCTGCTGCCTTGTCCTGACGGTGAGCCAGAACGCCGGCCTGAAGAAGTTCATCGACCTCGTCGGGCACAGAGCCGAAGTTGATACCCTCGAATGGTACGTCCGTGTGCATCCGCTGTCTCCTTGCTTCGGTAGAAGCAAGATTCGCGCCACCGTAACACCGGCGTAAATCCGGGCGTTTTCCGCGACTGCGCGACGGATCGAATGCGACAATCCGCGCTACAGCAAGCACGGCTGCGTTGTGATTGCGACAAAGCCCTCAGCAGATGCGCGGCAATTGCTCGCAGGCCAGAAGATCGAGCGCATAGCTGCCGCCCAGCGTGCGCAGCGCGACACTGCCCGGCACTCCCTGCTCCTGCACGGTTCCGATGATCGCGGCGGAGGGATCGAAGCCTCGCAGAACGGCCAGCGCAGCCTCCGCGGCCTGCGGCGGAACCAGCGCAGCGAAGCGGCCTTCGTTGGCCACATAGAGCGGATCGAGGCCGAGGATCTCGCAGGCCCCGCGCACCGGCGGCGAGACCGGAATTTCCGATTGCTCCAGCAGCATCGCCACACCGGCCGTCCGAGCGATCTCGATCAGCGCCGTGGCCAGTCCCCCGCGCGTCAGGTCGCGCAGGCAATGGAGCGGGATGCCTTCCCCGATCAGGCGCAGCACCGGCGCTACGACCGGCGCGCAATCGCTGACGATCGGCGGCTCGAATCCCAACCCCTCGCGCACAGCCATGATCGCCATGCCGTGGCGGCCCAGATCGCCGCTGACCAGGATACTGTCACCGGGACGCACTTGCCGGGGGGAGACCGGAGCCGGTGCGACGACAGTGCCGATCCCGGACGTGTTGATGTAGAGCCCGTCGCCCTTGCCGCGCTCCACCACTTTGGTGTCACCCGTCACCAAGCGGACACCGGCGGCCTGTGCAGCGCTTTGCATCGATTGGGCAATCCGCCGCAGATCGCTCACCGAAAAGCCTTCCTCAATCACGAACCCGGCACTCAGGCAGACCGGACGCGCGCCGCACATGGCGAGATCGTTGACCGCCCCGTTCACCGCAAGCGAGCCGATATCCCCGCCAGGAAAGAACAGCGGCTGCACGACATAGCTGTCGGTCGTGAAAGCCACTTGTCCGGCGGGAACATCGATAAGGGCGCCGTCGTGCGTCAGATCCTCGGGCGACTGCGCAAACGCGGGGCGGAAGATGTCCTCGATCAAGCGGTGCGTCAGCAACCCGCCGCTGCCATGGGCCAGTTCGATATGCTTGCTGTCCATGTCCGGCACCGGGCAGTTCGGCGAAAAGGCGGAACCTCCGTTCATGCCGTAGGCTCCAGCGCTGTCCGCCTGTATCGGTAATAGGCCGCACAGGCCCCTTCCGAAGAGACCATCGTCGCGCCGAGCGGATGCCCGGGCGTGCAGCCCCTGGCAAAGGCAGGGCAATCACAGGGCTTACGCACGCCGCGCAGGATTTCTCCACTGATGCAGTCGCTCGCGCGTTCCGGCCCCGGCACGATCATGGGAAAGCGGCGAAGCGCATCGAAGGTGACATAGCGCTCCGACAGGCCAAGACCGCTGGCCTCGATCCGGCCCATGCCGCGCCAGTCCTGCCCCTGCACCGCGAAGACCCGCTCCATAGCTTCGCGCGCCGCCGGATTGCCGTCCGGACGGACCGAGCGATTGTACTGATTCTCGACCTCGCAGCGCCCCTCCTCCAACTGCCGGATCACCATGTAGAGGCCCTGCAGCAGATCGAGCGGCTCAAATCCCGTGACCACGATCGGAATGCTATAGCGCCGCGCGATGGGCTCGTAATCGCGATATCCGGTGATCGTGCAGACATGGCCTGCCGCCAGAAAGCCCTGCACGCCATTGGCGGGATCGCCCAGCAGCGCGTCCATCGCGGGCGGCACCAGCACGTGGCTGACCAGCAGCGAGAAGTTTGCAACGCCCCGGCTTTCCGCCTGCAATACCGTCATGGCTGTCGCCGGAGCGGTGGTTTCGAAACCGATGGCGAAGAACACCACCTCACGGCCCGGATTGTCCTGCGCGATTTGCACCGCATCGAGCGGCGAATAGACCATCCGCACGTCGGCGCCCCGGGCCTTCGCCGCCAGCAGGCTGCGGTCGTTGCCGGGCACGCGCAGCATGTCCCCGAAGGAGCAGAAGATCACGTCCGGGCGGCTGGCGATGGCAATGGCTGCGTCGATCATGCCGGGCGGCGTCACGCAGACCGGACAACCCGGGCCATGGAGCAGCGTCACCCCCTCGGGCAGCATGTGGTCGATGCCGTGGCGGACGATCGAATGAGTCTGCCCGCCGCAGATTTCCATGATCGTCCAGGGCCGCGTCACGATCGCGGCAATGCCATCAGCGTAGCGGCGCGCGGCTGCGGGATCGCGGTATTCGTCGAGATGCTTCACCGGCCGGTCTCCGGCCCGATCTCATCCAGCAAGGCGAGCGTCCGGTGCGCCTCAGCTTCATCGATCACCGCGATGGCGAAACCGGCGTGAACCAGCACGTAGTCACCGGGGGAGGCCTCGGGAACATAGGCCAGGTTCACCCGCCGCATCACACCGGCGAAGGCGACGCGGCCTTCGCGGGTCAGCGGACCATCGCCTATGACTTCCAGAAGTTCCCCGGGAACCGCAAGGCACATCAGCCTGTCACCTCATCCAGCCAACGCGCGGCATAGGCCGCCTGCCCTACCGCCAGTCCGCCATCATTCGGCGGCACGTGCCTGTGACGGTAAACGCGAAAGCCGGCGTCTTGCAAACGGGTCATGGCCAGCTCGGTCAAAAGAGCGTTCTGAAAGCAGCCCCCGCTCAGCACGACCTGTACAATTCCCGTCTGCCGGGCGATCGCGACGATGGCTTCGGCCAGCCAATGGTGAAAGCCTGCGGCAAGGTCTCCCGCCGCTACGCCTGCGCGAACCGCATCGGTCATGGCCGCCAGCATCGGCCGCCAGTCAAGGCGGGAGGCATTGCCGCCGGGCACCACGACCGGCGAAGGCATGGCATGGACTTCCAATGCCCGTTCCGCAGCAAATTCCACCGCCATCGCCGCCTCACCATCGAACGAGGATCGCTGGCACAGGTTCAGGATCGCGGCGACGGCATCGAACAAGCGCCCCGCACTCGATGTCAGCGGCGCGTTAAGACCCCGCTCCAGCATCTGCCGAAGCATGGTGCGCTCCTCTGCCGAAAAGGCGGCTATGGCTGGCAAGCCGTCGATGTTCCACAGATCCTCGCCATGGATGGCGTAAAGGGCCCCCAGGGCGGTCCGGCGCGGCTCGCGAACGGCCGTTTCCCCGCCCGGAAGAGGGAACGGGAGCAAATGGGCTTCGCGGCGCCACGCCGTGCCATGGACGGCAAGGAACTCGCCGCCCCATACAGTCCCGTCCCCACCAAAGCCGGTGCCATCCCATGCGACACCCAGAACCGGTCCTTCCAGCCCATTCTCGACCATGGCCGAGAGAATATGCGCCAAGTGATGCGGCACAGGGCATACCGGCAATCCCATCGCCCGGGCCGCTTGCGTGGTGTGGTAATCCGGATGAGCATCGCAGGCGACGGGGGCGGCCTCAAGCCCGTAAAGGCCGCGCATGGCCGCGACCGATCGGGTAAACGCTGTGCGGGCTTCGACATGCGCGAGATCGCCAATGTGCGGTCCCAGCACGATCTGCCCGGAACGGCCCAAAGCGACTGCGTCCTTCATATGCCCGCCAAGCGCTAGCACGGGCCCGGCCTGCTTCGGATCGGCCAGAACCAACGGGGCCAGTCCGCGCGCGCAGCGCAGCGCCGTCACTTCCCCCGCGATCAGGCGGACAACCGAATCATCGACCGGATTCACGATCGGGCGGTCATGCGTGAGGAACAGATCCGCGATCCCGGACAGGCGGGCAAAGGCCTCTCCATCGTCCGCCGCCATCGGTTCGCCGCTGCGGTTCCCGCTGGTCGCCACGACAGGGAACCCGAGTGCTTCCGTGAGAAGGGCGTGCAGCGGCGTCGCAGGCAGCATCAGGCCGATGCAGGGGTTATCCGGCGCCACGCCCGGCGCCAGAGGGACAGCACTGCCCTGCTGCACCCTGAGCAGAACGATGGGAGCGGGAGAAGATGTCAGAGCCTCACGCTCTGGCGCGGAGACATGCGCCAGGGCCGAGGCTTCGGCGATGGAACCGGCCATGACCGCGAAGGGCTTGGCCGGACGGTGCTTGCGCTGGCGCAGCCGTGCCACGGCTTCCTCGTTGCGGGCATCGGCCAGAAGCTGGAACCCGCCCAGCCCCTTCAGTGCAACGATGCGTCCGTCGCGCAAGGCCATGGCGGCCTGCTCCAGCGCCTCTTCCTGCCGGGCCAGGACAGCGCCGCCTGCATCGCACAAGGCCAGTTGCGGGCCGCAGTCCGGGCAAGCGTTGGTCTCGGCGTGAAACCGGCGCGAGGCGGGATCGTCGTACTCTGCCCGGCACGCGGGACACATTGCGAAATGCCGCATCGCCGTGCGCGCCCGGTCATAGGGAACGGCCTCGATGATACTGTAGCGCGGGCCGCAATGGGTGCAGGTCGTGAAGGGGTAGCGATAGCGCCGGTTCGCCGGATCGATCAGTTCGGCACGGCATTCCCCGCACAGGGCAAGATCGGGCAGGATATATGCGGAGGGCACGCCGTCCGCATCGCTGGCCCGGATCGCGAAGCCTTGCTGTCCGGACGGTTCGACGCGCTGCTGGGTCCATCCCTCGATCCGCGACGGCTGCGGCGCTTCGCGGCGAAGGCGCGCCAGAAACCGCTCCAAAGCTTCGGCGGGCCCTTCGGCCTCCAGTGTTACTCCGCGCCCCGTATTGCGCACAAATCCGGCCAGCCCTTCCTCTGCGGCCAGCCGGTAGACGAAAGGCCGGAACCCCACGCCCTGCACGGCGCCCGAAACGTCCAGCCTGACCCGCTGCACGTCGCGCGCCTCAAAGCAAGGAAGGGGCTGCATCCGCCGTCAGTCTTCCGTCTCGGAAACCTCAAGATCAACACTGCGGATCATGACGTGCAAGGCATCGGGATCGCCTGGATCGTCGGACGTGAGAATATCCAGAACGGCCCCCTCAGCCTTGGTGCCGCGTGCCTCGTCATCGAAATGCTCGCGGAAATGCTCCGGCGAAAACTGGCTGAGCGCGCCCAGCCAGACCTGCACGCCGGAGATGGACTGCGCACCGGCATCGCGGGCCACGGCTTCGAGATGGCGGACGAGATCGCGGACAATGCCCGTTTCATGCATGATGTTCTGCCTCCTGCAGTCTTGCCACTTCGGCGATGATCCGCGCCGCTGCCGGTGCAACGGCCGCGGCGACCGGCGCCGTCATCTGCGTAGCGCCGTCGAAACTCTGCCCCTCAATGGCATAAACGATGATCACCGGCGGCGCGAGGCCAAGCGTTCGGGCAAGCGCAATGCCCTCGCCCAAGCCGAAGGCGTGGCTCGACAGGAAAGCCATGTCGCGCGGCAATTCTTCCTCGGCCAGATCGATGCGGTGGATGCGGCCCGGTTCGCTCCCGCCGGCCGCAGCATCGATGCAAACGAGCGCGTCGAAACCTTCCCAGTCCTCGATCATCGCCAGCATGTCTCCGCTGCGCACCATGAGTGCAGCATTCGGCGGCAAGGCTCCCGCCAGAGCCTTCGCGACGGCAGGCCCGGCCCCGTCATCTCCCCGGTCGGGATTGCCGATGCACAGGACCAGAATGCGCCCGCCCGAACCCGTCACGAGCGGTGCACCGACAGCTTGAGGAAATGCGTCGAGCAGGAAATGCACGGATCGTAGTTGCGGATCGACTGTTCGCAGAGGTGGCGGATCACATCGTCCGGCTCGTTCGCGATCGGTGCGGCGACGGCAGCGAGGTCTTCCTCGATGCAGGGCTGGTTCTGCGAGGTGGGCGGGACAATGCGCGCCATGCGGATCGTGCCATCGGCGGCGAATTCGTAGCGGTGCCAGCAGATACCCCGCGGCGCTTCGGTGCAGCCGAAGCCTTCGCCCTCACGGGGTTCTAGCGGGACGGCAGCGGCCTCGGGCATTTCGTAGCCAGCGATCAGCCGCAGCGCTTCTTCGCAGGCATAGGCCGTCTCCAGCGCGCGCACGACGATGCTGCGGAAGGGATTGCGGCACACCGGCCCCAGCCCCGCCTCGCCCGCCAGCGACTGGATCGAAGCGGGCAAGCGGTCATGGTTCAGCGCATAGCGCGCCAGCGGCCCGACCAGATAGGCGCCCCGCCGCTTCACCAGCGAATGGAGCGCGGTGGAATGGGCGACATGGCGCTCCTCGAACTCGTTCTCGTAGTCCGAAATATCGATGTCGATATCGCGGTTGGAAATGAGCCTGCCTTCGGTAATGGCATACTCGTCCGGATGACGCATCGCGACGAATTCGTAGTCGCGTTCAAGGTCCGGAAAATCGAACGTGGCCACCCAGCGCACCAGATCGACGGCCATGTCCCGAGCCGCCTTCAACTCCTCCGTCAGGGGAACAAGCTCCGCCTTCGTGGGCACCTTGTAAAACCCGCCGGGCCGGACATTGACCGGGTGGATTTCGCGCCCGCCGAGCAGACGCAGAATGGCATTGCCGGCCTTCTTGAGCGCCAGCCCCTTGCGCACCACGTCGCCATGCTTCTCGGCCATCCGGATCGCATCAGGATAGCCGAGGAAATCAGGCGCATGGAGCATGACCACATGCAGCGCATGGCTCTCGATCCATTCGCCGCAATAAAGCAGGCGGCGCAAAGCGCGCAGTTGCCCTTCGACTTTCACGCCGAACGCATTCTCCACCGCCTGCACCGAGCTCATCTGGTAGGCGACCGGGCAGATCCCGCAAATGCGCGCGACGATGTCGGGCAGTTCGACATGCGAGCGGCCTTGCAGGAACGCCTCGTAGAAGCGTGGCGGCTCGAAGATGCGCAAGTTCGCGCTCGTGACCTGCCCGCCCTCGATATGGAGGTCGAGCGCGCCTTCGCCTTCGACGCGGGCGAGATATTCGACCTTGATCGTCTTAGTCGTCATGCGCCTCGCTCTCCTGGCGGAAGGGTTCGGCCCAGGCATTGAAACTGCGCAGGGCGCGCTGGATGTCACGACCGTCAGCTCCCAGTTCGCGCCATTCGCGCGTCAGGGCGGGCATGTTGGGCGTTTCCATCGGCCCGTAGCAGCCATAGCAGCCCCGCCGGTAGGCCGGGCAGATCGCGCCGCAGCCTGCATGCGTGACGGGACCGAGGCACGGCGTGCCCTGCACCATCACGCAGACATTGCCGCGCTGCTTGCATTCGATGCAGACGCTGTGCGCAGCAACGGCCGGTTTACGCCCGGCCAGATAGGCCGAGATCACTTCGACAAGCTGCGCCTTGTTGATCGGGCAGCCGTGGAGTTCGTAGTCGACCGGGACATGGGCTGAAATCGCCGTCGACGTCGCCAGCGTGTCGATGAACTGCGGCGAGGCATAGACCGCCGCGATGAAGTCCTTGACGTCTGCAAAGTTGCGCAGGGCCTGAATGCCGCCCGCGGTCGCGCAGGCGCCGATGGTGACGAGGAATTTCGACTGTGCCCGCACCGCCAGGATGCGCTCCGCATCGTGCGGCGTCGTGATCGAACCTTCGACCAGCGACAGGTCATAAGGCCCTTCCATGAAGGCGCTCGACGCTTCGGGGAAATTGGCGATCTCCACGGCGCCGGCAACGGCGAGCAGTTCGTCCTCGCAATCGAGCAGCGAGAGCTGGCAACCATCGCAGGAAGCGAATTTCCACACGGCGAGTTTGGGACGATGCGCCATGTCAGATCTCCTGCACTGCGAGGAGGCCTGCGATGCGCTCCAACGGCAGGACCGGGCCGTCCTTGCAGATGAAGGCCGGGCCGAACTGGCAATGGCCGCACAGGCCGATCGCGCATTTCATGTTGCGCTCCATCGACAGGTAGATGTTCCCGGCCGGCATCCCTGCTTTCTGCAAGCCACTGGCGGCAAAGCGCATCATCACTTCCGGGCCGCAGACCATGGCAATGGCGTTGTCCGGATCAAAAGGCGAGCGCGGGATCAGCGTGGTGACGAAGCCGACATTGCCATGCCAGTCGGTCCCGGCATGATCGACGGTGACTTCGACGTTCACGTCCAGCCGCTGCTTCCACTGCTCCAGATCGTGCTGGTAGAGAATGTCGGAGGGACTGCGACAACCGACGAGGATCGTCACCCGGCCAAAGCGCTCGCGCCGGGCCAGGACTTCCTGAATGGCAGGCCGCAGCGGCGCTAGACCAAGGCCGCCCGCCACGATCAGCACATCGCGCCCTTCCGCTTCCGCCACGGGCCAGCCGGTGCCGAACGGACCGCGCACACCCAGCGTCGCGCCGGGCTCCAGCCGCGCCAAGGCGCCGCTGACGGCACCGGCATTGCGCACGGTATGCACGAAACCCGTCCCCTCGCTGGCACCGACGCTCATACTGATCGCGACTTCGCCGACGCCGAAGGCATAGAGCATGTTGAACTGGCCGGGCCGGAAATCGGGCCGCGTTCCGGAGACCGGCTCCAGTTCCAGCGTCACGGCGTCGGCCAGTTCCCGCCGGACACTGCCGACGCGGTAGATCTCTGGAACGAAAGGGTCTTTCGCAATATCCGCCCGCATCAGCGCTGCCCGTAAACGTCAAGGATCTGCAGCCGCGTGGCGTGCAGGCGCTTGACCATGACGGGCAGGAACCGCTTCATCATCTCATACCCCAGATGATGATCCGCATCGCATTTTCCGCGCAGGCAGGCGGCGTCCATGCCGATGGCGCGGACCGGCTCCATGGCCCGCGCATCAAATTCCGCACGGTAAGGCGGGATCAGCCAGGAAACCCCGACGATTTCGCCTTCCCCCAGCGTCGTGGCGATGATGGCGGGACGGCCGGGCGCCGCGATCTCCAGCGCCACCTTACCTTGCCGGACAAGGTAGAACCTGTCGGCGGGCTCGCCTTCGCGGATGAGGTATTCCCCGGCCTTGAAATGATGATTGCGCGCGCAGCCAGCGATCAGCCTGACGAATTCGGGCGGACAGCCCGCAAAGAAGGACTGTTGGCCCAGGATCTGCTCCATGCTCTCCATGTTCATCGGCTCCTCCCTTCGTCCAGCGCCGCGCGGATGGCAGCAACTTCCTCGGTGAGATCAATCCCGACCGGGCACCAGGTAATGCAGCGGCCGCAGCCCACGCATCCCGAGGTGCCGAACTGGTCGATCCAGTTCGCCAGCTTGTGCGTCATCCACTGGCGGTAACGCGAACTGGCCGCCGTCCTCACACTGCCCCCGTGGATGTAGGAATAGTCCATCGTGAAGCAGGAATCCCACTTGCGCACGCGCTCGGCATTCTGGCCGGTGAGGTCGCTGTGGTCCTCCACGGTCGAGCAGAAGCACGTGGGGCAGACCATGGTGCAGTTCGCGCAAGTGAGGCACCGGGCCGCAACATCGTCCCAGCGCGGGTGTTCGGGATTGTCCTGCAGCAATTCCTTGATCCCGCGCGTATCCAGACTGCGGCCCATCTGGCTGGCCGTGCGTTCGGAAACGGCCCGCGCCGCCTCGGCCTGCTCGGTGGTTGCAGTGCCATGCGGCACGCGTTCCAGAATGCGCCGGCCAGCCTCGCTTCCCGCCTCGATCAGGAACAGGTGTTCATCGCCCCCGATAAGTTCCGTAAGCGCCAGATCGAAGCCCTGCGTGGCGCGCGGGCCGGTTTCCATCGACACGCAAAAGCAGGTTCCGCCCGCCTCCGCGCAATTGACCGCAACGATGAAGGCATTCGACCGCCGCGCCGCATAGGCCGTATCGACATAAGGCCCTTCACCGAACACCCGGTCCTGCACGGCCATGGCGTGGAGTTCACAAGCGCGCACGCCGATGAAAGCGAACTTGTCGGCTGTCCGTTCCGGCACGGCCACGGTCATCACGCCGTCGTCCCCCCGGTGCGCGCTCCACAATGTCTCGCTGGGCGGAAAGAGGAACTTCTTCCACGAGTGCGGCCCTACGGCATAACCGAAAAAGGCATTGTCCTCGCGCCGTTCGAGCGCATAGCGCCCCGGCTCCTGCCGGTCGGTCCAGCCGGCAGGCAGTGCGGTGATGCCGCCGATCTCGTCATAGACGATCGCGTCGTCGCGCCGCGTGGGGCCGACCACGCGATAGCCGTCTTCGGCAAGCACTTCGAAAAGGCGCTGCAACCCGGCCGTATCCAACGCAAAACCAGACGTATCTGCCTTGAAGGCCTGCATGAAGACGGTCTCCCGTTGCCGGCAATCGAACAGGGCCGCGGCACCTGGCACACCGCCCGGCAGCCTCTGTGATCGAGAATGCCGTCCCTCCATGAATCGAGACTATGATGATAATGTGAAACTTGGCAACTTCGGCAAGCGCCAATCGCCGATCCCGCTCATTGCGATCGGTCAAAGCGGTCCTTCAGGAATCCCGGTAGGCCCGGCAAACATTATCTCTTCAACGTCCTGCGGTCTTCCCACCCATGGGAAATTTCCGTTCGGTTTGCGAGACATGCCTTGCACTGCGTGTCTGTCTCCGTGACAATCGCGAAGCGCTTTTTCGCCAACGGAAACAAAATGGCCGCTCAGGCCATATCATCAAGGATCTGCCAGAACGAAGTCAGGAGCGGATATGGAACGGAACGAAACGGAAGGATTTTCCCTTCCGCGCGTCGAGGACTATGAACGGTACATCGGCAGCGAAGCGGTCGAGCGCATTCTCGCCAAGGCCGACAAGCTGCGCGACCTGCACGTCATCAACATCAACTCCACCTACTACGGCGGCGGCGTTGCCGAACTGCTCTCCTCGCTAACCCTGCTCATGAACGGCGCAGGCATCCGGACCGGGTGGCGCGTGTTGCAGGGCCGGCCCGATTTCTTCAACATCACCAAGAGAATGCACAACGCCCTGCAGGGCGACGCAATCAACTTCAACGATCTCAAGCGCGACATCTATGAGGACGTGGTCTTCGAAAATGCCGCGCGGATGCACCTCGATCACGACATCGTCATCGTGCACGATCCCCAGCCGCTCCCGCTGATCCGGCACTTCCGGAAGAAGGCCCCGTGGGTCTGGCGCTGCCATGTCGATCTGACGCATCCCGATCCGGACTTGTGGGCCTACCTTCGCGAGTTCGTCGAAGACTACGACGCGGTTGTCCTGTCGCTGCCGGAATATGCCCAGAACATCACCACGCCGCAGCGCTTCATCATGCCCGCGATCAATCCCTTCTCCACCACCAACAAGGAATTGACCAAAGACGAGATCGACGAGCGTCTTCGCCACTATGGCATTCCCACCGATCTGCCGCTGGTGGTGCAGATCTCCCGCTTCGACAAGTGGAAGGACCCGCAAGGCGTCATCGACGCGTTCCGGATCGCCCGCAAGGAAGTGGACGCGACGCTGGTGCTGGTCGGCAATATCGCAACCGACGATCCCGAAGGGCAGGAAATCTTCGAAGACATCGTCAAATGTGCCGAAGAGCGCATCATCGTGCTTTCCGTGCAGGATTCCGCGCTGGTCAACGCGCTTCAGCGCCGGGCCGCCGTCGTGCTGCAGAAATCGCTACGCGAAGGCTTCGGCCTGACCGTGGCCGAGGCCATGTGGAAAGGCGCGGTCGTCATCGGCGGCAATGTCGGCGGCATCAAGAAACAGATCGAGGACGGCGTGAACGGCTTCCTCGTCGACAGTGTCGAGGACACGGCAGGCAAGATGATCCGCGTCCTGCGCGATCCGGCCCTGCAAGAAACCTTGGGACATGCGGCCCGCGAGACGGTACGCTCGCGCTTCCTGATGACGCGCCTGATGGAAGACTGGCTCGATCTGATCGCATCATTCGTACCGAATTTCAGCCTGACCGGATCAGGCGGACACTGACAGGAACGGGAAACCCGAACACCATGAGCCACGCTGCATCCGCCATGGGCCGCCGCTGGTCGTTCTCGATCGGCACCGTCAAAGGCACCGCCGTTCGCATCCATGCGACATTCCTTCTCCTGCTGGCCTGGGTGGGAGTCAGCGGCTGGCTCCATGACGGGCCGGCCGCCGCGCTGCATATCGTGACGCTGCTGGTGCTGGTGTTCTTCTGCGTCGTGCTGCACGAATTCGGCCACATCTTCGCCGCTCGCAGGTTCGGCGTGCGAACGCCGGAAGTGGTGCTGCTGCCGATCGGCGGCGTGTCCCGACTCGAACGCATTCCCGACGAGCCGCGCGCCGAATTCGTCATTGCCATTGCCGGCCCGCTCGTCACGCTCGCCATCGCAATAGCTCTGCTGCTGGTACTGGGCCGGATGCCGACGGTCGAGGAAATCGAAAAGGGCCAGGGCCTGCAAGGGCTCGTGGCACAACTGGCCTACGTCAACATCGCACTGTTCCTGTTCAATCTGATCCCGGCCTTTCCGATGGACGGCGGACGCGTGCTGCGCGCTGGCCTCGCCGCCTGGCTCGGCCATACGCAGGGAACCCGCGTGGCCGCCGGGATCGGGCAGGCCTGCGCGATATTCCTCGGCCTGATGGGCTTTATGTCGGGCAACATCATTCTCGTGCTGGTGGCCGTCTTCGTCTATTTCGCCGCCGGTTCGGAGAACGGGATCGTCGCCCTGCGCGACATTACCGCGGGCAAGCCTGCGCGGGATTCGATGATCGACAATTTCGTGCGCCTCCATGCCAGCGATCCGGTCGCCGCGGCCGCCAGCGCCTTGATCCACACCGACCAGCGCGAATTCCCGGTCGTCGACAGGCAGGGCCGCCTTGCCGGTTTCCTCAACCGCGACGGGATTATCCGCGCGCTGGCCGGCAGCGGACAGGACACCGCTATTGCCGAAGTCATGCAGGACATCCCGCAAGTCTCGCAATGGACGCGCATGGATGAGATCGTGCCCATGCTGGCCGGTGGCGCGCAGGCCGTGGGAGTCGCGGCCGACGACGGGCAATGCCTGGGCTACATCACCTGGGAAAACCTGATGGAAGAACTGCTGATCTCGCGGGCAATGCACAGCCGCGCTTCGGCCGCTTCGCTCGCCCGGCCGAAAGCCGGTCATTGATGGTGGTCAAGGCACCGGTGAAGCGCCGGCCATAGGAAGACACCCGACACAACAACGAGGACGCCCCCCGAAATGACAAAGCCCCCCGCTTCCGTCCTGTGGTTCGAAGATATCGGTATCGCCGACGTGCCCATCGTCGGTGGAAAGAATGCCTCGCTCGGCGAAATGGTTCGCGAACTGGGGCAACAGGGCGTGCGCGTCCCGACCGGCTTTGCGACGACTTCTGCGGCCTATCGCCATTTCATCGACGCCAGCGGGATCGAGCCCGCCATCCGCGAGGATATCCGTCGCTACAATGAGGGCAAAAGCACCCTGCAAGTGGCAGGCAGCGCCGTGCGCGAGCACATTCTGGCCAGCGCGATCCCCGATGCCCTCGCCGATGAAATCCGCGTCGCCTACGACAAACTGGCCGAACGGCTGGGCATCAAGGACCCGGCCGTCGCCGTGCGCAGCAGCGCCACGGCGGAAGATCTGCCCGATGCCAGCTTCGCAGGACAGCAGGAGACCTTCCTCAACGTGCGCGGGCATCGCGCCCTGCTCGATGCCTGCCGCCGCTGCTACGCCTCGCTGTTCACCGACCGCGCGATCTCCTACCGCGAGGCCAAAGGCTTCGATCACTTCTCCGTCGCGCTCTCGATCGGCATCCAGCAGATGGTGCGCTCGGACCTCGCCGGTTCGGGCGTTATCTTCACCCTCGACACCGAGACGGGTTTTCCCGACGTCGCCGTGATCAGTGCCGCCTGGGGCCTTGGCGAAACGGTCGTGCAGGGCATGGTCGATCCCGACAAGTACATCGTCTTCAAGCCGCTGCTGGGCAAGCCGAGCGTGAAGCCGATCATCGAGAAGGCCCTCGGCGCCAAGGCCACCAAGATGATCTACGCCGAAGGCGGCAGCAAGCGCACCCGGCTGGTGGAAACCACCCCCGCCGAACAGCGCAAGTATGTGCTGGCCGACAGCGACATCGTCGAACTCGGCAGCTGGGCCGCGACAGTCGAGCAGCACTACGGCCGCCCGATGGATATCGAATGGGCCAAGGACGGCGAGACCGGCCTGCTCTACCTCGTGCAGGCCCGCCCCGAGACGGTCCAGGCCGGACGCAGCCGCACCAGCTTCCGCAACTATCACCTCAAGGAAAAGGGCAAGGCCCTCCTCTCCGGCGCGGCGGTCGGCAGTGCCATCGCCAGCGGCAAAGCCTGCGTCATCAAGGACGTTGCCGACATCGAACGCTTCCCTGACGGCGCGATCCTTGTCACCGGCAATACCGATCCGGACTGGGTGCCGGTGATGAAGCGGGCTTCGGGCATCGTCACCGATCACGGCGGCAACACCAGCCACGCCGCCATCGTCAGCCGGGAACTGGGTGTGCCTGCCGTCGTCGGCACCGGCACCGCGACGCGCGACGTCGCGGACGGGCAGGACATCACCCTGTCCTGCGCCAGCGGCGAAACCGGGCTCGTCTATGACGGGCTGCTGGCCTTCGACAGCGAGGAGATCGACGTTGGCTCCCTGCCCCAGACGCGCACGCACGTGATGGTGAACATCGCCGATCCCGCCGCCGCCTTCCAGTGGTGGCGCCTGCCGGCGCACGGCGTGGGCCTCGCCCGCATGGAATTCATCATCAACAACCTGATCAAGGTCCATCCGATGGCCCTGCTCCATCCCGAGCGCCTGAGCGTAGAGGATGCGCGGACCATCGAGGAACTGACGCAAGGCTATGCAACGCCCGCAGACTACTTCGTCGATCGCCTCGCGCGCGGGATTGCCAAGCTGGCGACGCCTTACCACCCCCATCCCGCGATCGTCCGTCTGAGCGATTTCAAGACCAACGAATATGCGCACCTGCTCGGCGGCTCGGCCTTCGAGCCGGCCGAGGAAAACCCGATGATCGGTTTCCGCGGCGCCTCGCGCTATTACAACGAGCGCTACCGCGAAGGCTTCGCGCTCGAATGCCGCGCGCTCAAGCAGGTACGCGAGGAACTGGGCTTCACCAATGTCGTGATCATGGTGCCTTTCTGCCGCACCACGGCCGAAGCCGATCAGGTTCTGGAAGTCATGGCGGAAAACGGCCTCAAGCGCGGCGAGAACGGGCTGCAGGTCTATATGATGTGCGAAATCCCGGCCAACGTGATCCTGGCCGAGGAATTCGCCAAGCGGTTCGACGGGTTCTCGATCGGCTCGAACGACCTGACCCAGCTCACGCTCGGTATCGACCGGGATTCCGACTTGCTCGCCGACTTGTTCGACGAACGCAACGAGGCCGTGAAACGCATGGTCGCACAGGCCATCGCCAAGGCCCACGAGGCGCGCATCAAGATCGGCATCTGCGGCCAGGCGCCCAGCAACTATCCGGAATTCGCCGCCTTCCTCGTCGACGAGGGGATCGATTCCATCTCGCTCAATCCGGACAGCTTCGTGCGCACGGTGGGCTCGATCGCCCATGCCGAGAAATCGGCTCGGCGGGAATAGTCAAGGCAGCCGCGCCATTCCTTGGCGCGTCATTCCTTGACGGTGAGATCGACATGCACCCGGATGGAATCGTGGCGCCAGTATTCCTGGTCGTATTCCACCACCCGGCCCTGCTGATCGAGGCTGGTGCGCACGACCAGCAGCCCCGGCGCCAGCTTCGCCAGGCCGGCGCCCATGTGGTGATCGACACGGTCGCGGATCTGCCCGATGCGCTCGCCGGACTTGCCATCGGCTGAGGCGCACGGTGACGATTGCCAAGCCGGTGCCCGCAAGCTAGGACGCCCCTCGCGTGCGCCCGTAGCTCAGCAGGATAGAGCATCAGATTCCTAATCTGGGGGCCACAGGTTCGAATCCTGTCGGGCGCACCAATATTTGTAAGCCCTCAAACGCCGGGCGGGCGCATCCGCGCCCTTGGCTTTCCTCGCATAAGCTCGGGCGGCCGTTCGGCCTTGCGAACCCTTTCGGGTTCGAAATCGCCCCCCTCGGGCGCACTATTCCCCTGCTCGAACCCACCGGCCGAGCCATCAGCGCGTGTTCAATTCGTCTTGTCGGGCGGCGTGACGGGGAATGGCAGCGGCATGACCGCGATCCCCTCTTCCAGCAGTTCCTGCGCTTCGTCCGGCGTGGCCTGCCCGTGGATCGTTTCGATCTCACGCTCGCCATAATGCATGGCGCGAGCATCCTCGGCGAAGGATTCCCCCACGTAGCGCGAAGACTTGAGCGCTTCGGCCTGCATCTGCGCCAGCTTGTGCATCAATTCGACCGCCTGGGGCGGCAAAGGCGCATTGGCCACAGGCGCGCTGGCCGGGACGGCCGCAGGCGCGGGAACGGCGGCCTCCACCACTTCGGGCGCTTGGCGGCGGACAGGAGCCCCATCCGTCAGCTGATTGCCTTTGCGGCCAAGGCGCGGGGCCTGCACGGCTTTGCCCACGTCGGCCGAACCGCACATCGGGCAGGACAGGAACCCGCCCTCCTGCTGACGCGCGAAATCGTCCGAGGATTTGAACCATCCCTCGAATCGATGCGAGCCGCTGCGGCATTCCAGGTCATAGACAATCATGGGAAGCCTATGTGGCGATCTGGCGCCGGTTGGCAAGGCTGGGAAGCTGCGCGCGCACCTCGGCGATGCGCGCCAGATCGATCTCGGCATAGCCGAGGCCCGGCGCTTCGCCGCCCATGTCGAGCAGCACTTCACCCCAGGGATCGATCGCCAGCGAGTGGCCATAGGTCTCGCGCCCGTCCGCATGTTTGCCGACCTGGGCCGCGCACAGCACATAAGCGCTGGCCTCGACCGCACGGGCACGCTGCATGAGGTGCCAATGCGCCTTGCCGGTCGGCACCGTAAAGGCGGCCGGGATCGCGATCACATCGCATTTCGCCTGCCCCAGCGCCGCGAACAGCGCCGGAAAGCGAATATCGTAGCAGATCGCGAGGCCGAGACGGCCAAGCGGCGTTTCCACCGTCACCACCGTATCGCCCGCCGCATAGGCATTGGATTCGCGCCAGGATTCGCCCGTGGCAAGATCGACGTCGAACATGTGGATCTTGTCGTAGCGCGCGCGGATCTCGCCCCGGTCATCGATCACGAAGGCCCGGTTGGCCCATTTCCCGTCCTCACGGGCAATCGCCAGCGAGCCCAGATGCACCCAGATCCCTTCGCGCGCAGCCGCTTCGCGAACGGCGGCAAGGACCCCATCGTCCGCTTCACGGCGGATCGACTGTTTCGCGCGGTCGCGCTGCCGGTCGAGCAATCCGCTCATCTCCGGCGTGAAGAGCATGGCCGCGCCCTTCGCCCGCGCCTCGGCCATGGCATCGACGATCACGGCCGCATTGGCCACCGGATCGATGCCCGTGGTCATCTGCAGGATCGCGGCAAGCGCCATAGTCTCAGAGCCCCAGAACGGGGTCGAGCTTGCCCTGCCGGTCCAGCGCATTGATGTCGTCGAAACCGCCATAGGGCTTATCGTCGATCAGCACTTGCGGCACGGTGCGGGCGCCCGGCACGCGGTCCTGCATCTCGGCCTTTTTGGGACCGCCCATGGTGATGTCGTATTCGTCGTAGGCCACCCCCTTGCGGTCGAGCAGCGCCTTGGCGGCGACGCAGTAGGGGCATCCCCACTTGGTATAGATTTCGACCTTGGGCTGGCTCATCGGCGGGTTCCTTCCTTGCGCGTCTCGCGACCCTTGAAACGGCGGGCCGCTATCATATCTAGGATGGCGAGTCATGGCCCGCAGCGGGGATGACTCATCCACGAGGTGCCGGTTCTCCGGGCCTCTCCCAAACGAAGATTGCTCATTGGAGGATTTTTGTCATGAACCGTATCGATTTTTCGCCCTATCGCCGCACCATGGTCGGTTTTGACCGCCTGTTCGACATGATCGAGAATCAGGGTCGCGCGAACGCGGGCGACAAGTATCCGCCCTTCAACATCGAGCGCCGCGGTCAGGATGACTATCGCATCACCCTTGCGATCGCCGGGTTCAAGCCGGCCGACATCGACATTACCGCGCAAGCCAACCTGCTGGTCGTCAAGGGCAACAAGCCCGAGGAAACCTCCGATGGTGAATTCCTCCACGTCGGCATTGCCCAGCGCGGATTCGAGCGCCGCTTCGAACTGGCCGACTATGTGCGCGTCGACAGCGCCGATCTTGCCGATGGCCTTCTGGTCATCGACCTCGTGCGCGAAGTGCCCGAGGCGATGAAGCCCAAGAAGATTGCGATCGGCGGCAACACGCTGACTGTGGTCGACAACGGCTCCGCCGAGGATTCCGCAGCAGCCTGACGGCGCTGAAAAGCACGATTTTTTAGATCATTGAAGCAAGGCGGTCCGAGCAATCGGGCCGCCTTTTTGGCGCGTTTCTTACCGGCCCGTAAACCAAGTGCCGAGAGGCTCCGGTAAAACCCCCTAACCGTTTACCACTCAAGGACATTCGGTATTTCCCCTTATTCGACTTAAGTCGCCCCCAACCAGAGCCGGTTACACAAACTCCTGCAATCCGCCCCCCAGGAGTTCGATAAACTCATGACACGTTTGAAGATCGCCCACCGCCTGGTGCTCGCCTTCAGTCTCCTGCTCGCCATTGTGGCGGGCCTTGGTGTTTTCGCGATTCGCCAGATCGGTGAAGTCAACGCGCTGACCAGCGAGCTGACCACCGATTCGCTGCCGGCCGCGCAGGCCCTTGGCGATCTGCACGCCTATGCGTCGCAATACCGGATCCATCAGGACGATACCCTGAAAGCGGCCGGCACGGCCGCCTGGGACCGTCAGAACAAGGTCCTGCGTAATTCCGGGGCGGTCATCGACCAGGTCCTCAAGGACTACGGCTCGCATATCCACAAGTCGGAGCAGCTGGCTGCGCTCGATCAGGTGCGGCAGGACTGGAAGACCTACGTCGAGCAAAACGACGCGATCCTGAATCTCGCCCAGACCGATCCCGAAGCGGCGCGTGAGATGTACGAAGGCGACGGGCTCGACAACTTCTACAACATGGAAGACCACCTGCTGACGCTGGTCGATCTCAACACCAAGGCTGCCGAGGAAGCCAGCAAGCGTGGCGAGACGATCTATGCGAAGGCCCGCCAGGTCGTCACGGCTACCGCGCTGGGCGGACTGGTGGTCGCGATCGTGCTCATGCTTTTCATGATGCGTTCCATCGCCCACCCGGTGAAGCGCCTCGACAGCACGGTTCGGCGCCTGATCGACGGCGACACCAGCGTGGTGATCCCCGGCGTCGAGCGCAAGGACGAGCTGGGCAGTCTTGCCCGCGCCCTCGAACGCTTCCAGGGACTGGCCCGGGCCGACCAGGAACGCGCGCATGAGGAACAGGAACGCGCCCGCGATCTGCAGCGCACGGTCGAAGCCATTGGCAACGGGCTGTCGCAGCTTGCCGAAGGCAACCTCACCAACCGCCTCGCGGAAACCGGTGAAGGCGCCCTTGCCCGCCTGCCCGTCGATTACAACCTGGCCGTCGCGCGTCTTTCCGAAACGATGCAGGAGCTTGTCGACGGCTGCAATTCGATCCAGGTCGGCACCGACGAGATCGCGGCAGCGACCTCCGACCTCGCCGGCCGGACCGAACAGCAAGCCAGTTCGCTGGCCGACACCTCGCGCACGCTGAGCGAATTCACCAGCGTCGTCCAGGTCACGGCCGACAATGCCCGCCAGACCAGCACGCGTCTGATCGTGGCCCGCGAGACCGCGACCAAGGTCGAGGGCATTGCCCACAACGCCGTCGACGCCATGCGCGGCATCGAGACGACTTCGCGCGAAATGGCAGCGATCATCAATGTCATCGACGGCATCGCCTTCCAGACCAACCTGCTCGCGCTCAATGCCGGCGTCGAGGCCGCCCGCGCCGGTGAGGCCGGCAAGGGTTTCGCGGTCGTCGCCACCGAAGTGCGCGCGCTCGCCCAGCGCTCGGCGGACGCGGCCAACGACATCCGCAAGCTGATCGATCGCAGCACCAAGCAGGTCGGCGATGGCGTCTCGCTGGTCGAGAGCAGCGGCGATGCCCTGCGCCAGATCGTCGGCGAAGTCGCCGCCGTCGCCAGCCTGGTCGAGGAGATCGCCGGCGCCGCCGAGAAGCAGGCCGAAGGCATTACCGAGATCTCGACCATGGTCGCCGGCATGGACACCTTCACCCAGCAGAATGCCGCGATGGTGGAGGAAAGCTCGGCCGGCAGCCGCAATCTCTCGAACGAGACCCAGCGCCTGATGCAGCAGATGTCGGCGTTCCAGCTCGGCGACAGCGATACCCTCGCTTCTCCCGTAGCCTCTGTGGAACGTTTTGCCAGCACCCGTCCGTTCGTCGCGGAAGAAGCCGTGAACGAGGAACCCGCCCGGTTCGCACCGAGGCCCGCCGTCGCCGGGGCCAATGCCCTTGCCCTCGACGACTGGAGTGAATTCTGAAGTTTGAAGTGAGTGCCCCCCGGGATGATCGGCAAGCAATCCGGCGTCCCATCGGAAATGGAGACTGAGTGTGAAGACAATCCTGAAAATTTCCGCAGCGCTTTCGGTGCTGGCCCTGAGCGTGAACCCGGCCTTTGCCGATGACTGGCTCACCTCGGTGAAGCGCACGGTCGCGTCCAAGCAGTCCTATCCCCGCACCGCACAGATGCGCGGCGAGGAAGGCACGGCCAAGGTCAAGATCTACATCTCGGCCTCGGGCCAGATCCAGAAGGCGGAACTTGCCGAATCGTCGGGCTCCACTGCTCTCGACAAGGAAGCGGTGGCCATGATGTCGCGCGTCGGCAATCTCCCGACCCCGCCGGCCGGCACCAGCTCGGTGGTTCTGCCGCTGACCTGGAAACTGATCTGATTTATCCGGGGTGTGTTCCGGCACACCGCCGGAAACGCGAAGGGCCGGCTCCGCAGGGAGCCGGCCCTTTGTTTTTGCCGGACTGTTGCGTTTGACCAAACGCCCTCAGACCAAAGCGGTCAGACGAGGCGCGCCTGCCGCAGCGAAGCGGCAATGAAGCCGGAAAACAGCGGGTGCGGATCGAACGGCTTGGACTTGAGTTCCGGATGGAACTGCACGCCCACGAACCACGGATGCTCCGGCCGCTCGACGATCTCGGGCAGCAACCCGTCGGGCGACATGCCCGAGAAGATCAGACCGCCGCTTTCGAGCGCCTCGCGGTAGGACGCGTTCACTTCATAGCGGTGGCGGTGGCGCTCGCTGATCGACGACGTCCCGTAGATCGCTGCAACATGGCTGTTGGGCGAAAGTTCCGCCGGATAGGCCCCGAGGCGCATGGTGCCGCCCAAGTCTCCGCCCGCAGCACGCTGTTCGAGCCCGTCCTTGCCCATCCATTCGGTGATGATGCCGACGACCGGCTCTTCGGTCGGCCCGAACTCGGTGGAGCTGGCCTTCTCGATACCGGCAGCGCGCGCACCCTCGATGCAGGCCATCTGCATTCCCAGGCAAATGCCGAAGAACGGCACGTTGCGCTCACGGGCAAAGCGCACCGCCGCGATCTTGCCTTCGGTGCCGCGTTCGCCGAACCCGCCGGGCACGAGAATCCCGTGCATCGGTTCGAGCGCGGCCGCGATCTCGGAAGCTTCCTTTTCGAAGATCTCGGCGTCGATCCATTTGACGTTGACCTTGACCCGGTTCGCCATGCCGCCGTGGACAAGCGCCTCGTTCAGCGACTTGTAGGCATCGGGAAGCCCGACATACTTGCCGACGACGCCGATCGTCACTTCCCCTTCGGGATGCTCGTAGCGGTCGGTAATGTCGTCCCAGCGCGCGAGGTCCGGCGCGGGTGAGGTCAGGCCGAAATGGTGCAGAACTTCGGCGTCGAGGCCTTCGTGGTGATACTGCTCGGGCACGGCATAGATGTTGGGCGCATCGAGCGCCTGGATCACCGCTTGCGGACGCACGTTGCAGAACAGCGCGATCTTGCGGCGTTCGCTCTCGGGCAGTTCACGGTCGCAGCGGCACAGAAGAATGTCGGGCTGGATGCCGAGGCCGGTCAGTTCGCGCACCGAGTGCTGCGTCGGCTTGGTCTTCAGCTCGCCGGCCGCGGCGATGTAGGGCACCAGCGTGACATGCACGAAGCAGGTCTTTTCGCGGCCCAGCTCATTGCGCATCTGGCGAAGCGCCTCAATGAACGGCAGGCCCTCGATATCGCCGACCGTGCCGCCGATCTCGCAGAGCACGAAATCGAGATCGTCGGTCTCGGTCTGCGCGAAGTCCTTGATGGCGTCGGTCACGTGCGGGATCACCTGCACGGTCGCGCCCAGATAGTCCCCGCGGCGCTCCTTGGCGATGATGTCGCGGTAGATGCGCCCCGAAGTAATGTTGTCCGCCTGACGCGCCGAGACGCCGGTGAAGCGCTCATAGTGGCCCAGATCGAGGTCGGTTTCGGCCCCGTCGTCGGTCACGAAGACTTCGCCGTGCTGATACGGGCTCATCGTGCCCGGATCGACGTTCAGATAGGGATCGAACTTGCGGATGCGGACTTTAAATCCGCGCGCCTGCAGCAAAGCCGCGAGGCTTGCCGCCATGAGACCCTTGCCCAGCGAGGAGACCACGCCGCCGGTGATGAAAATGTGCCGCGCCATGGGAGTCGGGCCTTAAATTGCATGGGGGCCCTTGGGCAAGCGCCCAGAGCCTGAATCCACAGATCAAACACAAGAATTGCCCCTCTGGCAGGGCCAGAAGGCAATCCGGTTACGGTAAAACGCGAAAGGGTTACTGCTTGGCAGCCCCTGAAAGCGGATCCGCCGCAGGCGCCTGACCGGCAGGAGCGGCATTGTCCGCATTCGCGGCGCCCTGCCCGGCCGAACCCGCAAGCGGATCGGCAGGCTGGACAGGCGCGGTGTTGCGCTGAAGCGAAGTATCGATGTCGCGGCCAGTCGTCTGGTCCACTGCAAGCGCAGCCAGAACAATGCTGAGCGCCACGAACAGCGCCGCCAGGATTCCGGTCGCCCGGGTCATGAAATTGGCCGCACCGCGCGCCGACATCAGGCCCGACGGGCTGCCGCCGACACCAAGGCCGCCGCCTTCCGACTGCTGCATGAGGACTACGGCAACAAGTGCCGCTGCAATCAGGGCCTGGACCACGGTCAGGAAAAGGAACATCTTCGTCTCAGCCTTCTGGCAGGCGCGCCGCCCGCATTAATTCCGGGCCAGATAGGCCTTGTCCGGCCCCTGCGCAACCCGGGGATGACACCGGGAGAAACCGCAAGGCCCTCTCCCGGTGCTATTTCCGCTCAGTCCTCGGCCAGCGAAGCCGCTGCGCCGACGATGGCGAGGAAGCTCTCGGCGGTCAGGCTGGCGCCTCCCACGAGCGCACCGCCCACTTCGGGAACCGACAGCAGTTCGGACGCATTGTCGGCTTTCACCGAACCGCCGTAGAGAATGCGCACGTCCGCACCGCCCTCGCCGTAGATGGCAACGAGCTTGTCGCGGATCGACTTGTGCATGGCCGCCACGTCCTCGACGGAAGGCACGCGGCCGGTGCCGATGGCCCAGACCGGCTCATAGGCGACCGAAAGCTTTTCCGGCGCCCCGTCGACTTGCGGGCACGAACCTTCGAGCTGCGCCCCGACGACCGCCTCGGCCCGTCCGGCATCGCGCTCGGATTCAGTTTCGCCCACGCACAGAATCACGCCCAACCCTGCGGCCAGCGCCGCCTCGGCCTTGGCCTTCACATCCGCATCGGTCTCGCCATGGAGCGTGCGGCGTTCGGAATGGCCGACGATCGTGAAATCCGCCCCGGCATCCTTCAGCATCACTGCGGAGATATCGCCAGTGAATGCGCCGCTTTCTTGGATATGGCAGTCCTGTCCGCCAATGCCGATGATATCGGCGGCATCGCGGGTGCGATAGATCAGCGTGGCCGGCGGCGCGACCGCGACCTGCACCTTGGGAAAGCGTGCGGCCGCCCGGTCAATCGCGCGCACCTCGTTGAGCATCGCGCGCGTGCCGTTCATTTTCCAGTTTCCGACGATGTAAGGCAGTCCAGCCATTTCAAACCTTTATCAATCCGGCGCGAATCCGCCTGTTTCCCGCCACCGGGGGAATCGGGCCCATCGCAGTCGGGGGCGCTGCTAAGGCAGGGCCGCCCCCCTGTCAAAACTGAATGCCCACTTAATCGCGGTAGATGCCAAATCGCCACAGGCAGGCCTCATGAGGCCTTCGACAGGCTCAGGACCTTCGCCCGGAGACTGCCTGCCGCCCCCTCCCGCGATGGAATAGCTGCCCTTTTACGGGTTCTGTGTGAGTTCACGTGCGAGGGGGCATTGCAGGATGCGGCAAGGCCCCCTAAAGCCTGCGCCCGTTTCATGCGAAGCTGGCAAGGCTTCGCCCTGGCAATCGCTGATCGGCACGGTCCATGCTCTCTTTCTTCAGAAACTTCTTCAAATCCAAGATCGGCGCGGCCATCGCGCTGGCGGCGCTGGTTCTCATCGCCATTGCCTTTGCCAGCGGCGATATCGCCGGAATGCGCAATTCGGCAGGCCTGAGCGGCGGCAGCGCCGTCGCGACAGTGGGCGGCGAGGATATCGACGCTTCGCAGCTGACGCTGGGCGCCACCCGCGCGCTCGAACGCGTCAAGCAGCAGCAGCCGACCGCGACGATGAAGCTGCTGGTCGCGCAGGGCGGCGTCGAACAGGTACTGAGCGATCTGATCGACCGCACCGCGTTCTACGTCTTCGGCAAGGACCACAAGATTCTCGCCAGCGACCGCCTGATCGACAGCGAAATCACCCAGATCCCGGCGTTCCAGGGTGTGGACGGCAAGTTCGACCAGAACACCTTCCGGCAGGCACTGGCCCAGCAGGGCATTTCCGAGAAGGCGCTGCGCGAAGACATCGCGCACAACCTCACGGCGCAGGAACTCATGTCGCCGGCCACCACCGGCACGGTGATGCCGGACTATGCCGCCAGGCAATATGCCGCGCTGCTGACCGAAACCCGCACCGGTGCCGTCGCCGCGCTGCCCTCGCTGGCTTTCGCGCCTGAGAAGGGCCCGACGGACCAGCAGCTCGCAGCCTTCTACAAGGATCATACGGACGCCTTCATCCGCCCCGAACGCCGCGTGATCCGCTACGCCACGTTCGACAAGACTTCGGTCAAGGCGCCGCCGGCCCCGACCGATGCGGAGATCGCCGCACACTACGAAGCGAACAAGGCGATCTACGCCGCGCAAGACCGGCGCAAGATCACCCAGCTGATCGTTCCCACCGAAGCGGCGGCCAAGGCCGTTGTCGCGGAAGTCGATGGCGGCAAGACTCTCGAAGCAGCCGCCAAGGAAAAGGGCCTCACGGCCGCCAATCTTGCCTATTTCAGCAAGGAAGAGCTCTCCGGCCAGTTTTCGCCGGAAGTTTCCGCGGCGGTTTTCGCAGCGCCCGTAGGCAAGCTCGCCACTCCGCAGAAAAGCGCGCTGGGCTGGCACGTCATCCGGGTCGACGAAGAACAGAAGAAGCCGGCCCGTACCCTTGCCGAGGTCAAGGACGAGATCTCGCAGCAGATCGCCGTGGAGAAGGCCCGCAAGGCTTTCACCGACATGGCCGGCAATATCGAGGACGAGATCGATAACGGCTCCAGCCTGCCCGAGGTCGCGAAGACCTATGGCCTTGAGGTCAAGAAGACCGCGCCGGTGACGGCCGATGGTCAGATCTACATGCAGACCGGCGAGACGCTTCCGAACGACCTCAAGCCGGTGCTGGCGACCGCCTTCACCATGGATCAGGAAGAACCGCAGGTCGCCCCTGCCGTTCCCGGCCAGACTTTCGTCCTGTTCGACGTCACCGACATCATCCAGTCCGCTCCGGCGCCGCTGGCCGAGATCAAGCAGGACGTGACGGAAGCCTGGAAGATCGACACCGGCTCGAAAGCGGCCCGCGCCGCCGCAGTGAAGATGCAGGACGAGATCAAGAAGGGCAAGACGATCGAGCAGGCCATGGCCGCTGCGGGCAAGCCGCTGCCACCGGTGCAGAACGTCACGATGTCGCGCCCGACGCTGGCCGCCGCGCTGCAATCCGGCAGGCAGGTGCCGCCGCCGGTATCGCTGCTGTTCCACATGGCCACCGGCACTGTGAAAGTGCAGTCGGCGATGCAGGACCGCGTGTGGTTCGTCGTCCAGCTCAAGAAGATCGAACCCGGCAAGGTCGATTCCGACGACATGATCAAGGGCGCGCGCCGCGAGCTCGGACAGCAGCTCGGCCAGGCCTATGGCGACGCACTGGCCCAGGCGATCCGCAAGGACGTGGGCGTGACCGAGCACCCGAACGCGATCAAGGCCGTGCGCGACCAGCTCGCCGGCACCGCCTCCGCCAACTGATCCGCGAAGGTACTTGGCAATGCAGCGCGAATCGGATCGATCGGCAGCCCTTGAAAGCCTGACGCAGGGCCAGCCCGCGCTGCTCTGGCGCAAGCTGGTCGCGGATACGGAAACGCCAGTGGGCGCGGCCCTCAAGCTCTTCGAGGAAGGGCGCGGCGATTTCGTGCTCGAATCGGTCGAGGGCGGAGAGACGCGCGGGCGCTACAGCCTGATCGGCCTCGATCCCGATCTGGTGTTCCGCGCCAGCGGCCCGGCCTGCGAGATCAACCGCAAGTGGCAATTCGACCGGAATGCATTCGAGGCCCTGCCCGGTGACAGCCTGGCCGAACTGCGCGCGCTGGTCGAAGCGTGCCGTATCGATGTGCCGGCCGAACTGCCCAAGGCGCTCGCCTGCCTTGTCGGCTATTTCGGCTACGAGACGATCGGCCTTGTCGAAAAGCTGCCGCGCGCGCCGCAAAGCGCGCTCGACCTGCCCGACATGCTGTTCGTGCGCCCTTCGGTGATCCTGGTGTTCGACCGGCTGAGCGACGAGATGTTCTGCGTCGCACCGCTCTGGCCCGACGCCGGAACGCCCGAACGCATGGTGGAAACCGCTGCCGAGCGGATCGACGAAACGCTGCGCCGCCTCGCCGCCCCCGTGCCTGCCGCGCCGGTGGAACCCGACCTGTCCGAGCCGGTCCAGACCCCGGTCATGCCTGCCGGCCAGTATGAAGCGATGGTCCTCAAGGCCAAGGACTTCATCGAGGCGGGCGACATCTTCCAGATCGTGCTGGCTCAGCGCTTTACGTGCGAATTCCCGCTGCCGCCGCTGGCGCTCTATCGCAGCTTGCGCCGGGTAAACCCCTCACCGTTCCTCTATTTCCTCGACCTGCCCGGCTTCGCGCTGGTGGGATCGAGCCCGGAAATCCTCGTGCGCGTGCGCGATGGCGAAGTCACCATCCGCCCGATCGCGGGCACTCGCCCGCGCGGCAAGACGCCTGCCGAGGACAAGGCCAACGAAGCCAGCCTGCTCGCCGATCCCAAGGAACGCGCCGAGCACCTGATGCTGCTCGATCTTGGCCGCAACGACGTGGGCCGCGTGGCCGCCAAGGGCACGGTCGAAGTCACCGACAGCTACACGATCGAGCGCTACAGCCATGTGATGCACATCGTCTCCAACGTGATCGGCCAGCTCGACACGGCCAAGCACGATGCCATCGACGCGGTCTTCGCGGGCTTTCCGGCAGGCACGGTCTCGGGCGCGCCCAAAGTCCGCGCCTGCGAGATCATCGCCGAACTCGAACCCGAAACGCGCGGCGCCTATGCCGGCGGCGTCGGCTATTTCGCGCCCGATGGCTCGGTGGATTCGTGCATCGTCCTGCGCACTGGCGTGCTCAAGGACGGCGTGCTGCACGTGCAGGCCGGCGCGGGCATCGTCGCCGACAGCGACCCGGCTTACGAACAGCGCGAGTGCGAGGCCAAGAGCGGCGCCCTGTTCGCAGCGGCGCGCGAAGCGGTGCGCGTGGCTGGAGAGCCGGGCTTCGGGCAGTGAGCGTTTCCCCAGTCCCAAACCTTCGTCATTCCCGCGAAGGCGGGAACCCATCTCCTGACATGCCGTGTTGATGCAATGTCAGCTGGATCCCCGCCTTCGCGGGGATGACGAAAGAGGGGAACGCAGGACGAGGCGCATCTGCCTCATCAGCAGTGGCATGGCGCTGCTTCTCCTCACCGCCTGCTCGTCCGAGAAAAAGCAAAAAGCCGCCCCTCCTCCCCCGCCGCCCTGCGAAAGCGCGACGTTCGAAGGCGCCGCGTTCACCCATTGCACCGCCGTCCCGGGGCGTAACACCATCCACATGGTGCTCGGCCCCAAGGGCGGCGCGCCCTATCGCAGCCTCTCGCAACTGGCGGTGAACCGGCCCGACAAGGCCCATGCCGTCGCCTTCGCGATGAACGGCGGCATGTTCGACGATGCCGGGCAGCCGATCGGCTACTATGTCGAAGACGGGGAAAAGCGGAAAAAGCTCAACACCAATGAAGGGCCGGGCAATTTCCATGTCCTGCCCAACGGCGTGTTCTACGGACAGGCCGGCGGGCCATGGGCCGTGATCGCCAGCGACCAGTTCGCCGCCAAAGTCACCAACCGGCCGGACTTCGGCACCCAGTCCGGCCCGATGCTCGTCATAGACGGCAAGCTGCACCCGAAAATCGCCCCTGACGGCACTTCGCTCAACTTGCGCAACGGCGTCGGCGTCGATGCCAAAGGCCGCGCGCATTTCGTGATCTCGGACGAGCCGGTCTCGTTCGGCAAGCTCGCGCGGTACTTCCGCGACGCGCTGCACTGCCCCAATGCGCTGTTCCTCGACGGCAGCGTCTCCTCGCTGTGGGACCCGGAACATGGCCGCGTCGATGGCGGACCACCGCTCGGCCCCTTGATCGTTGTCGAGAAACCGGCGAAAGGCGGCTCATGATCCTCGTCATCGACAATTACGACAGCTTCACCTGGAACCTGGTCCACTACGTGATGGAACTGGGCGCCGAAGTCGAAGTGGTGCGCAACGACGCCATGTCCGCCGGACAGGCCCTATCCAGCGGCGCGCAGGGGTTCCTGATCTCGCCGGGGCCCTGCACGCCCAATGAAGCGGGGATCAGCCTCGATCTGGTGGGCGCGGCGGCCGATGCCGGAAAGCCTCTGCTCGGCGTGTGCCTCGGCCACCAGTCGATCGGGCAGTATTTCGGCGGGCATGTCGTGCGCGGCGGGCTGATGCACGGCAAGACCTCTCCCGTCACGCATGACAACACCGGCGTGTTCGAGGGCATCCCCTCGCCTTTCATCGCCACGCGCTATCACTCGCTGATCGTCGAGGACATTCCCGAGACGCTCGTGGTCAATGCCCGTTCGGACGATGGCCACGTCATGGGTTTCCGCCATGTGAGCCTGCCGATCCACGGCGTGCAGTTCCACCCGGAAAGCATCGCCACCGAACACGGCCACGCCATGCTCGCGAACTTCCTGAGAATGTGCGGCATCGACGCGAAGCTGCCAGAGCGGCTGTCCGCGTGAGACCGGACAGCATGAGTCAGGCCGTATGACCCTGCCCGATCCGCTCTACCCCCTCGAAGAAGCCGAGGCCGAAACGGCATTCGGCGCGATCCTCGACGGGCAAGTGCCTGACAGCGAGATCGCTGCATTCCTGGTCGCCCTGTCCGACCGGGGCGAGACCGCCAGCGAAATCGCCGGCGCCGCGCGGGCCATGCGTGCGCGGATGATCCCGATTTCGGCACCGGCCCATGCGATCGACGTCTGCGGCACCGGCGGCGACGGGCACCACACACTCAATGTCTCGACCGCCGTCTCGCTGGTCGTGGCTGCCTGCGACGTGCCCGTGGCCAAGCACGGCAACCGCGCCGCCAGTTCCAAGGCAGGCGCGGCCGACACTCTCGAAGCGCTCGGCCTCAATCTCGACCGCGCTGCCGAGACGGCCGAAGCGACGCTGAACGACATCGGTATCTGCTTCCTCTTCGCGGCAAAGCATCATCCGGCGATGGGCCGGATCATGCCGATCCGCAAGGCGATCGGCCGCCGCACGATCTTCAACCTGATGGGCCCGCTGGCCAACCCGGCCGGCGTGCGCCGCCAGCTCGTCGGCATTGCCCGCCCGGCCTATGTGCCGATCTACGCCGAAGCCCTCGCCCGCCTCGGCACCGACCATTCGATGGTGATCTCGGGCGACGAAGGCCTGGACGAGCTGAGCCTCGCAGGCGGCAACGAAGTGGCCGAGGTGCAAGGCACGCAGATCGCCATGCGCCGGGTAACGCCGCAGGACGCCGGTTTGCCCCTCGCCCCTGTCGATTCCATCCGGGGTGGCGATGCCACGTATAACGCGGCCGCGCTGCGCGCCCTGCTGCAGGGCGAGCCCGGACCCTATCGCGATGCCGTGCTGTTCAACGCGGCCGGTGCGCTGATCATCGCAGGCGCAGCGCAGGACTGGAAACAGGGCGTCGAAGAAGCCACCGAAGTGATCGACAAGGGCCTCGCCAACGCGCTGCTCAACTGCTGGATCGACGCGACCAGGGCTTGAAGCCAGACACCCTTCGACAAGCTCAGGGTGAGCGGTGAAGGGTTAGGCCATCTGGTTCTGCCCCGCTCTTGCCGAAGGACACCTCTCGACTTGGCGCGCACTCACGCATAAGGCGCAGGCATGTCCGACAAGCTCACCGAGATCTGCGAAACCAAGCGCGATGAAGTCGAGGAACGCAAGGCCGTCGCCTCGATCAACGCGCTCGATGCCCACGCCGCGCACCAGAGCGCCCCGCGCGGCTTCGAGGCGGCACTGCGCCACAAGGCCGCCGATCATTTCGCGCTGATCGCCGAGATCAAGAAGGCCAGCCCGTCCAAAGGCCTGATCCGCCCGAACTTCCGCCCGGCCGAACATGCCGCGGCCTATGAACGCGGCGGCGCGGCGTGCCTTTCGGTGCTGACCGACGCGCCCTATTTCCAGGGCCACGAGGATTACCTGATGGAAGCCCGCGACGCCGTCTCGCTGCCGGTGATCCGCAAGGACTTCATGGTCGATCCCTGGCAAGTGGCAGAGGCCCGCGCGATCGGCGCCGATGCGATCCTGATCATCGTTGCCGCGCTCGACGACACGCTGATGGCCGAGATCGAAGCCGCCGCGCGCGAACGCGGGATGGACTGCCTGGTCGAAGTCCACAACGAAGCCGAGATGGAACGCGCAGCGCGCCTGAAGTCGCGGCTGATCGGGGTGAACAACCGCAACCTCAAGACCTTCGTCACCGATATCGCGACGACCGAACGCCTTGCCCCGCTGGCCCCCGAAGGCACGCTGCTGGTGGCCGAAAGCGGCATCAACACCCATGCCGATCTCGAACGCCTGTCGCATTGCGGCGCGCGGACTTTCCTTGTCGGCGAAAGCCTGATGCGCCAGCCCGATGTCGAGGCGGCGACAAGGGCCTTGCTGGAGGGCTGACATGAACCGGTCGCTCACCCATATCGACGCCGAGGGCTCCGCCCGCATGGTCGATGTCGGCGCCAAGGCCGAAACGCAGCGGCTCGCCGTCGCCTCCGGCCGGATCACCATGACGGCCGAAGCGCTCGCTGCGATCAAGGCAGGCAATGCCCCCAAGGGCGATGTGCTCGGCACCGCGCGCGTGGCCGGGATCATGGCGGCCAAGAAAACCGGCGATCTCATCCCGATGTGCCACCCGCTCGCGATCGATGCCGTAAATCTGGATTTCGCGTTCGAGGAGAACGCCATCCGCGCCACCGCCACGGCTTCGCTGACGGGCAAGACCGGCGTGGAAATGGAAGCCATCACCGCTGTCTCGATCGCGCTTGTCACGATCTACGACATGGCCAAGGCGCTCGATAAGGGCATGGTCATCGGCGATATTCGCCTGATCGAAAAGCGCGGCGGCAAGTCCGGGCATTGGAAAGCCGATCTGGAGAAAGCGGAAGACTGATGGCCAAAGTTCCGCCGATGCCGCTTGAGGAAGCGCAGGCGCACCTGCTTGCCCTCGCCCGTCCCCTGTCTGTCGAACACGTCGACATCGAAGGGTCGATCGGCCGCTATCTCGCCGAGCCGCTGCTCGCCCGGCGCACCCAGCCTTCCGCCGACCTCTCGGCCATGGACGGCTATGCCGTGACCGGCGAGGACATGGCGGGGCCCTGGCAGATCGTGGGTGAAAGCGCGGCGGGACACCCCTTTACCGGTGAAGTCGGCAGGGGACAGGCGGTTCAGGTCTCCACCGGCGCGCTGCTTCCGGCCGGCGCCGGGGCCGTCATCCTGCAGGAAGACCTCGCCCGTCGGGATCACCGGGTCGAACTGACCGGGGATGCACCAGTCCCCGCCCACAAGCACATCCGGCGCTGCGGTCTCGATTTCATGCAGGGCAGCGAAGTGATCGCCGCCGGCTCGCTGATCGGCCCGGCCGACGCGGCACTGGCCATCGCTGCCGGGCACAAGCACTTGCCCGTCTGCCGGATGCCGCGCGTGGCCGTGATCGACAGCGGCGACGAACTCGCGGCCGATCCCGAAACTTGCGCCCTGCACCAGATCCCCGCCACCAACGGCGCGATGCTGCTGGCCATGGCACGCAAGCTGCCGGTCGACGCCTGGCGCAGCGGCCCGGTTGCCGACACGCTCGACGCCCTGATCCACGCTTTCAACGCAGCCCACTACGCGGACGTCATCGTCACCAGCGGCGGCGCCTCGGTCGGCGAGCACGATCTGGTCCGCCCGGCGCTGGAAGCCTGGGGCGCCTCGCTCGATTTCTGGCGCGTCGCGATCAAGCCGGGCAAGCCGATCCTCGTCGCCCGGCGCGAACGACCGGCAGGCCCGCAGATCATCATCGGCCTGCCCGGCAATCCGGTTTCGAGCTTCGTCACGGCCTATCACTTCATGCTGCCGCTGCTGCGCCGGATGCTCGGCGCGCGCTATGCCCTGCCGATGCAGATCGTCACCAAGCTGGGCGCCCCCATCCGCGCAAACGGCGGACGGCGCGAGTTCGTGCGCGGGACCTGGAACGGGCAAAGCGTGGTGCCCCAGGTCATTCAGGACAGCGGCGCTCTCTCCGCACTGGCGGCCAGCAATGTCCTGATCGACCGCGAGGCCTTCGCGCCCGAAGGCAAGGCAGGAGATGAAGTGCGCGTGTTCCTGCTCCAAAATGGCGGTATTGCTTGACGTTACCAATTTCGTTGCTTAATTGTTCTCTCAATGTTCGCAATCAGAACATTTCGGCGGAACATTTCCGGCGAACGGCAAGCAAGAGGCAGCGACCATGTTGACGCGCAAGCAGCACGAATTGCTCCGGTTCATCCAGACCCGGCTTGAGGAGAGCGGCATCTCCCCCAGCTTTGAGGAAATGAAGGAAGCGCTGGACCTCAAGTCGAAGTCCGGGGTGCATCGCCTGATTTCCGCGCTGGAGGAACGCGGCTTCATCCGCCGCCTGCCCAACCGTGCGCGTGCGCTCGAAGTGCTGCGCCAGCCCGAGGATGCGACGAGCAAGCCTGCCGCCGCCCGTCCCGCGCCGGCCAACAGCAACGAGACGGCGGCCCCGCGCGCGATGCCCGAGCCCGCCAACGACGTTATCGAAATTCCCCTGCACGGGCGCATCGCCGCCGGCGTTCCGATCGAGGCGCTGGAAGGCCAGGCGACCCTGCCGGTTCCGGCCGCCCTGCTTGGTTCCGGCGAACACTACGCGCTGGAAGTTTCGGGCGACTCGATGGTCGATGCCGGCATTCTGGACGGCGACTTCGCACTGGTGAAGCGGACGAACACGGCCCGCGACGGCGAAATCGTGGTCGCGCTGGTGCGCGGCGAGGAAGCGACGCTCAAGTACCTGCACCGCGAAGGCGGCATGGTGCGGCTCGATCCGGCCAATACCGCATACGAACCGCAGATCTACGGGCCGGACGAAGTCGAGGTTCAGGGCAAGCTTGCGGGGCTGCTGCGGCGCTATCACTGAAGCACGGCGGCGCGCCTACTTTCCGGGGCGCCACCATCCATGTTCACCCTGCCCCTCGGCAACAGTCGTGACTTTGCCTGAGGCCAGATGGATGGCAAGGCCGCCGGTACGGTTCAGCGTTGAACGGTCGGCCTTGAGCCACGCCGGACGGCAACTGCGCGGCAACCAGCGGTCGGCAATCACGATATCGGCCTTGTCGCAAGCCGCCGCGAGCATGCGTTCGGGCACCTCGTCACGCCCGCGCGCGATAAGCAGATGCCAGATGCGGTTCCTGCGGCGGACCGGCACAGTGCAGAAATCGCTGTTGCACCGGGCGCCGGGCCAGCGTTCGATGAGGACAGGTTCCCCTTCCATCCCGGCCAGTTCCAGCAGGTTGTCGCGCACATAGCTGCTTCGGCTGTCGCGCAGAACGAAAAGCCGCTCTCCCGCCGCATCGACAAGGCCGACATGGCGCCCGTCCCCAGTCACCAGCACATCGGGCGGCGCCATCGCGGCGAGGAGCAGTGTACCGGCAACGGCAGGAGCCAGACCCCACAAGCGCACTCGCCCGCTCCATAGCCCCAGCCACAGGCCGCCGCCGACGAACAGCAGGAACGCTCCGGTTCCCATGGCCGGCATTACCGAAACCGCTCCGGGCCTTGCGGCAATCCCATGCGCGATACCAATCAGCAGGTCGATCGCATGGCCCGCCAGCCACCATACCGGGGCGCCAGCTCCCGCCAGGTCCAGAACCAGAGCCGTCCCGACCAGCGGCATCACTACGAAAGTCGTGAGCGGAATGGCCAGGACATTGGCGAGCGCCCCGTAAACGCCTGCACGATGGAAGTGGTACAGCCCGATCGGCATGAGCGCGAGTTCGATCACCGTGCCCGTCAGCAGCACCATCGCCAGATAGCGCAACGCGCGCGCGGCCATGGCTTCATCGCGCGGCGAAAGAAAGCGCCCGACAGGCTCGGCCGTTCCCAGACCGACGATCGCCAGAACGGCCCCGAAACTCATCTGGAAACTCGGCCCGGCAAGCGACTCCGGCCAGAGCAGCAGAACGCAGAAGGCCGCGACAGCCAGCATCCGCAGCGAGAGCGGCTCACGCCCCAGCGCCAGTGCCGCCAGCACCAGCAAGGCGCCGATGCAGGATCGCACCGTCGGCACTTGCGCGCCGGTCAGCAGCGTATATCCGATTCCCGCCAGCGCGCCCGCGCCGGCCGCGAAGACCGGCAGGCGCACGCGCAGCGCCAGCCAGGGCGAGAGCGCCAGAAGCCGCAGGACCAGCAGATACGTTGCGCCGATCACGGCACTGACATGCAGCCCGCTGATCGACAGAAGATGCGCCAAGCCGGCATCGCGCATCGCCTGTGCATCGTCTTCGGCAATGCCGCCGCGATCCCCTGTAACCAAGGCCGCCGCGATTCCCGCTTCACCGCCGCCGAGTCGTTCCCGCACATGGCGCGAGAGCCCGGCCCTCAGCGCCGCGAGACGGCCTCCGCTGTGCCCCTGCTCGACGATTTCGGGCGTCTCCAGCAGGGTTCCGGTTGCGGAGATCCCCGAGAACCAGGCCGTTCGCGCGAAATTGTAGGCGCCCGGAAGCATCGGCGGTGCCGGCGGCATCAACCGGGCCTTGAACCGGATCACATCTCCTGCCTCAGGCCCTGCGGAAGACCGGACCAGACCGTCTTTTTCCGGCACATTCACCCGCACCTTGATCGCGCGCCCGTTGCCGGGATCGCGCATGGCAACGGTCAGCCTGTCCCGCCCCTGCGCGGGCTGCTCCTCCCGTTCGAGAACCCTGCCGGTAAAGGTGCCGAAAACCGGCTTGGCGATGGATGGTTGACCGACCATGGCAGACCGCGCCCAGACCGTAAGGCACCCGGCGGCCAATGCCGGGAAAACCATCAAAAACATCGTGAAAACATGATAATAAAGATGCCTTGGCCACCGCAGGACAATCACTGTCCCGGTGAGGACAAACCACCCGGTGCACCATGCGATCCACCACCCGGGCGAAGGAAGCGCAAACCAGGCTCCTATTCCCGCGCCGAATGCCACCACTGACCATTGCGCTTGGCGAAACGCAGCTTGCGAAAGAAAAAATTCAAATTCGGCCAAACCCCTCGACAAGAGGCGTTTGCTGTTCCATGGCCGATGTTGCAGCGCAGCGCCGCGGACGGCGTCCGGGCGCGGATTTTCAGACGGTGCGGCCTGGCTCGCCATGGCGCGCATAGGACAGGAAGGTACGGGGAATGGCAAGCGGCAGTGCATCGGGCGGACCGGCAGGCAAGAAGCCCGTCGTAACGCGCTTTGCCCCCTCGCCCACCGGCTTCCTGCACATCGGCGGCGCGCGTACCGCACTGTTCAACTGGCTCTACGCCCGCCATCACGGCGGCAAGTATCTGTTGCGTGTGGAAGACACCGACCGCGTGCGCTCCACGGTGGAAGCGATCGACGCGATTTTCGACGGCCTTTCCTGGCTCGGCCTTGATGGCGACGAGCCGCCGGTCTTCCAGTTCGCCCGCTCGCACCGCCACGCCGAAGTCGCGGACGAGCTGCTCCGGCACGGCCACGCCTACCGCTGCTACCTTACATCCGAGGAACTCGCCGAGCGCCGCCAGAAAGCGCAGGAAGAGCGCCGCCCGTTCCGAATCGAGAGCGAATGGCGCGATGCCGATCCCTCGACCTGGCCCGAAGACCAGCCCTATGTCGTGCGCATCAAGGCGCCGCGCGAAGGCGAGACGGTCATCGAGGATCTCGTGCAGGGCACCGTCACGGTCCAGAATGCCGAGATCGACGATTTCGTGATCCTGCGCAGCGACGGCACGCCGACCTACATGCTTGCCGTCGTGGTCGACGACAACGACATGGGCGTCACGCATGTCATCCGCGGCGACGACCATCTCAACAACGCTTTCCGCCAGCTGGTGATCCTCAAGGGCATGGGCTGGGACATTCCCGAATATGCCCACGTCCCGCTGATCCACGGCGCGGACGGCGCGAAGCTCTCGAAGCGGCATGGCGCGCTCGGCGTCGATGCCTACCGCGACGAACTGGGCGTACTGCCCGAGGCCCTGTTCAATTACCTGCTGCGCCTCGGCTGGGGCCATGGCGATGAGGAAATCATCACCCGCGAGCAGGCCGTGGAATGGTTCGATATCGCGCATGTCGGCAAATCGCCGTCGCGTTTCGATCTTGCCAAGCTTCAGAATCTCAACGGACATTACTTGCGCGAAGCCGACGATGCGCGGCTTGCCGGCCTGATCCAGGCCCGCCTCGGTTGCGATGCAGACCTCGATCTGCTCGCGCGCGCCATGCCCGTGCTCAAGGTCCGCGCCAAGGACCTTAACGATCTTGCAGAAGGTGCCGCCTTCCTGTTCGCCAAGCGCCCCCTCGAAATGACCGAGAAGGCGCAAGGGCTCCTGACCGATGAGGCGCGGGCGCGCCTCGCCGCGGTTCACGAGCGCCTGTCCACCGTGTCCGAATGGACGCTGGACGGCCTGGAAGCCAACCTGAAGGCAATGGCCGAGGAACTCGGACTGGGACTCGGCAAGCTCGCGCAACCCTTGCGGGCAGCCCTGACGGGTCAGACGACCTCGCCGGGGATTTTCGACGTTTTGGTATTGCTCGGCCGGGAAGAGAGCCTCGCGCGTATCGGCGCACAGGCGGACGTCCCGGCGGGGTTTCAAGCATAAGGAGAAAAACTGGTGGGTGATCAGGTCAAGCTGAGTGCCGGCGGCGCTGAATACGACTATCCTGTCCTCAAGGGCAGCGTCGGGCCGGATGTTGTCGATATCCGCAAGCTCTATGGCCAGACGGGCATGTTCACGTTTGACCCTGGCTTTACCTCGACCGCCAGCTGCGAGAGCGCGCTGACCTACATCGACGGTGACGAAGGCGTCCTGCTTCACCGTGGCTACCCGATCGGCCAGCTCGCCGAAAGCTCGTCGTTCATGGAAGTCAGCTACCTGCTGCTGAATGGTGAACTGCCGAGCAAGGATGAACTGGAAACCTTCGAGTTCACCATCAGCCGTCACACCATGCTGCACGAGCAGCTGCGCCAGTTCTACCAGGGTTTCCGCCGCGACGCGCACCCGATGGCGATCATGTGCGGCGTGGTCGGGGCGCTTTCGGCGTTCTACCACGACTCCACCGACATCGCCGATCCGGTGCAGCGCAAGATCGCCAGCCACCGCCTGATCGCCAAGATGCCGACGATCGCTGCCATGGCCTACAAGTATTCGGTCGGCCAGCCGTTCGTCTATCCGGACAACAGCCTGTCCTACACCGGCAACTTCCTGCGCATGACGTTCGGCGTTCCGGCCGAGGAATACGAAGTGATCCCGGCCGTCGAAAAGGCCATGGACCGCATCTTCATCCTCCACGCCGACCACGAGCAGAACGCTTCGACCTCGACCGTGCGTCTCGCCGGTTCTTCGGGCGCGAACCCCTTCGCCTGCATCGCGGCCGGCATTGCCTGCCTGTGGGGCCCGGCGCATGGCGGCGCGAACGAAGCCGCGCTCAACATGCTCAAGGAAATCGGCACGCCGGACAAGATCGCGCACTACATCGAGCGCGCCAAGGACAAGAACGACCCGTTCCGCCTGATGGGCTTCGGCCACCGCGTCTACAAGAACTACGACCCGCGTGCGACGGTCATGCAGACCACCGTTCGCGAAGTGTTCGAAGCGCTCAAGGTCGACGATCCGCTGTTCGAGACCGCGCTGCGCCTTGAGGAAATCGCGCTCAGCGATCCTTACTTCATCGAGAAGAAGCTGTTCCCGAACGTCGACTTCTACTCGGGCATCATCCTCAACGCGATCGGCTTCCCGACCACGATGTTCACCGTGCTCTTCGCCCTCGCCCGCACCGTGGGCTGGGTTGCGCAGTGGAACGAAATGATCTCGGACCCCGGCCAGAAGATCGGTCGCCCGCGCCAGCTCTACACCGGCCCGACGCAGCGGGACTACGTGCCGCTCGGCCAGCGCTGAGTTCGGCTGCGACACATCGCACCAAAGAAAAAAGCCCTCGCGAAAGCGGGGGCTTTTTTCTTTCTACCGCGTTCTTTCCGGCCGGTCGCGCGGCGGCGAACCGACCGGAGCCTACTTCGGCTCTTTCGGGAAATGAGCCTGAATATAGGTCGTCACGGCCCAGATCTCATCCGAAGTCAGGCTATCCTTGAAGGCAGGCATCGCCGATCCGAACTGGGCGCCGCCTTCCGCCACGGTCCAGTAGATGAAGGGATCCCACTGCCCCATCGGCCGGTCCGCCAGCCACGCCAGATTACCGGGAGGCGGCGTCAGGCTGGCCGCGGCCGGTCCATCACCCAATCCTTGCGCACCGTGACACGCCGCACAGTTCACGGCATAGACCGTAGCGCCGCGCTTCAGCGTTTCTGCTGTTCCCGGCAAGGGATTGGTCATCGATCGATAGGGCTCGGGAATCCCCTGCATCATCGCGGCACGATGGCGGGCGATAGGCCCGCCTCCCCGGCCGCCTGGTCCCATACCCATCTGGCCCATACCCATCTGGCCCATACCCATCTGGCCCATTCCCATCTGCATGAGCCCCGCGCCGCGGTTGCCGTCCGGTGCTGGAGACAGGGCCGGAGACAAGGCCGGAGACAAGGGAGCCGATCCGCCATAAGCGGCGGCTCCCGCAACCAGTGTCACGGCGAGAACTGCACCCATCGTCAAAGTCCGCATAGCAACCTCCTGATCATGGTTTCGGCCGGCCGGAACAGGCACGCTATCATCAGGCCACCGCGCTGTTCCTCGCACAGGGTAACGGAAAAGCAGGCCAGATTGGCGCGTGTCATCAGCATCGGCTTTCCATGCTGTACCGATCGAGTCGACACGCCATTGTAGCCCTTTGAGCCGGTCGGAACATGATCTCTGGCAAAGCGCCCCGCCCGTTTTCAGAAGGCACGCGGGATCAGCCTCTTGTCAGGGCCCCGCCTTCGCGGCCTCATCGGCTGCCTTGCGTTTCGCCTCCGCGGCCTGATCCAGCGCGCGCTGCACATCATCGCCAGCCTTGCCGAGCTGGTTGACGATCTGATCGCCGTTGATCTTGAGACCACCACTGTCGATGTGCAGGTCGATCGGATTGCCGTTGATCTGACCACTGATAACCGCCTGCCCGTTCTCAATGCGCAAGTTGCCCACATCGCCGAGAGGGATCTCGCCGAGATCGGGCAAGTCGAGCGGCTGCACCGGCCCGCTGGGATCGGGATGCGGTTGGGGCGCGGCTCTTTCACCCAGCGCATCCTTCATGAAATCGGCCCAGATCTGCGCGGGGACACCGCCGCCATGCATGCCTTTCAGCGGCGAGTTGTCATCGTTGCCGACCCACACGCCCACCACCAGATTGCCGGCATAGCCGACGAACAGGGCGTCGCGGTTTTCCTGGCTGGTGCCGGTCTTGCCGTAGTTCGGCGCCTGCAGCATCGCAGCGCGGCCGGTTCCCCGGTTGATCGTCGCCCGCAACATCTTTTCGATATTGGCGTGGACTTCGGTGGAGAGGCTGTGCTTGCGCCCCAGAAGGCCATCGAACCAGCCTTCCTTTTCCGCCGGAAACGCCGTCGGCTTGACGGGAAAACGGTTCCCCGCAACCCCGGCATAGGCCGCTGTCAGCTCCATCAGGTTCATGGTCGCCGTCCCCAGCGCCATGCTCGGATCGCCCTTGGGCAGCGGCGACGTCACGCCGAGCGAACGCGCCATGTCGATCACCGCCGTGTCGCCGACCTTGTTCAGCAGCCGCACCGCCGCGACGTTGCTGGAGTGCGCGAAAGCATCTTCCAGCGTGATCGTCGGCGAGTAATGCCCACCGGAATTTTCGGGCCGGTAGCTGCCGGTCGTGAACGGCGTGTTCTCGATCGTGTCGGTAGGCTTCATGCCTTCGCGCAGCGCGGCAAGATAGACGAACAGCTTGAAGGTCGAACCGGGCTGGCGCTGCGCCTGTGTTGCCCGGTTGAACGGGGAATCGGCGTAGTCCTTGCCCCCCACCATGGCGACGACTTCCCCGTTGGGATGCATGGCCACCAGCGCCACTTGCGCCTGGCCCAGCCCGGCGCGGGCAATCGCCCGGCGGGCAGCGGCCTGCAGATGCGCATCGAGCGTCGTCGTGTACGTCTTCTTCGCGTAGCTGTCCTCATCGAGAGTGCGGGCCTGCGGCAGTGCCCAGTCGGCGAAGTAGGTTCCGGTCGGCAGATCCGCGCGGGTACGCACGTCCAGGCGCGGCGCACGCACGGCGCGGGCCTGCTGCGCCGTCAGATACCCGGCCTCGACCATCGCGTGCAGCACGACGCGCATACGCTGTTCCGCGCGGTCGTAATGCTTGCTCGGCGCGAGGCTGGACGGCGCCTTCATCAGACCCGCGAGCATTGCGCCCTGGGCAAGCGTGAGCTTTTCGGGCTGGCGGTGGAAGTAATGCAGCGAGGCGGCCCGCAGGCCATAGGTATTGTCGCCGAAATAGGCATTGGAGAGATAGCGCTGCAGGATCTCGTCCTTGGTCAGCCAGGCTTCCAGCCAGAAGGCGATCAGCATCTCTCGCGCCTTGCGGCCCAGCGTGCGGTCCGCCGAAAGGAACGTGAACTTGGCAAGCTGCTGCGTGATCGTGCTGCCACCTTCCATGCGGCCCGTGGTCATATTGGTCCACAAGGCGCGGGCCATGCCGCGCGGGTCTATGCCCCAATGGCTGTAGAAGCGCCGGTCCTCGATCGCGAGGAAGGCCTGCGGCACATGTTCGGGAAGTTTCGCGATCTCGACCGGCGCTTCCACCATCGCCCCGTTGCGCGCGATCGGCGTGCCGTCGGCTGCCAGCAGCGTGATCTGCGGCGGCGAAATCGGCTGCAGCGATTTCGACAGCGGCGCCGTGACGGCCAGCCATCCGACGATCAGGAAGAAACCCAGCAGCAGCACGGCAAGGATGCGCACGGCATACCAGCCCCGCGAATGCCCCCGTTTCGGCTCCTCTTCGGAGTCCGCTACGGTCCCATCATACGATAGCGCGAAATCCGCCTCGTCCGCATCGAGCGGAGGAAGGCTGCGCAAGTCATCCATTTTCAACGCCAAGCCAAAAGCTTCTCATGCAGGGCATCCATAGCACCGGATTCTGCCGGAACGAACCTTTCTTGATACGGAACGGAAGCGCTGGACATTCCGCCGGATGCGGCCACAATCTGGCCGCATCCGGACCGCATCGTTTCAGCATTCCGGACGGGACGCGACATAACCATGCTGTTTTTGAGGATCATTGCCTTCGTTTTCGGCGTGCTCGCCATCGCCATGGGGCTGTTGTGGGTTTGTCAGGGCACCGGCGTGCTGATGTGGCCGGAAGACAGCTTCATGCTGGCGAACCGGACCTGGGCAATCCGCGGCGCCGTGCTGGCGGCGGTTGGTTTCATCGCGCTCTGGCTTGTGCTGCGCCGGAACGGGACCGGCTAAATCAGGTTCCGAAGCCTGCGGCCGGATCCGCCGGCACGTCGAGCATGAAGCGGGCCCCCTGCCCCGGTGCGCTTTCCACCGTCAGCTCTCCGCCCATCGCGCGTGCAAGGCTGCGCGAGATGTAGAGGCCAAGCCCGGTGCCGCCATCGCCGCTGCGCCCGAGCCGCTCGTACTTTTCGAACACGCGGGCCTGCTGGTCCTCGGAAAGCCCTGGCCCCTGATCGGCAACGATCACGCGGGCACGCTCTCCCATGTCCTCAAGCCGGATCCAGATATGCGAATTCTCGGGCGAATAGCGGATCGCATTGCCGATGAGATTGAGCAGAACCTGCAGCACCCGGCGGAACTCGGCGATGGCGCGAAGCTGGTCCGAGGGGTGCGGCGGCTCGATGACGATGCCCTTTTCGCGCGCGCGCACGTTCAGGATACCGGCGGCCTGACGCGCCACTTCAGACAAGTCGATGCGGTCGGGAGCAGTGCTGAACCCTTCGGATTCCACCACTTCGAGATCGGCCATGTCATCGAGCAGTTCGAGCAGCAGCTTGCCGGCACTGGCAATCTCACCCGCATATTCCGAATAGGCATCAGGCAAGGGCCCGGCGAGCCGGGTGCGGATCGTCTCGGCATTGGCGATGATGCGCGAGATCGGCTGCTTGAGCACAGGCGCGATGTCCTGCCCGACCAGACTGCGGCGCGCGGGCACGAGCGGCACCGGCGGCGCAGACGGCACCGTGGCGCTATCCCCGGAGGCCTCATCGGACAGTAGCAGCAGTTCAAAACCGGCCGGATCGAACCCCGGTTGCATGTAGGGAATGAGCGTCGCGCGCCAGGGCCGTTCGGCGCCGGGCACGCTGACCTTTGCGCCGTCCAGCAGGCGCCAATGCAGCGGCTGCTGGTGCGAGAAATCCTCCAGAGGCAGAAAATCGGTCCAGGGCCGGCCGATCCCGGCTTCCATCGCCGCGGCCACTTCGGCCAGTTCGGGGCTGTCGTACACGACGGACAGCACCCGCTGCCCGGCGTCGAGCTGCGCGGACAGCTCGGCCAAATGGCGCGCCGTCAGCATTCGCCGGCCCTCGGCCGCAGCGCTGTCCTCAGCCGGAGCCGGTGCAGAATGCCAACTGCGCACGCGAATGAGGCAGCCTTGGCCCTGGCCAAGCGGCTCGACTTCAACCCATGCCGTCACCGTTTCCAGGCCATCGTGCGCGCTGACCGCCCGCGCCACCCGAAAGCCGTAGCGCCGCGCCTTGCGGACCAGTTCGAGCAGTTCGGGAATCGCGATGGTGCCGGGCAGTTCGCCGCCGCAGCGCAGATGCAGGCCGGACAGCGGCTCGTCCGCACACAGCAGGCGGTCTTCGGCATCGCTTTGCGCGCGCGCCAGAACGGTGCCGTCTTCGACCATCATCCCGAGTACCGTCCGGACGAGAGAAGCGCGGCGGCGAAATCGGGGCCGATACGGTCGAAACCGGGCGGCAATGTCACATCCGGGTGCAGTGCCAGGAACTGTTCCTCGACGGCGGACGCCTCCAGCCCCGCCGCACGCAGCGCCAGCGCCAGACGCGCCACTTGCGCCTTGTGCGTGGACAGCACCGCGGCATCGCGCAGCTGCCCCGATCCGAGCGAGAGAGTCGTCAGAAACAGGGCCACACCGCCGTCCGCAAGCGAAAGCGCGGCCTGCGCCTCGATGCCCAGCCCCATGATCAGCCGCGACGCCAGCCCGAGGCGGCTTGCCCCCTCGTCGTAGGACTGGCGAAGCGCGGCTTCCGCCTGCGCCGCCTTGTCCGCCATCTCCGGCGTGGGGATGGACAGGGCCCGCAAAGTCAGCAGGGCCGCATGGAACAGGTCGCTGGGCAGTTCGCGCAAGGGCAGCATCATCCGCCGCTGCGCCTGGCACCAGCGCGCCTGCGCGGCCAGAAAAGTCATGGCAAGCCCCTGCACCGCCGGATCGGACGATGCGATGAGCCGCTGGAGCAAGGGCGAGACCACCGGATCGATCGCCAGACGCGCCTGCATCCGCTCGGTCAGATGCCATTCCAGAGCAAGGGCATGGACGTGCGACAGCAGCGCGGGATTGTCCATGAGAGCACTGGCCAGATGCTCTGCTTCGGCCGCGCTCTGCGCCTGCTGCCCGCCCTCGTTCAGAGCCCCGAGCAAGCTGCCGGCCAAATCCGCCAGCATCCCGCGGACGCGCGCAAGGATCTCGTCGCTGAATACGGAACTGTCCTCCGCCGCGACCAGATGGCGCAGAATCGGCAGCACGGTTTCCGCCATGGCATCACCGCGTGCCAGCTCGTCGCGCAGCACGGCCTCCACGTTTTCACCGCTTGCCGGATGGACAGTCTTGTCGATCATCCCTCCCGTGTACCCCGCGTTTGGTTAAATCCCGGTTAGGCCGCAAATGCTTAGTCCTGCTGACGTCCCGCCAGCACAAGCCCCGCCGCGATCAGGCCGAGAGAGACAATCTGCACGCCGGGCAAGAGCTGATCCAGCGCAGACGCCACCCCCAGCAGCACCCCAAGCAGCAGCCGGTCGCCGATCCACCGCGAAGCCGTCCGCTTCACCACCCGCGGGATAAGCCACAGGAGCAATATCAGCACGGCCGGTTCCGACAGCCAGGAGAACAGCATCTGCCCGGGAAAGCGCGGCGTGTCAGCCAGAATCAGCGCGGCGAAGACGGTATCGGTCAGCCATGAAAGCACATCGGCGCGCGGGATCGCGGGCGGCAGCAGGCCAAGCGCCTGCCGTTCCGCCGAACGCAGCAGCCCGCTTGCTTCCGCCAGCACCCACGCCAGCGCCGCAAACAGGAAACCGGCCGGGACCAGCGCGAACCAGCCCAGCCCGCAGGCAATCGCGAGCAGCACCACCACGCCTGCGGACAAGGCATTGCTGGCATTGCCCGCATGAAGCATCGAGGACCCGAAGCTGACCACGCCGAGACGGGCCACGGCGCGGCCGGGCGAAGTCGGGCCGTCGGCGAACCGCACACGCAGCCACTCGTTCTCCAGCGCATAGGCCTCGCTTTCGGTGCGAACCATCCGCCAGTCCGTGCCGGCCCGCGCGGCAGCGGGAACCTCGCGCATCTGCACGCCCGATTGCAGCGCGATCCGGGTGAGCGCGGAAGCGACATCGCAATCGGCAGGCAGTTCGTGCAGCCGCTCGGCAAGCTGGCCGGGAATCCGCATCAGACCGGCGCTCGCCCGGTTGATGTCGATCCGCTCGAATCCGGCCGCCAGCGCGCCTTCGACCGGCTGCACGAGCACCGCCGGCTTGCGGTCTTCCAGCAGCGGCGCGGCAGTGGCAGGCTCCACGAACAGGCCCTCGCTCACGACAATGAGTTCGTCCGCCGCCGTGACTTGCCCCGCAAGCTGGCGCGGGCTGGTGACGATGGCGAATTGCAGCCCGGCATCCTCGGCCGCGTGCTGCAAGGCGATGAGGTCAGGCGAAGTGCCGCGCGCCATGCAGACCACCCGCTGGCAATCGAGCGCCACCACCAGTCCCAACTGGTGCCGCGCGAGGCTTGCCCCGGCGACACGCAGGAACGCGCGGGGGGACGGCTGTCCCGCGCCCGCAGGCTCCGTCATCGCCAGCAATGCAATCCGCAAATCGTTTCTCCAGCCCCGCAGACCCATTTAGGCGGCCCGGCACCACGTGCCAAGCAGGGTGGATAAATCAGCCTAAGGAAAACTCGGTGACATAGGCCTTGAGCCGGCGCACCACGGCGGGATCGCCCGGTGCGGTATCAAGCGCTTCCTCGGCCAGCGCCAGCAGCGCTACGGAATGAAAACTCGCCGCAAGGCCCTTCAGCCGCATCGCCGCGACATGCCAGTTGCCGTCGCAGCGTGAGCGTTCGAGCAGATCCACCTGCCGGCTGACGCTTTCCGCGTAGGACGCGCGCAGCTCGGCATGGAGCGCGGCATCACCGCCTGCCGCCGCGGCCAGAGTCTCTTCAAGGGCACCTGCTTCATACGCCATTTCCCCAGGATAGTACGCAAAGCGTTAAACCGGGGTTTATTGCCGCAGGACACGTGGTATCCTGCAAGGATGGCTGGGGAAAACAGGATCATCGCGTTCGGCGCGGGAAACAGCGAGAATTCCACTGCGGAACACGCTGCGGAATACAGTGCCGCCGAAGCGCCCACCGCGGCGAGCGGCACCGAAACCGAAGCGCAGGAAAGCTGGGACGAGGCCTGGGTGGCGGCAGACGAAACACCCGAAACCACGCGCAACTGGATCGCCCCCACACTCGCGGGGCTGGCCATCGCAGGCTGGAGCGCCCTGTTCATCGCAGCCCTCTGGCCGCATTTGCAGGCAGGCATAGCGCTTGCCGAAGTGCCCGCCCTCGTCATGCAATGGTGCGTGCCGGTCATGCTGATCGGTCTCGTCTGGCTGCTGGCGCTGCGCCACAGCACGCGCGAGGGCAAGCGCTTCGGCAATGTCGCGCGGCTGCTCTCCACCGAATCCGCCCAGCTCGAACTGCGGCTGACAACCGTGAACCGCGAACTCAGCCTCGCGCGCGAATTCATCGCCGCCCAGTCGCGCGATCTCGAAGCGCTCGGCCGCGTCGCGGCAGACCGGCTGTCGCAGAATGCCGGGCGGCTGCAGGACCTCGTGCGGGACAACGGCGCGCGCGTCGATTCGATCAGCACGGTCAGCTCCGCCGCGCTGGAGAACATGGAAAAGCTGCGCAGCCAGCTTCCGGTGATCGCCAGCTCGGCCAAGGATGTGACCAACAACATCGCGAATGCCGGGCGCACCGCCCATGCCCAGCTTGAGGACATGGTGCAGGGCTTCAACCGCCTCAACGAGTTCGGTTCCGCCAGTGAACGCCAAGTCGAATCGCTGCGGGCCCGCATCACCGAGACGCTGGCCGAGTTCGAACGCCGGAGCGGGCAATTCCAGACCCTGGCCGATGAACGCTTTGCCGCGCTCTCTACGCAAAGCGAGGAATTCCGCACCCAGCTTGACCGACACGAGATCGACGCCCTCGCCGCGATCCGCACGCGCGCGGCAGCGCTGGCCGCGGAAATCGACACGACCCGCCATCAGCTGGACGATCACGAGGCCGAAAGCCTCACCTCGCTGCGCTCGCGCCTCACCGCGCTGCGCGATGAAAGCGATGTCGTCTCGCGCGCCCTGCGCGACGGAGAGGAACGTGCGGAGCAGGCGCTCAGAGCTTCGCTTGAAACCCTGCTGACGGAGCAGGCCGCTGCGGCCGAAAACATTACCGGGATGCAGGCCGAGACCATCAGGACGCTCAAGGCCGCGCTCGACATGCTGCGGGCGGAGCAATCCGCGACGGTGGAAAATGTCGCCGGGGCGCAGCACAACACGCTCGACATGCTCAAGGCATCGCTTGAGACGCTGCGGGTGGAGCAATCAGCCTCTGTGGACACCATCGCCAGCGCCCAGCGCGGCACCATCGATACACTCAGAGCCTCGCTTGAGGCCTTGCAGAGCGAACACTCCGCTACCGCCCGAGGCATCGATGGCCTCCATCGCGAAACCATCGATGCTCTCAAGAGCGCGCTGGCGAACCTGCGCGACGAACAGTCTGCCGTTGCCGGCAGCATCACGACAGCGCAGCACACCGCGATCGATTCCCTCGCCGGCCGCCTCGCGACGCTGATGGCCGAGGCCGAGCGCATGGACGAAGCCCTCACCCAGCGCGGCGAGCAGCTGGCGATCGAGGCGGAGGAACGGCAGGCCCGGCAGGTCGAACATGAACGCCATGCCATTGCCCGCATCGAACACATGCTGGGCGAGCTGGACGGCACGATCGCCGAACGCCTCGAACGCCACCGCCAGCACGCGGCGGCCCTCAGCGAACGGGCGGAAACGGTAACGGCACAACTGGGCCTGTTCGAAAGCCGCATGGCCGAAATCGCCGCGCAGACGGGCGATTCCGAAGTGCGGCTGACCGGCAGTCTGCAGACCCTCGCCGACCGCCTGACCGCAGCCCGTACCACGCTGGCGGCGACCGAAGGCGATGTCGAGAAGCTCACCGAAGACTGCGTGCGCCTGCTCGAACTGATCCAGGCCAGCGCCAAACATACCCATTCCGCCCTGCCCGAAGCCCTGGCGATCTCGGAAGACCGCCTGAACCGTCTGGAAAGCGGCGTATCAGCCTTGCTGGCCGTGCTGCGCCAGTCCGCCGAAAGCGGCGAGGACCTCGCCTCGGGCATCGAACGGTCCGGCGCCAATCTGGAAGCCCTGGTATCCAGGCTGGCCCAAACGCAGGATTCCGTGAGCAGACAGGGCGAGGACCACGCGGCGCAGCTCGCCCGGATGCAGGTCACGCTCGCCGAAATCGACAGTGCAACCGCAAGCACCGCCGGCAAGGCCCGCGATGAACTCACCGCCGCGATCGCGGCCTTGCGCACGGCCCTCCATGAAGCGGTCGAGGCGATCGAAAGCGAAAGCGCCGCGCGCATCGCCACGGTTGCGCGCACCCTTGGCGATGAAAGCGCGCAGGCCATCGAAAAGGCCATGCGCACAAAAGTGTCGGAAGTCTCCGGCCAGCTTGACCAGGCCGTCGCCCATGCCGCCGGTGTCACCCGCGAGACGACGATCCAGCTGCGCGATCAGCTCGCCAAGATCGACGAGCTCACCGGCAACCTGGAAAACCGCGTCTCCCATGCCCGCCAGCGCGCCGAAGAGCAGGTCGACAACGACTTCTCCCGCCGCGTCGCGCTCATCACCGAATCGCTCAATTCCAATGCGATCGACATTGCCGGCGCGCTCTCGACCGATGTTGCCGACACGGCCTGGGCCGCTTACCTGCGCGGCGACCGCGGCATCTTCACCCGCCGTGCCGTGAGCCTGCTCGAAAGCGCGGACGTCAAGGCGATCCAGCAGCTGTTCGAGCGCGACGACACCTTCCGCGAACATGTCAGCCGCTACATCCACGATTTCGAGGCAGTGCTGCGCCAGGTGCTGTCCACCCGCGACGGCAATGCACTGGGCGTAACTCTGCTGTCCTCGGACATGGGCAAGCTTTACGTCGCACTGGCACAGGGGATCGAGCGCCTGCGGGGGTGATGCGCGGAAGCGATTGCTCCCGCGCATTGGCTCACTGGATCGTCATTCCCGGTGTCCAGCCACTGGACGTGAGCACGCCCTGCGGGTCCTTCAACGCCAGCAAGGTCTTGAGCGCGGCGCGCTTGTCGGCACTCTTGTCGTAATAGGCTCTGGCGATCCGGTAGCCGACCCAGTAGCCGAGGTCGCCCGGGTCGGATGGCGTTCCCACGCCGTTGTAAAGCCAATGCGAAAGGTCCGTATCGTTTGCGTCCCTCAGGAAACGCTCATCGATCTCCTTCTCGCGCCCGCGTGTCCACACAGCCAGATGTGCATTGCTAACGTCGCCGGAAATCAACTCGGCCACCAGTTCAGCAACACCTTCCACCAGCGATGCACGCAAGACAGTTCCCGGCTCCACTTCGCTGTCAAGTTCGGCAGGCTGCTCGACGTGTCCGTATTCATGGGCAATCAAATGAACCAATCGCTGTGTCACGTCTGACCCAAGCCAGTCTGCGCGGCACGCCACTTCCAATCCAATCAGGACACCGGATGGGCCGGTTGTACCCCCGCTGTTGTCCGCGCCGATCAGGATGGTGACTGGTGGAAAGGCAGCATCGGGCACGAGCTTCGCCAATCGCAGGAAAGCCTGTTCGAGCTGCTCCTTCACGCCCGGAAGCGCTTCGACACATCGCCGCGCGTCCTCGTAATGCTGGCGCTCGCTCGCCACCACCTCAGCAAGGTGCGCGCCCGAAACGATCCGGTTCGGCACGAACTGCCGGACACCATCGCTGCCGCCATCGATATATGCGCGTTGCAATGCGGGACCGGCCGGTGCCCCTGCCGCAGCATCATAGATCTGATAGAACAGGGCCACATCGCCGGTCCGGATTTCAACCGGAGAACTGGTCCGCTCCGGCGCCGCTAGTGCTGAAACAGGGCAGGATATCACGGCCATGAGGGCTGCGATGGTCAAAAGCCCCTTCATCGTGTCCACCCCAGACAGGCGGTCTTGCACAGGCCGGGGCCTGGCAAAATCAGTACCCCAGATCCTTCACCGGCGGGTCTCCGAAGAAGTTGAGATTATCAAGCGTGATCCATCCGTTCACGTAGTTCTCGTAGTAAGCCACGAACAGCACGGCCGCGAGCAGCGTGGCGCGCAGCACGATCTTGCGCGGGCGGAAGTTCACCGGCGCGCTGTCAGCGTGGCCCTTCTCGACCGTTTCGCCTGTCTCGTGCGGCGTGCGCAGGCCGAAAGGCATGACCAGAAATGCACTCAGCACCCAGAGCAGACCGTAGATCGCCAGGATCGAGAACCACTGCATCTGCATCCTGATCAATCCTCCAGCAGCAGGACCTGCACTTGCGGTTTCTTGCCCGACCAGCGCGTGGCGGCGCGCCGGGCGGCAAGGCGGGCCGCCTCGATGCGCCCTTCACGGTCGGCCTTTTTCGCCTTGGCCAGGGCCTCGGCAACGTCGCGGCGGGCTTCCTCGATGAATTCGGCGTAGTCCTCGTCGAGCGGCAGGCCGATGGCCGCGATCTCGACATGGCCCTTGCGGTCCGCCGCCACCGACACGACGCCGTTGTAGGCAATGCGCCGGCGCATCACCATCGCCTCGCCATCGGCCGGGCAAATGATGTCGCCATCGAGCACGAGGCGCCCGGCCCGCACTTCGCCGAACTTGCCGGGATGATCGGGGGCGAGGCGCACCAGGTCGCCGTTCTTCTGGAACACCGCCTTGGGAATGCCGCTGGCAAGACCGAGCCGGACCTGCTCTTTCATGTGGCGGATTTCGCCGTGGACCGGCATCAGGATCTGCGGGCGCAGCCAGCCATAGAGCGCTTCGAGTTCCGGCCGCCCCGGATGGCCGGAGACGTGGATCAGACTCTGGCGGTCGGTGATGATCTCCACGCCCGCGTCGGCAAGCCGGTTCTGGATACGGCCGATGGCGATCTCGTTGCCGGGGATCTGGCGGCTGGAAAACAGCACGACATCGCCCTTTTCCAGCTTGATCGGGTGGCTGCCCTCGGAAATGCGCGCCAGCGCCGCGCGCGGCTCGCCCTGCCCGCCGGTGGCCACGATCAGCACTTCCTCGCGCGGGAGATCATTGACCTCCTCGATGTCGATGAGGTCCGGCAATTGCTTGAGGTAGCCGCAGGCCTGCCCGGCGCGGATGATACGGTCGAGCGAACGGCCGGCAACGCACAGCCGGCGCCCGGTCTTGCGTGCAACATCGCCCAGCGTCTGCAGCCGCGCGACGTTGGAGGCAAAGGTCGTGACCAGCACCCGCTTGCCCTTGTGGCGCTTCACTTCCTCCAGCAGGCCTTCATAAACTTCGCCTTCCGAGCCGGAGGCCTTGTTGTTGAAGACATTGGTGGAATCGCACACCAGCGCCAGCACGCCCTCGTCGCCGATCGCGGTCAGTTCCTCAGCCGTTGCAGGCGTACCGATCTGCGGATCGTCGTCGAGCTTCCAGTCGCCGGTGTGGAAGATGCGGCCGTAAGGCGTCTCGATCACCAGCGCATTGCCTTCCGCGATCGAGTGCGCCAGCGGCACGTAGCGCACGCCGAAGGGGCCGATCTGGAACTGATCGAGATCCTCGATCACGATCAATTCGACTTCGTCGAGAAGCCCAGCTTCTTCCAGCTTGGCCGCCACCAGCTTGGCCGTGAACGGCGTCGCATAGAGCGGCACGCCCAGTTCCTCGGCGAAATAGGGCACGGCGCCAATGTGATCCTCGTGCGCGTGGGTCAGGACCACGCCAAGCAGGTTCTCACGCTCGTTCTCGATGAATTCGAGATCGGCGAAGACCAGATCGACGCCGGGGTATTCGTTCATGCCGAACGTCATGCCGAGATCGACCATCAGCCACTTGCCCTGGCAGCCATAGAGATTGACGTTCATGCCAATCTCGCCGGAGCCGCCGAGCGCGCAGAAGACCAGTTCGTTGCCGGGAATCACTTCGTAGCGGCCCTTTCCGCGAGAATGGCGAGGCCGTCGATGGTGAGATCGGCATCGACCGCGTCAAAAATATCCGTCGCCTCGCCGAACAGGACCGCAAGGCCGCCGGTGGCAATGACTTTCGCCGGCCGGCCGATTTCCGCACGGATGCGGGCGATCAGGCCTTCCATCATCGCCACATAGCCCCAGAAGACACCGATCAGCATCTGGTCCTCGGTATTGCGCCCGACAACGCTTTTGCTCTCGGGCACTTCGATGGCAATGCGCGGCAGCTTGGCGGTATTGCCCACCAGCGCATCGAGCGAGAGGTTGATCCCCGGCGCGATGATGCCGCCCTTGTAGGCCCCGTGAAAGTCGATCACGTCGAACGTCGTTGCCGTGCCGAAGTCCACGACGATCAGGTCGCCGCCGTGCCTGGCGTGCGCGGCGATGGCGTTCACCGCCCGGTCGGCGCCGAGCGAGCGCGGCTCGTCCACGTCGATATCGATCGCATAGTCGGCCTTGCCCTGCCCGGCGATCAGCGGCTCGATATCGAAATAGTGCCGCGCCAGAATTTCCAGATTGTGCAGCGCTCGCGGCACCACCGTGGAAATGATGATTTGCGAGACATCGCTCTTCGCATAGCCCTGGATGGCGATGAGCTGCATCAGCCAGACGGCATATTCGTCGCCAGTACGGCGCGGATCGGTGGCGATACGCCAGCGGCCCTTGATCGAGCGGCCTTCCAGCAGGGCGAAAACGACATTGGTATTGCCGGCATCAATGGCGAGCAGCATGGGCTTTCCGATTCCTCAATGTGAAGCGCTTGCAAGCAGGACATCCCCCGCGTGGATCGTCCGCTGCGTTCCATCGTTCAGCCCCAGCAGGAGATTGCCATCCTGCGAAAGCCCGGCGAAACTGCCTTCAACCGCTTCCTCCCCCGGCGGGAGCACCGTCAGCCGGGTCCCCACGGGATGCGCGGCACTCTGCCAGCGCCGCAGCAGCGGGGCAAGGCCGGCGCTGCGCCAGCGCTGCAGTTCCCGGTCAAACGAAGCCGCCAGCACTTCTGCAAAGGCATCGCGGCCGGGCGCCGTGCCGTAGTCCGCCAGCGCGGCGACGGCCCTGCCCGGAATATCCGGTGCCGTAACGAGATTGACGCCGATGCCGACAACCACGGCCCCGGCCACCACTTCCAGCAGGATGCCCACGATCTTGGCGCCGTCCAGCAGCAGGTCATTGGGCCACTTGAGCCAGAGGGCCGATCCCTGCGGCACGAACGGCAGCAGCGCCTCGTGCACGGCAAGGCCCGTCATCAGAGCAAGCGTGGAAGCGGGAGGATCGCCGGGACCGGGCCGGACCACGGTCGATCCCATGAAGTTTCCGGCACCGTTGTTCCAGACGCGCCCGAGACGCCCCCGGCCCGCGGTCTGGCGGTCCGCGACCAGCCAGTCGCCCTCGGGCAGGTATTCCCCGCCCGAAAGCCTGGCCGCCAGATCCGCGTTGGTGGAACCGGTCTCTTCGACGGTCCGGATCAAAGCGCCCGGATCAGATCAGAGCGCATGGAACAGCGCGGTCGCGGCAGTGTCCGTCAGCCCGCCGAGCCACTTGGTGAGGAAGAAGCCGAGCGGCGAAATGACCACACAGGAGATCACCAGGATCAGCTTGTGCCACACGTCGCTTTCGCCCTTCACCACGTCCGCCGGTTCGTCGAAATACATGATCTTGACGACCTTGAGGTAGTAGAAGGCGCCGATCACCGACGCTGCGAAGCCGAGTGCGGCAAGCGCGATCATACCGCCGTCGACAGCCGCCTTGAAGACCAGGAACTTGCCCCAGAAGCCGAACAGCGGCGGGATACCGGCCAAGCTGAACATGACCATGGCCAGGCCCAGCGCCAGTCCCGGACGCGTGCGCGACAGGCCCGCAAAGCTGGGGATGTGCTCGACGTAATCGCCGTTCTCATCCTTCAGCATCAGGATCACCGCGAAACCGCCGAGCGACATCGCGACATAGATCGCGAGGTAGAACAGCATGGCCGAGGCGCCCTCAGGCGTTGCGACGGCAAGACCGACAAGGATGAAGCCGGCATTGTTGATCGACGAATAGGCCATCAGGCGCTTGATGTTGGTCTGCCCGATCGCGCCCAGCGCACCGACCACGATCGAGGCCAGGGCGAGGAACAGCACGATCTGCTGCCATGCGGCGGCCTGATCCCCGAAGGCATCGAGCAGCACGCGCATCATCAGGCCCATGCCGGCGACCTTGGGCGCGGTGGCGAAGAACATCGTCACCGGCGTCGGTGCGCCTTCATAGACGTCGGGCGTCCACATGTGGAACGGAACCGCGCTCACCTTGAAGGCAAGGCCCGCCAGCATGAAGACGATGCCGAACAGCGCCCCGTTCGACAGACCGTCCGCCAGCGCGGCGTTGATGCCGCTGAACGAGGTCGTGCCGGTAAAGCCATAGGTCAGGCTCATGCCGAACAGCAGGATGCCCGAAGCCAGCGCGCCCAGCACGAAATACTTGAGGCCGGCTTCCGCCGAACGCCCATCGTTGCGCAGGAACGCAGCCAGCACGTAGGCGGCCAGCGAGTTCATTTCGAGGCCGATGTAAAGCGTCAGCAGATCGCCGGCCGAAACCATGATGCCCATGCCGAGCGCGGCGAACAGCACCAGGATCGGGTATTCGGCGCGCATCGCCTTGAACCGCTCGAAGAAAGCGGGCGCGATCACCAGCGAAGCGGCGGCCGAGATATAGATCAGGATCTTGGCATAGCTGGCGAAGGCATCGGCGTGGAACTGGCCGAAGAAGGCCGAAGTATCCGGGCCCATCGCGCCGCCGCACAGGGCAGGCGACACCATGACGCCGGCAGCGACCAGCGCGGCCACCGACAGGATCGAGATCAGACGGCTTGCCTTGTCCCCGCCCCAGGCGGCGACGAGAAGCAGGATCAGGCCTGCAATGCTAAGCGTTTCTTCCGGCGCGATAAGGCGCAGCGACTGCGACCAGTCCATCAGTGTGCCCCCTCGTGCGCAGCGTGTTCGTGCACAGGCTTTTCCTTGCCAACAGTTACCTTGGAGTCCCCTTCCGGCGCCGCAGCGGAAATCCGGGCTTCCAGCGCGGCGATATCGGCACGCATGGGAGCAATGAAGCTCTCGGGATAGATGCCCATCCACAGCACCGCGAGCGCCAGCGGAACCACCATCAGGTATTCACGGGCGTCGAGGTCCAGCATGGCAGCGGCATCGGCGTTCTTCTGGTCGCCAAAGGCAACCCGGCGATAAAGATAGAGCATGTAGGCCGCGCCCAGGATGATGCCCGTGGCACAGATCAGCGCGGTCCATGTCGAGATCGCGTAGATCCCGGCCAGGCTCAGGAATTCGCCGACAAAACCGCTGGTGCCCGGAAGGCCGATCGAGGCCATCGTGAAGAGCAGGAAGAACAGCGCGTAACGCGGCATGTTGATCGCAAGGCCGCCGTAACGGGCGATCTCTCGCGTGTGGAGGCGATCGTAGATGATGCCCACGCAGAGGAACAGCGCACCCGCAACGAGGCCGTGGCTGAGCATGACCATCATCGAGCCTTCGAGGCCCTGCGTGTTGAAGGCGAACAGGCCGATCGTCACGATGCCCATGTGGGCGACCGACGAATAGGCGATCAGCTTCTTCATGTCGTCCTGCACCAGCGCGATCAGCGAGGTGATCACGACGGCCGCCATCGACAGCCCCCAGATCAGCGGCGCGAACTGCGCCGAGGCTTCGGGGAACATCGGCAGCGAGAAGCGGATGAAGCCGTAACCACCCATCTTCAGCAGCACGCCCGCCAGGATCACCGAACCGGCGGTCGGCGCCTGCACGTGGGCGGCAGGAAGCCAGGTGTGGACCGGCCACATCGGCATCTTCACCGCAAAGCTGGCGAAGAAGGCAAGCCACAGCCAGGTCTGGACCTTCGGATCGAAGTCATAGGCCATCAGCGTCGGCACGTCGGTCGTCCCCGCCACGTGGACCATGTAGAGCATGGCCACCAGCATCAGCACCGAGCCGAGCAGCGTGTAGAGGAAGAACTTGTAGGCGGCGTAGATGCGGTCCTGACCGCCCCAGATGCCGATGATCAGGTACATCGGGATCAGGCCGGCTTCGAAGAACATGTAGAACAGGAAGATGTCCTGCGCGCAGAACACGCCGATCATCAGCGTTTCCATGATCAGGAACGCGCCCATGTATTCGCCGACGCGCTTGTCGATCGACTTCCAGCTCGCACCGATACAGATCGGCATGAGGAAGACGGTCAGCACGATCAGCAGAAGGGCAATGCCGTCAATGCCGAGCGCGTAGGAGAAGCCGGAGAACAACTCCACCCGTTCGGTAAACTGCCACTGCGCACCGCCGACATCGAAGTTCAGCCAGAGCACCACACCAAGTGCGAAGTCGATCAGCGTCGCCACGAGGGCGAGATTGCGCGCCGCTTTCGCGTCGAGGAAGAGACATGCCAGCCCCGCCGCAAGCGGCACCAGCATCATCACGCTGAGGATCGGAAAACCACTCATCATCTTATCCCGCGATCACCCAGCTGATGGCGCCGACAAGGCCCAGCAGCATGATAAGAGCATAGCTGTACAGATAGCCCGACTGGACCCTCTGCGCGTAAGTCGAACCCTTGGCCACAGCCCAGGCAGCGCCGTCCGGACCAAAGCGGTCGATGACGCCGATATCGAGAACCTTCCAGAACACCTTGCCGATCCAGAAAGCGGGGACGACGAACATGTAGTGATAGAGTTCGTCGAACATCCACTTGCGGTACACGAAGGTGTAGACCGGCCCCAGTTGCTTCGCGACAGCCGCCGGGAAGCTGGTGTTCTTGATGTAGCCGTACCAAGCGATCAGCAGGCCCAGCGACATCACGATGAAGGGCATCCACTTCATCAGCTCGGGAATGCCGTGCATCGCGTGGATCAGGTGCTCGTGGAACACCAGGGCGCCCTTCCAGAATTCGCCGGTGCCTTCCGACACGAACGCGTGCTGGAACACGAAGCCTGCGAAGACCGCACCGACCGAGAGGATCACCAGCGGCAGCAGCATGACCCACGGGCTCTCGTGCGGGTGGTAGCCCGCCGTGCCGTCGCCATGGGCGGCATGACCGTGGTCCCCGTGCGCATGATCGGCATCGCCGTCTTCGTCCGAGAGATGCTCGTGGTGATGGTGCACCGCGTGCTGGATGTGCTCGGATTCCGCCCAGCGCGGCTTGCCGAAGAAGGTCAGGAACACCAGGCGCCAGGAGTAGAAGCTGGTCATCAGCGCAGCGAAGATGCCCATCCAGAACGCGAAGCTGCCCATCGAAGTGCCGCTGGCATAAGCCGCCTCAAGGATCGAGTCCTTCGAGTGGAAGCCCGCGAAGCCGACGCCGAACATGCCCACGCCGGTGATGGCCAGCGTACCCGCGGTCATCGCCCAGAAGGTCACGGGGATCTTCTTCCACAGGCCGCCGTAGAAGCGCATGTCCTGCTCGTGGTGCATCGCGTGGATCACAGAGCCGGCGCAGAGGAACAGCAGCGCCTTGAAGAAGGCGTGCGTGAACAGGTGGAACATGGCCGAGCCGAAGGCGCCCACACCCGCCGCGAAGAACATGTAGCCGAGCTGCGAGCAGGTCGAGTACGCGATCACGCGCTTGATGTCCCACTGCGTGCAGCCGATCGTGGCGGCGAAGAAGCAAGTGGCGGCACCGATGAAGGTGATGAAAGTCATCGCCGTCGGGCTGGTTTCAAACATCGGCGAGAGACGGCAGACCATGAAGACGCCGGCGGTAACCATGGTCGCGGCGTGGATCAGCGCCGAAACCGGGGTCGGGCCTTCCATCGCGTCCGGCAGCCAGGTGTGCAGGCCGAGCTGCGCCGACTTGCCCATGGCGCCGACGAACAGCAGCAGGCAGAGCACCGTCATGGTGTCGAAACGATAGCCGAGGAAGCCGATGGTCGAGCCCGCCATGCCCGGCGCTTCGGCAAGGATCGCGGGGATCGAGACCGTGCCGAACACCAGGAAAGTGCCGAAGATGCCGAGCATGAAGCCCAAGTCACCCACACGGTTGACCACGAAGGCCTTGATCGCGGCGGCGCTCGCCGAAGGCTTGCGGAACCAGAAGCCGATCAGGAGGTACGAGGCGAGGCCGACGCCTTCCCAACCGAAGAACATCTGCACCAGGTTGTCCGCCGTCACCAGCATGAGCATGGCGAAAGTGAACAGCGAGAGGTAGGCGAAGAAGCGCGGCTGATCCGGCTCCTCGTCCATGTAGCCCCACGAATAGAGGTGCACGAGCGCCGAAACCGAGGTGACGACGACGAGCATGACCGCAGTCAGCGTATCGACGCGCAGCGCCCAGTCGAACGTCAGCGCGCCCGAGGCGACCCACTTCAGCACCGGAACCACAGTCGCTTCGGCGCTGCCGTTCAGGAACTGGATGAAGATCGGCCAGGATAGGCCGCAGGCGATGAACAGCGCGCCGGTCGTAATCGACTTGGCTGCCACATTGCCGAGCTGCTTGTTGCCAAGCCCGGCAATGATCGCTGCCAGCATCGGCAGGAAGACGATGATCAGGATCTGGTTCAACGCCTTATCCCTTCATCCGGTTGACGTCGTCTACGGCAATGGTGCCGCGGCCACGGAAGTAGATCACGAGGATTGCAAGCCCCACTGCCGCCTCGCCGGCTGCCACCGTCAGCACGAACATCGCGAAGATCTGTCCGGTCAGGTCGTGCAGGAAGGCGCTGAAAGCGACGAGGTTGATGTTCACCGCAAGCAGGATGAGTTCGATCGCCATCAGGATCACGATCACATTCTTGCGGTTGAGGAAAATGCCGAGGACGCCGAGCACGAAGAGGATCGAGCTCACCACGACATAGTGTTCGACGCCGATCACAGCGATACCCCCTTGCCGACTTCCGGCTTGACGTTGACGGTCGCCTCTTCGGGACGGCGCGCGATCTGCTTGCTGATCTTCTGGCCGCGCGTGTCGCCACGCTGGCGGTGAGTCAGGACGATGGCACCGATCATGGCGACGAGCAGGATCACGCCCGCAGCCTCGAAAAGGAACAGATAGCGGCCATAGAGCAGCGCACCGATGGCCTCGATATTGCTGGTCCCGGCAGGCTGAGCGGCCATGCCGTCGGGCGTGCCGAGCTGGAGTGCGCCGGCCTTGTAGGCGCCGATGCCGAGAACCATTTCGGCCAGCAGCACCACGGCCACCAGCATCCCGAACGGGAAGTTCTTGACGAACCCGGCCCGCAGTTCGGCGAAATCGATGTTCAGCATCATGACGACGAACAGGAACAGCACCGCGACCGCGCCGACATAGACGATGACCAAGAGCATCGCGATGAATTCGGCACCCACCAGGATCATCAGGCCGGCGGCGTTGAAGAACGCCAGGATCAGCCACAGCACCGAGTGCACCGGGTTGCGCGACAGGATGGTGATCGCGCCCGACGCGATGGTCATCACGGCGAAGAGATAGAAGGCGATAACGTGAATCATGAGCCCGCGCGCCTCCTAGCGATATGGCGCATCGGCTTCAAGGTTCGCGGCAATCGCACGCTCCCACTTGTCCCCGTTCGCCAATAGCTTAGCCTTGTCATAGAGCAGCTCTTCGCGCGTTTCGGTCGCGTATTCGAAGTTCGGCCCTTCGACGATCGCATCGACCGGGCAGGCTTCCTGGCAGAAGCCGCAGTAGATGCATTTCGTCATGTCGATATCGTAGCGCGTGGTGCGGCGCGAACCGTCTTCACGCGGCGCTGCCTCGATCGTGATCGCCTGCGCCGGGCAGATCGCCTCGCACAGCTTGCAGGCGATGCAGCGTTCCTCGCCGTTGGGATAACGGCGCAGGGCGTGCTCGCCGCGGAAACGGGGCGAAAGCGGGTTCTTCTCGAACGGGTAGTTGATCGTCGCCTTGGGCTTGAAGAAATACTTCAAGGTCAGCCAATGCGCCTTCACAAACTCCCAGAGCGTGAAGCTCTTGATCAGTTGAGCGGCGGTCATGCGAAGTGTCCGGTAGCCATGAGGTAGCCGCTGACGAGAACAACGAACAGCAGCGAGGTGGGGAGGAAGACCTTCCAGCCCAGGCGCATCAGCTGGTCATAGCGATACCGGGGCACGGTCGCCTTCACCCAGCTGAACACGAAGAAGAAGAACAGCACCTTGAGCAGGAACCATACGATGCCCGGCACGAGGTACAGAACGGGGATGTCGAGCGGCGGCAGCCAGCCACCCCAGAACAGGGTCGCGTTGAGCGCACACATCAGCAGCACGTTGGCATATTCGCCGAGCCAGTAGGCGGCGAAAGCCATCGACGAGTATTCGGTCTGATACCCGGCGACGAGTTCCGATTCCGCCTCGGTCAGGTCGAACGGGGCGCGCTGCGTCTCGGCCATGCCCGAGATCAGGAACATCACCGCCATCGGGAACAGCAGCGGATTGAACCCGAAGCCGTTGAACAGGCCGAGAACGTGGCCGTCCTGCGCCTTGACGATGTCGTTCAGGTTGAACGTGCCGGCCCACAGGACAACGCAGATCAGGATGAAGCCGATCGAGACTTCATAGGAGATCATCTGCGCCGAGGCGCGCATCGCCGAGAAGAACGGGTACTTCGAGTTCGAAGCCCAGCCCGCCATGATCGTACCGTAAACACCCAGCGACGAGATCGCGAGCACATAGAGCAGGCCGACGTTGATGTCCGCCAGGATCGCGCCCGAATTGAACGGGATCACGGCCCAGGCCATCAGCGCGATCGTGAACGTCACCACCGGCGCGATCAGAAAGATGCCCTTGTTGGCCGCCGAAGGGACGATGGTTTCCTGCAGGAAGACCTTGAGACCGTCCGCGAAGGACTGCAGCAGTCCCCAGGGGCCGACGACGTTGGGGCCGCGGCGCAGGGCCATGGCGGCCCAGATCTTGCGGTCGGCATAGATGATCATCGCCACCGAGACCATCAGCGGCAGGGCAATCAGCAGGATTCCGCAGATCGTCGAGACGAACCACGCCCACTCATAGGTCATGCCAAGGGTTTGGAAAAAAGCGGTCATTCCGCGGCCTCCGCGATCTCCTCGCCGTGCAGCAGTTCAGCCGAACATTGCTGCATGGTCGCGCTGGCGCGGGCGATGGGGTTGGTCATGTAGAAGTCCTTGACCGGGTAAGCGATCAGGCCGGAGGCAGAGCCGCCGCCGGCAGGCAGGACGCTCCCGTAGTCCGCCAGTCCTTCGATGCCAAGTGCAGGAACTTCAGCAATCATTGCGTTTCGCAATTCCTCGAAGCTGTCGAAACCCAGCCCGACGCCGAAAGCGTCGGCCAGAGCGCGCAGGATCGACCAGTCCTCACGGGCATCGCCGGGTGCGAACACGGCCTTGTCGGCCCACTGCACGCGCCCTTCGGTGTTGACGTAAGTGCCGGCCTTCTCGGTATAGGCCGCAGCCGGCAGGATCACGTCAGCGGCATGGGCGCCCTTGTCGCCGTGATGGCCGATGTAGACGATCATCGAGTCGGCGAACTTGGTGTAATCCACCTCGTCCGCGCCGAGCGAGAGCAGCACCTTGGGCTTGGCCGCGACGATATCGGCAAGGCCGCCCTTCTGAGCGTAGCCGAGCATCAGGCCGCCCATGCGGGCCGCTGCCATGTGCAGCACGTTGAAGCCGTTCCACGTGGTGCCGTCTTCGAGTTCGCGCACCACGCCGATCTGCTCGCCGACCGACAGCGCGGCTTCGAGGCCGCCCCGGCCGAGCGCCGCACCGCCGAGAATGATCGCCGGACGCTTGGCGTCGCGGATCGTTTCCCAGACGTGGTTCGGCAGGTTGCTGATAACCGACAGGTCCTCGCCAAGGAATTCGCCGCCGAACGTGGTTTCCCACTCGGGGCCGATCAGGAAGACCTTGGCGCCGCGCTTCACCGCCTTGCGCAGGCGGGTGTTCACCAACGGCGCTTCCCAGCGCACGTGGCTGCCGACGATCAGGATCGCATCGGCAGTCTCAAGGCCCGAGAACGTCGTGTTGAAGTTCACTGCCGCAAGGCTGGACGTGTCGTAGTCCATGCCGGTCTGGCGGCCTTCGAGCAGGCTGGAGCCGAGGGCGCCAACCAGCTTCTTCGCGGCGAACATGGTCTCGCAATCGAGCATGTCACCGGCAACCGCGGCAATCGAATTGCCCGGGTTCAGCGTGGCAATGGCCTGGAACGCCTCGTTCCAGCTTACGGCAACCAGCTTACCGTCGCGGCGCAGATACGGCTTGTCGAGGCGGCGCTTCACAAGGCCGTCGACCATGTAGCGCGCCTTGTCGCTGATCCACTCCTCGTTCACGTCGTCATTGACGCGCGGGAGAATGCGCAGGACTTCGCGGCCCCGGCTGTCGATGCGGATATTGGCGCCGACGGCGTCCGACACGTCGATGCCGAGCGTCTTCTTGAGCTCCCACGGCCGCGCCTCGAAGGCATAGGGCCGCGAGGTCAGCGCGCCGACCGGGCAGAGGTCGATCACATTGGCCGACATCTCATGCTTGGCGGCCTGCTCCAGATACGTCGAAATCTGGGTGCTTTCGCCGCGATAGAGCGCGCCGATCTCGTCCACGCCCGCGATCTCTTCGGAGAAGCGCACGCAGCGGGTGCAGTGGATGCAGCGCGTCATCATGGTCTTGATGAGCGGGCCCATGTACTTCTCGGTCACGGCGCGCTTGTGCTCGTGATAGCGCGAGCCGCCGCGGCCATAGGCCACCGACTGGTCCTGCAGGTCGCACTCGCCGCCCTGGTCGCAGATCGGGCAGTCGAGCGGGTGGTTGATGAGGAGGAACTCCATCACCCCTTCCCGCGCCTTCTTGACCATCTCGCTGTCGGTGCGGATTTCCTGACCTTCGGCGGCCGGGAGCGCACACGACGCCTGCGGCTTGGGCGGTCCGGGCTTCACCTCGACCAGACACATGCGGCAGTTGCCGGCGATGGACAGGCGCTCATGATAGCAGAAGCGCGGGATTTCCTTACCGGCCAGCTCGCAGGCCTGCAGGACAGTCGCGCCTGCCGGAACTTCGAGTTCTACGCCGTCTACGGTAACTTTAGGCATTACTCAGCGGCCTCCGCAACGTTGCCAGCCTCAGCAATCCGGCGCTCCAGCTCGGGGCGGAAGTGGCGGATCAGGCCCTGGATCGGCCATGCGGCCGCATCGCCCAGAGCGCAGATAGTGTGGCCTTCGACCTGCTTGGTCACCTGGAACAGCATGTCGATTTCCTCGACCGCTGCATCGCCGGTGCGCAGGCGTTCCATCACGCGCCACATCCAGCCCGTGCCTTCGCGGCAGGGCGTGCACTGGCCGCAGCTCTCGTGCTTGTAGAAGTGCGAGAGGCGGGCAATGGCGCGCACGATGTCGGTGGACTTGTCCATCACGATCACGGCGGCGGTGCCGAGGCCCGAGCCGAGCGCGCGCAGACCGTCGAAATCCATCGGCGCGTCCCAGATCTGGTCGGCCGGGACCAGCGGAACCGAGGACCCGCCCGGGATCACGGCCAGCAGGTTGTCGCGCCCGCCGCGGATGCCGCCGCAGTGCTTCTCGATCAGCTCGCTGAAGGGAATGCTCATTTCCTCTTCGACGACGCACGGACGGTTCACATGGCCCGAAATCTGGAAGAGCTTGGTGCCCTTGTTGTTGTCACGCCCGAAGCTGGAGAACCAGCTCGCGCCGCGCCGCATGATGGTGGGCGCAACCGCGATGGATTCGACGTTGTTGACCGTGGTCGGACAGCCATAGAGGCCCGCGCCGGCCGGAAACGGCGGCTTGAGGCGAGGCTGGCCCTTCTTGCCTTCGAGGCTTTCGATCATCGCGGTTTCTTCGCCGCAGATGTAAGCACCGGCGCCGCGGTGGATGAAGACGTCGAAATCGTAGCCCGAACCGGCCGCGTTCTTGCCCAGCAGGCCCGCCGCATAGGCTTCATCGCGCGCAGCGAAGAGCGTCTCCGCCTCGCGGATATATTCACCGCGAATGTAGATGTAGGCCGCACGCGCACCCATCGCGAAACCGGCAACCAGCGCGCCTTCCAGCAGCAGGTGCGGATCGTGGCGGATGATCTCGCGGTCCTTGCACGAACCCGGCTCGGATTCGTCGGCATTGATGACGAGGAAGCTGGGCTTGGGATTGCCGTTCTGATCGACCGGCGGCTGCTTGGGCATGAAGGACCACTTCATGCCGGTCGGGAAGCCTGCACCGCCGCGTCCGCGCAGACCCGAGGCCTTCATTTCCTCGATGATCGCTTCGCGGCCCTTGGCGATGATGTCCTTGGTGCCGTCCCAGGCGCCGCGCGCCTGCGCTTCCTTCAGGTTCCACGGCTGATAGCCGTAGACGTTGGTGAAGATGCGGTCCTTGTCCTGGAGAGCCATGGCTTACCACTCCCCTCGATAGTCGTGATTTTCGGTAATCATCGCTGCGAGGTTGGTCGGCTCGCCCACCGGCTCCACCGTGTGGCGGCCCGGCTCCTGCGTTCCGGCCTTGGGCGTCTCGCCCTTGGCCAGCGCGTCGAGCACGACATCGAGACGCTCGGGCGTCAGATCCTCGTAGTTGTCGTCGTTGATCTGCACCATCGGAGCCGAGGCGCAGTTGCCCATGCACTCGACTTCGGTGAACGACCACATGCCGTCCCCGGTGATGTGCCCCGCCTTCATCCCGCGCTTCTTGCAGGCGGCGATGATGTCGTCAGACCCGCGCAGCATACACGGCGTGGTGCCGCAGACCTGCACGTGAAAGCGGCCGATCGGAGCGATGTTGTACATCGTGTAGAACGTCGCGACCTCGACCACGCGGATGATCGGCATGTCGAGGTAGGCCGCGACATATTCCATCACCGGGATCGGCAGCCACCCTTGCGTGTTCTCTTCCGCACCAACCTGGCGCTGGGCGAGATCGAGCAGCGGCATCACGGCCGAGCGCTGGCGCCCTTCCGGATAGCGGGCGACGATCTCTTTCGCCTTCGCGGCGTTTGCTTCAGTCCAGGCAAAATTGCCCCAACGCGCCCGCAGTTCGGGCGTATCAGGTTCGATATAGCGGTCAGCCATGCTTACCCCTGCGCTTCAGCCATTGATCCTGGCCGAAAAAGAAAATCTCAAATCCACCAATCGCCGTCGCGAGCATCGCGATCGTCGGCGAAGGCTGCGATCCGGTAGAAAGCACTCCGAAATAGAGCGCGACGAGGAACACCCCGGTCATGGCCGCCCAGACGCGGATCATTTCGACCGTCGTGAACCTCACCGGATGAACTCCACCCGGCTGCACTTGTCGCCTTCGAAGCTGTAGACGGCGAGAACGTCGAACGGTTCGACGAGGTCCGAACCATCGCTGGCCGGACCACGCGTCACGTGCTCGCGGAAGACGACGTAGTTGTCGGTCACTTCACGCGAGACGATCTCGGCCTTGTTCTGCGGCCACTTGGCGAAAGCCGCCGCAAGGCCCGAACGCGTGCCTTCCTTGCCTTCACGCACAACCGCGCCGCGATAGTTCGCCTCGCAGGCCTCATCGGTCATGTACGAGACGTACAGATCGGCATCCTGCGCGTTGTAGGCGCCGATCATGGCCTCAGCGATGGCAAGCTTGCTCACCGGTCGCACTCCCCGAACACCACGTCGATGGCGCCCAGAATGGCGGTCGCGTCCGGCAGCATGTGGCCCTTGGACATGAAGTCCATCGCCTGCAGGTGCGAGAACGCGGTCGGGCGGATCTTGCAGCGGTAAGGCTTGTTGGAGCCGTCCGAGACCAGATAGACGCCGAATTCACCCTTGGGGCTTTCGGTGGCCACGTAGACTTCGCCCGCCGGAACGTGGAAGCCTTCGGTGTAGAGCTTGAAGTGATGGATCAGCGATTCCATCGAGCTCTTCATCTCACCGCGCTTGGGCGGGGAAACCTTGCGATCGTCCGAGCAGATCGGGCCTTCGGGAATCTCGGCCAGGCACTGCTTCATGATCTTCGCGGACTGACGCACTTCCTCGACGCGGACCATGAAACGGTCGTAGCAGTCCGAGTTCGTACCGACCGGGATCTCGAAGTCCATGCGGTCATAGACGTCGTAGGGCTGCTGCTTGCGGATATCCCAGGGGATGCCCGCAGCGCGGATCATCGGGCCGGAGAAGCCCCAGGCAATCGCGTCTTCCTTCGAAACCAGCGCGATGTCGACATTGCGCTGTTTGAAGATGCGGTTGTCGACGACGAGGCTCATCGCGTCCTCGAACAGGCGCGGCAGGCGCGTGTCGAGCCATTCGCCAATGTCGGCAAGCAGCTTGAGCGGCACGTCCTGATGCACGCCGCCGGGACGGAACCAGGCCGAGTGCATACGGGCGCCCGAAGCGCGCTCGAAGAAGTTGAGGCAGTCCTCGCGGATTTCGAACAGCCACAGGTTCGGCGTCATGGCACCCACGTCCATGACGTGCGAGCCCATGTTGAGCATGTGGTTGCAGATGCGGGTCAGCTCGGCGAAGAGCACGCGCAGGTACTGGGCGCGCAGCGGCACTTCGACGTTGAGCAGCTTTTCGACCGCCAGCACGTAGGAGTGCTCCATGCCCAGCGGCGAGCAGTAGTCCAGGCGGTCGAAGTACGGCAGCGCCTGAAGGTAGGTCTTGTGCTCGATCAGCTTCTCGGTGCCGCGATGCAGCAGGCCGACGTGCGGATCGATGCGTTCGATCACTTCGCCGTCCAGCTCCATGACCATGCGCAGCACGCCGTGTGCGGCCGGGTGCTGGGGCCCGAAGTTGATCGTATAGTTGTCGACTACGTCACCCGCGGTGGTGGGCGACTGTTCGAGCTGCATGCTCATACCTTGTCTCCCTCGGCCTTCTCGTCGCCGGGCAGCACGTATTCCGCGCCTTCCCAGGGGCTCATGAAGTCGAACTGACGCAGATCCTGCGCAAGCTTGACCGGCTCGTAGACGACGCGCTTGTCCTCTTCGGAATAGCGCAGTTCCTGATAGCCGGTGAGCGGGAAGTCCTTGCGGAACGGATGGCCCTCGAAGCCGTAGTCGGTGAGGATGCGGCGCAGGTCCGGGTTGCCGGCGAAGATCACGCCGTACATGTCGAACACTTCGCGCTCCAGCCAGCCCGCGTTGGGCCACAGCGTGGTTACGGTCGGCACCGGGGTGTTCTCGGCCGCGGAGACCTTCACCAGCAGGCGATGGTTCTTGGTGTACGAGAGCAGCATGTACACGACTTCGAAGCGCTCGGGACGCGAGGGGTAATCGACCCCCGCCATTTCCATCAGCGACTGGTACTCATGCTCGTCGCGCAGCAGGCGCAGCGCGTCCTCGATCTGGTCGCGCGCGATGGTGAGCACGACTTCGCCATGCTCTTCCTTAGAGGCGACCAGCATCGAGCCGAGTGCGGCCGAAAGCGTGTCGATCACGCCTTCATTCGAAGCGAACTTGGGGGCGGAATGCAGAACAGCCATCTGGTCTTACCTTTCCACCGTGCCGACGCGGCGAATCTTCCGCTGAAGCTGCATCACGCCGTAAAGCAGCGCTTCGGCAGTCGGCGGGCAGCCGGGCACGTAGATGTCGACCGGAACGATACGATCGCAGCCACGCACGACAGAATAGCTGTAGTGGTAGTAACCACCGCCATTGGCGCACGAGCCCATCGAGATGACGTACTTCGGCTCCGACATCTGGTCATAGACCTTGCGCAGCGCCGGGGCCATCTTGTTGCACAGCGTGCCGGCCACAATCATCACGTCCGACTGACGCGGGGAAGCGCGCGGGGCAACGCCGAAGCGCTCCATGTCGTAACGCGGCATGTTCACGTGGATCATCTCGACCGCGCAGCAGGCCAGGCCGAAAGTCATCCACCACAGCGAGCCGGTGCGGGCCCACTGGAACAGCTCCTCGGTGGATGTGACGAGGAAGCCCTTGTCGGAAACTTCCTGATTGAGGTCGTTGAAGAACGACTGGTCGGGGGGCGTAACTGAACCGGAGTGGGGGCCGCCCTGGGAGAGCGGCTGTCCGGCAGAATTCACAAGCGTGCTCATTCCCAGTCCAGAGCTCCCTTCTTCCATGCATAGGCAAGGCCAATGGCCAGTTCGCCCAGGAACACCATCATCGTCGTCCAGCCGGCCCAGCCGGTCAGCTTGAGCGAGACGGCCCAGGGGAACAGGAACGCGGCTTCAAGATCGAAGACGATGAACAGGATCGCCACGAGATAGAAGCGGACGTCAAACTGGCTGCGCGGATCCTCGAACGCGGGAAAGCCGCATTCGTATTCGCTGTTCTTGTCGGTATTCGGCTGATGCGTTCCGGTCAGGCGGGCAACGCCCATCGGCAGGAAAACGATCACCCCCGAAAGCGCCAGCGCAATCACCAGGAATATCAGGATCGGCAGGTATTGTGACAGATCAGTCAATGGTTCTGGCCTCATACCGGAATGCGACTGCCGGACTCGTCCCATGCGGAGCACGTCCGGTCGTTGGGCGCGCTCTTAGGACAGGCCTATCAGCATCGCAAGGTGTCCGGGCGGATTAATCCGCGCTTATGCATTGCAATGCAACAAGATCACGCCGCGGCAAGCGTATTTCCGGCCTCGCGGGGCCCGTCGCCAGCCCATCGGGGGGAAGATTTCCACGCGCCTGCGCCACCACGAGTCGGTCTGGAATTTCCCGCCTCGCGCCCCCACATTGAGCCGGGACATTTTCCCAAATTCCGCCCCGCACGCAAATCAAGGCAGCAGCAATAACGAGCTTCGTTCCGGTCGCGAGGGATCCCGGCTCAGGAACAATACACTGCAGCGACACTACCTTTTGACGTGTTGCATTTGGTGCAACGCAACATTACCGATTATCAACTGCCTGACACCGTAAACATGAGAGGCAAGCACATGGCCCAGATTTCGGCTTCCGACCCGATTGTCATTCTTTCCTATGCCCGCACGCCCATGGGCGGCCTGCAAGGCGCCCTCGCCGGCGCCGAAGCGACCGACCTCGGCGCGACGGCCGTAAAGGCCGCGGTAGAACGCGCCGGAGTCGCCGGCGAGGATATCGAACGCATCTACATGGGCTGCGTGCTGCCTGCCGGTCTCGGCCAGGCCCCTGCCCGCCAGGCCGCGCTCAAGGCCGGCCTGCCCAAGTCGGTGCAGGCGACCACCGTCAACAAGGTCTGCGGCTCAGGTATGCAGACGGTCATCATGGGCGCAGAAGCGCTCGCGGCCGGCTCGCTCGACCTGATTGTCACCGGCGGCATGGAATCGATGACCAATGCGCCGTACCTTTCGAAAAAGCATCGCAGCGGCGCCCGCGCCGGTCACGACACGCTTTACGATCACATGTTCCTCGACGGCCTGGAAGACGCCTATGAAGGCGGCGCCATGGGCTCGTTCGCGCAGAAGACGGCGGACGAATACCAGCTGACCCGCGAAGACCAGGACGAATTCTCGATCGAGTCGCTGCGCCGCGCGGTCGAGGCGATCGAAACCGGCGCCTTCAAGGGCGAAGTCGTTCCCGTCACGGTGAAGACCCGCAAGGGCGACGTGATCGTCGATACCGACGAACAGCCGGGCAAGGGCAATCCGGACAAGATCCGCTCGCTCAAGCCCGCGTTCGCCAAGGACGGCACGATCACGGCCGCAAGCTCCAGCTCGATCTCGGACGGCGCCGCCGCCCTTGTGCTCACCCGCAAGAGCGTGGCCGATGCCAAGGGCCTGACGCCGGTCGCGACGATCATCGGCGTTGCAGCCCATGCGCACGAACCGGCCCTGTTCACCACCGCTCCGGTCGGCGCGATCTCCAAGCTGATGGAAAAGACGGGCTGGTCGCTCTCCGACGTCGACCTGTTCGAAGTGAACGAGGCCTTCGCCTGCGTCGCGATGTTCGCGATGAAGGACCTCGGCCTCCCGCATGACAAGGTCAACATCCACGGCGGCGCCACCGCGCTCGGCCACCCGATCGGCGCTTCGGGCACCCGCATCATCGTCACGCTGATCAATTCGCTCAAGGACAAGGGCCTGAAGAAGGGCGTCGCCTCGCTCTGCATCGGCGGCGGCGAAGCGACAGCCGTGGCGGTCGAGCTGGCGTGATCAGCCAGCCCTGTAGCTGAATGAACCAGCCCCCGCCCTCACCGGCGGGGGTTTTCGTTTGCGTTTTGCGGCAATCGTGCCGGACCTCACGGCTCCGGAAGCGCAGACGGGTTGTGGCCTCCTTAAGGCTCCCCCGTCCCCCACAGCGCGTCCTCGCGCAGGAAGCCCTTGTGGCCGTCGCTGTCGAAAGCGCACCAGCCCTGCTTGCACTCGCCAAGCAGACCAACCACGCCGGGCTCAACCCGCCAGAGCACCGGCGACGAGTCGCTGCCGTCGCCGTGCATTTCCGCCAGCCCCTCGCCTTTCACGATGGCGGCGCGCTGGCGGGAGAGTAGAAGGTCGCGCATCCAGCCCTTGTCGCCGTCAGGATCCTCGACCTGACGCCAGGGCCCTTCGCGGCGGATGATCTTCACCGGCAGGTGCACCCGGCGATAGACCCACTCGATCTTGTACGAGTCGCCCGGTCCCACGCGCATGTAGGCCTTGTCGGCATCGATCGAGGCCCAGTAGGGCACCTTGTCGTCATCGGCGGCGCGCGCAGGCGCGGGAACCGCACAGGGCAAAAGCGCGCAGAGGGCGAACAAAGGCAGCATCGGAGACAAGCGCTTCATGGGCCTTTCCATACCGCGCAGCAGAGCAACGCTTCAAGGCTCCTTGACCGGGACCCTGTGGAAGGCATAGCCGGTATGTCATGACCGCAACGGCAAGCGCCCCTTCCGCACCGATCCGCCCGCACCGTCCGCGCGTGATCGTCACCCGCAGGCTTCTGCCCGAAGTCGAAGCGCGCATGACCGAACTGTTCGACGTGACGCTCAACGAATCCGACGCGCCGATGACGCGCGATGCACTCGCGGCGGCCATGCGCGACTGCGATGTCCTGGTGCCGACCGTCACCGACTCGATCGACGCCGAACTCATCGCCCAGGCGGGAGACCGGCTCGGCCTGATCGCCAGCTTCGGCGCAGGCACGGAACATATCGACGTTGGCGCCGCCCGAGCGCGCAAGATCGTCGTCACCAATACCCCCGGCGTTTTCACCGATGATACTGCCGACCTGACGCTGGCGCTCATCATCCTCGTCTCGCGCCGGTTCAGCGAAAACGAAAAAGTGCTTCGCGAAGGCCATTGGGCCGGCTGGGCGCCCTCGGCGATGCTCGGCCATTCGCTGATGGGCAGGACGCTGGGCATCGTCGGCATGGGGCGCATCGGCCAGGCCGTCGCCCACCGCGCCAGAGCCTTCGGCATGGATATCCGCTACCACAACCGCCACCGCCAGCCCGCGGCGCTGGAGAACATGTTTTCCGCCCGTTACGAGCCCGATCTCGACCGGCTGACGGCCGAGGCGGATATCCTCACCCTGCACTGCCCGGCCGGTCCGGGGACCACGAACCTGTTCGATGCCCGCCGCCTGTCGCTGATGAAGCCGACCGCCTGCATCGTGAACACCGCGCGCGGCCAGCTGATCGACGAGGAAGCCCTGATCGCGGCCCTTGCCGAAGGGCGGATCGCCGGGGCGGGGCTCGACGTATTCGCGCGCGAGCCGCAGATCGATCCGCGGCTGCTGGAACTGCCCGGCCTTGTCGCCATGCCCCATCTGGGCAGCGCCACGTATGAAGGGCGCGGCGCGGCGGGCGAACGGGTCATTGCCAATATCCGTTTCTGGGTCGACGGACACCGCCCGCCCGACATGGTCCTGCCCGACATGTCCTGACGGCTTCTCCCGCCGCTTCGGCAACGGATGCGCAAGTGCCTGTCTTCGCTTGTCTCCCGTCCTTCTCCTGCTCTAAGGCCACTGCAGGAGGAACCAGCGCCAGCGCAGAGCGCGGCCTGAGAGGGGAACACGGAAAATGAACAAGCAGCGCTTGCTGCCACTTGCCGCGGCATTGGCCCTATTACCGGGGGCTCTCTTGCCGGGCACAGCCTTTGCACAGGATGGCCGGATCGACGTGACCAACAGCGGCGACACGGCCTGGCTGCTCGCCAGTTCCGCGTTCGTCATGCTGATGGCCATGCCGGGCCTTTCGCTGTTCTACGGCGGGCTGGTGCGCACGAAGAACTTTCTCTCGGTACTGATCCAGTGCGGCGCAGTCGCCGCCGTGGCATCGGTCCTGTGGATCGTGGTAGGATATACCGTAAGCTTCGGCGACGTCACCAACGGCTGGCTGGGCAGCGGCAATGCCTGGATGCTGATTACGCTGGGCAACGTGCGCGAAAGCACGTCCGTTCCCGAAAGCGCCTTCGCGCTGTTCCAGATGACGTTCGCGGCGATCACCCCCGCGCTCATGGTCGGCGCCTGGGTGGACCGCGCACGGTTCGGCTGGGTCGTCGCGTTCTCGGCGCTGTGGAGCCTGGTCGTCTATGCCCCCGTGACGCACTGGATCTGGGGCGGCGGCTGGCTGTCCACCAGCGTCGGCACGCTCGACTGGGCGGGCGGCATCGTCATTCACACCACGGCAGGCGTTTCCGCCCTGGTCGTCGCGGTGATGCTGGGCAAGCGCAAGGGCTTTCCACAAACCCTGATGCTGCCCCACAGCCCGGCGCTGACGATGGCCGGCGCGGGCCTGCTCTGGGTGGGCTGGTTCGGTTTCAACGGCGGCTCGGCCCTGCACGCCAACGACGATGCCGCCGCCGCGATCATCGCCACGCATGTGGCGGCTGCGACCGCGGCACTGGTCTGGCTGCTGGTCGAACGCATCGTGGTCGGCAAGCCCACCGGCGTGGGCTTCGCCACCGGTGCGATCGCCGGTCTGGCAACGGTCACGCCTGCCGCGGGCTACATCTCGCCGGGCGCCGCGATCCTGTTCGGCGCAATGGGCGCGGTCGTCTGCTTCTTCGCCATCCAGCTCGTGAAGCAGAAGCTGGAGATCGACGATTCGCTCGACGTCTTCGCCGTTCACGGCGTGGGCGGAATGCTCGGCTCGGTCCTGCTCGGCCTGTTCCTGTCCCAAAGCCTGGGCGGCGTCGGGTATGATGACGGCATGACCATGATGACGCAGACGGCAGCACAAATTATCGGCGTGGGCGTGACGATTATCTGGTCAGTGATCATGACCGTGATCCTGGCGCTGATGGCCTCGCTGGTCTTCCCGATGCGCGTGTCCGAGGATGCCGAACGCGAAGGCCTCGACATCACCAGCCACGGCGAACGCGCCTGGGAATTCGATTGACAATCCCCCCGCAGCGGCGGGAGATCGCACCATGACAAGCGATCTCCCGCTCTTCGGCCAAGCCATCAGGCGCACTTTCACGGCAGCGGGGCGTGCCCGGCGCACCGAGCTGATCGTCTATGTCGTCGTCTCGCAGCTCCTGTGCGCGGTAGTGCTGGGGGTGACAGGCTTCTTCTTGGAAGGTGAGCCCATCGCCTGGCTGCGTTTTGCCGCTACCTGGCTTGCTACCATACCACTTTTCGCACTCTCCACCCGGCGGCTACACGATTTCGGCCAAAGCGGGAAATGGACTGTCCTGCTGTGGCTCGTCGCGGCCCGAAACATGGGCCTCGATCTGGCTCTGCGTATTGGCGGATGGGAAACCCGCGCCCTGATCGAGGCGCCGCTTTCCTATGTTGACTGGCTGCTGTTCCTGCCCTTCGCATGGCTGTACATTGCCTTGCTCATCGTACCGGGCAAGAAAGGCAGCAACCGTTTCGGGCCCGATCCGCATGACGATCCGAGGCCGGAACGCGAAACGGCCGGTCCGGGAAGTCCCGAACCGGCCGCTTGAAATCACGTCCGTATGAAGGCGATCAGTCGCCCGTCAGGATGCGGTCCACCAGTTCCTTGACCGTCGGCGTGAAGCCGTTGGAGTAGAACGGGTCCTGCTTGAAATTGTAGGCGGCGTGCCCCGCGAACATCAGGTTCTTGTCGATCGGGCCGCCGTGGGCGATGTCCTGCAGGGTCTTCTGGATGCAGAAGCTGCGCGGATCGGCAAGGCGTCCGGTGGTGTAGTCGTCATGGTCCTTCCACGACGAGAACCCGCAGTGCGACAGGCAGCCCATGCAGTCGGCCTGATCCTGGCGGATCTCGTCGCGTTCCGCGGGCGAGACGAAAATGATCGTGTCATCCGGCGTGCGCAGGCCATCGGTGAAGCCCTCCGCGGCCCAGCCCCGGGCGCGTTCCAGATCCTTGGGCGCAACCCAGAAGTTCTTGCCCTTCACGCCGACGTCGAGCCGCACGGTGTGCTCGCCCGCCTCGACCTTGGAATAGGGAATCTGGCGCTCGGAACGCGCTTCGAGATTGCGCAGGAACGGATTGCGCACGGCCGAGGAATAGAACCCAGTCGGCGAGAAACGGTGCAGCAGCACGTCGCCCGGCTCCAGCGTGCGCAAATGGTCCTTCCACGCCTGCGGGATCGGGCTTTCGTGCGTCAGCAGCGGGCGCGTGCCGAACTGGAAAGCGATCGTGCCGAGTTCCGGATTGCCGATCCAGTCGTTCCAGTCACGCAAGTACCAGACGCCGCCAGCCATCACGATCGGCACGTCGTCCGAGATGCCTTCGGCGCGCATCACGTCGCGCAGCGCCTTGACGCGCGGATAGGGATCTTCTGGCTTCAGCGGGTCTTCGGCGTTGGACAGGCCATTGTGGCCGCCCGCCAGCCAGGGGTCTTCATAGACCACCGCTGCCATCAGGTCCGAAACCTTGTGATAAGCACGCTTCCACAGCGCGCGGAAAGCGCGGCCCGAGCTGACGATCGGCAGGTAGTTCACATTGAAGCGCGCCGCGATCTCGGACAGCTTGTAGGGCATACCCGCGCCGCAGGTGACTCCCGTGACCATGCCTTTGGTCTTTTCGAGCACGCCTTCCAGCACCTGCTGCGCGCCGCCCATTTCCCACAGCACGTTGATGTTGATCGCGCCTTTACCGCTGGCGATGTCATAGGCGCGGCGCACCTGTTCGACCGCGCCGTCGATGGCGTACTTGATCAGTTCCTCATGGCGCTCCTTGCGGGTCAGCGCCTTGTAGATCTGGGGAATGATCTTGCCTTCGGCATCGTAGCTGTCGGCATTGACCGCGCTGACCGTGCCGATGCCGCCCGCGGCCGCCCAGGCGCCCGAGCTCATGTGGTTGGTAGCCGCCACACCCTTGCCGCCTTCGACCAGCGGCCAGACTTCGCGCCCGCCATAGACAATCGGCTTGAGACCCTTGAAACTCATATCCTCTTTCGTCTTTCCCCTGGCGCTGCGCGTAACCGCCGCCCATTTTCATCAATCCGCCTGAGTGCCCCCCGGCACCCGGCAGGGTGTAATCTTTTCGGGCGCCGGCCGCGCCCCCACGGCTTCGAATTGCGCATAATAGCCCTGGAGTTCCGGCTTACGAACAAATTCCGTCAAACGAAAGCCCACCGAGGCCAATTCGCAAAAGAGAAGCTCAGGCGGAATGCCATGAGCACCGGTGGCCTTGTCGGCCTCGACCACGATCACCTTGCCGCCGGAGCGCAGCGCCGGGCGCAACCGCCACAGGAAAGCATAAGGCTCCGCCACCTCATGGTACATGTGCACCATGAAAATGCGGTCGAAACTGTCCGGCGGCAGACTGGGATCATCCCCAGTGCCAAGCTTGATCGAGACGTTCTCCAGTCCCTCGCGCATGACGCGCGTGCCCAGCGCTTCGGTGATCTGCGGATCGATGTCCTCGGCCAGCACTCTGCCCTTCGGGCCGACCCGTTCGGCGAGATGGACCGTGTAATAGCCGCCGCCCGCGCCGATATCGGCCACAGACATCCCCGGCCCGACCCGGGCAAGGTCCATTACGGTTTGCGCTTCGCCCCTGCGGTCGCGCTCCGCTTCCGAGCCGAAAGCCGCGCCGGTCGCTTGCGAGAAAGGACGCTCCGCCTTCGGAAAGGCACGCGCGCCCGGAGCCCGGCCGTCATCCGCCGTGCGCTGCTGGCAGGCGCAGAGCGCCAGCGTCAGAGCAGCGAAAACAAAGGAGCGGTGCCGGAACATGCGGCCCCTTAGCGCCTTGCCTGCAAATTGGCAAAATTCCGGCCTGTGCTTTCCCCGGCACTGCGGGGCAGGAAGCAAAGCGTCAATCGACGTCCTCGACCTCGACCTTCTCACCCGTCACCCGCTGCGAGAGCGCCGCCGCCATGAACGGATCGAGCTCGCCGTCGAGCACATCGTCCGGCGCGGTCGAGACCACGCCCGTGCGCAGGTCCTTCACCTGCTGGTAGGGCTGCAGCACGTAGGACCGGATCTGGTGGCCCCAGCCGATATCGCTCTTGCTGGCGTGCTCGGCGCTGGCCGCTTCCTCACGCCGGCGCATTTCTTCCTCGAACATGCGCGACTTGAGCATTCCCATCGCGATTTCGCGGTTCTTGTGCTGCGAACGGTCGATCTGGCTGGCCACCACGATGCCGGTCGGCTGGTGCGTGATGCGCACGGCCGAGTCCGTGGTGTTGACGTGCTGGCCGCCCGCGCCCGAAGCGCGATAGGTATCGATCTTGAGGTCGGACGGATTGATGTCGATCTCGAAAGTATCGTCGATCACCGGATAGACCCAGACCGACGAGAAGCTGGTGTGGCGGCGCGCCGAGCTGTCATAGGGGCTGATGCGCACGAGGCGGTGGACGCCGCTCTCGGTCTTGGCCCAGCCATAGGCGTTCTCGCCCTTGATCAGCAGCGTACAGCTCTTGATGCCCGCGGCTTCGCCAGCGTGGTATTCGACCAGCTCGACCTTGTAGCCCTTGCGCTCGGCCCAGCGGGTATACATGCGCTGGAGCATCTCGGCCCAGTCCTGGCTTTCCGTGCCGCCCGCGCCCGCATGGACTTCCAGATAGGTATCATTGGCATCGGCCTCGCCCGAAAGCAGGGCCTGAACCTTGTCGCGGTCCGCCTTATCGGCAAGCGCGGCCAGCGTTTCGAGGCCTTCGTTGATGGTGGCTTCGTCCTCCTCCATCTCGCCCAGTTCGACGAACTCGATAGCATCGGCCATCTCGGCGCTGATCTGGTTGACCGCCCCGATCGACGCCTCCAGCCGGCGGCGTTCGCGCATGACCGCCTCGGCCTCCTTGGGCTTGTCCCAGAGCGTGGGGTCCTCGACGCGCGCGTTCAGCTCGTCGAAGCGGCGCAGCGCGCGATCCCAGTCGAGCGACTTGCGGACCAGCGCCAGGGCCTTTTCGATGCGGTCAATATGGGCCTGCCCCTCGGCACGCATGACAAGAACTCCAGAGAAACGGCAGCGGCGGCCCCGTCCGGCGCGACACCTTCGATAAAGGCGCGCGCGATACGCGGCTCCGTGCGGAAAGCGACGCCCTTACCCGGCAAGAGCCCCAAAGTTCAAGTGGCGCAATTCGCGTGCGGCGCGCGATCAGTGCTTCTTGGCCAGTTTTCGCACCGCGGCCAGCGTAAGCTTCACGTGGTCGCGATAGTCCATGGCCGAATGGACCATGGTAATCGTGCCGTCCTGCGCGATCACATAGCTGGTGCGTTTGGTCATGGCATTCGCCGAGCCCGGCCGCGACAGGGCGACATCGAACCCCTTGATGATCTGCGGCGAGGCGACCCCGACCGCGAACTTGTTGCGGCATTCCTCGGTGGAGAATTTCTGCAAGGTGGGCAGATCGTCCGCCGACAGCCCGACGACCGTCGCGCCCAGCGCTGCGAAATCCTCGGTCGCTTCGGCGAAAGCATGGGCTTCCGCGGTGCAGCCCGAAGTAAAGGCCTTCGGGAAGAAATAGACGACCACCGGGCCGCGGCGCAGGCTCAGCCGCAGGCTGTAGCGCATGGTCTTGCCCGCCAGCGCCACCGACGTGCGGAACATCGGCGCTTTGCTGCCCACCGGCAGATCCGCGACGGCGGCAGAGGAAGAAACCAGCGCACTGAGCGCGGCGATCGGAATCAACAGTTTGCGCATGGCCGCAACCTGTACCGGCTGGAACCGATTGTCCAGCCGGTCCCGATATTTACGACCGATGGCCAAGCGATCAGGCCGGGCGCCGCGCCGGCCGAGCAGACTCCACCGGTCCGAGCAGGGGCGCGGCTCACCCCGAAGATGTCGACCATGGGGTGCGTTTCACGGTACAGGCAGCCCAAGGCCACACTGAAAACGGCTCAGCACGAACGCATCGGACAAACGGAACACCAAACCGATCGAGGAGAGGACAATGCTGCAAACAGCGCCCCTGCCCGCATCCACCCTGCCCATTTCTTCCTTGCCTTCATCCGCGCGCGTTGTCGTGATTACCGGCGCCAGCTCCGGCATTGGCAAGGCCTGCGCCGAGGCCTTTGCCCGCATGGGCTGGCATGTGATCGCCACCGGCCGCACACCCGAACGCTGCGACCATGCCGAAGCGGACATCCGCGCCGTTGCGGTCCCCGGTGCCCGGATCGATTTCCTGCGCGGCGACTTTACCGAAATGACCGAAGTGAAACGCGTCGCGGAGGAAATCGCCGGATTGACCGGCCGCATCCACGTGCTCGTCAACAATGCCGGCGGCGTGCGGGACGGACTCTACCGCACCTCCGAGGGTCTGGAGGCGACTTTCGCTGCCAATCACCTCGCCGCGTTCCTCCTCACCCGCGAACTCGTGCCGCTGCTGGAACGCGCCGCTCAAGATAGCCCCGAAGGCACCGTACGGGTAATCGCCGTCTCCGCAAGCGGCCACCGCGACTGCCCGGCGATGAACTGGGATGACCTGATGATGTTCGAGCAATTCGCTCCGGCCCCGGCCCATTGCCAGGCCAAGCTGGCCAACCTGCTGTTCACTCGCGAACTCGACCGCAAGCTTGCCGGCAGCGGCATTGTCGCGCAGGCGATGCACCCTGGGCGTGTCGGCTCCAATTTTGCCAGCCATGGCGACGAGACCATCCAGAGCTATATGGCTGCCAACGCCTGCATCCCGCCCGAGTCCCCCGCCCGGACCATCATATGGATGGCCACGGCCCCGGAGCTGGGATGCGGCGGTGGCCGCTATTTCCACAACCTCGCCGAAGCGGAACCTGCCCCCCAGGCCCGTGACGACGAAGCCGCGAAACGCCTCTGGACCGAAAGCGAACGAATTCTCGCAACGCTCGGCTGAGTGCATTCCCCTGCGATCAGTATCGCTCCGGTAGATTCCGGATGAAGCCGGAATCTGCCGGAGCGATCAAGGTGCGACCCGAGGGATCGTAAAGGGAGAAGAACAGCAACGGTTACGCTTTCGCCGAATACCGCCGCGCTCTGTAACGCATGGAATAGGCGAAAATACAAACGATTGCAAATACACTTTAGTCCAAGCCGCAACAAACCTGCACCAGTTTGAAGCCATAAACGCCAGTTAACCATAATATGGACTTCGAACCTGCGCCGCATTCCTTTCTCCGGGTGAATTCCCTAGCCGCTTCTTGACCGGCGGGCGCCCCCCGCGCCAAGGGAGCGCCAAGCCTGAAAGGATGTGTCATGCCCACCGCTTCCGACCGCCCGCGCCGCAGCGCGCTTTACCTGCCCGCCTCGAACGCCAAGGCGATAGCCAAGGCACGCACCCTGCCCTGCGATGTGGTCATTCTCGACCTTGAAGACGCCGTCGCACCCGAAATGAAGGCCGAGGCCCGCGCGGCAGCCGTCGCTGCCGTCGAGGAAGGCGGCTTCGGCCACCGCGAAGTGGCGATCCGCGCCAACGGCATCGACACCGAATGGGGCGCGGCAGACCTTGCCGCCATTGCCGGTTCGAAGGCGGATGCTGTGCTGGTGCCCAAGGTCGGCTGCCCGCAGGATATCGGCCGCTACGAGGAAGCGCTGGAAAAGGCCCCGCCCGCCATGCAGCTCTGGGCGATGATCGAGACTTGCGAGGCGGTATTCAACCTCAAGGCCATCGCCGCCATGGCCCCCTCCTCGCGCCTGTCGCTGTGGATCATGGGCACCAACGATCTCGCCAAGGAAATGCGTGCGCAGCTTACCCCGTGCCGTACGCCGTTCCTGCCCTTCCTCTCGACCGCAGTCGCCGCCGCACGCGCGCACGGGCTCGCGATTCTGGACGGCGTATGCAACGAATTCCGCGATCTCGCGGTATTCGAGACGGAAGCACGGCAAGGGCTGATGTTCGGCTTCGACGGCAAGAGCCTGATCCACCCGGCCCAGGTCGATCCCTGCAACACCGTGTTCAGCCCCAGCGAAGCGGACCTCGCCTGGGCCCGCGCCGTGATCGCGGCTTTCGGCCAGCCGGAAAACCAGGGTAAAGGCGCAATCCGGGTGGACGGCAAGATGACCGAGCTGCTGCACCTGGAGCAGGCGAACCGGCTGGTGGCCGTGGCAGAGCGGATCGCAGCGGCGGGTTAAGCGGCGCGAGCCCGGTGCTGGCCCACCCCGCCGTGGCCAGGCTCGCGCCCGTCCCGCTCACGGGAGGGGTTGGGGGTGGGCTATTTCAACGCGGGCCTATTGCTCTTCGCCGCCCACGCCGTTCGCAATCTCACCCGGTTCGTTGGCGATCACCTTGAGCACGGCCGTCCAGGCGTCGACATTCTGCTGCAGCGTCGCCGGATCGACCTTGTCGAGCGTATCGTCCGGCGTGTGGTGCAAATCGAAATAGTGGGTGCCGTCCTGCCCCAGATCGACCACCGCCAGATGCTGCTGGCGAATGATCGCGCCGACATCGGCGCCACCTTCCACGCTGCCCTGATGCGGCACGATGCCCATCGGCCAGAGCGCAGCATTGACCTTGTCCGCCAGTGCCTTGTCGGCGGGTGCGAAGTTGTTCTTCACCTGCCACACGTTGTCAGCGCCAAAATCGCTTTCCATGGCGAGCGCATGAGGCTCCTTGCCGTGCATTTCAGCATAGTGCGCGCCGCCACCGTCGCCCATGCCCATTTCCTCATTGCCGGACCAAAGCACGCGGATCGTGCGCAGCGTCTTGCCCTGCTTCTGCGCGGCCAGCGCGGCGGCGGTGACGATCCCGCAGCCCGAAGCATCGTCGATCGCCCCGGTGCCGAGATCCCAGGAATCGAGATGACAGGCGACAAGCACGATCGGCAGCGAGGGATCGCGCCCCGGCAGCTCCGCCACGACATTGCCCGAAGGCGCGTTCGGGAACGGCTTGCCCAGCAGCGTCAGGTCGATCTGCATCGGCCCGGCCTTGCCTGCTGCCACGCGCGCGGCGATGCGGGCGATCAGGTCGGCATCGGGATTGGAAACCGCACCGGCCGGGATCGGCGTGGCGCCCTTCATCCACATCGTGGAACCCGTATGCGGATCGCGGTTGCTGTCCGTCCCCGCCGAACGGATGACGATCCCGGCCGCGCCCTTCTGCGAAGCGATGCTGGGGCCCTTGCGGCGCACATTGCCGTAAGGCCCATAGCCCGAACCGTCCTGCGCGCGGCGCATGGCATGATCGACAAAGGCGACCTTGCCCTTGAGCGACCCGGCTGGCGCGGCTTCCAGCGCGGCAAGTGTCGGGAAATAGACCATCTCGGCCTTGAGCCCTTCTGCCGGGGTCGGCACCGAATAGCCGAGCGCGGTAATCGCCAGCGGCTGCTGGTAAGGCGCGGTCAGCCGCGCATGTTCCGGCCCGCGCTGCCAGGCGCCGGTGGTGAACGGTTCGATCTTCACATTGCTGAAACCGAGCGCCTTGAGCTTCGCTTCAGCCCACACCCGCGCCCGCGCTTCCGCATCGGACCCGGCAATGCGCGGGCCGATCTCGGTAGTCAGCCCCTCGACGATGTCCCAGGCCACGCCGCTGCCCTCCTGGGGTGTCGCGGTGGCCAGAGTGGCAGTGAAGGGAAGCGTGGCGATGGCGGCAAGGAGCGCCGCATGGGGGGATGTGCGAACCATGGATGCCATGCCTAACGCGGGGAACGGGACTTGCCAATCAAGCCGTGAAATTTAGCGGGCAGAACCCCGATCGCGCCCGAACCTTCATGGAAACTTTATTTCCTTGGGGCATGTCCGATGCCTCAGCATCGAGGTTTGCATGAAATACACCGTTCCGATCGCCCTTGCCTTTCTCCTGACAAGTTGCGGGAACGATCCGCAAGAACAGTGGGCGCGTGCAAAAGCGTCATACGACGCGCATCTCTATGCCAAAGCGAAGCTCGATCTGGTCGATCTGCTCGAAGCCGATGCCAATAACTGGCAGGCGCGCGAACTTCTCATCCGTTCCTATATCGACATGGGTGACGGCGAGGCCGCCAATGCCGCCCTGGTGAAGCTCCCCCCGGCACACCGCCCCAAGGACTATGCCCTGCTGGCAGGGGAGACGGCACTGCTGCGCGAGCGCCCGGACGAGGCGCTGGAAGCGGTAAAACAGATCAACAGCCCTTCTGCGCAGCGCATTCGCGCACTGGCCTTTCTCGCGAAAGACGATTCCAGCGCCGCCGCAACCGCTTTTGCCGCAGGCGTGGACAGCGGCAATCCCACTCCTCGCCTCCTGGCGGACTATGCCCGCTTCGCTCTCCAGCAAGGCGACGTGCTGAAAGCCCGCTCACTGGTCGATGAAGCCCTGAAAGGCGACAGCAGGTCGATCGACGCGCTGCTCGTGGACGGGCAAACAGCAACGGCGCAAGGCAATCTGGCCCGCGCGCTGGACGCCTACGACAAGGCCATCAAGGCCTATCCGGGCAATCTGGCTGCGATTACCGGCAAGGCTTCGGTCCTGGGCGACCTCGGGCGGATCGACGAAATGGCCAAGCTGGTCGATGCGGCCAGTGCCAGCGCCGGCAACGATCCGTCACTGACCTATCTCAAGGCCCGTGTGGCGGCAGCGCGCAACGACTGGAAAAAGACGCGTGACATATTGCAGGCCAACGAAGACGATGTGCGCGGCGGCGATGACGTGACGATCCTCTATGCCCAGGCGCTCTTCAAACTGGGACAGACCGAACAGGCCCGCGCGCGCCTTCAGCCGGTGCTGACCCATGCTCCGGGCAATGCCGCCGCCCGGCGGCTTCTGGCGGCCGTGCAATTGCAACAGAACGATCCGGCCGGTGCGGTCAAGACACTGGAGCCCCTCGCGGTGAAACCCACGGCGCTGGCCGAAGATGCCAGGCTCTATGCGCAGGCGGCCAAGGCAGCGGGCCTTCCCGGTGCGGACGACCTCGCCAGAACAGCCCGCTTCCCGACACCGCAATCATTTGCAGCAGCACTCGCGGATGCCGACCGGGCGCTCAGGGCTGGCAACTGGGCCAATGCCAATGCCCTCTACAAGCAGATCATGGCTTCCACCGATGGCAAGAACCCATTGGTCCTCAACAATCTGGCCTTCACCGAAGGCCAGCTCGGCAACAAGACCGCCGCATTGAAATATGCCCTTGAAGCCCTGAAGTATGCGCCCGGGAATGCTTCGGTCATGGATACGGCTGGCTGGCTGCTGTTCGAAACCGCCCAGGACCGCGCGCGAGCCGTCAAGCTGTTGCAGCAGGCTGCGGCCAAGGCGCCACAGAATGCGACCATCCAGAAGCATCTGCAGGCCGCACAAACAGCACAACGTTGAAAGGCACACAGGGCTGAAACAGCGCTGAAACAACAAGGGGCCCCTGAGGGCCCCTTGCGCAAAGCACTTGCAATGTCCCGGTCAGGCGGCTGCCGGGTGCAGTTCCTGCCGCGCCGGCGCCCGGCGCCTGCGGGCCAGGGCCAGGCCGATGATGCCCAGTCCGAACAGCCCCAGCATCCCCGGTTCGGGCACCGGCGTGCCGCCGCTCGACGAAGACGAGGTCGTGATCGTGCCCGAGCCGCTGGCAGAGGTGATGCCAGGAACGCCGGTGATCGACTGATAGCGGACGTAGAAATCGCTGAGCGTAAGCGACGACACCGGCTGCGAGAAGCTCAGCGTGAAACTGCCGGTTCCCGTCTGGCCCATGTCAAGGCCGCCGCCGCCGCCACCGGCGCAGGACCCGGTCGCCGCATCCTTGAAGCAGACGTCAACAGTGCCGATCCCGTTGGGATAGGTCGAGTCAAGCGTCGTGTAGCTGAACGCGCCCGTGCTGCTTGCGCTGGTGATGGTGGGGTCCGTGTTGAACGCAAAACTGGAAATGCGCGATCCGGTCACCGGGGCAGAGCTGGTGTTGGTGACGCTGTAGTCGAAGGTGTAGTCGTTGCCTGAAATGCCCGTCAGCTTGAACGTGGCGGCGCCAGTCAGGCCGTCGATGTTCGTCCCGCTCGAAAAGCCATTGTAGTCGAGAGTGAACGAGGATCCGATGTCGCCCGAGCCCAACGTGATCTGATCGGCCATGGCCGGCGCTGCAAAAGCAACGCTCGCCAATGCCGCGAGCCCGATCGCAAAGTTCCTCATGTGTCGCCCCTATGCCTTCCTCAAGATGTAGTTACCGCCCGATTAAGCAAAGCGTGTGCCAAAGCCTGAATTCCGCCATTCACCTGCTTAGAATTATGCGTATTTGTAAAAATTTCCGTCAATTTCGAGGTAAATCACATCTGTACAATGCACCTCCGACTACCGGCGCGCTGCGGTGTCGGCATCAAGGAATGCCACTCCGGCATGCACCCCGTCCGATACGCGAGCGACATGCCATGGACGCCGCCACGCCAGATTTTCATACGCGCCCGGCACCGGTTGTGTTCACGCCGGCTTCTTGAACCCGCCAGCCCCGCTTCGCCACCGCCCTTGGCAATCCCCGCCCTGCCCTGTAGAGCGGCGCCCAAATCGTCCCGATACGCCAGATTTCATCCAGAGGAACCCGATGGCCGCGCAATACGCCTATGTCATGAAGGGCATGACCAAGACTTTCCCCGGTGCCCAGAAGCCGGTGCTTTCGAATATCAGCCTGCAGTTCTACCAGGGCGCCAAGATCGGCATCGTCGGTCCGAACGGTGCCGGTAAGTCGACCCTGATGAAGATCATGGCCGGCATCGACACCGATTTCACCGGCGAAGCCTGGCCGGGCGAGAACATCACTGTCGGCTACCTGCCGCAGGAGCCGCAGCTCGATCCCACCAAGACCGTGCTCGAAAACGTCAAGGACGGCGCCCGCGAAGTGGCCGACATGGTCGATCGCTTCAACGCGATCTCGGCCGAAATGGGCGACCCGCAGGACGATACCGATTTCGACGCGCTCATGGAGGAAATGGGCACGCTGCAGGACAAGATCGACGCCGTCGATGGCTGGACGCTCGACAACCAGCTCGAAGTCGCGATGGAAGCGCTGCGTTGCCCGCCGTCCGACTGGGAAGTCGGCAGCCTCTCGGGCGGTGAAAAGCGCCGTATCGCGCTGACCCGCCTCCTGATCCAGAAGCCCGACATCCTGCTGCTGGACGAACCGACCAACCACCTTGATGCCGAGAGCGTCGACTGGCTCGAAAACCACCTCAAGGAATACCACGGCGCGGTGTTGATGATCACCCACGACCGCTACTTCCTCGACAATGTGGTCGGCTGGATCCTCGAACTCGACCGCGGAAAGTACTTCCCCTACGAGGGCAACTACTCGACCTACCTCGAAAAGAAGGCCAAGCGCCTGGAGCAGGAAGACCGCGAGGCGACCGGCCGCCAGAAGGCGATCAAGGACGAGCTCGAATGGATCCGCGCCGGCGTCAAGGGACGCCAGACCAAGTCCAAGGCGCGTATCAAGAAGTTCGAGGAACTGCAGAACGCGCAGGACCAGCGCACCCCCGGCAAGGCGCAGATCGTCATTCAGGTGCCCGAGCGTCTGGGCGGCAAGGTCATCGAGGCCAAGGGCATTTCCAAGGCTTTCGGCGACAAGCTGCTGTTCGAGGATCTCTCGTTCATCCTGCCGCCGGGCGGCATCGTCGGCGTGATCGGCCCCAACGGCGCGGGCAAGTCCACGCTGTTCAAGATGATCACCGGTCAGGAAAAGCCGGATACCGGCACGATCGAGATCGGCCAGACCGTGCACCTGGGCTATGTTGACCAGAACCGCGATCACCTCGACGACAAGCACAACGTCTGGGAAGAAATCTCCGACGGGCTCGATTACATGAAGGTCAACGGCCACGACATGTCGACGCGTGCCTATGTCGGCGCCTTCAACTTCAAGGGGCAGGACCAGCAGAAGAACGTCGGCAAGCTCTCGGGCGGTGAACGCAACCGCGTGCACCTCGCCAAGATGCTGAAGCAGGGCGGCAACGTGCTGCTGCTCGACGAACCGACCAACGACCTCGACGTGGAAACGCTGGGCGCGCTGGAAGAGGCGATCGAGAACTTCGCGGGCTGCGCCGTGGTGATCTCGCACGACCGCTTCTTCCTCGACCGTCTGGCCACGCACATCCTGGCGTTCGAGGGCAACAGCCACGTCGAATGGTTCGAAGGCAACTTCGCGGCCTATGAGGAAGACAAGCGCCGCCGCCTGGGCGACGCTGCCGACCGCCCGACTGCGCTCGCGTACAAGAAGCTGACCCGCTAGGCCCGGCAGAGACAAACGCCAGTACCGTGTTCGCGGCAACGTCCGACCTCCGGACGTTGCCGCCGGCTTGCGGGCGCGCCCTGCCCGCTCCCTCCCTCAATACCGGCAGCGGCGCAATCGAACGCACGCGTCCTGAATTTTGCGGATACCATTAACCCTCACCCTCAAAAGAGAGCGCGGCACGGTTCGTCTTTTTTGATCGCAGTCATTAACAACAGGCAACTTAGCAGTTCACATTCCAGACATAGCGTTGTGGGCATATACAGGCACACATAACGAAGCCTTTTCTCAAAGGACGTAACGCTGACGTCGTGCGGCACGTCTGTTTCTGGAGAGATAATATGACTGACAGAAAGACAAGAAAGATGAGTCGGCTCTTCACGGCGGCAGCGTGGGGCGCCATGGCCTTGTCCGTTGCCGGACTGGGAATCGCCGACATCGCCAGCGCCGCCGAGCAGCGTCCTTCCGAGCGCGACAATCGCGCCGGAAACCGCACACAGGGCCCGGACCGCAGAAGCGGACAGCAGGATCGCCGGAGCCAGCCGGCGCAAGTGAATGCGCCGCCCCGCACGCAGCCCGCCCAGGCCCCTCAGCGCAATACGAACCAGAGCCAGAACCGCGACCGGCCGCCGACCATGACGGAAGCGCGTCAGGGGGCATTTTCGCGCCAGAACCAGCGCCAGAACCAGCCCCAGAACCAGCCCCAGAACCAGGCCCAGCGCGACCAACGCCGTGACGACCGGCGCGATCAGCGCGATCAGCGCGATGACCGGCGCGATCAACGGTACGATCAACGCAACGATCGGCGCGATCAACAGTATGATCAGCGCAACGACAGACGCGACCAGCGTTACGACAGGCGCGACGATCGCCGTGACTACCGGGAGACCCGGCGCTGGGATCGCAGCGACTGGCGGCGGAACAACCGGTACGATTGGCGCAGCTACCGCGCCCGCAACCGGTCGGTGTACCGAATCGGCAATTACCACTCCCCCTATTACGGATACCGCTACCGCCGCGTTGGGGTAGGTTTCGTGCTCCGTTCGCTCTTTTTCGGAAGCACCTACTGGATCACCGATCCCTGGTACTATCGCCTGCCCGAAGTCTATGGCCCCTACCGCTGGGTGCGCTACTACGACGACGTCCTGCTGGTGAACATCTACACCGGCGAAGTGGTGGACGTGGTCTACGACTTCTTCTGGTAAGGCTGTACAGCCCGGCTGAACAAAGAGCCCCTCATGCCCGCAAGCATGAGGGGCTCTTTTCATGACCGTGCCATGCGTTCGTCAGCGGCGGCGCAGAAAAGGCACCATGCGGGCCATGGTGTCGTCGCGGTCCAAAAGCTGATGCTTGAGCGCGCCGGCAACATGCAGTGCGAACAGCCCCAGCATGATCGTGGCGAGCACTTCGTGGCTCTCGTGGAAAATGCCGCCCAGCGCCTTGTTGCCGGCAACCGGCAGCGCCGGGACGTCGAACAGCCCGAACCAGCTTACCGGGTTCCCGGAGCCCGACGCCATGCCCCAGCCGGTCAGCGGGATGAACAGCATCAGGAAATAGAACAGCACATGCACCACCCGGGCCAGCGCGACTTCCCAGGACGCCAGCGCGGCTGAAAGCGGCGGCGCCTTGTGCACGAGGCGCCAGAGGATGCGAATGACGGTCAGCGCCAGAATCGTCAGGCCGAAAGCCTTGTGATTGGCCATGATCTGCATTTTTTCAGCCTTGGGCATGTCTTCGGCAACCCAGGCGGCGATGAAATTGAGCGCGATCAGCAGGGCGATAAGCCAGTGCAGGACAACCGCTACGCGAGAGTATTGCTGTGTTTCCATGGTCTTCCATCCATCTGAGGGCCGGCAAACAAGCCCGATATTAGGGTTTTTCAAAGCGATGGAAACAGCCCGATTGATTACAGGCGGAACTGACGTAATCTGTTCTTGCGATGACAGGCGTTGCCCATCCTGATTGCAGGGCTCTTGCCAGGATCGGCGCTGCCGTGCGCGGGCGCCTGTCCTGCGACCCGTCGGTACGGCGCTTTCCCGAGGAAAGGGTCGAACTCTACGCGGTCGAACGCTTTCTCGGGGCCGATGAATGCGCGCGCCTGATCGGCATGATCGATGCGGCGGCCTGTCCTTCCAGCCTGATCGACGAAACCTCCTGGCCCAACTATCGCACCAGTTACTCCAGCGACATCGACGTTTACGACGATACCGTGCGAGGGCTGGATGCGCGCCTTGCCGCCCTCACCGGCCTGCCGCCCGCCTGCGGCGAATACGCGCAAGGGCAGCGTTACCAGTGCGGCCAGTACTTCGAAGAACACTGCGACTGGTTCGACACCACCGCCGGATACTGGCGCCGCGAAAAGCGCAGTGGAGGGCAGCGCAGCTGGACGGCGATGATCTACCTCAACGAGGTCGATGAAGGCGGCACGACCGATTTCACCCGCGTCCGGCTCAGCGTCCCGCCCTTGGCCGGATGCCTTCTGCTGTGGAACAACGCGCAGGCGGACGGGACCCCCAACCCCTGGTCCATGCACGCCGCGCGTCCCGTGGTGCGCGGGGTCAAGTACATCGTCACCAAGTGGTTCCGTACGCGTACCTGGCGTTAGCCGCGCTTCAGACTTCTTCGCCGGCCTCGGCGCTAGCCCGTGCTTCGAGATATTCGAACAAGTGATCGAAACGCCGGTGCAACCGCAGGATTTCGAGCTGCGTACGCAAGTTCACTTCGTAATCGTGGCGGGCCGTTATGCGATCGCGAGCCGCCTGCCGGTTCTGGCTCATCATGATCACCGGCGCCTGGATCGCCGCCAGCATCGACAGGATCAGGTTGAGGAAGATGTAGGGATAGGCATCGAAGGCATGCAGGCCGATGCTTTCGAGAATGCGGCTGTTGATCATCATCCAGCCCAGCAGCACCACGCCGAAGCCGGCAATGAAGCCCCAGGAACCGCCGATCGCCGCCACCCGGTCGGCAAGCCGGTCCCCGAAGCTCGCGTGCAGCGCCGCTTCTTCCTGCGCATCGGGGCCCATGACCGTGCCCGAGGCAATACGGCGGAGCACGCGTTGCTCCTCCGTATCGACATCGGCGAATTTACGGCCGAGCAGATCTTCACAAAGCTGTTCGGCCGTCCGGGGTGTCTTGCGCATTACGCCTCGCGCTGGTGGAATCAGGCCTCCAGAGCCTGCGCAATCAACTTGCGCGTTTCGGGCACGCCGTAAAGGGCAATGAAGCTGCCCATGCGCGGCCCCTGCGACGAACCCAACAGCGTTTCATACAGCGCCTTGAACCAGTCGCGCAGGTTCTCGAAGCCATAGGCCTCGTTCTTGCCGATCTCATAGACCGCGTTCTGCAGCTCTTCCGCCGTCACGTCCGCCCCGGCCTTGGCGAGTTCGTCGTCAAGTGCCTTGAGCGCCTGGGCCTCATTGGCCGTCGGCGCGCGGCGCGCCAGCGTGGGAGCGATGAAATCGCGGTTGGTGGCCAGTGCGGCGCGCACCAGTTCACCCAGCTCCGGATGCGCCTCGGGCGTGGCATCCGCCACGTAGTTGCCAAGATAGGACCAGACCTGATCCGCCGTCGCCTCGGCACCAAGCACGCCGACGAGGTTGAGCAGCAGCGAGAACGTCACCGGCAGCGTATCGCCCGCGCCCTCGCCTTCGCCATTGGCGCGCAGCAAGTGCCAGACCGGATTGCCGAGCTGCTTTTCGATCTCCTGACCGGCAAGATTCCCGCGGAACTGCCAGTATTCGTCGACGGCCTTGGGGATCACGCCGACATGGAGCTGCTTGGCGCTCTTGGGTTCACGGAACAGGTAGAAGCCCAGCGATTCCTCGGTGCCGTAAGTCAGCCACTGATCGATCGTCAGGCCATTGCCCTTGGACTTCGAGATCTTCTCCCCGTTCTCGTCGAGGAACAGTTCGTAGATCAGTCCTTCCGGCTTACGCCCGCCGAGGATCTTCACGATCTTGCCCGACTGCGTGACCGAGTCGGTCAGGTCCTTGCCGCACATCTCGTAGTCGACACCCAGCGCATACCAGCGCATCGCCCAGTCGACCTTCCACTGCAGCTTGGCCTGCCCGCCGAACACCGACTGCTCGACCACCGAGCCATCCTGATCGGTGAAGCGGATCATGCCGGTCGCCGGATCGAGCACTTCGACTGGCACCTGCAGGACGACGCCGCTGGTGGGCGAGACCGGCAGCACCGGCGAATAAGTCTTGCGCCGTTCCTCGCGCAGCGTCGGCAGCATGACGTCGAGAATCGCCTGATTGCATTCGAGCACCCGCGTCAGCGCGGCATCGAAGGCACCGGAATTGTAGCGGTCGCTCGCCGAGACGAATTCGTACTCGAAGCCGAAGCGATCGAGGAATTCGCGCAGCATCGCATTGTTGTGATGCGCGAAGCTCTCATACTTTTCGAAGGGATCGGGAATGCGGGTGAGCGGCTTGCCGAGATTGGCGGCCAGCAGCTCCGCATTGGGGATATTGTCCGGAACCTTGCGCAGCCCGTCCATGTCATCGGAGAAGGCGACCAGCCGCGTCGGCGCGCCGCCGGTCATCGCTTCGTAGGCGCGGCGGACCAGCGTGGTGCGCAGGACTTCCTGAAAGGTGCCGATGTGCGGCAGGCCCGAGGGACCGTAGCCGGTCTCGAACAGCACGGGCTCACCACCCGGTTTGCCTTGCGGGTATCGCTTGAGTAGCTTCTGGGCCTCCTGGAAGGGCCAGGCCTTGGACACGCGGGCGGCTTCGATCAGGGCATCATCGGTCATGGCGGCGCTCATTGGCGAATTGCGCGCGTTTCGCAAGTGCGAAGCGCAACAAGGAACCCGCCGGACCGAGAGACGTTATGTGCGAAAGCCACCGAAAGGACTGAATACCCGTGAATTATGTCGCAATCCTGAGCAATGAAATCGAAGGCATGGGCAAAACATTCGTGCAGGCCCTGCCCTCGCTTGTCATTGCTCTGGCCATCCTCATCCTGACCTGGGCGCTGGCCCGCGGCATGGCCCGCACGTCCCGCCGGATCACCGCGCGCGCGCAAGTGCGGGACGATCTCAAGCAGCTTGTCGAAACTCTCGTACGCCTGCTCGTATGGATATTCGGCACTCTCATCGCCCTGACCGTGGCCGTTCCCAGCTTCACCCCGGCAGGCGCGTTTGCCAGCCTCGGCGTCGGCGCTCTCGCCGTCGGCTTCGCCTTTCAGGACATCTTCGAAAACTTTCTCGCCGGCGTGCTCATCATGCTGCGCGACAAGATGAACATCGGCGATGCCATCACGTGCCAGGGCATCGCCGGCAAGGTCGAGAAAATCACCTTGCGCGAGACCCATATCCGCCAGTTCTCCGGGGAGCTGACAGTGGTGCCCAACTCGATGCTGTTCAAGAACCCGGTCGAGATCCTCACTGACCAGCACTTGCGCCGCAACGAGGTGATCGTGGGCGTTTCCTACGACACCGATCTCGCCCATGCGCAGCAGGTGATCGAACAGGCGCTGGCGACTGTAGAGGCCATCGACAGCGACAAGGGGACAGTCGTCTTCGCGCAGGAATTCAATTCCAGCTCGGTCGATTTCCTCGTGCAGTGGTGGTCCGATACATCAGTGCAGGACCTGCGTCTCACCAAGAGCCAGGTGGTCTTTGCGGTCAAAAGTGCCCTCGACGGGGCCGGAATCGAGATTCCGTTCCCTTACGTCACCAACACGTTCAAGGAACCGCTGCCCCTCCTGAGCGCGAAGGCGCTGCAGGAGGAGCGCACGGCGTGAATGCGGCCCCGGCTTGAAGTAGCCGCTGCTCACGCCCCGGCATTCCCGGCCGCAGCCTCGCTTTCCTTCACCCATTGCCAGTCGTAGGCGAGCGGGGACTCCCGGAAGGCGAAGCGGTCGATATGGCGTGCAACGACATCCGTCAGCCGTTCGACATCGGCACGGTCCTCACCCGTGATGCTGATGGCGATCGCTTCGCCATCAGCATCCATGGTGGCCACGGCGGTGGGAAACGTCACCTTTCCGCGATCGCCGTCCACTTCGGTTTCCAGCTTGTGGCTCCAGTGCTTGCACAGCTGGCGCACATACTTGCCGCCGTTTCCAGTCTTTACCCTGGCCGTGATCGTGCTCATCCCTCGATCCTTTCGATCTTGCGGGTCGCCTCGTCGATGGCGTCAGCGATCTGCAGGATCAGGTCACGGTCGGCCCCATCCCGCGACAGGCGGTCGAACACCGAAGTCTTCAGAGCCTGCATGGCGCGGCGCACCGGCGCCGGGTCGACCTTGTCACGCTGATCGGCAAGAGCCGTCAGCCGGGCCTTGAGCGCGGCTGCCTTGTCCGCGTCGGCTTCCGCCTGCGTGCGGCCTTCCTCGGTCGCTTCATACGACTTGCGGGCGCTATCGCTGGCCATGACCGCGATCAGGCCGGATTCCTCCATGTAGGTGAGCGCCGGATAGACCACGCCCGGGCTCGGCGCATAGTCGCCGCCCGAAAGCGTCTCGATCTCGCGGATCAGGTCATAGCCGTGGCGCGGCGTTTCGGCGATCAGCGAAAGCAGAAGGGTCTGCAATTCGGCCTGATCGAACAGGCGCTTGCGGCGTCCGCCGCGCCCGTGGCCGCGGCCACCGCCTCCCGGACCGCCAGCTCCCATGCCCCAGCGCTCACCGGCGAAGTCGTCGCCGAAACCGCCGCGTCCGGGGCCGAACGGACCGCGCGCCATGGCCCGCATTCCGTGCCCGCCGCGCATGGCGTGGAACTCACCGCCCTGGGCTTCGTTGCCCCGGCAACCGCCACCGCGGCCGTGCTTGTGATGGAACCCATGATTGCGATTGAACATTGTGTCTCTCATTTCGTTGTGTTGTTTCATGATGGCTCTAAGATATATCTAGAATGATTTTTCACAAGACCCAAATTTGTATCAACCGGTATTTTGCAGTGGGTCCGCACCGGCGCGCCGTTTCCAATCCGTTCGCCCCTGCCTAAGACACCGGGATGGCTGCTCTCTCCCTCACTGCCCTCCACGCGAGCCACGGCGGCTGCTGGCTGCGCGAAGGGGACGTGACCCGCACTATTTCCAAAGGCGAAGCGGTAATGGCAGCGGCCGACACGCTGCTGCTGATCCTCAATGCCCCTCTGGTCGCGACCAGGCTGGGCTATCCCGATCTCTCGGGTCTGGACCTGCTGGAACTCTATGCTTTCGTGCATCCGGCGCGTTTCGTAGTGCCGACGCCGAAAGGCCTCGCCCACGCGCTGAACCTTCCCGAACCGCAAGGCGACGCCGATGTCGCACGCCTGCTGCAGCAAGCCGCCGCCGCCTTGCTGGATACCTGCGAATCCCCGGACTGGCCCGAACGCGAAGGCGCATGGACCGGGCTGCAATCGCTGGTGCGGATGCGCTGGCCCTGGGCCACGCTACTCACCGGCCGGATCGCCAAACCGCAGCGGGCGGAGCGCTGGCTGTTCACCCGCCTGCCGGAATGGGAAGAGAGCCCGGAACACGCCCAGCCCCGTCAGATCGTACTGCATGAGGCGGACGTGCTGCACCGGCTCGAAGATCTCACCGGGGCAGGCGCCGAGCAACGCCCCGGCCAGCGGGCCTATGCCGCGCAGGCCGCCCACGCCTTCGCGCCGCGCGAACGGTCGGGACACCCGCACCTGCTGCTGGCGCAAGCGGGGACCGGCATTGGCAAGACGCTGGGCTACCTCGCCCCCGCCTCGCTATGGAGCCAGCAGTCCGGCGGCACGGTCTGGGTCTCGACTTACACCAAGGCGCTGCAACGCCAGTTGCGCCAGGAGAGCCGCCGTGCCTGGCCCGAACGCCGAACGGACGGCAGCCGGCCCGTCGTCGTGCGCAAGGGGCGTGAGAACTACTTGTGCCTGCTCAATCTCGAAGACGCGCTGCAGGGCGGCTTCGCGGGCCGCGCGGCGATCCTCGCGCAGCTGGTGGCGCGCTGGGCCGCCTATTCGCGCGATGGCGACATGATCGGCGGAGACTTGCCCGGCTGGCTCGGCACCCTGTTCCGCCAGCGCGGGATCACCTCGCTGACGGACCGGCGCGGCGAATGCGTCTATGCCGGCTGCCCGCATTACCGGAAATGCTTCATCGAGCGCGCCACGCGGGCCAGTGCCGGGGCCGATCTGGTGATCGCCAACCATGCCCTCGTGATGGTCAATGCCGCGCGCGGACGCGATACCGCCGCGCGCCCCACCCGCATCGTCTTCGACGAGGGCCATCACGTCTTCGATGCCGCCGATTCCACGTTCGCCGCCGCGCTGACCGGGGCGGAGACGATCGAACTGCGCCGCTGGGTGATCGGCCCCGAAAAGGCCTCGCGCGGGCGCAGGAGAGGCCTGTCCGCCCGGCTTGCCGACATCGTCAGCTACGACGAGGCCGGCTCCAAGGCGATCACCGCCGCGCGCGCCGCCGCCGAAGCCCTGCCCGGTGACGGCTGGATGCAGCGGCTGGCCGAAGGCGCACCCTGGGGGCCGCTGGAGGAACTGCTCGCCGCCGTGCGCGCCACCGTCTATGCCCGCGACGAAAGCGGCGGGCAGGAAGCGGGTTATGGCCTCGAAACCGAAGCCGCCGATCTCGACGGCGCCTTCGTCGAGATTTCGCAAGCCGCGCGCGAGGCGCTTGCCGATCTGCGGCAACCGCTGATGCGTCTTGGCCTGCGGCTCGAAGCGCTGCTGGAAGACCCGCCAGACTGGCTCGACGGCCAGGGGCGCGCGCGCCTCGAAGGTGCGCGTCATTCGCTCAGTTGGCGCATAGACCTGCTGGCGGCATGGGAAGCCCTGCTCGCGCGGCTCGGCGGCCCGGCCGATCCCGAATATGTCGACTGGCTCGCCGTCGAGCGATCGGAAGCGCGCGAGTTCGATATCGGCATCCACCGCCATTGGCTCGACCCCATGAAGCCTTTCGCCAGCGTCGTGCTCGAACCCGCGCACGGTGTCATCATGACCTCGGCGACCCTGCGCGACGGCGAAGACTGGGCCAAGGCCGTGGCCCGCTCGGGCGCGGAACACATCGGCGTCGTTCCCCGGCTGACCGCGCAGGAAAGTCCGTTCGACTATGCCGCCCAGGCCGAAGTGCTGATCGTCACCGATGTGCCAAAGGGCGATATTCCGGCGCTTGCCGCAGCCTATGCCCGGCTGATCGAGGCATCGAAGGGCGGCGCGCTGGGGCTGTTCACCGCGATCCGCCGTCTGCGCGCAGTGCACGGCCGCATCGCCGACCGCCTCGCCCGCGCCGGCCTGCCGCTCTATGCCCAGCATGTCGACCCGATCGACACCGGCACTCTGGTCGATATTTTCCGAGACGATCCCGCCGCCTCGCTGCTCGGCACCGATGCCTTGCGCGACGGCGTCGACGTGCCCGGCCACTCGCTGCGGCTGGTGGTGATGGAGCAAGTGCCCTGGCCGCGCCCCTCGATCCTCCACCGCGCCCGGCGCATGGCCGGCGGCGGGTCCGCCTACGACGATTCGATCATCCGCGCCCGGCTGGCGCAGGCTTTCGGACGCCTGATCCGCAGCCGCCAGGATCACGGCTATTTCGTCGTTCTCTCCTCTGCCTTTCCCTCCCGCCTGCTCAGCGCCTTTCCCGCAGGCACGCCTGTCCGGCGGATTTCTCTGGAGGAGGCTTTACATCGCGTGTCCAGCCATGCTTCAGGGGAAACCACGCCGGAAGGTGAAAACGCCGGCCGCTCATGACACCTCGCTGTTGAAGTGCCGCACCCGAGAGTTGCCCGTCCGAATGAAGACCCTGGGAATTTTCCGCCACGCGAAATCGGACTGGAACGACGCGCGCCTGCGTGACTTTGACCGTCCGCTGAACAAGCGTGGCCGGAAAGGCGCAGCGGTCATGGGCGAGCATATCCGCGATCATGCCGTGGGCTGGAAGCGCGTTCTCGCCTCCCCGGCGGTGCGCGTGACCCAGACGATCGAACTGGCCGGAGAAGCGGCGGGCGAAACGCCGCCCATCACCTGGGACCGCCGCATCTACCTCGCCAATTCGGCCGCACTCATGGACGTGCTGCGCGAACAGGAAGGCGATCCGGCCTCGATCATACTGGTCGGCCACAATCCCGGCCTTGAGGATCTGATCTTCGATCTGGTGCCCGACGACGGCAGCAGCCCCTTGCGCGACATCGTGGAAGACAAGTTCCCGACCGCGGCCTATGCCGTGCTCCAGCTCGATATCGACCACTGGTCCGACATCGAGGAGAACTGCGGCAAGCTGGTCCATCTGGTCCGCCCGCGCGATCTGGACCCGGCCCTGGGCCCGAATATCGAGGACTGATGGGCTAG
>NZ_BCTX01000002.1 GCF_001590985.1 Novosphingobium naphthalenivorans NBRC 102051
GTAATCCATGACCCGCCGCTATAGCCGCGCGCGAAGAATGCCAAGGAAAAGCGCGCGAATGAGTTCCTCCCTGTCCGATCACGGCCTGCTCCTCTCCCGTATTGCCGACGCCCTCGACCGGCTGGCACCGCCGCCCGCGCCGCCGTGCGACTGGCTGGCGCATCCTGCCTATGTCTGGACCGGCAGCGCGGCCCGGGCCGTCCAGCGGCTCGATGCCCCGGCGCTGGACCTGCTGCGCGGAATCGATACGCAGAAGGAACGCGTCGTTACCAATGTCGAGCGCCTCGCCGCCGGCCATGCCGCGCACGACATGCTGCTGTGGGGATCACGCGGCATGGGCAAGTCGGCGGTGCTGCGCGCCGCGATCCGCGCGGCCCAGAATGCGCATCCCGGCAGCATTGCGCTCGTTCAGGTGGCGCAGGAAGCGCTCTCGGGCGTAACGGCGCTGTTCGCAACGCTGGGCAAGATCGACCGCTGCTTCCTCGTCTTCATCGACGATCTCGGCTTCGAAGAGGATGACGGCTCCGGTCCGCGCCTGCTGCGCTCGTGGCTCGAAGGCGGGGTGGAAGCGCGCCCGGCCAATGTGCGGCTTGCCGTCACGTCGAACCGCCGCGCGATCGTGGCGCGTTCGATGTCGGAGCAGGACGATCCGATCAACCCGCGCGATGTCGTCGACGACCGTCTGGCCCTGGCCGACCGTTTCGGCCTTTCGATCGGCTTCCACAATTGCGATCAGGACGCCTATCTGGCGATCATCGGCGGCTACGCGCGCGAATTCGGCCTGGAATGGGAAGCTGCCGACGCACTGGAATGGTCCCGCCGCCGCGGCGCCCGCTCCGGACGCGTGGCCTGGCAATATGTCAACGAACTGGCCGGGCGCGCGGGCAAGGTCATTTGATCTGGTCAGGCCCACCGCGCTTCTGAATTCCACTCCTGTCGTTCGAAGCAAAAGTTCACAGCCCTGTTCTTCGTCATCCCCGCGAAGGCGGGGATCCCGCTTATAGCTGCGTAAGGTAGAAAATAGCAGCGGGCCCCCCGCCTTCGCGTGGGTGACGAATAAATATAGGGCGGACCTGGATACCACCACTCTAACACCGGGCCCACGTGTCCCGGCTTCGCTCGGCACGAACGGAAATGATCCGGTGTTACGCAGCCCCCTTAGGGCAGCAGCTTGTCCTTCCCGGCCGTGAAACCGGCTTCCATCTCGCCCTGGATATTCGGCAGCGTCGGGTCCTTGATTTCCTTGAGCGGCTTCATGTGCTCGGTCACGACCGGCTTGATCTCCGGAGACGGCTCGGCACCCGGTTTTTCGACGCGCCAGATGATCCCGGCGGTGTCATCGCTCACCAGCAGCGCGCCGGTCTTGTCCCAGGCCACCCAGGTCGGCCGGCCGTGAGTCTTGCCATGGTCGATCAGGAACCCGGTCAGCACCGGCTGCGGCTTCACGTTCTTGGGATTGCCGTGGTCGTCGAAAGGAATGAAGACGACATCGTAACCGACCGGCGGACGGCGGTTCCATGAGCCGTGGCGGGCAATGAAAGCGCCGTTCTGGAACGCCTTGCCCAGACGCGTGCCGCCCTTGTCGAAGGTCATGCCCAGCACCGCCGTATGCGCGCCCATCGCGTATTCAGGCTTGCGGGTATATTCGATCATGTACGTCTGCATCGGCCACTGGACGCGATCGTCGAACGTGTTCTTCCAGTAGACCCAGGGCCAGCCGTACTGCACGCCGACCGGCACGTTGGTGAAGTAGTCAGGCACCAGATCGGGGCCGAGCATGTCGCGCTCCTGCACCGTGGCCCACATTTCGCCGGTCATCGGATTCCAGTCGAGACCATTGGGATTGCGCATCCCGGCCGCGAACTGGCGCCGCCGCCCGGTTTCGGTATCCACTTCCCAGATCGCCGCGCGCCCCGCCTCTTCGGCCATGCCATTGTCGGCGATGTTGGTGGCCGAACCGACCGCGACGTACAGGTGCTTGCCGTCCTGGCTCAGCAACAGGTTGCGCATCCAGTGATTGCCGCCGGGCCACAGGTCCATCAGCTTCTTCGCCGGACCTTCCAGCCTGGTCGCGCCAGGCTGGAAGGGGAATTCGAGAATGGAGTCGTGGTTGGCGATATAGAGCGTACCGTCCCGGTAGGCCATGCCCGAGGGCGAGTGCATATCGGCCGTGCGGAAATCAAACCGCTGGTCGGCCACGCCATCGCCGTTCGAATCGCGCAGCAGCACGATCTTGTCGGGCGACGCCACGCCGGCCCCCACCTTGTCCATCGCCCAGCGCGTCGCCAGCCCCCAAAGCCCTTTCGGCTTGTCCCCGGCAGGCGCATTGGTTTCCGCGACAAGGACATCGCCATTGGGCAGCGTGAGCATCGTGCGCGGATGATCGAGCCCTTCGGCAAAACGGGCCACGGCAAGGCCATCGGCGGCCTTGGGCGCCTCATCCTTGGCCCAGCCGACCGGTTTCACCAGCCCCAGACTGGGAATCCATTGCGGATCGGGCTCGACCAGTTTGGGATCCTTGCCCGCTGTGGCATCGCTCGGCAGGTCCGAGGTGTTGGAATACTGAGCCCAGCCAATCACCCCCGCAACAGCGAGGACAAGGACGAGCAGGACCAGGGCGGCCTTCTTGAGGATCGAGCGCATGGCCACGAGATAGGCCTGCCGCGCCTAGGCGGCAACCGCGAGTTGCGCTAACGCGCTGCCCATGTACGACTTTACCCCCCCAGACGGACTTGGCCAACACGATCTCCCCAAGCCCGAACTCTACAGCGCCCTCGCCGCGGCTGCCCAGGCCCTGGTGGAAGGCGAGTGTGATCCCGTTGCCAACATGGCGAACCTCGCCGCCGCCATCTGGCAGTTCGTGCCGGACCTCAACTGGGCCGGATTTTACCGGGTGCTTCCAGGTTCAGGCGGGGATGAACTGGTTCTGGGACCTTTCATCGGCAAGCCTGCCTGCATCCGCATTCCCTTTGGCGTGGGCGTTTGCGGAACCGCGGCGGCATCGGGGACGACGCAAGTCGTGCCCGATGTCCATGCCTTTCCCGGCCACATTGCCTGCGACGCGGACAGCCGGTCCGAGCTGGTGGTGCCCGTGACCGTGGACGGCCGGGTGATTGCCGTGATCGACCTCGACAGCCCGGCACCCGGCCGGTTCGACGAGGAAGACGCCGCCGGGATGCAATCCGTCGCACAAGTCGCTGCCCGCGCGATCTGACGGAACTGCGCCGAATCGGGACAGGGAATCATGCAAATCGGCAAGAGACTTGGTTTTGTGCGGATTCCGATGCTAAATTTCGCGTTAACTAACAGATCTAACCATCCGGTTCTCGCGAAAGGGCATTCCCGATGCGTCTCTGTCTTACGGCTGCTGCCACAGCGCTGACTCTCCTCGCCAGTCCCGCTCTCGCGCAGGACGGTCCGCCTCCGCCGCCCGATCCGCGTGATGCCCCCGCGCCTTATCCCGGCGGCCCCCGCTATGGCGGATACGATCCGGCGGCGCGCGATGCCTGGCTGGCCGATTGCCGCCGCCGCGTGTCAGCCCGCGATTCCGGTATCGGCGGCGCGGTCATTGGTGGCGTGGTGGGTGCGGTCGCCGGCAACCGCATTGCCGGCAGGCATCACCGCACGGCAGGCACCCTTGCCGGTGCCGCCGTCGGCGCGGTGGCTGGCGCCGCCATCGACAAGGCCGAGGATGCGGGCCGCAACCGCGACGAGTGCGAAGCCTATCTCGACGATTACTACGCCCGCTACACTCATGGCGGAGGCGCCTATCCCGGTTATGGCTATGGCTATGGCTATGGCTATGGCTATGGTCCGGGGTACGGATATGGCTACGGCTACCCGCAGGGATACTATCCCGCCTACAGCTACCCCGCACAGGGATGCTGCATGGCCCAGCCGGTGATGATGGTTCCGATGATGATGGTCCCGGTGGCGCAGCCCAAGCCGCACTGCACCGAAACGATCGAATACGTCTATGAAGACGTGCCGGTCCGCCCGGCCCGCCGGATCATTCCCAAGCGCCCCAAAGTGGTGCCCGACAAGCGAGTCAAAGTGGTCCCGGACAAGCGGGTGAAGCTGCAACCGGTGAAGTAACAAAAAGGGCCGGAGAGTGGGAAACTCTCCGGCCCTTTTTGTCAGAACAGCGTCGACACGCCGAGGTGCGGGTCGATCCAGCCTTCGTAGATCATCTTCACCGCGACATAGAGGATCACGCACAGGCCCACATAGGCAATCCAGCGGTAACGCTCGATGTACTTGGCGATGAAATTCGCCGCCACGCCCATCAGGATTACCGACAGCAGCAGGCCGACGATCAGAATGCCGGGATGGGCACGAGCGGCACCGGCCACGGCGAGAACATTGTCGAGGCTCATCGATACGTCGGCCACGGCCACGGCCCAGGCCGCACCGGCAAAGCTTCTGGCCGCGCGCAAGCCGCTCTCTTCGTCGCCTTCGATCTCCGGCGAACCTGCACTTTCACCGCCGTGATGCAGTTCGCGCCAGAATTTCCAGGCGACCCACAACAGCAGCAGTCCACCCGCGAAGATCAGGCCGACAATGCCCAGCAGCCAGGTGACAGCGAGGGCAAAAGCGATACGCAGCACCAGCGCGGCGCCGATACCGATCAGGATGACTTTCTTGCGCTGCGCTGCCGGCAGGCCCGCCGCCAGCGCGCCGACGACAATCGCATTGTCCCCGGCGAGCAGGAGGTCGATCATCAGGACCTGACCGAAAGCGGCCAGCGCGGCTGGCTCGGTGATGTTCGAGAAATCGGCGGCGATGTGCTGCAGGATTTCGGCCGGACCACCCACGGAGACCGCGACCGCCAGCATTCCTAGGGTGATCAAACCGAAATACCCCGCTTACTGATTCATCGTCGCGAAGAAGTCTTCGTTGGTCTTGGAATCCTTCATCTTGTCGAGAAGGAATTCCATCGCGTCGACCGTGCCCATCTGCATGAGAATGCGGCGCAGGACCCACATCTTCGAGAGCTGGTCCTTGGGAACCAGCAGCTCTTCCTTGCGGGTGCCGGACTTGCCCACATCGAGCGCCGGGAAGATGCGCTTGTCGGCCACCTTGCGATCGAGGACGATTTCCGAGTTACCGGTGCCCTTGAACTCTTCGAAGATGACTTCGTCCATGCGGCTGCCGGTATCGATCAGCGCGGTGGCGATGATCGACAGCGAACCGCCTTCCTCGATGTTGCGCGCGGCGCCGAAGAAGCGCTTCGGGCGCTGCAGGGCATTGGCATCGACACCGCCGGTCAGGACCTTGCCCGAACTCGGCACCACGGTGTTGTAGGCGCGGCCCAGACGCGTGATCGAGTCCAGCAGGATGACGACGTCGCGCTTATGCTCGACGAGACGCTTGGCTTTCTCAATCACCATTTCGGCAACCTGGACGTGGCGCTGCGCGGGCTCGTCGAAAGTCGAGGAGATGACCTCGCCCTTCACCGAGCGCTGCATGTCGGTGACTTCCTCCGGGCGCTCGTCGACGAGCAGCACGAGAAGGAAGACTTCCGGATGGTTGTCGGTGATCGCCTTGGCGATGTTCTGCAGCAGCACCGTCTTACCGGTACGCGGCGGCGCCACGATCAGGGCGCGCTGGCCCTTGCCCTGCGGCGAAATGAGATCGATCACGCGAGCCGACTTGTCCTTGACCGTGGGATCGAGGCTGTCGAGCTTGAGGCGCTGATCGGGATAGAGCGGCGTCAGGTTGTCGAAATTGACGCGGTGGCGCACCACGTCGGGATTGTCGAAATTGACGCTCATCAGCTTGGTGATGGCGAAATAGCGCTCGCCGTCCTTGGGCGCGCGAATCTCGCCTTCGACCGTATCGCCGGTGCGCAGGCCCCATTTGCGGACCTGGTTGGGCGAGACGTAGATATCGTCGGGACCGGCGAGGTAGTTCGCCTCGGGGCTGCGCAGGAAGCCGAAGCCGTCGGGCAGAACCTCGATCGTGCCCTGGCCGATGATTTCCTCACCGTCCTCGGCCACTTCCTTGAGGATGCCGAACATCAGGTCCTGCCGGCGCATGGTGGAGGCGCCTTCGACGCCCAGTTCCTCTGCCATTTCGACCAGTTCGGCCGCGTTCTTTTTCTTGAGTTCTTTCAGGTGCATTTTGTTGGATTCCGAATGGAAAGATAGTGTCGGCCGGCGGATCGATGGGCTTGGGGAAAGCAGATCCGGGCATGCGAAAAGGGCTCGCCGCCCCGTTGCCGGAACCCCGTTTAGATAAGCGCTGAGAGCCTCGCGGTCAACGGATCATCTGTCAAACCGGATACCGCGCACGCCGGTTCGCGTCACTTGCCGCCGGGAGCCTCGCCTTTACCCGCCTGCTGCATTAGCGAAAACGCCGAGGCAAGAAGGGCGATCATCCGGGCAATACCTCAGAACGGTTTGACGACGACAAGAACCACGATCACCGCTGCGGCAAGCCCCGGGATCTCGTTGAGCATCCGCAGCTTCTTGCCTGTCAGCGGGCGCTGGCCCTTCGCCAGCTTCTTGGCATAACCAACCAGCCAGCCATGATAGGCGGTAAGGCCCAGTACGAAGAGCAGCTTGGCGTGAAGCCAGGGTTCGCTCCAGAAGTTCATCGCCGTGGCCAGCGCCACGCCGAAGATCCAGACCATGATCAGCGAGGGCGTCAGGATGATCTTGCGCAGCTTGGCCTCGCGGTCGATCCAGCGCGCTTCCTCGGCAGAACCCGGCTCTGCTTCCTGGTGATAGACGAAATAGCGCGGCAGCATGAACAGGCCGGCCATCCAGAAGATCACGAAGATGATGTGCCCGGCCTTCAGCCAGAGATAGGTCGTCAGCAAGATCTGCTCCATGAGGTCACCCTATAGGCGCCCGCCCCCGGCGCCGGTTTGCCCCTGTTTGTGATTTAGTCTGTGGTTTCGTGTGCGGCTCGATACCCGTTTCGATTCAGCGTTCCCAGGCCCGCACCGTTGCCAGAAGACGCTCGACGTTTTCAATCGGCGTATGCTGGCCGATGCCGTGGCCGAGATTGAACACGTGGGGACGCCCGGCAAAGGCATCAAGCACGCGCCGCGCCTGTTCGTCCAGTTCGTCCCCGCCCGACAGTAACAGGAGCGGATCGAGATTGCCCTGTACCGGCAAACCCTCCGGCAGCGCTTCGGCCGCCCAGAGCGGATCGACGGTTTCATCCACACCCACCGCATCGACGCCGGTTTCGCGGGCATAAGCCGCCAGTTTCTCGCCCGAGCCTTTGGGGAAACCGATGACCGGCACTTGCGGATGGCGTTCCTTCAGGGCGGATACGATCGCGGCGTTGGGCGCGATAACCCACTTCTCGAACTGCGCGGGGGCAAGGCTGCCGGCCCAGGAATCGAAAAGCTGAACCGCTTCGGCCCCGGCTTCGATCTGACCGCTGAGATAGTCCACCGTCACTGCAATCACGCTTTCGATGATGGCTCCGAAGGCCTCCGGATCGCGATAGGCCATCGCGCGTGTCTCGTGCTGGTCACGGCTGCCCTCGCCTGCGACCATGTAGGTCGCGACTGTCCAGGGAGACCCCGCGAACCCCAGCATGGTTTTGTCCACAGCCAGCGAAGAGCGCACTTTCCGGACCGTTTCGTAGATCGGGGAGAGCCGTTCCGGCACGGCCGTCAGTCCGGCCAGGGCATGGTCGACCAGCCTTGGGGACAACTTCGGCCCTTCGCCTGCGAGGAACTGCAGGTCCTGCCCCATCGCATAGGGAACGATCAAGATGTCGGAAAACAGGATCGCCCCGTCGAAGCCGAAACGGCGAACCGGCTGCAGGGTGATCTCGGCGGCTGCGTCCGTATCGTAGACCAGCGCAAGGAAGCCGCCTTTCTCTGCCCTGAGAGCCCGGTATTCGGGAAGATAGCGCCCGGCCTGGCGCATCAGCCAGATGGGTCGCTTATCAGCATTTTCGCCACGTAGCGTGTTCAGGAGGAGGCCGGGCATCGCGTTTCGGGTCCAATCAAAAAAATAATAGATAATTTATAAAAGGATTGATGGAGTCTGTTGGCCCTGTGGATATCGGGGATGACCGCGCCTTGCCCGATTTGTCCCGGATTGAACAGGGTGAAGTGCGGCAACCGACTCTCAGGCTCAGCGCGGTCAAGAAAAGGTTGTTCGCCTTGTCCACAGGGTGTGGAATGTGTCTTGGGCCTGTCCATAATCGCGCTTGTGGAATCCTGATAATGGGCAGGAAATCCCCTCCGCGAGTTGTCCATGAGTTGTCACCGGATTGCTCCCGTGGTTTATGCCGCAAGATATCCACAAGCGGTCCAGACCCCACCTTATGGCGCGATTTCACCTGCATCTCCTTTCGGATTCCACCGGCGAAACGCTGGAGATGATAGCCAAGGCCGCGCTGGCCCAGTTCGACGATTCCGACGTATTGCGCCACTTCTGGCCGATGGTGCGCTCGCAGCAGCATCTCGACCGGATCATGGGGGAAATCGCATCGCATCCCGGACTCGTTTTCTACACGCTGGTGAACGAGGAAACACGCGGGCGGCTGGAAGAGCGCTGCCAGGCCCTGGGCTTGCCGGCGATTGCCGTGCTCGATGGCGTGACCGATGCGCTCGAAGCGCTGCTCGGGCAGGAGGCCAAGGGCCGTCCCGGCCGCCAGCACCGGCTCGACGATGCCTATTTCGCACGGGTCGATGCCATCCAGTTCACCATTGCCCATGACGACGGGATTGCGTGGGAGGAATGGGAGGATGCGGATATCATCCTGGCCGGCGTGTCGCGCACCAGCAAGACGCCGACCAGCATCTATCTTGCCAATCGCGGCTACAAGGTCGCGAACATTCCGATCGTTGTGGAAAGTCCGCCGCCGTCTGCGCTGTTCGGTCTCAAACGTCCGATGGTGGTGGGGCTGACGACAGCGCCCGAACGGCTGATCCAGGTTCGCCGCAACCGTCTGCTGTCGCTCAGCCAGTCGCCCGATACGGACTATGTGCAGTCCGACAAGGTCGAAAGCGAACTCAAATATGCGCGGCGGATGTTCGCGGACAACTCCTGGCCAGTGATCGACGTGACCCGCCGCTCGATCGAGGAAACCGCCGCGGCCATCATCAATCTGTACAACGAGCGCCGCGCGGCCGGCACGCAGGGGCAGGTCGGGCCCAAGCCCATTTGATTGAAGCCGATTTGACACGTTCTACCGGAAAATGACGTCCATGATTGTTCTTGCCTCTCAAAGCGCCTCGCGCCGCGCCATGCTGGAAGCCGCCGGCATTCCGTTTCGCGCGCAACCGGCCAATATCGATGAACGCAGCATCGAAGTGGGGCTGGGCGAAGCACCGGCTTCCGTGATCGCGCTCGAACTTGCCAGGACCAAGGCCCTGGCGGTTTTTGCACCGGGCGAGATCGTGCTGGGCAGTGACTCGCTGGTCTCCTGCGGCGGCCGCCGCTTCGACAAGCCGGCATCGCGCGACCAGGCCGCCGAACATCTGCGGTTCTTTTCCGGCAAGGTGATGGAACTGCACAGCGCGGCAGCGCTGGTGCGCGATGGCGAAGTCCTCTGGGCTGAACCGGCACTGGCCCGGTTGCATGTCGCGGATCTGTCCGATGCTTTCATCGAGAGCTATCTGGAGGCCGAATGGCCCGAAGTGGCCGGATGCGTGGGCGTGTTCCGCATCGAAGGACGCGGGGTACAGCTGTTCGAGGCGATCGAGGGCGATTACTTCACGATCCTGGGTATGCCGCTGCTCACGGTGCAGGCGGCCCTTCGCAAGATGGGAGTGATGCCCCGGTGAGCACGCCTTCTGTGAATAGGCCTTATGCCGAAGTGATCGGCGATCCGATTGCCCAGTCGAAGAGTCCGGCAATCCATAACTTCTGGCTGGAAAAGCTGGGAATGGCGGGGCGTTACGATCATTGTCTGGTCAAACTGGATGGGCTTGCCGAATATCTGGCGGCACGGCGCTCCGATCCGGACTGGCGCGGGTGCAATGTTACCATGCCGCACAAGCTGGCGATCGTTCCCCTGCTCGACCGGCTCGATCCGCTTGCAGCCCGGATCGGCGCGGTCAACACGGTGGTGCGTGAAGTCGACGGAACGCTGACCGGATACAACACCGATGCTCCCGGTTTCCTCGAACCCTTGCAGCGCGAGCTGGACAAGACCCATCTGTTCCGCATGGCCCGCGTTCTGGGCACCGGCGGCGCAGCGCGGGCCATCGTTGCCGCGCTGGCGCAGGAGAAATTCGTGATCGTGCTGGCGGGCCGTGATCCTGGCAAGGCACGCGCGATGCTTGACGAACTGGCGCCGGGCACGGATCATCACGCCATCGATCTGGCGCATTTCTGCGATCCCACCGATTTCGCGTTCGATGACCGCGCGCACTGTTTCGACCTGATCGTCAATGCCAGCCCGCTCGGCATGACCGGGCAGCCGCCGCTCATGTTCGATTTCAGCCATGCGCCGCCGGGCAGCGTGGTCTATGATATCGTGACGAGTCCGCTCGACACGGCCTTTCTCCAGGCGGCCCGCAGGGCGGGCTTTGCCACGGTTGATGGCCTGTCGATGCTGATCGGGCAGGCGGACATCGCCTTTGCGCATTTCTTCGGGCAGAAACCCCCGCGCCAGCATGACGAGGCATTGAGAAAGCTGATCCTGTCATGACGGGCCAGAAAGTCGTCGGCCTCACCGGCTCGATCGGCATGGGCAAGTCCACAGTCGCGGGCATGTTGCGCGAGCTGGGGGTTCCGGTGTTCGACGCGGACGCGGCGGTTCACGAACTGCAGGGTCCGGGCGGCGCTTTGCTGGGGGCAATCGAGGCGGCTTTTCCGGGTACGACCGGGCCTGACGGTGTCGACCGGCAGAAACTCGGCGCGGCTGTTTTCGGTGACCGGGAAGAACTCGCGCGACTCGAAGGAATCGTCCACCCGGCGGTTGCCGCGATGCGCGGAGCGTTTCTGCGGGAAAACGCGCAGGCGCCGCTCATCGTTTTCGACATTCCCTTGCTCTATGAAAAAGGTGGTCATGAAGGGCTCGATGCCGTGGCTGTGGTGTCTGCTCCGACGGCGCTGCAGCGCGAGCGGGTCTTGTCCCGGCCCGGCATGACCGCGGAAAAATTCGAACGGATTCTGGCACTTCAGGTGCCCGATGCGGAAAAGCGGGCTCGGGCCGATTTCGTCATCGATACCGGCGGCGCACTGGATGAGACCCGGCAACAGGTGGCCGGTATCGTAAAGGCGCTGGAACGAGCAGAATAATCGCCAGCAGGCTCTTGCACAGGGGCCGATGCAGGCAGATATGGGTAGAGATGCGAGAGATCATCTTCGATACCGAAACGACCGGTTTCGACCCCAAGAACGGGGACCGAATGGTGGAAATCGGCTGCATCGAAATGGTCAACCGGGTGATGACCGGCCGCACCTACCACGCCTATTTCAATCCCGAACGTTCGATGCCGGCCGAAGCCGAGGCGGTGCACGGGCTGTCGGAAGCCTTCCTGGCGGACAAGCCGCTGTTTTCCGAATGCGCGCAGGCGTTTCTCGATTTCATCGAGGACAGCCCGATGGTCGCGCACAACGCGGGCTTCGACTTCAACTTCATCAATGCCGAGCTGAAGCTCTGCGGATTGCCCGAAGTCAGCCGGGATCGCATGGTCGATACCGTGGCGCTGGCCAAAGTGCGCCATCCGGGCGCGAAGCTTTCGCTGGACGCCTTGTGCACCCGCTATGGCATCGATCGCAGCCACCGCACCAAGCACGGAGCCCTGCTGGACTCCGAGCTGCTCGCGCAAGTCTATGTCGAGTTGCGCGGCGGCCGTCAGATCGGTTTGGAGCTGGTTGCAGAAAACACCGAAATCGTGACGGAAATCAAAGTCTTCACAAAAAAAGACCGTATTTATCGTCAGGCGCGTCCCCACGCGCCCACCGAAGAGGAAAGGGTCGCACATGCGGAATTCCTCAAGTCGGTCGATACCCCGCTCTGGGGTGAATAGAACAACTAGTACGAGGAGAAATCGCTCATGGACATTCGCGTCTCCGGCCATCAGATCGACACTGGTGAAGCCCTCCAGATCCACGCCAGCGAGCGACTGACGTCGATTATCGAGAAGTATTTCAACAAGGCCCTGTCTTCGCATGTGACGTTCGGGCGCGCGCCGGCGGGCGCGTTCCGCTGCGACATCATCATGCATGTCATGCAGAATCTCGTGCTCAAGGGCACCGGCATGGCTCAGGACGCTCATCTCGCGCTCGATCAGGCGGCCGAGAAGATCGACAAGCAGCTGCGCCGCTACAAGCGCCGCCTCAAAGATCGTCATGAGCAGGCCGTTCATGCGATGTCGGTGGAAGATTCCGCCTATGAGGAAGCGGCCTATACCATCTTTGAGGAAACCCCGACCGAGCACGACGACGAGATCGAGGTCGATGCCCCGGTCGTCATTGCGGAAACGCGGGTGGACGTTCCGGAGGCCACTGTTTCGGACGCGGTCATGATGCTCGACTTGCGGAATACCACGGCGCTTTTCTTCAAAAACGCTGGCACTGGCCGGCATAATATGGTTTACCGCCGCGGCGACGGTTCGATCGGCTGGGTCGAACCGCACTGATGCCCGTTGCGGCATGACATACTTCTGATCGTAGGAGAGGAAGAAAAACCCCCGGTTTTACCGGGGGTTGGGGGCGTGCATCAATTGGAAACCAGTCTAAGCCTAGAATTAGATTTGAAATGAGTGGTCTTTTCACACTGCTGCCCGAAGCCGTGATTACGGCGAGTGCGGACAGCAAGGACATCATTCTGGGACAGCTCGCGGCACTGTTTGCCGAGGTCTATGATTTGGACCGCGACAAAGTTCTGGAACGCATTGTCGAGCGCGAGGAGCTCGGCAGTACCGGCTTCGGGCGCCGGATTGCCATTCCGCACGCCCGCATTTCCGGCCTTGGCCGTCCGGTTGCCGCTTTCATACGCCTTGAAGCGCCGGTGGAATTCGATTCCGCCGATGGTATGCCGGTCGATCTCGTCTTCGGCCTGCTGTCTCCCGAAGGTGCCGGCGCCACGCATCTCCATGCCCTTGCCGCGATTTCGCGCATGATGCGCGACGAGCGGATGCATGAGGCCCTGCTGGAGGCGCCCGGTTCCGAGGCGCTCTACAGCCTGCTGTGCAACGTCATCGATCGCGATGCCGCCTGACATGACGCCAGGCGCGGTGCCGGAGGATTCCCCGGAGGACTCCGGAGCCAGCCTGCACTGGCGCGCGCTGGAGGGGCTCTATGCCTCCGCGCCGATCAACCGGATGTTCCGTTCCTCGCTTGAGATCATGGGCGAAGGCCTGTCGCGCATCACGTTCCTCGTGGAGCCCGATTGCTTCCATGCTGCCGGTGCGGCGCACGGCACGATCTATTTCAAGATGCTCGACGATGCCGCTTTCTATGCGGCCAATACGCTGGTGACGGACCGGTTCCTGCTGACGACGTCCTTCAACCTGCATCTCAGCAAGCCGATCAAGGGCGGCACGGTCGTGGCGGAAGGGCGCTGGGTCAGCGGCCGCCGGCGCGTGCTTGTAGCCGAATCGCGGCTGGTCGATGAGGAAGGCGATGAAGTCGGGCGCGGGACCGGCACGTTCATGCGCTCGCGGATCGCCCTGTCCAGCCTGCCGGGCTATTCCGGGCCTATGGCCGCGTCCTGATCATGGATGCGCGGCTTCCCGCTCACCTCGAAGTCTCGGCGCTGATCCGGGCGGTGGAAGTTGCCGGCGGGTTTGCCATGGTGGTTAACAAAGGCGAGCGCGACGCCGGGACGATCATGGTCGTGATCACGGAAAAAGGCGAAAACTCACGAGCTTACGAGCGTATGCCGGAGATGGACGGCACGCGTCAGTGGCGTTGCGTAAAGGCGCAAGATGCTGAAAATAAACAAGAGTTTTCCGAGTATTTAACGCGTCGCAGCCAGCAGGATCGCGACTTGTGGGTGGTGGAGCTGGACATCGCACAGGGTGAACGGTTCATCGGGCTTGATTAAGATTTCCAGTTGACTTGCAAGCTTTGCAAGCTAAGGGCGCCTTCGCAAACGCGCAGGCGGCATGGGAAGCATTCCGGCTTTCCGGCTGGCACGCAGACGGGGGACTATCGGCAGGCCCGAACGTGATCATGATGCCCAAGGGGTTTCACGTTTCAGCCTGTGTCGGATGGGTTCACCGCATTTGATCAAGATGTAATGCGAACCAAAGTTCAGTGGGCCAGCGCGATGGCGCTTGCCGCTACGGTATTTGCCACTTTGTTTGGCGCCCAGGGTTCGGGCGCGGCCGCTTCGGATATGATTCCGACACCGGCCAGACAGGAACCCGCCGTGACATTCGTTTCCCAGCCGGTCGTACAGGCCATCGCTTCCGGGGACGGCGAGAGCGAAACGGATGACACCCTTGCCCAACAGGCCGTTGAAGAGCTTCCCGACGCGGATTCGCTGGCCGAACTCGTGGCCGAGCAGGCCATGCCGCAGACTCTGAGCCGGGAAATGCGCTGCTTGGCCGGCGCGATCTATTTCGAAGCGCGGGGCGAAACGCTGGAGGGCCAGCTTGCGGTTGGCCGCGTGATCGTCAACCGGGCCGCTTCAGACCGTTTTCCGGACAGCTATTGCGGCGTGGTCCTGCAGCGCTCGCAATTCTCGTTCGTCCGCGGCCATGCGATGCCGTCGGTGCGTGAGCACTCGGCGGGCTGGCATCGGGCCGTGGCCATTGCCCAGATTGCCCGCGACGGCAGCTGGAAGAGCCCGGCCAAGGGCGCCTTGTTCTTCCACGCCGCCCGGGTGTCGCCGAACTGGCGCCTCACCAAGGTCGGCCGGATCGACAATCATATCTTTTACCGTTGAGGAAAACGGGCGGGGCTTGCGGAAGTTCCCGCCCGTTTTTCAATCCCTGAGCTGGACCCAGACCGGGGCGTGATCGCTGGCCTTTTCGCGGCCACGATAGGCCTTGTCGACGCCGCAGGCGGCAAGCCGGTCCGCCAGCTCGGGCGAGAGCAGCGCATGGTCGATGCGAAAGCCGTGATCGCGCTGCCAGGCGCCTGCCTGATAATCCCAGTAGGTCCACACGCCGCCGCGCGGGTTGTGCGTGGCGATGGCATCGGTCCAGCCATCGCCGAGAAGCCGGAAATAGGCATCGCGCGATTCCGGCTGCATCAGCGCATCGGCCGCCATGGCCTGCGGGGACCAGACATCGCGGTCGGTGGGAATGACGTTGAAGTCGCCCGTGACGATGGCCGGCACTTCCTCGGCCCGGATCGCCGCCATGCGATCGCGCAGGCGGCTCATCCAGCGCAGTTTGTAATCGAACTTCGGGCCGGGCACGGGATTGCCGTTGGGCAGGTAGATGCACACCACGCGCAGACCGAAGACCTGGGCTTCGAGATAGCGCGAGTGATCGTCTTCCGGCTCTCCATCGAGCCCGCGCTGGATTTCCTCCGGCGCTTCCCCGTCGGCCAGGATGGCAACGCCGTTGAAGCCTTTCTGGCCATGCCAGATGCCCTTGTAGCCCAGCTTCTCGAACTCGGCGATCGGGAAGCCTTCGTCCTGCGACTTGATTTCCTGCAGGCAGGCGACCGAGGGGCGGGTCTCCTCAAGCCATTCGAGCAGGCGGGGCAGGCGGGCCTTGACGCCGTTGATATTGAACGAGGCGACCTTTTTCACACCGAGAAGCTCGATCCGCAGCCGCAGCCTGCCGCGGCGTTCGGGTTTTCCACCCGGAAGGCCGCGCCGCCCAGCGATTCGACGAAGTCCACCACGCAGCCGCTGACGAGATCCAGACTCACCGGATCGACCACCAGCTGCACGCCGTCGGTTTCGGCGATCGCGTCACCGGATTCCGGCGCATCGGCCAGGCCGAACTTGTACTGAAAGCCCGAACATCCCCCGCCTTCGACCGACAGGCGCAGGATCGCGGGTTTTCCCTGCTTTTCGGCAATCGCCGCCACGCGCGCGGCGGCGGAGGGGCTGAGCGTGAGGTTTTGCTGGTCCATGCCCGGGATGTAAGCGCCCCTGCCCCGTGCGGCAACCCGGGAGCGGACCAGCTTTCCGTTATAGCCAGGCGGCGTCAGGCCGTCTGAATGTAGTCCCGCATCGCGGCAGCTTCGGTTTCGATCTTGTCGATCCGGTGCTTCACGAGATCGCCGATCGAGACGAAGGCGATCATCCGGCCATTTTCCACGACCGGAAGGTGACGGATGCGCCGCCGCGTCATCAGCGACAGGGCCGCCATGACCGAAGTCGCCGGATCGACCGTGACGGGGGGCGTGGTCATGACTTCGCCTACCGGCTTGGTCAGCATGTCTGGCCCGAACTCGTGCAAGCGGTAGATCACGTCACGTTCGGAGAAAATGCCGGCGATCTTGCCGTTTTCCATGACCGGCAGCGCGCCGATCCGGCGTTCGGCCAGCATTCCGGCGGCTTCGCGCACCGAGGTGGAAACATCGCAAGTCAGAACGGCGTCGCGGCCTTCGATAAGGCGCCCAATGGTCATTGTCGGACTCTCCCTGTTTTGCTTGGACCCGCCCCTCGGAAGGGCAGGTCCTGCGAGAGTATCACAGCGGCCTTGTGTCCGCCACTTTGTCCGATAGCGCGCCCAACCGGCCACGAGCCCCTTGCGGGGTGATGGCAAAGGCCTCACATGGACTCGCGATGATACCCCCCTCTCCCCTCGAAGATCCCGAGAAGGCCGCGCACGCCTGGGCCCGCTATCTGCGGATCATGCGCTGGATGATGCTGGCAACCGTGGGGCTGGTCGCGGCGGCGGTGATTCTGCTCTACCGCTCCAACGGGATGGTCTCGATCCACTTCTATATCGCGACCGCGCTGGGCATCGGCTTCACGATGCTGCTGACCTCGGCGCTGATGGGGCTGGTGTTCCTGTCGAGCGGCACCGGACACGACGAATGCATTGTCGACCCGCTCAAGGACGAGGATTCCCGGTCCCAGAGTTGATCCGGTTCAAATTGAACCGAATCAACTCTGGGAAATTCTTTGTTTGCCGTGATTTCCGAGCCGGCAGGTGATTTCACCTGCCTCGAAATCACTCTAGGCGGGGAAGGTCAGTCCTGCTTGGGCCTGAGCCGGTATTCCTCGACGGGCTCTCCCCCGATCAGGTGCTGCTGGATGATCTTTTCCAGCACCTCTTCCGTGCAGGAATGATACCAGACGCCGTCCGGCCAGACCACGGCCACGGGCCCTGCGAAGCAGATGCGCAGGCAGTCCGCCTTGGTTCGCGCGATACCGCCCGCACCGTCGAGACCGAGCTGTTTGAGGCGCTTTTTCAGATACTTCCAGGCAGCCTGCCCCTTTTCGGGAGAACAGCATTCGCCTTTCTGCGGTTCGGCGCAGATGAAGATGTGACGCTGGATCGCGTCTCCGCCGGCCTTGGCCAGTGCTTCGCGGGCCTGTTCGATTTCCCTGTCCGAAGCGGTCATGGGCGCAGCATCCACGGTTCCGCCGCCACTGCGAAGGCGTCCGGCAGGGCGCAGGGGCCATCCGGGCCGACGGTGACGACGATGGTGCGGGCGAAGACCAGCGGCTTGCCGTGTTGCGTGACGACCTGAACGATCTGCTGGCTGCTCCGCCCGATGCCTTCGAGAGCACACCCTACCTCGACAGGGTCCGGGTAGCCGGTCTCACCGATATATTCGATCGCCATGCTGGCAACCATCGTGGCGATGTCCGGCATCATCGCCGCGTAGCCGGTGCGAAGGCTGAACCGCACGCGGGCATCTTCGATGATGCCCGCCATTGCGACGTTGTTGACGTGCATGTTCACATCGAGATCGCCGAAGCGGGGCTCGATCATGCAGGTGAACGGATAGCGCGAGAGATCGAGCAGCGCGGGATCGGGTTTGGCCATAACCGCGAAGTAGGGTGGGTGAACCTGCAGGTCCAGTCCCGAAACGGGCCGTGTCAGCCCTTCTTGCCGACGATTCGCGCGATCTCGGCAGCCACCAGGCGCTCCACCATCGGCGGCAGGTTCTTGTCCAGCCACTCGGCCAGGGCCGGGCGCAACAATTCGCGGGTCAGCCCTTCGAGCGAGGTTTCGCCCGACCGGACGATCTGGGGAGGCGTGCCGGGTTCGGACAGCATGGCCAGTGCGGCGAGCGATTCGCGCATGGAATTGCGCACCTGATCGCCGATCAGCGCCGGTTCGGCATCGTCCTCGGATTCCATTTCGACTTGCGCGGTTTCGGCCAGTTCGAGCACGTCGTCATCTTCCGGAGCCTCTTCGGCGGTGCGTTCGTCTTCGATCACGCCCACGGTTGCGCGGCGCTGGCGTTCGATGCGGGCGCCGGCGCGGTTGTCGCGGGCAATGACCTGCTTGATCGACTGGAGAATCTCCTCGACCGAAGGCTCACCGTTCTGACGCATTCCCACATTCCCCTACGTGGCCCGGCCGGGCGCAACCAGACTGCCCCCGAATCAAGGCGTCGTCTGCTCTCCCGAAATCTCTCCGTCCTGGACCGGCGTGTCAACGGTGCGGGTCGATTTTGCGACGGGCGCCGGATCGTCGGCCCAGTCGAAGATCTTGCCGCGCACGCGTTTGTAGTTGACCTCGGGATCGTAGAGGATGTCGTTGTCGAAATTGAGATCGCGCGCTTCGGCCTTGCCCATGGCGGCGAGCAGGTTGAAGCCCGCGACATAGGCATTGCGCTGCGCCGTCACCAGCTGGACCTGGGCGTTCAGCGATTCCTGTTCGGCATTGAGAATGTCGAGAATCGTGCGGTTGCCCACCGAGTTTTCGGCCCGCACGCCCTCAAGGCTCAGCGCGGCGGCATCGACTGCGACTTTCGAGGAACGGATCACGTCGTTTGCGGCCAGCCACGAACTGTAGGCGGAGCGCACTTGCGCGATCACGCTGCGCTCGGCCGCGATTTCGGTTTCCAGCGCGGCCGAGGCCGAGGCCTGCGCCTGACGGCGCTGGGCTGCCGGCAGGCCGCCCTGGAAGATTGGCAGCGAGACCGACACGCCGGCAGTGACCGTGTGATAGCTGTCATAGCTGTAGACCTGCCGGTCCACCGATCCGAGATAATCGGTGTAGGAGCCCGACGAGAACAGGTTCACGCGCGGCAGGCGTCCGGCTCCGGCCGTCGAAATATCCCGATCGGCGGCTTTCGAGCGTTCGCGCGCGGCGATCAGGTCAGGGTTCGAGTCCAGCGCGATCTGCACGGCTTCTTCGGGCGTTGCCGGGAGATTGGGCAGCGGCGGAGGCGAATCCAAGGTTTCGGGCGCCTTGCCCACCAGCTGGATATAGGTTTCGCGCGCGGCGGCCAGGTTGGCTTCGGCAGCGCGGGCATCGCTCTGGGCCACGGCCAGACGGGACTGCGATTGCGCCACGTCGGTGCGGGTCACGTCGCCGATCTCGAAGCGGTCGCTGGTGGCCTGCAGGTTGGTCTTGAGGACGCTGACGTTCTTGCGGTTGAGCCCGACGATCGCTTCGCCGCGGATCACGTCCATGTAGGCGGCGACCACGGCCGAGAAGACCTGGCTCTCCGTGCCGCGCAAATCGGCCTGCCCGGCAGTGACGCGGATCTTCGCGGCGGCGATGCGGTTGCGGACCGCGCCGCCGGAATAGACCGGGACGGTAAGGTCCGCACCGGCGCTCAGGGTCTTGTGCGGTCCGGTGTCGGAATAGAGCCCGGCATCGAGGTACTTCATCACCGTGGCGTCGGTGCTGACGCTGGGAAGGCCCGATGCGCGGGCAATCGGCACATTCTCGTCCACGCCGCGCTGCTGGGCACGGGCGGCCTGAAGCGAGGGGTTGGTCTGGTAGGCGAGAACCAGTGCCTCGCGCAGAGTGTCTGCGTGAGCGGGCGCCGTGGCCGTGGCGATGAACAAAGTGGCGCTGGCCAGCAACCCGGCCCGACTTGCGAACCGGGTCACGCTTAGAAGCTCCAGCGTTTCGGCGCCGCGAATTCGGGAAGGGCGGGGATGCCGAGTTCCGCGAGCGGCAGCAGCGAGACCGTGCCAGCCGTCTTGCAGCCGGTGGCGAGACGGCTGACGCCGCGCACGGTCAGGCCGGTCACGATCCGGCCGCCTTCGGCCATCTGCGCGCCGATGGCTTCGGGAAGCTCTTCCACTGCACCGTCGATGATGACTAGCGAGTAGCCGCCTTCGCCGGTCATGCCCGCGGCGGCGGCAGGATCGACGGTATCGAGCGAACCGGCCAGCGGACGCAGCAGCGTGGCAAGGTAGCCTTCGCCGTCACCGACGAGCAGGACCTTGTCGGTCTTCGTCGGGGCGGCCTCGGCCAGCATCTTGCCGTGCACGAGCGGCGCCGCCAGGAAGCGGCCGTTACCGAGCGGGATGGCCCGGTCGATATAGGCGGCATCGCGCATCGCTTCGGGCACGAAGTGCTCACGGGCGACGGCGGCCATGGCTGACAGGACCCAGGGTTCGTTGACGCCGCTGGTGCGCAGCTGGCTGACGATCATGGCGTGACGGGCGCTGGACTGTTCCATGGCGGCCGTTTCGGTTTCGGGGGCGGACCGTTCCTCGGTCAAGGTCATCTGGTGCAATTCCCTCATGCAGGCGGGAGGCTGATACGCAGGAGCGTATCGATATTCCGCAAGGACAGCATTTGTGCGGGCCTTCTAGGCCAAGGCGCCAGCAAGGCCAAGGGCTTTGACGATACCTTCGTCGATCCATTCAAGCACTTTGACGATGGACTGCCTGCGGCCTATGGGGGCGGCGCGAAATCACGTGATCCGCTTAACCTGGAGCGCATTATCCATGGCCGATATGGTGACTATCCGCGAAGACGACCTGATCGAAAGCGTCGCCGACGCCCTGCAATACATCAGCTACTACCACCCGATGGATTACATCCGCGCGCTTGGTGAGGCCTATGAGGCCGAGCAGGGGCCGGCCGCCAAGGACGCGATCGCGCAGATTCTCACCAACAGCCGGATGTGCGCCGAAGGGCACCGCCCGATCTGCCAGGACACCGGCATCGTCAACGTCTTCATCGAATGGGGCCAGAACTGCCGCCTCGAATCCGACCGCAGCTTGCAGGAAGTGGTCGATGAAGGCGTGCGCCGCGCTTACGGCAACAAGGAAAACAAGCTGCGCGCCTCGGTGCTGGCCGATCCCGCCTTCACCCGCCGCAACACCAAGGACAACACGCCTTCGGTGCTGTCGGTCTCGATGGTTCCGGGCAGCAAGGTTTCGGTCGATGTCGCGGCCAAGGGCGGCGGCTCGGAAGCCAAGTCCAAGTTCAAGATGATGAATCCCAGCGACTCGATCGTCGACTGGGTGCTCGAAATGCTGCCGCAGATGGGCGCCGGCTGGTGCCCGCCGGGGATGCTGGGCATCGGTATCGGCGGCACCGCCGAGCACTGCGTGAAGCTGGCCAAGCAGAGCCTGATGGACCCGATCGATATGGGCCAGCTCAAGGCGCGCGGGCCGCAGAACGATATCGAGGCGCTGCGCATCGAGATCTTCGACAAGGTCAACGCCATGGGCATCGGCGCCCAGGGGCTCGGCGGCCTTGCGACGATCCTCGACGTCAAGATCCTCGACTGGCCGTGCCATGCGGCGAACAAGCCGGTGGCGATGATCCCGAACTGCGCCGCGACTCGCCACGCGCACTTCACGCTTGACGGCTCGGGGCCGAAGTATCTCGAAAAGCCGAACCTTGCCGAATGGCCGAAGGTCGAGTGGAAGCCGAGCAAGGAAGCGATCCGCGTCGATCTCGACACGCTGACGGCCGAGGACGTGAAGAGCTGGAAGCAGGGCGACCGCCTGCTGCTCAACGGCAAGATGCTCACCGGCCGCGATGCCGCGCACAAGCGCATCCAGGACATGCTGGCCAAGGGCGAGGAGCTGCCGGTCGATTTCAAGGGCCGCGTGATCTACTACGTCGGCCCGGTCGATCCGGTCCGCGACGAAGTCGTCGGCCCCGCCGGTCCGACTACCGCGACGCGCATGGACAAGTTCATGGACATGATGCTGGAGCAGGGCCTGCTCGCCTGCGTCGGCAAGGCCGAGCGCGGCCCGGCGGCGACCGAGTCCATCGCCAAGCACGAGTCGGCTTACCTCATGGCCGTGGGCGGCGCCGCCTACCTTGTCGCGCGGGCGATCAAGGAAGCCAAGGTCGTCGGCTTCGAGGATCTGGGCATGGAAGCGATCTACGAATTCACCGTGGAAGACATGCCGGTGACGGTCGCGGTCGATGCGGAAGGCAAGAACGTCCACCAGCTCGCGCCGCTGGTCTGGCAGGAAAAGATCGCCAAGGAACACCTGCTCGCCTGAGGGCGGGTGTCCTGATCGACGAAGGGCTGATGCGCGCCGACCGGAAGGCTGGCGCGCCGTCCCGCTTTCGCGTTAAGCGGGACGTCTATGACTGATGCTGCCGACACTCCGCGCGTGCCCGCGCGCATGGTGCTCCTGTCGCTGGGGGCGCTGTGGGCGTGCTACTTTATCGTGGCGACGATGCGCGGCGCCTTCATGGGCTTCGACTTTGCCTGGCCGATCATCTCGCGCCGGCTGACGATCTGCATTCTTTCGATGCTGGTGATGGCAGCGGTGTGGCCGTTGCTGCAGATGCTCGACCGCAAATCGAACGGTGTGCGGCTGGCTGTCGTTCTGGTGGGTGCCTTGCCGCTGGCGCTGCTGCTGAGCTTCATCAACACGGTGATCTTTTCCGACATTGAATTGTCGACCAGCTATCAGGATGAAAATGGCGCTGCCCGGCCCGATCATGGCAAAGTGCGGATCATGCAGGACGAGGCGGGCAATATCCTTGTCGATTTGCCCAAGCCGCCGTCCGTTCCAGCTCCTCCGCCAGTTCCCACGTCTTCCGATACGTTGCCTGACGCCGTGCCGGGGACAGCGGCGCAGCCTGTAAAGGAAGACTTCGCACCGGGCGTCACGATTCACGCAGGGATTCGGAAAGACGGCCTGGTCTATGCCCGTTGGGCTTCGCTGGCTGACACCACATTTGGCCGCTACTTCCTCGTTCTGGCCTGGGCCGCGCTCTATTTCGCGCTGGCCAAGGCCGAGGACGCGCGCGCGGCCGAGAGGCGCGAGGGCGAATACCGGCGCGCCGCCGAGGCGGCCGAGCTGCGATCCTTGCGCTATCAGGTCAATCCGCATTTCCTGTTCAACACGCTCAACTCGCTCTCCGCGCTGGTCATGACCGGGCGCCAGGAAGACGCCGAGGAGATGATCCAGACGCTTTCGACGTTCTACCGCCGGACGCTGTCGGGCGATCCCACGAATGATCTGCGGCTGGTGGACGAGATCGAACTGCAGAAACTCTACTTCGCGATCGAGGCAGTGCGTTTTCCCAATCGATTGCTGACGCGAATTGATATTGACCCGGAAGCTGTCAATGCGATGGTGCCCGGCATGATCCTGCAGCCGCTCGTCGAAAATTCGGTCAAATATGCCGTTGCGGCCACCCAGCGGCCGGTGACAGTGACCATCAAGGCCCGCCGTGAAGGCGGGCAGCTTGTCATTGCCGTCAGCGACGATGGTCCGGGCACCGACCGCGGCCCCAAGGCCGAAGGCTGTGGCATCGGCCTCAACAATGTCCGCGACCGTTTGCGCGCGCGCTTCGGGCTGGCCGGGACCCTGACGTCCGGTAAACGGCCGGAAGGCGGCTATGAAACGGTTCTGCGGATGCCACTGGAGCGCGGCCTTGTCTGAAATTCCGTCGGCTGGACAGCCGGAAACCGGCGCATTGCGCGCGCTTATCGTTGATGATGAACCGCTGGCGGTCGAGCGGATGCAGGTCATTTGCGCCAGGATCGATGGCGTTACCGTGGTTGGCACGGCCAGCGACGGAGAGGCGGCCTTGCGGCTGGCCGAGGCCCTGACTCCCGATCTCCTGCTGCTCGACCTGACGATGCCGGGAACCGACGGGCTTTCGGTGGCCCGGCAACTCTCGGGCTGGGAAAACCCGCCTGCGGTGATCTTCGTGACGGCGCATGACGAATTCGCGGTCGAAGCGTTCGATCTCGATGCCATCGACTATGTCCTGAAGCCCGTTGCGCCCGACCGGCTTGAACGGGCAGTGAGCCGTGTCGTCTCGCGCCGCGGCCAGCGGACCGATGTTTCGAGCCCGTGGCTGGCGGAGTTCTGGGTGCCGCACCGTTCGGAACTGGTGCGCGTGCCGGCAGGCGACGTTCAGCGCATCGATGCCGAGCGGGACTATGTGCGCCTGCATGTGAATGGGCAGAGCTTCCTCTTGCTGCAGACGATCACGGGTCTGGAAGAGCGGCTCGATCCGCAGCACTTCATTCGCATTCACCGTAGCTGCATCGTGCGCCGCGACTATGTGTCCGGCCTCAAGCACGAAGGGCTCGGCGTCTGGTCGGTCGAAACGGCGGATGGGGAGATCTTGCGGATCGGCCGCACGTATCTGCCCGCGGTAAAGAAAATGGCGGGCCGCTAGGGCCCGCCAGGTTTTTTCCGGGTTTATTTTTATGGGACCTGGAAAATCCGGTGAAAATCCGGTGAAAATCCGGTGGGTCAGCCGCCCAGGCGGCTGTCTGAATTGGCATTGTCGATGGCCGTGGCCATCACGTCCTTCGCGCGGGCCGTGGCCTGCTTGTAGCAGGAGCGTGCCCGGGGGCTCGCCAGGCGCGAACCGGTGGCCTGCTCATCCATTCCGCAAGCGTCGCGCGCGGCGATGTCAAGGCGGCGTTCGAGCGTGCGCTGGCCTTCGGGAGTCGTGAGGTCGAGATCGGCGTATTCGACGCGGACCTGGGTCTTTTCGGCGGCGAGAGCCGGGGCGGTGGTCAGGGCCAGACCAAGCAGGGCGGCAGCGATGGGGGCATTCTTGAACATGGTGATTTCCTCCTCTGGCGAGCCGGTCCGGGGGGCGTTTCCGGCTCGATGAGTGTGTTGTGCGCCCCTTTGCGGGGCCATTCACGCGAAGCTCGATTGCCGGTCATCGGCCTTCGACAAAGTGCGGACGGCATGGACGAACGACATTTGTAGTCGACAAACGACATGCCGGAGCGGCGCGGTTCGGCGGCGCCTGATCCGGCCGCGATTCGTTTGTGGCACGGCAGGTTCTGGTCAGCAGGGCGGCGGCGGGTTAGAAGGGGGTGATGCTGCCATTGCTCGTCGTTTTCTGCCTGGGCGTGTTCAACTTCGCTGCGCACAAGGCCGTGCTGGAAAGCGGCCATCCGATGCTGGCGCAAGTCCCGTGGCTGTTTCAGCCGCTGGGCGGCCGGCTGAGCCTGGTGGTGGAATTCGTCATGCTGCTCGGTGCCATGATCATGGCCGCGTCCGGATCGATGGGCTGGACCTGGATCTATCTGCTCTACTCGGTGCTTAACGGCCTCTCGGCATGGCTGATGACCAGCGGCAGGGTCTAGCGGGAACTCTGCGGCGAATGCCCGGTTTTTCGGATATGGAGAAACCGGAAGAGAACAGCGAAGCGCGGGTCTGGCTGGTCTGCAATGCCGCCAGCGGGAGCAATGACGAAGAGGCCCTGGCCGCAGTGCAGGCGGCGCTGGCCGATGCGGGCTTCACGCTTGGCCGCACCATTGCGTTTCCGGAGGAGGAGTTGCCCGGCCCGGATGATCTGGAGGCGGCGGGCGTGGGCATTCTTGCGGTGTTCACGGGGGATGGTTCGATTCACGCGGCCGTTGCGAATCTCGCCGGATGGCGTGGTGCCGTGCTGGTGCTGCCCGGCGGCACGATGAACATGTTGTCGCGGCGTATGCATGGAGATGCGCAGGCTCCTGAGATCATTGCTCGTCTTGCCGGAAGCCCGTTGCAACGGGTGCGCCCGGCCGTGATCCGCACGCGTCACGGCACGGGACTGACGGGTGTGCTGGCTGGCCCCGGCACGATCTGGAACGAGGTTCGCGAAGCCATGCGCGCTGCCGATGTCCTGGACGTCGTCACCGCCACGCGCGAAGCGATCAGCCATTCCGCCAATGGCCCGAAGGTTGTGTGCGATGAGGTCGACGGGGGGCGCGAGGAAGGCTATGCGGCGATCACTGTGACACCGCATGACGATGGCCTTGAAGCGAACGGCTACTATGCCGAATCGCTCGGCGACTACGCCGGGCAGGGGATCGCCCTGCTCAACCGCAACTTCCGCAACGGGCCGCATGACGCCTTGGGACGGCACGGCCAAGTGCGGCTGGTGTGCCCGGAAGGCGAACCGATGGGCCTGCTGATCGACGGCGAGCCGTTCGATGGCGGGGCCGAGGAACTGTTCGAGCCTGCGCTGTGCGAGGTCGATCTGGTGACGACGATGGATGCAGGGCAGGGCGATGCACGGTAAGGTTTCCGCGATGCCTCATGGTCCGCTCAGGCTGTTCCAGCTCAGTGATATTCACTTCGGAGCGGAAGATGCGCGCGCGCTGACATGGGCGAAAGCGTGCATTGCCCGGGAACAGCCCCATGCGGTCGTGATTACCGGCGATCTGACGATGCGCGCGCGCTATCGCGAATTTCGTGCCGCCTGCGCATGGATCAAGGCGCTCGACGTGCCGGTCACGGTCGAGGTGGGCAATCACGACATTCCCTATTTCAACCTCTACCAGCGCTTTTTCGCGCCTTACGACCGTTTCCGCGCGATCAAGAAACTGGTCGACACCGAGCTGGACCTGCCCGGTCTGGCCATCGTCCCGCTGCGGACGACGACACGGGCGCAATACCAGCGCTTTCCCTGGTCGAACGGCTGGGTGACGGACAAGGCGCTGGCGGAATGCCTTGCCGCGATCGATGCCCACCCGCAGGGCACGCGCATTCTGGTGGCCGCGCACCATCCGCTGACCGAGCGGCGCGAGCGCGATGGCAAGCTGCTGACGATCAACGGCACGCGAACGATGGAAGCCCTGGCCGGGCGCGGGGTCATGGGCGTCCTGTCCGGCCATATTCACGATCCTTTCGATCTGACCGCGCAGACGCCGGCCGGGCCACTGCGCATGATCGGGGCGGGCACGCTGTCGAAGCGCATTCGCTCGACGCCGCCCAGTTTCAACGAGATCGTGATCGATGGGGACGGTCTGCGCGTCGAGGCGCGCAATCTGGAGCATGTGGCAACGGCGGACATGCAGATCCAAGGCGTTCCGGAAAATGCCGAACCGCCGCGCGATCCGGGTGAACCCGTGGCGCCGGTGGGCACCGTGCCGCCCTCTGATCTTCCGGAGCACTGATACCAAGGTTTGATGGGCTTGCCTTATCGGGGCTTGGTTAAGCCCGTGCGGCGCTTGTGCCTTTTCCAAGGCTGATGCGTCGGCATCTCAGAGACTTGGCAGGAGGCAACTCCATCCGTTTTACAAACGAAAAGGCCGCGCCGTCGGGGGGAACGGCGCGGCCTTCGTTGCGGGACCGCCGGGGCAGGGGGCACAGGACCTCCGGCGGCTCTCCTCCCTGAACTGGCTCAGTAGTCGTTGTCGACCGAACCGATGCCGTTGATCTGGCTGCGCAGCGTCTTGGGCTTGCGGACCAGGCTTACATGGCCGGCACCGTTGATTTCGACATCGACAAGGCCGGTGGCGCCGATGGTGACATTGCCAACACCGTCCATGCGCACGGTCGCATCCTCGACAGCCAGTTTTTCGAGATCGATGTTGCTGGCGCCTTCGGTGGTGACGAAAACCTTGCGGACCTTGCCGTTCGCTTCAAGGTTCACGGCGCCTTCCGACTTCAGCGTGAACTGGTCCTGTTGCAGGCCGGTGAGCGTTACGTCACCCGGTGCGTCGAGGTCCAGCCCCGTGATTTCGGGCGCCGTGATCATCACTTTCACGCCGTGGCGCATGTGGACGTTTCCGGGGACCGAAAGGCGGCCGTTCTCCCAGACCAGTCGGTCCACCACCTTGGCGGGGCCGGAGACGGTCATCTCCGCCTTGTCGCCCCGGGTGAAGCTCAGTTCCACGGGGATTTCCATGGCAAGCTGGGCGCCGGGGTCGACGGCGAAGCTGCGGCTCTTGCGGGGGCCTTGATCTTCGTCGTCGTCACCGATGGTCCAGGCCCAGCCGTCACCTTCGGTGAAGCCCTTCTTCAGCTTGTCGCCGCCGACAACCCAGGCCGCGCTGAACGCGACGACCGTCAGGATCACGCCGCTGGCGAATACGATGAGCAGTTTCCTGAACATCTTGTGGTTCCTTTCTTCAGAGCATCGCGCGGAAAAAGTGGGCACCGGTTTTCCGGAAGCCGGCGATGCGGCAGCAAAGATTGTCTGGTCAGTCTTCGGAATGGATGGCCGGTTCGATCACCCGGTAGTGCAGGCGGCCGAACCACATTAGGGCATTGATGATCCAGATGCTGATCAGCGTGAGCAGTGCCCCTGCGGCGACCGACGCGCTCATCGTGCCGAGGCCTGCGAGGATGGCGACCAGCCAGCCGCCGGGAAAGCCGCTGAACGGGCCGGCGATCAGGATGAAGCCACCGGCGATGAAGCAGGCGACAACCGCGACGAACAGGCCGAACACGACGCCGATGATCGGCAGGACGATCGGCAGCAGGATCAGGATATCGATCGTCGCCAGACCCATGAAGGCCAGGATCGCGGCCCAGGCCGAGGACGGCGAACGGTCGCTTTCCCAGTTGCGGAAGCCGGCCTCGAAACGCAGTTCGCGGGCGAGGCGGGCCGGATTGCCGAGGGCAGCGGCGACCTCCTCTTCGCTGCGGCCCTCGGCCATGCCGGCTGCGAAGTGGTCTTCGTAGTCGGCGGCAATCTCGTCGATATCGGCCTGCGGCATGCCCTTGAGGCCCGCTTTCAGGCGCTTGATGAATTCGTTACGCGTCATGGCTGGGTTCCCCTTCCTCATCGGCGTGAGCGGCAGAGGCGGTCATTGCGCCGTCGATCAGGCCGTCGACTGCGGCGGTGAAGCCGCGCCATTCCTCGACCTGGGCGGACAGCCGCGTGCGGCCGGTCTCTGTAATGCGGTAATACTTGCGCGGCGGGCCCGAGGGGGATTCCTCAAGGTATGTCGTCACAAGGCCTTCGGACTGCATTCGGCGCATGAGCGGGTAGATCGTCCCTTCACCCATATCGACCGCGTCAGCCATGCGGCTGGCGATCTCGTAGGCGTAGCTGTCACCGCGTGACAGCAGGGCGAGCACGCACAGGCCGAGCACCCCTTTCTTCAACTGGATTTCGATTTCGGACATCGAATCAACTCCTGTGGATGTGGCCTGTATATAGACAGGTAGTGTTCAATGCAAGGTACTAGTCAAAGAGAGATAGAATGGTGATGACAGGTAGCGGTTAAAGCATGGTATCGTGCTGTGTGTACTGGTGTATAAAGTATGAAAATACAAAGGGTTGGTAAGGGTTTCCGCGTCCGGGTCATGACTGCAACGGCGCGGTGTAGGGCCTGTTCGAAGCGCTCTGGTCGGCCCGTGAGGCGAGGAACGCCGGGTTGCAGATTCGCCGCAAGGGGGCGGGGCAGGGGCGATTCGCGGATGCCATCAGGAGCGTTTTCCTGCGCGGGCCTGCATCCGGAAGGGGCAGGCCATGATCTGCACGATCACTGCAGAGGTGAGGGGGGCGGTATCCGGCGGCGTCTGCTTCTTATCATCCGGATGGGGAACCGGTCTTGTCGTGAAGGGTGGAACGATGCGCCGACGCCTAATTGTTTGTGGTCTTGCCCTGCAGGGTATGCCGTTTGCGGCCCACGCAGCGGAAACGAAGGCCCTGCGGGCCAATGCCGCGCTGCTCATGCCGGCAACGCTGGAATGGTCGATGTCGGATCGGACGTCGGTCGATCATGCCAAATCCAAGGACCTGGTGACGGACGACGATGATGCCGGACTGGGCGTGGAGTTTCTGTCCCTGCGATCGAACCTGATGTCAGGCGCAATGCTTGGCCCGGAGCGCATGAAAATGCATGTGCGCGAACTGCGGATCGGGGGATGGCACGATCTCGGTGCGGATGCTGTCCTGAGATTTCATGCTTTGGCCGGGATGACGAGCCGGTTCGACCGTGAATCCCCGGTTTCCACACGCAAGACCCGGAGCAGCAACGTGGCCCTGGAAGCGGCCGTCGAAAATGCTGGAGGCTGGCAGCTCAGGGGCGGATGGTTCGCGCAGGGCGGCTGGGGCGGGCATTCGCTTGCCGGCGATGCGGCGCGGATGGCGAACGGAGAGCCGGCAGCCGCCAAGGGGGTGCGTTTCGCACTGCAGATGCCGTCCGCCAAGGACGGGCCGGCAGTGAGCATCGAGGCGGTGAGTGGGACCAAGGCGGTCGCCGGCGGCGAGCCGCTGGCTCATCGCGGCGAAATTTCCCTGAAACTCGCAACCGCGTTCTGAGCAGAGCCCCGCGCACGAGCCAGTCGAGCGCCGGACAAGCGGGCACAACGAAAAAGGGCCGCGGTTTCCCGCGACCCCTTTCGGTAGCCGTAGCTCTGCGAAACGCTTAGCGCTTCGAGAACTGGAAGCTGCGGCGGGCCTTGGCGCGGCCGTACTTCTTGCGCTCGACCACGCGGCTGTCGCGGGTGAGGAAGCCAGCGGCCTTGACGGCGGCGCGCAGGGCGGGCTCGTACTTGGCGAGAGCCTGCGAGATGCCGTGCTTCACGGCGCCGGCCTGACCCGACAGACCACCGCCCTTGACAGTAGCGACGACGTCGTACTGCTCTTCACGGCCGCCAACCACGAAGGGCTGGTTGATCACGAGGCGCAGGGTCGGGCGGGCGAAGTAGACTTCCTGGTCGCGGCCATTGACGGTGACCTTGCCGGTGCCCGGCTTGATCCACACGCGGGCCACGGCGTCCTTGCGGCGGCCGGTGGCGTAGGCGCGGCCCTGGGCGTCGAGCTCCTGCTCGCGCAGCGGCGCGTTGGAAACGGGAGCGGCGGTGACGGTTTCGTCAGCCACGGCGCCGGCGATGTCCGCGAGATCGGACAGGCTGGAGACGGTATCGGTGTCGGACATTACGCGCCCACCTTGTTCTTGCGGTTCATGGAAGCGACGTCGAGCGGCTGCGGCTGGGTGCCGCCGTGCGGGTGCTCGGTGCCGCCATAGACGTGCAGCGCGCGCATCTGGGCGCGGCCGAGCGGACCACGGGGGATCATGCGCTCAACGGCCTTTTCCAGGACGCGTTCGGGGAAGCGGCCGGCGAGAACCTTGTCTGCGGTCACTTCCTTGATGCCGCCGGCATAGCCGGTGTGCTTGTAGTAGGTCTGCTGCTTGAGCTTGTTGCCGGTGAACTTCACCTTGTCGGCGTTGATCACGACGACGTGATCGCCGCAATCGACGTGCGGGGTGAAGCTCGGCTTGTGCTTGCCGCGCAGCAGGTCGGCGACGATGACCGCGAGGCGGCCAACCACCAGACCTTCGGCATCGATCAGATGCCACTTCTTTTCCACCTCGGCCGGCTTGATCGACCGGGTGACCTTCGTGAGCGCCTTCATGGCTGGTCTATCCCTATGTTTCGTGCGCACGCCGGTGAGAATCGCATGAAGCCACGAATCCTCCGCCGCGCGGGAAGGCGGCCAATTCGTCGAAATGCGCCGCTAAGTCAAGCAGACTGCGGGATTGCAGAGAGGTAAAATAATACCGTCAAGATTTCGGCGCTATGCCCGCCAGCCATGCCAGGGTGCCCGGCGGCGCGGTATCGCAATGCCAGCCGAGCACGGCCGGCTCGTCATAGGGATGCAGGTCGGCGAGCCGCAAAACGGCGCGGTCGAGCAGGTCCGCGTGGGTTTTCAGCAGTGCGCCGGTTTCGCGGGCGGTGTCCTTTTCGCCGTTCCACACGAAGACCGATGTCATGCCCGGCAGCACGTTGCCGCAGGCGATCAGGCCTTCGTCGAGTAAGGCATGAATGGCGGCCAGCGCTGCGTCCTCATCGGGGAAAGGGCACCAGATCAGCGCCGCGCCCTTGCTGGCGGGGTTGCTCACGGCGCGCTCAAGGCGTTCACCGGATCGCGGCGCCCCAGCGCATGGGCCCCCCAAACGGTGGCCGCCACCAGCAGGGCGCCGCACAGTTGGTGCGACACGGCCAGCCACAGCGCGACGCCGGACCATATGGTGGAAATGCCAAGGATCACTTGCGTGCCGAAAGCGCAGTGAATTGCCATCGAGGCCAGGCGCTGGCGCCGGGCCCGCAGGCGGCGGCCCATGGCCACCAGCACCGCGACCACGACCCAGGCCCACCAGCGGTGGATGAAATGGGTGAGATAGGGATCGCTGAACAAGGCGTGCCCGAGCCCGGCGCTCCAGTCGACACCTTCGGGGAACAGCCGGCCCTGCATCAGCGGCCAGGCATCGAGGCTGAACCAACCGGCGCCGGCCACGTATCCGGCGCGGAGCCCTGCCACCATGGCGCCCATGAATAGCTGGAAGAACAGCGCGGCCAGTGCCATCGCGGCAAAACCCGTCATCCGTGCCGGCGGTTCGCCGCGGCCGAGGGCCCTGAGGTCCAGCGCGGTCCAGACAAGGCCGCCCAGCGTGGTGAGGGCCACCAGCAGGTGCGCGGCGAGGCGGAAATGGCTGACACGGTCGGCCGCTTCGGGCGTCAGGCCGGAAGAGACCATCCACCAGCCCACTGCGCCCTGCAGTCCGCCGAGCGCCAGCAGGGCGAGCAGGCGCGGCTTGTAGCCGAGCGGGATCGTGCGCTTGTACCAGAACCACGCCAGCGGCAGCGCGAAGGCGAGGCCGATCAGGCGTGCCAGCAGGCGGTGAGTCCACTCCCAGAAATAGATGAACTTGTACTGCGTCAGCGTCATCCCGGCCGGGCCGTTGATGTCGAGGTACTGCGGGATCTTCTTGTAGCCCGCGAACTCGGCTTGCCACTGCGCGTCGGTCAACGGCGGGATCGCGCCGGTGATCGGTTTCCATTGGGTGATCGACAGGCCCGATTCGGTGAGCCGGGTGATGCCGCCGACGGCAACGATCAGGACAACCAGCGTCGCGACGAAAAGCAGCCATCGCACCATGGGCGCAATATCGTCGGAAGTACCGATCAGGGGGCGACCGTCCGGAACTCTCATGCTTTTTTGACTTTCATGGTCCTATTTCCTGCGATTTCCCGGCGCGTTACGCAAGAGGGAGCGGTGCAAGGCATTTCGGGGCGTAGGGATGCGGGACGGCTCTTGATTGATGATACAACATAACATACATGGCCTCACATGCGCAGAACACTCCTATCGATTCGAGACCGGCTGGACGGTGCGGGGATCATCCTGAGCGGGCTTTGTGCAGTGCATTGCCTGCTCGGTGCCGTGCTCGTGGGTGTCCTGGGACTGGGCGGGGGTGCTCTGCTTTCTCCTGCCATTCATCGGGTCGGGCTGGTTCTGGCGCTTGTGGTCGGCCTTGTCTCGCTCGGTTTCGGTGTGATGCGCCATGGCCGCGTCGGACCGTTGGTGCTGGGCGGCATCGGGCTGGCATTGATGGCGACGGCGATCATGGTCGGACACGGTTTGCCCGAAGCGGTGCTGACCGTGATGGGCGTGTCGCTGGTGGCTTTCGCGCACATTCGGAACTTGCACGCCGCCTGCTGAGCGCTATCTGCGGTGGCATGGCACTGGAAACTTCTGGCGAACTCCTGCTCACCGTCAATGGCGAACCGCGCCGGATCGCATCCGGTGCGACCATTGCGGACCTTGTTTCCAGTCTAGGCCTTGATCCGCAAAAGGTTGCGGTCGAACACAATGCCGAAATCGCGCCCCGGTCCCTGCTGACCGGAATTGCGCTGTCCGATGGCGACGTGCTGGAAATCGTCCACTTCGTCGGGGGAGGCTGAATCGTGGTGAAGGCCTACAATTGCCGGGCGGAAGGCCCCGCGGAAGAACTCGGCCGGGTTGACCTGGCAGGCGCGCTGGCGCTGGTCGATACGCATTGGGCCTTTGCCGACGAAGACTTCGAGACCGAGGACGAGGCGGTGGAGAAGACCATGTTCGGCTTCTACCGCGACGACGAGGACTTCATCGAGATCGAGATCGTTTCGTCCAGCTTCGTCACCGTGCGTCACGAGCCGGAGCGCGACGGCTTCATCGGCCAGATCTTCGGCCGCCGCGAATGGCTGATTCACTTGCACGCGCGCGAGGAACTGGACGCCATCGTGAAGGCCTATTTCACCAGTACCCAAGCGGGCTTCGAGGCCATGCAGAGCTATCCCAACGAGGCAATACAATGAACGAGATGACCAAGATCGGCGCCGATACCTGGACTGTCGCCGGACGGACTTTCACTTCGCGCCTGATCGTGGGGACCGGCAAGTACAAGGACTTCGCGCAGAATGCGGCGGCCGTCGAAGCCTCGGGCGCGGAAATCGTCACGGTGGCGGTGCGCCGGGTCAATATTTCCGATCCCAAGGCGCCGATGCTGACCGACTTCATCGACCCGAAGAAGATCACCTACCTGCCCAACACCGCCGGCTGCTTCACCGCCGACGAGGCGATCCGCACGCTGCGCCTGGCGCGCGAGGCGGGTGGCTGGGATCTCGTGAAGCTGGAAGTGCTGGGCGAGGCGCGCACGCTCTATCCGGACATGCGCGAGACGCTGAAGGCCTGCGAAGTGCTGGCCAAGGAAGGTTTCGCGCCGATGGTCTATTGCGTGGACGATCCGATCGCGGCCAAGCAGCTTGAGGAAGCGGGCGCAGTGGCGATCATGCCGCTGGGCGCGCCGATCGGTTCGGGCCTTGGTATCCAGAACAAGGTGACGGTGCGCCTGATCGTCGAGGGAGCCAATGTGCCGGTGCTGGTCGACGCCGGTGTCGGCACGGCGTCCGATGCGGCCGTGGCGATGGAACTGGGCTGCGACGGTGTGCTGATGAACACCGCGATTGCCGAAGCGAAGGACCCGCTTCGCATGGCCCGCGCGATGAAGCTTGCCGTCGAGGGCGGGCGCGATGCCTATCTGGCCGGCCGCATGGCGACGCGGCGTTACGCCGATCCGTCGAGCCCGCTGGCCGGCCTGATCTGAGCCGGATTCGCTGCCGTTCCCGATTGGTAAAGGGTCTGGTGATGATTATTACCGGGCCCGTTTCCGCAGTACGGGGTCCTTGCGCGATTTCTGTAAAGGAATTGTGCGAGTGAACATCCCTGCAGTGTCCGGAACCTGCGAATTACAGTAGTTAATGGAAGTATTTCCAATTGCTTACCGCGGTGCTCGTATACAAACCTTTGCATAGTTAATGACTTTGTAACTCCCCGGATGGTTAACTGTGATTCGAAAAGAGGGGTGTCCTTCGAGTCACAGCTAGGACGGTCACGGGGGTTTAGGACCATGGCTTATGCGGGAACAGCAACGCTGACGATCAGTGAACTGCGCGAATTCGCCAGCTTCACGGCTTGCGAACAGCGCTACATCCGTCGCAGTCTCGACATCGGGCTCGGCCGTCAGGACGCTTTCAAGCTCTGGGCCCGCGACGATGAGGAAATTTCGTCGATCCGCGGCCAGTATATTGCCTATCAGGATCTCAAGGTGCTGCGTTCGATGCGGCCCGACGACATCGGCTTCGATGATATCGAGGCGTTCATGGGCAAGCTGGTGCGCATGGCCGCGTTCGATCTGGCGCAGGACAAGCTCAGCAGCTTTTCCGCCTTCCGCTTCCTTTACGAGCGTCTGCTGGGGGCCTGGGTGCGTCCCTGGCTGCCGGGCGCCTTCTGCGGGGCCGCCGCGCTGCCGCAGATCCGGCCCGACCGGCGCAAGAAGCTGCTCCACTCGATCAGCGAAGCGGCCGCCACGGCGCCGGGCTGGTCGGAGCGCGAGCCGAGCTTCTATCCCGAATTCATCGAGAAGGAAGCGGCCTGATAACTTCGCAAAGTTTGCCCACATGGGCGCGGCGAAGTCTTGTGAAATTTGATCTGGCTTCAAACCAGGAACGGGGGACGCGCCGGTGATGACCGGCGCGTTTCGCGTTTTTGGGGCTGACGATGCGAAGGAGCCTGCCGAGCATGACAGGCCGCGGCCGGATAGGAAAGACCCGCGCGAGCGGGCAAATCCGGTCTGAATGATCGTCTGCTTCTGGGACGGATATGTAGGCCGTCGAATGGCTGAAAAGCCGGGGTTAGCGGACGCTTAGCGACCATCTCATTCTGACCTCAATGCTCCGATTGCCAATTGGCCATTGCTTCTTTGAACTGCGGTGATGCACGCAGCCGGGTCAAATAAGTGATTGGTCGCCGACTATAAAATGGCAATTTAATGTTACTAAAAGACCCTCGCATCCCACAGTATCGAGCATAGCATCCTGAGTTGTCTTCATCGTTTAGTCGCAACTGGTTACCTTCACGCCGAATTGACAAGACACATCGCCCATAACTTGGAAGGTCACGCGATTTCAAATCATGATAAACCAACTGATCGCCTGCTGCAGTTGCTATTCCCCACAACGAGCAAGAGTGTCCATTGGTCCATTCAGTGTGCACCCGAACGTAGGCAGCATTGGCACTAACAGGCACAATTTCAACGATATTCTCGCTGAGGTACTGTTCGCCGTCGGACAGTGCATTTGGGAATGATTTAGAATAGCGCCCGGAAAGAGACGTCACCGGATCGACCATTATGGTGCCGCCACCGAGTGCGAGCAAAAGCAAGGCAATGCCGAGTTTCTTGATCAAGTGGAACTCCCTGCCATTCAGGTGCTTCAACTATGCGCGTCGACGTGGGTGACACAATGTCGGCCGGTCCGGAACGGCAGATGCCAGATTAAAATCTTGAAAAGCAGCCCTTCGACTTAATCATTTACCGTGATGGGAAGCGGATCGGCTGGGCCGGGCGCTGGCAATGCTGGGGGCAGCCGCCTGTCCTTACTTCGTCATCCCCGCACAGGCGGGGATCCAGTTCCGGCGCTGGCGTTGCAAGGCGAAGTGGGAGCTGGATTCCCGCCTGCGCGGGGATGACGAAGGTTGGAAACGACAGAAAAGCCGGCGTCCGTGCCTCTCGTCAGGGCAGCAACACGGTCGAGCCGGTGGTTTCCCGGTTCTCCAGCGCCCGGTGCGCCTGTTCCGCCTCTTCCAGACGCCAGGTCTGGCCGATGCGGGGCGTCAGGACGCCACTGGCGACGCGGTCGAACAGTTTCGCGGCATTGGTGGCCAGCATTTCGGGCGTGGCGATGTAATCGGCGAGGTTGGGGCGGGTGACGTAGAGCGAGCCGCCGCGCATCAGGTCGAGCAGGGAAACCGGCGGCACCGCGCCCGAAGCATTGCCGTAGCTCACCATCATGCCCCGGCGGCGCAGGCAGGCGAGCGAGGCCTGCCAGGAGGCCGCGCCCACTCCGTCATAGACCACGTGGCACAGGGCGCCGCCGGTGATCGCGCGGACCTGTTCGGGCAAATCCTGGAAATCGCATGACAGAGAGTGCTGCGCCGGGACTTGCGCGGCCTTTTCCGGCGATCCTGCATGGGCAATCACTGTCACCCCCTTGTCGCGCAGCCAAGGCACCAGCAGCGAGCCGACGCCGCCCGCTGCCGCATGGACCAGCGCGACATGCCCGGCGCTGGCGGGAAAGGTATCCTCGGCGAGGTAGCAGGCCGTCAGCCCCTTGAGCATGACAGCGGCGGCGATTTCGGGCGCGACGCCCTCAGGAATGCGCATCGCCTCGTTCGCGGGGATCAGCCGGTGCGAGGTATAGGCGCCGCCGTTCCGCGTCGTGCCGACCCGGTCGCCCACGGCAAAGGTGCCGGCGCCTTCGCCGAGCGCCACGATCCGCCCGACGCTTTCCGAGCCCAGCGTGATCGGCAGGGCATCGGGATAGAGGCCCTTGCGGAAATAGGTATCGATGAAATTGAGCCCGACCGCTTCGGTCTCGATCAGCACTTCGCCCGGACCGGGGGCCGGGACTGCGAAGTCCTCGCGCTCGATCGCTTCGGGTCCGCCGTGGGACCTGACGATCATGCGGTATCCCTGAGTCATGGCGGCGGTCTTTCTTCTCGGGAGCGGGGTTGCAGGGTGCAGGGGAGTGTGGGGGTTCAGAGCACGCGGCGGAAGGTATCGGCGCGCGCGACGTTCCAGGCATGGGCATATTGCGTCGAGCCGGGATCGGCCAGCAACTGGCCCGGCTTGAGGAAGTGATAGACCTCGTCGAGCGGCCCGGCCTTGGCGCTGTTGATGCGCTGGTACGTGTCGTGCTGGGTCAGGTCCCACGGGCTGTCGTAGCCCATGGCGACGACGATCTCGCGCAGGGCCCGCAGCGTTTCCTTCTGGAACCGGGCCACGCGCTCGGCCTTGTCGTCGACCACGAGGCCTTTCTGGCGCCAGGGCACCTGGGTGGCGATGCCGGTGGGGCATTCGCCGGTATGGCACTTCATCGACTGGACGCAGCCCAGCGAGAACATGAAGGCGCGCGCGGCATTGCACCAGTCGGCACCGAGCGCGAAGGCGCGGGCCATGCCGGCGCCCGAATGGATCTTGCCCGAGGCACCGAGCCGGATGCGATCCTTGAGATTGGCACCGACAAGGGCGTTGCGCATCAGGATCAGCCCTTCGCGCAGCGGCATTCCGACATTGTCGGTCAGCTCCTGCGGTGCGGCGCCAGTGCCGCCTTCGGCGCCGTCGACGACGATGAAGTCCGGCGTAATGCCGGTTTCGAGCATGGCCTTGACGATCGCCATGACTTCATGCGGCTGGCCGACGCAGAGCTTGAAGCCGGCCGGCTTGCCGCCCGACAGCTCGCGCAGCTGCGCAACCCATTCGAGCAGCCCGATCGGGGTGGAGAAAGTCGAGTGGGCAGGGGGAGAGATGCAGCTTTCCCCGATATCGACCTTGCGCGCTTCGGCGATCTCGGGAGTCACTTTGGCGCCGGGCAGCATCCCGCCGTGGCCGGGCTTGGCGCCCTGGCTCAGCTTGATCTCGACCATCTTCACCTGGTCGTCCTGCGCCTGCTCGGCGAAGAGGTCCGGGTTGAAGCGGCCGTCCTTGTGACGGCAGCCGAAGTAGCCGCTGCCCAGTTCCCAGATCAGGTCGCCGCCGTGCTTGCGGTGATAGCGGCTGATCGATCCCTCGCCGGTGTCGTGCGCGAAACCGCCGAGCGCGGCGCCCTTGTTCAGCGCCTCGATGGCATTGGCCGAGAGCGAGCCGAAGCTCATCGCCGAGATATTGAGCAGGGCGGTGTCGTAAGGCTTGGTGCAATCACTGCCGCCCACGCGCACGTGCCAGGTCTCGGGCGCTTCCTCGTTCGGGGCGATCGAATGGCCCAGCCACTCGTACTCGTCCGAATAGACGTCGAGCTCGGTGCCCATCGGGTGGGTGGAGATGTCGCCCTTGGCGCGGGCGTAGACCAGGCTGCGCTCGTCGATCGTGAAGGGGCGGCCTTCGCGGTCGCTTTCGACGATATAGGCGCGCAGATAGGGGCGCAGGTCCTCGAACAGCCATCGCATACGGGCGATCAGCGGATAGTTGCGCCTGAGGGCGTGGCGGCCCTGCAGGAAGTCCCAGAGTGTCAGCAGCAGCACCGGGACGAGGATAACCAGCGCCCAGCGCAGCGGAGGAACCAGCCAGCAGGCGGCCGTGATCGCCACGACCGCCAGCGGCACGGCATAGCGCGGTGCCATGGCCATGGGTTAGCCGATGTGCTCCGCGAAGAAGGCTTCGGTTCGGCTGTCCGCCAGCGCAGCGCCAGCCTCGTCACGGCGCGATCCGATCTCGGCGGCGAAGCCGTGGTCGAGCCCTTCGTAATCATGGAGCGTCACGCGCGGATGATCGTCGAGCCCTTCGTGCATGGCCTTCTGCGCTTCGGGCGGGACGAAGCCGTCGGCGGTCGGCACGTGAAGCATCAGCGGCCGGGCGATGGCGTGCTTCTCGTTCAGCATCTGGTCGATCGCCACGCCGTAATAGCCCACCGAGGCATCGATATCGGTGCGGGCGGCGACCATGTAGGCGACCTTGCCGCCCATGCAGTACCCGACGAAGCCGACCTTCGGCACGCCCTGTTCGCGCCGGATCCAGTGGATCACGGCTTCCAGATCGCGAATGCCCAGATCGAAATCGTGCTTCATCATGAAGGCGATGGCCTGCTGGAATTCCTCCGGCTTGTCGGCATCGAGTTCCACGCCGGGCTGCTGGCGCCAGAAGGAATCCGGGGCGACGGCGAGATAGCCCCTGGCGGCCCAGCCGTCGGCCTTCTTGCGGATGCCGGCATCGACGCCGAAGATTTCCTGCTGGACGATGATCGCGCCGCGCGGAGTGCCTTCGGGCCTGGCGACATAGGCCGGGATCATGCCGTCACCGTCGAGCGTGGGGATTTCGGTGTTGGTGGCCATTGAGTCTCTCCTGCAATCCGGTTTGTGCAAGTGTTAGGCTCTTGCAATGGACTTTGTGAAGCGCATGTGTCAGCAAGGACGAAGAAATCCAAGGGGAGGCCCCGATGAAGGTCAATGTCGAGGTTGAATGTTCGCCTGAGGAAGCCCGCCGCTTTCTGGGGCTGCCCGATGTGACCAAGGCCAACGAGGTCTATGTCGACGCGCTGACCAGTGCGATGCAGGGGGCGGGCAGCTTCGACCAGCTTCAGGAACTGACCAAGCAGATCGCGCCGATGGGCGAGTTCGGGCTGAAGATGTTCCAGAAGTTTCTCGAAAGCGGCGTGGCCATGGCCATGAGCGGGGCGTCTTCGGGCAAGACCAAGAAGGACTGAAGTCGCCCGTCTGGCGGGTTGCCGAAGGCGCCCGCCGGGTGAACAGTTGTTAGCGATATGGCCGATACGATCTTCGCGCTTTCGAGCGGTTCGCCGCCTGCGGCCATCGCTGTCGTCCGGGTGAGCGGGCCTCAGGCTGGCGCGGCCTTGGCGGCGCTGGCGGGCGGTTTGCCGAAGCCGCGTATGGCGAGCTATCGCACCTTGCGTGTTTCACGTGGAACAGTGCTCGATCAGGCGCTCGTGCTGTGGTTTCCGGGCTCCCGCACCGCCACGGGCGAGGATCTTGCCGAACTGCACTTGCACGGGGGCAGGGCGGTCGTCGCCGCAGTGGAAGCGGCGTTGGCGGATATGCCGGGACTGCGCCGTGCCGAGCCGGGCGAATTCACCCGGCGCGCTTTCGCCCATGGACGCATCGATCTGGCCGAAGCCGAAGGGCTGGCCGATCTCCTCTCGGCGGAGACCGAGCTGCAGCGCCGCTCCGCGATTGCGATGGCGGGCGGGGCATTTTCACGGCAGGTCGAGGGGTGGCGCGAGCGGGTGCTTATGGCCTCCGCGCAAGTGGAAGCCGTGCTCGATTTCGGCGACGAGGACGATGTGGCCGAGCTGCCTTCGGACTTTGCCGAAAGGCTTGCGGGTCTTGCTACCGAGCTTTCGGACTGGCTCGCCCGCCCGCGGGCCGAGGCGCTGAAGGAGGGGTTCCGGGTCGTGCTTGCCGGACCGCCCAATGCCGGCAAGAGCACGCTGTTCAATGCGCTGGTCGAGGACGAGGCGGCCATCACGGCGCCGCTCGCCGGAACGACTCGCGATGTGCTCACCCGGGCGGTGGCGATCGGCGGTGTGCCTTTCGTGTTTGCGGATACCGCCGGTCTGCGCGACGAGTCCGGGGACGAGATCGAGGTCATCGGCATTGCCCGCGCGCGCGCCGCGCTGGACCGGGCCGACCTGGTGCTGTGGCTCGGCCCCGAGGGGGAGGGGCCGGCCGGATGCTGGGAGATCGCGGCCCAGTGCGATCGCGAGGAAGGGGCGGCCAAGACCAGCCCTCGCCACAGCGTGTCGGCGGTGACGGGAGAGGGGCTCGACGGCTTGCGGCGCGACCTTGTCAACGTGGCGGCGAGGGCCATGCCCCGGCCGGGCGACGCCGCGCTCAACCAGCGCCAGCACGCGCTGCTCGCACAAGCGCAGGCCGCGCTGCGCGATGCCTTGCGTGAGAGCGATCCCCTGTTGGTCGCGGAGGCGCTGCGTCTGGTGCGCGTGGCGTTCGATGCGCTGATCGGACGGGCGACGACTGAAGACATGCTCGATGCTTTGTTCGGGCGGTTCTGCATTGGCAAGTGATCGGACGAGGGCAGAAGGCAAGGCCCCTGTCGAGCGAAGTCGAGACACGGATAGCGCAGGTCTGGCGTGTCTCGACTTCGCTCGACACGAACGGGAGCTAATCACCTGAATCGGAAGTTCGCATCCCAATTCCCCGTCATCCCCGCGAAGGCGGGGATCCCGCTTCTGGCAGTATAGCGTAAGGGAAAGAGCAGCGGGGCGCCCCCGGCTTTCACGGGGGGAGGAATTCCATTTCACCACTCTGGCGTCTGGTTCGAAGAGTTTCACGTGAAACACGCGAAGCGGCTTTGACGCGAATCCTGCTCTGGAGTATGCGCGCGTCATGCATTCCTTCGATGTGATCGTGATCGGCGGCGGCCATGCCGGCTGCGAGGCGGCGGCCGTGGCTGCGCGCATGGGCGCGCGCGTGGCGCTCGTCAGCTTCGATCTGGACGCTGTCGGGGCGATGAGTTGCAATCCGGCGATCGGCGGTCTCGGCAAGGGGCACCTCGTGCGCGAGGTCGATGCCTTCGACGGCCTGATCGCGCGGGCAGCCGATGCTGCCGCGATCCACTACCGGATGCTTAACCGCTCCAAGGGCAGCGCCGTGCAGGGGCCGCGCGTGCAGGCCGACCGCAAGCTGTTCAAGGCGGCGATCCACCGGCTGCTGAAAGAGCAGGGTGACCTGACACTGGTGGCGGGCGAGGCTGCGGCGCTGGTGTTCGAAGGGGGCAGGGCGGCGGGTATCGATCTCGCCGACGGCACGCGTCTCCTGGCCCGCGCGGTCGTGCTTTGCACCGGCACCTTTCTGGGCGGGACCTTGTTCCGCGGCGAGGAGCGTCTCACCGGTGGTCGCATCGGCGAAGCCTCGGCCCAGAAACTGGCGGCGCAGATGCGCGAGGCAGACTTGCCGATGGCCCGGCTCAAGACGGGCACGCCGCCGCGTCTCGATGGCCGCACGATCGACTGGGCGCGCCTCGACGAGCAGCCGTCCGATCCGGAAGACTGGACGATGTCGGCCATGGGGCAGGCCGGAGGGTTGGGCCGAGCGAACCCGCAGGTGTTCTGCGCGATCACCCGCACCAACCCGCGCAGTCATGACGTCATCCGGGCCAACCTCCATCGCTCGCCCCTGTTCTCGGGCGCGATCGGGGCGCAAGGGCCGCGCTATTGCCCCTCGATCGAGGACAAGATTCACCGCTTCGCGGACCGCGACGGCCACCAGATTTTCCTGGAACCGGAAGGGCTGAGCACGCACCTCGTCTATCCCAATGGCGTGAGCACTTCGCTGCCCGCCGATGTGCAGCTGGAAATGCTGCGCACGATGGAAGGTCTGGAGACGGTCGAGATGGTCGTGGCGGGCTATGCCGTCGAATACGACCACATCGATCCGCGCGCCTTGCGCACCAGTCTGGAGCTGCGCGAGATCCCGGGGCTCTATTGTGCCGGGCAGATCAATGGCACGACTGGCTATGAAGAGGCGGCCGCGCAAGGGCTGGTCGCGGGCATGAATGCTGCGGCGGCGGCCCTCGGGCGCGAGGCGGCCGCATTGGACCGGGCCAACAGCTACATGGCGGTGATGATCGACGACCTCACCTTGCACGGGGTGAGCGAGCCCTACCGGATGCTTACCGCCCGGGCCGAATACCGTCTGCGCCTCAGGGCCAATAATGCCACGACGCGGCTGACCCCTCTGGCGATAGCGGCAGGTGCCATGGGGCCGGAGCGCATGGCCTGGTTCGAACAGCGCGAGGGCGCCAAGGCTGCCCTTGGCGCTGCTTTCGACACGCCGGTGCCGGCTGTCGAACTGGCCGCCGCCGGCCTGCCGGTGCGGACCGACATCGGACGCCTGCCTGTCCGCGAGTGGCTGCGCTTCGGCGGTGTCGATCTCGATGCGCTTTCGCACTGGATCGATCCGGCGCTGCTGGAGGACGCGGGACTGGTGGACGAGATGGTGGAGGATGCTGCCTATGCGCCTTACCTTGACCGGCAGGAGCGCGAGCTGCGCGACTTGCGGGCGAGCGAGGCGCTGCCGCTCGGCGACCACTTCCCTTACGAACGCATCCCCGGCCTCTCGCGCGAGATGGTCGAGCGGCTGACGAAGGCGCGTCCCGCCACGCTGGCCGCGGCCGGACGGATACCCGGCATCACCCCTGCGGCGCTCGCGGCGCTGCTGGTCCATGCCCGGCGGGAGGCTGCATGATCGAGACCGAAGAGCAGGCGCGGGCATGGCTCGCGCAATTGCCGGAGTGCGATGCGGAGGCGCTCGAACGGCTGGAGCTGCTGTGCGCGCTGCTGGCCGAGGAAAACCAGCGTCAGAACCTCGTCTCGGCCGCGAGCCTCGATCAGGTCTGGTTGCGGCACATCGTCGATAGCGCCCAACTCCTGCCGCATGTTCCACGTGAAACATCGAGCCCTTGGCTGGACCTTGGCACGGGTGCGGGCTTTCCCGGACTGGTGATTGCCGCGCTGCGGCCGGAGTGCGAAGTGCTGATGGTCGAATCGCGCAAGCGGCGAATCGAATGGCTCGACCGGGCGCGAATCGCCATGGGACTGGAGCGGGCCCAGGTGATCGGCCAGCGCCTCGAAATGGTCGAAACCCGTCAGGTCTCCGTCATATCCGCACGCGCTTTTGCCCCTTTGGAGAAGTTACTCGCCTTATCCGCGCGATTTTCCACAAGTGACACGGTATGGCTGTTGCCCAAAGGGCGCTCCGCACAGCAAGAATTGGATGACCTTCGCAAGTGGCGGCATATGTTTCACGTGGAACAGTCGCTCACCGACCCGCAAGCAGGCATAATTGTCGGCACGCTCGCCGGCAGGAAGGACAAGGCCAAGTGATCCGCATTGCCATCGCCAACCAGAAAGGCGGCGTCGGAAAGACCACGACGGCGATCAACGTCTCGACCGCGCTGGCCGCGACCGGGTGGAAGACGTTGATGATCGACCTCGATCCGCAGGGCAACGCCTCGACCGGCATCGGCATTTCGGCGTCCGAACGCGAGGCCTCGTCCTACGACGTGCTGGTGGATCGCACGCCGGTCATGGACTGTGTCATGCCCACCAGCATTCCGGGTCTCGATCTGCTTCCAGCGACGGTCGATCTGTCGGGGGCAGAAGTCGAGCTGGTCAATGTCGATGACCGGGCCCATCGTCTCCAGAAGGCGCTGGGTGCTGATCTCGGTTACGACGTCTGCCTGATCGATTGCCCGCCCTCGCTCGGCCTGCTCACGCTCAATGCCCTGACGGCTGCCGATACCCTGCTGGTGCCGCTGCAGTGCGAGTTCTTCGCGCTCGAAGGCCTGAGCCAGCTCTTGCAGACGGTCGACCGGGTGCAGCAGCGCTTCAATCCCGATCTCGGGATTATCGGTATCGCGCTCACCATGTTCGACCGGCGCAACCGCCTGACCGATCAGGTTTCCGAAGATGTGCGCTCGTGCCTTGGGCAGCTCGTCTTCGAAACCACCATCCCGCGCAATGTGCGCCTGTCCGAAGCGCCCAGCCATGGCGTGCCCGCGCTGATCTACGATCACGCCTGCGCTGGCAGCCGCGCCTATATGGCGCTGGCGCGCGAACTGATCACCCGACTGCCCGAGAAGAGGAAAGCGGCATGAGCGACGATCCGATTGTCCGTATCAGCGTCCCGCCGGCGCAAGCGCCTGCCATGGCCAAGAAGCCCAAGGGGTTGGGCCGCGGACTGGGGGCCCTGCTGGGCGAATCGCGGCGCGAAGAGCCGGTGGCGCCCTCGGGCAGCGACAACGAAGGGCGCACGGCCGCTCCGCCGCGGGCAGGGGGGCTGGCGGTGCTCGCCATTGCCGACATCACGCCGCACCCCGATCAGCCGCGCCGCATCTTCGAGGAATCCGCGCTTGAGGAACTGGCGGCTTCGATCGCCCAGCGTGGTGTGATCCAGCCGATCATCGTGCGGCCCATGGACAATGGGCGCTATCAGCTCGTTGCGGGCGAACGCCGCTGGCGCGCCGCGCAAAAGGCGCAGCTGCATGAAATCCCCGCGCTGGTGCGCGATCTCACCGAGCGCGAAGTCATGGCTTTGGCGCTGATCGAAAACCTCCAGCGCGAGGATCTCAATCCGATCGAAGAGGCGCGTGCGTACAATCGCCTTGCGGAACTGGAAAGCATGACCCAGGCCGAGATCGCCCGCATGGTCGACAAGAGCCGCAGCCATGTCGCCAATTTCCAGCGCCTGCTGGCCTTGCCCGATGGCGTGATTGCGCTCGTCGAAAAGGGCGATCTGTCGATGGGCCATGCCCGTGCGCTGATCGGCTGCGACGATGCCGAGGAAATCGCCGAAGCGGCGGTGGCCAAGCAGATGTCGGTGCGCGAGGTCGAAAAGCATGTGCGCAAGAAGCTGCGCGGGGACGCCGCGCCGCGCCGCGCCGCCCGCGCCGCCCGCAATGCCGCAGACGATGCCGATATCGCGGCCGTGCAGGGGCACCTTGAGGAGTTCCTCGGGCTTCCGGTGAAGATCAGCGCCGATGCCGACCCCAAATCGGGTTCGGTGACGATTCGCTATTCGACGCTCGATCAGCTCGACCTGATCTGCCAGCGTCTGACGGGCGGTGCGATCTGACGAGGTTTCGTTCGTTATAGTTGCGGAGGTCGGCGCAAGCTCACGCTCCGCTCATCCTGAGCTTGTCGAAGGATGCTGGCGTGCGTTTGTGGTCCAACACCCTTCGACAAGCTCAGGGTGAGCGGGGCTGGAGCCTGAATTGCCATTGGCGCGGCCGGAGCGCCTGTTTCCGGGTCATCCCTTGTACAGCGCATCCAGCCGTTCGCCGTAGCGTGCCTTGAGCTTGTGGCGCCGGATCTTCAGGCTCGGCGTCATTTCCTCGTTCTCGATCGAAAAGGGCTCGTCCGCAAACGCGAACTGGCGGACCTTTTCGATGATGGAAAGGTCCGCATTGACGCGGTCGATGGCGCTGCGCAGGGCCGTGCGAAATGCGGGCAGTGCCTGCAAGGCCTTGAAATCGAAGAGTTCGTCGTTCTCGTTGGCCCATTGCAGGGCCCACTCGGCATCGGGGACGAGCAGACCCACGACATAAGGGCGGCGGTCGCCATGGACCATGGCCTGGGCGATTTCCGGCTGCAGGGTCAGCATCGATTCGACCTTCTGCGGGGAGATGTTGTCGCCCTTGTCGTTGACGATCATGTCCTTCTTGCGGTCGGTTATGAGAATCCGGCCCTTGTCGTCGATGTGGCCGATGTCGCCGGTGTGGAGCCAGGGCTCGCTTCCCGGCGCATCGGAGGGATCGCATATCAGGACGTTCGCAGTGGCCGCCTCGTTCTGCCAGTAGCCATGCATCACCAGTTCGCCGCGCACGAGGATTTCGCCATCCTCGGCAATGCGGGCCTCGACGCCGTGCATGGGCGGGCCGACCGTGTCGAACTTGATGCCGGCCGACGGGCGGTTGCAGCTGATGATTGGCCCGGATTCGGTCTGGCCGTAGCCTTGCAGCAGGGTGAGGCCCATGGCGCTGAAAAACGATCCGATTTCGGGATTGAGCGGGGCCCCGCCCGAAACCATCGCCTTGATCCGGCCGCCGAACCGGGCGCGGACTTTGGGCCGCAGGGTATGATCGAGCAGCAGGCCGAGCGGATAGTCAGTCAGGCGCCGTTGGCCGTGTTCCTTGCGCATGGCGCTGGAGACGGCCCAGTCCATCAGGTGGCGGGGGATCGATCCCTGCTTTTCGATCTGCTTCATGATCCGCGTGCGCAGCACTTCGAACAGGCGCGGCACGACGACCATGATCGTGGGGCGCACTTCCTCGATATTGGAGGCCAGCTTGTCGAGCCCCTCCGAATAATAGATCTGCGCGCCGAGACCGATCGGGAAGAACTGGCCGCCGGTGTGTTCATAGGCGTGGCTGAGCGGCAGGAACGAGAGGAAGGTCTCGTGTTCGTCCCACCCGAAATCGTGGGCGATGATTTCGGCAGCACCCGCGATGTTCATCAGCAACATGCCGTGGTGCTGGCGCACGCCGCGCGGGGCGCCGCCGGTGCCGCTGGTGTAGATGATGCAGGCAAGATCGTCGCGCCCGATGTCGACCAGCCGGGCTTCCGTTTCCGCGCGGGCCTGAACCGGATCACCCTCGATCAGCGCATCCCAGGCATATGTGTCGAATACGCCGCCCTGTTGCAGCGCGAGCGGCTCCATGCCGATCACGTGGCGGCACATGTCGGTCTGCACGATCGCCGGGAGCAGGGTCTTGGCCAGCTTGCCGGTGGAAACGATGGCGGCCCTTGCGCCCGAGTTTTCCAGGATATGGATGTGATCGCGCGTGGTATTGGTGGTGTAGGTGGGCACGCTCACGCAGCCTGCGGCCATGATCGCAAGGTCCGCAAGGCACCATTCGGGCCGGTTTTCCGAGACGATCAGCACCCGGTCCCCCGGTTGCAGGCCGATCCGGCGCAGCGAGGCGGCCATCAGGCAGACCCGCCGTACCGCTTCCGCCCAGCTCAGCGAGACCCACTGGCCATCGCGCTTGGCCCACAGCATCGGTGTGTCGCCGCGCGTATCGGCCCGCTGGAGAAACAGCGAGACGAGGTTCCTGCTCTTGTCGAAATCCGCGAGGTTCATGATGCCCCGACACTCTCCCCAGTACTTCATCGGCCCCTATTCGAAGACCGATGTTACAGGCGAACGTCTAGGGGTGGGAGAGGGTTGCGGCAACTGTGGTTGAAAAGTGCCGTTATTCCGTGCCCACGGCTTCCGCGATCGACGTAAAGCCGTCGCGCTTCATCAGTCCGGCCAGCCCCTTGCAGATCGTGCGGGCGATCGTCGGGCCTTCATAGACCATGGCGCTGTAGAGCTGGACGAGGCTGGCGCCCGCGCGGATGCGCGCCCAGGCGTCCTCGGCCGTGGCAATCCCGCCGACGCCGACGAGCGGCAGGGCGCCGCCAGTGGCCTTGCGGAAGTCGCGCAGGCGCTGCTGGGCAAGGTCGCGAAGCGGGGCGCCCGAAAGGCCACCAGTCTCTCCGGCATGGGCCGACGCGAGCGGCGGGCGCGAGATCGTGGTGTTGGAGACGATCAGCGCACCCAACTGCTTTTCGATGGCGATGCGGGCGATGGCGTCGATGTCGGCCGGTTCGAGATCGGGCGCGACTTTGAGGAACACCGGCGGACGCTGTCCGGCATCGCAGACCGAATCGCGCGCTTCGATGACGGCATCGAGCAGCCCGGTGAGGGCCGATTCATCCTGCAGGGCGCGCAGGCCCGGTGTGTTGGGGCTGGAGATGTTGACGGCCAGATAGCTGCCGAGCGGCGCCATGAGCCGGGCCATGATCGCATAGTCGGCAACGCGGTCGGCCGAATCCTTGTTGGCGCCGATGTTGATTCCGACCACGCCCGGCCGGCCGGCGCGGGCCTCCAGCCGGTCGACCGCGGCCTGTGCGCCGCCGTTGTTGAAGCCCATGCGGTTGATTACCGCGCGGTCCTCGACGAGGCGGAACAGACGCGGCTTCGGATTGCCGGCTTGCGGCAGCGGCGTGATCGAGCCGACTTCGGCAAATCCGAAGCCCAGCCCAAGCAGGGCATCGGGCACCTCGCCGTCCTTGTCGAAGCCGGCCGCCATCCCCACCGGATTGGGAAAGGAAATTCCGGCGACTTGCGTGGCCAGGCACGCCGGAACGGCCGGCGCGCGTGCGGGCGCGGTGAACTTGAGCGAGGCGATGGCGAGGCCGTGGGCCTTTTCGGCATCGATTCGGAACAGGGCGGGGCGGAGAAGGGAATAGAACACGGGAACGCGCATAAACCGGTAAGGCCTGTGGCTCAAATGCTTCTATCCGGCATAAAACTTCATTGCGCGGACCGCTCAAATCGTTTGCATCCCCTGCAACCGGCCGGGCCTGTGTCGCAATTGTACAATAAATTGGCCCGGTGGCCGCATAAACGAAAGGTGCGACCCGAAGGGCTCGTAGCGGGATGCGCACGAGTTCCTTACTTACCTTATGGCGGTTCCCGGCCTGTCCGGGGACCGCCTTTTTTATGCGCTGGAACATGGGCTGGCCTTCGCAAAACACCCATTGAAACGCGTGCCGTGCTGCATTAGGTGAAATCGGAAAGAATCAATCCGATTTAACGACCGGGTCCGGAAAGCCAGTTTATGCGCCTGTCCAGCATGGCCGATTATGCCGTTGTCATCATGTCCGCCGCCGCGCGGCATTGCGGCGGCGCGCGGGTCGCCGCAGGCCAGTTGGCCGAGGAAACCGGATTGCCGGTGCCGACCGTGCAGAAGCTGGTGAGCAAGCTCACGGCGGCCGGGCTGATGCGCTCGTCGCGCGGAGTCGGCGGCGGGCTCAAGCTCGCCCGGCCCCCGGCGGCGATCACGCTGGCGGATATTGTCGAGGCGGTGGAAGGGCCGATCGCGCTCACCGCCTGCCTCGGAGAAAACAAAAGCGATTGCACACTGGAGGGATGCTGCAATGTGCGTGGCCACTGGCCCGTGGTGAACGCCGCCCTGCGCGGCGCGCTGGCGCAAGTGCCGCTGACCCAGCTTGCCGAGGATGTGTGAATGACCGACGAAACTGTCCCTGCCGTACCTGAGGAACGTGACGCTGCCGCCCGCGAGGCGGCTGCGCGCGTGGCCGAATACGAACACGGCTGGTCTTCCGATATCGAGCAGGAATTCGGCCCCAAGGGGCTGTCCGAGGATACCGTCCGCTTCATCTCCGCCAAGAAGGAGGAGCCGGAGTGGATGCTCGAATGGCGGCTCAAGGCCTATCGCCGCTGGCTGGAAATGACGCCGCCGGACTGGGCCAAGCTGAACATTCCGCCGATCGACTATCAGGACGCCTATTACTGGGCCGCGCCCAAGAAGAAGGATGGCCCCAAGAGCCTCGATGAGGTCGATCCCGAAATTCTCAGGGTCTATGAGAAGCTGGGTATTCCGCTGGAGGAGCAGAAGATGCTCGCGGGCGTCGAGGGCGCGCGCAAGGTTGCGGTCGATGCGGTGTTCGATTCGGTTTCGGTCGCCACCACCTTCCGCAAGGAGCTGGAGCAGGCGGGTGTCATCTTCCGCTCGATTTCCGAGGCGATCCGCGAATATCCCGAGCTGGTGAAGAAGTGGCTGGGCAAGGTGGTGCCGCAGCACGACAACTACTTCGCGGCGCTCAACTGCGCGGTCTTTTCGGACGGCACTTTCGTCTATGTACCCGAGGGCGTGCGCTGCCCGATGGAACTCAGCACCTATTTCCGCATCAATGCCGAGAACACCGGCCAGTTCGAGCGCACCCTGATCGTTGCCGACAAGGGCGCTTACGTTTCCTATCTCGAAGGCTGCACCGCCCCGCAGCGCGATGAAAACCAGCTCCACGCCGCCGTGGTCGAGCTGGTCGCGATGGAAGATGCCGAGATCAAGTATTCGACGGTGCAGAACTGGTATCCCGGCAACGAGCAGGGCAAGGGCGGCATCTACAATTTCGTGACCAAGCGCGGCCTGTGCCAGGGCGCGCGGTCCAAGATCAGCTGGACTCAGGTCGAGACCGGCTCCGCGATCACCTGGAAGTACCCCTCGTGCGTGCTCAACGGCGAGGATTCGGTGGGCGAGTTCTACTCGGTCGCCGTCACCAACAATTACCAGCAGGCCGATACCGGCACCAAGATGATCCACAACGGGAAGGGCTCCCGTTCGACGATCATCTCCAAGGGCATTTCGGCGGGCAAGTCGAACAACACCTATCGCGGCCTCGTGCGCGTGGCGGCGGGCGCGGAGGACGTGCGCAACTTCACCCAGTGCGATTCGCTGCTGCTGGGCAAGGAATGCGGCGCCCACACCGTGCCCTATATCGAAGTGAAGAACCCCTCGGCGCAGATCGAGCACGAGGCGACCACCAGCAAGATCAGCGACGACCAGCTATTCTATGCCATGCAGCGCGGGCTCGACACCGAGCAGGCAGTGGCGCTGATCGTCAATGGTTTCGCCAAGGAAGTCCTGCAGCAATTACCGATGGAATTTGCCGTCGAAGCGCAGAAGCTTCTGGGCATCAGCCTTGAGGGGAGCGTGGGGTGATGGACCGGCCCACGAATCTCAACGACTGGGCAAAGACCATCCATACCCCTCCCCTTCAGGGGAGGGGCAAGGGGTGGGGCCTCTCGGCCGAGAAGCTCGGCCAGATCTCGCGCCGCGCCCGCGACATGCGCAACCAGCCGACCGAGCCTGAAAAGCGCTTGCGGTCGATCCTCTCCCGCTCCCAGCTTGGCGGCTACAAGTTCCGGCGGCAGGCCGTGATCGGCAGTGCGATCGCGGATTTCCTGTGTCCCCGAAAGGGGCTGATCGTAGAGGTGGACGGCGAGACGCATGCCGATTCCGCTGCGGACGAGCGCCGGACTGCGCGGCTGGAGGCGCTTGGCTACCGCGTGGTGCGTGTCATGAATCCTGACGTAATGCGCAATCTCGAAGGCGTCGGGCGGCATTTGCTGAACGTTCTCGATAGCTTGCCTGACCGGCGAGCGCCCCACCCCAACCCCTCCCCTGAAGGGGAGGGGCTCGAAGACGATATAGAAGGATTTTCCCGATGACTGCCGCCCGCAAGACCCTTGGCATCAGTACGGCAGCGTCCTCGCCCAAGGCCGACGCCCGCGCCAGCTTCAACGTGACCGGCGCGCGCCTGGAAACGCTCAAGGAGCGCGCGCGGGAACAGCGCCGTCATCCGACCGAGGCGCAGAAGGCGCTCTGGACCGAACTGTCCGGATCGAAACTCGGCGGGGTGAAGTTCATGCGCCAGACGGTGGTGGGTTCCACTGTCGTCGATTTCTCGTGCCCCTCGCGCTGGATCGTCATTTCGCTCTCGCCCGAAGGCGCCAATCCCGATGTGGATGCGCTGCAGGACAAGAAGCTGACCGATGTCGGCATTCGCGTGCTGCGTTTCGGGGAGGCTGACGTTCTGGCGGACATCGATGGAGTGGTGAAAGCGATTAACGCCATGTTGAACCAGCCGTTCGACAAGCGCGCCGCCCGCCGCGGCCCTGCTGCCCACACCCCTGCGCCCAGGTTCGAGGACGCCGAAGGATGACCATGCTCACTATCGAAAACCTCCAGGCTTCCGTAGCCGACAAGCCCATCCTCAAGGGTCTTTCGCTGACGATCAATCCGGGCGAGATCCATGCGATCATGGGACCGAACGGCGCGGGCAAGTCGACCACCGGCTATGTGCTGGGCGGCCGTCCCGGCTACACCGTGACGGGCGGTTCGGTCGAATTCATGGGGCAGGACCTGCTCCAGCTCGAACCGCACGAGCGCGCCGCCGCTGGGCTGTTCCTTGGCTTCCAGTACCCGGTCGAGATTCCCGGCGTCTCCTTCGTCCAGTTCCTGCGCGAGGCGGCCAATGCCCAGCGCAAGGGGCGCGGGGAAGAGCCGCTGTCCGGCGGCGAATTCCTCAAGCTCGCCAAGGAAAAGGCGGCGCTGCTGCGCATGGACATGGACATGCTCAAGCGCCCGGTGAACGTGGGCTTTTCGGGCGGTGAGAAGAAGCGCGCCGAAATGGTGCAGATGGGCATCCTCGATCCCAAGCTGGCGATCCTCGACGAGACCGACTCCGGCCTCGACATCGACGCGCTGCGCATCTGCGGTGAAGGCATCAATTCCATCATGCGCGCGCCCGACAAGGCGGTGCTGCTGATCACGCACTACCAGCGCCTGCTCGATTACGTGAAGCCGGACTTCGTGCATGTTCTTGCGGGCGGCCGCATCGTCAAGTCGGGCGGTCCCGAGCTGGCGCTGGAGCTGGAAGAGCAGGGCTACGAGGCGGTGGCGTGATGGCAGGCGCACTTGTCCTCCCCGATGCGGGGAGGTGGCAGCGCGAAGCGCTGACGGAGGGGACTCGCGTCCTCCCGCAAGCTGGCGTCTGGGCGCGAATCCCCTCCACCGCCTGCGGCGGTCCCCCTCCCCGTGCCGGGGAGGACAGGGTATGAACCTCGAACTCACGCTTCCCACCCGCAAGGACGAGGACTTCCGCTATTCGGATATCGAAGCGCTGGGCACGGTCTGGCCGGTCCAGCGCGAAGAGATCGTTGTTGCGGCCGGGCTGGAACAGTCGCTTCAGGTGATCGAGCTGGGTGAGGGCGCTGTCGCGCGCCACCTTGCTATCCGGCTGGAAAAAGGCGCGAAGATGGACCTGCGCGTGCTGACGGCGGGCCCGGCCTATGGCCGCATTGCCATCGATGTGCGGCTGGAAGAGGGCGCCGGCTTCACGCTCGGCGCGGCGCAGCTTGCGACCGGCAAGCAGACGCTGGAGATCGTCACCAGGGTGACGCACGCCGGGCTCAACGCGACCTCCAGCCAGATCGTGCGGACCGTGCTTGCGGGCCATGCGACCGGGACCTATCTCGGCTGCATTGCGGTGGAGCGCGGTGCGGACGGGACCGATGCCGAACAGTCGGTGCGCGCGATGCTGCTCGACCGCACGGCGACCGCCAATGCCCGGCCCGAACTCGAAATCTACGCCGATGACGTCAAGGCGGCACATGGCTGCGCGGTGGGTGAACTCGACGCCGAAGGCCTGTTCTACCTGATGTCGCGCGGGCTTCCCCCGGCCGAGGCCAAGCGGCTGATGCTGCAGGCCTTCATTGCCGAGGCTTTCGCCGGTGCGCCTGGTGAAGAAGCGCTTGACGAAGCGGCGATAGCCCGGCTTGCAGCACTGGTGGAGACGGGGCTGTGAGCACGGCAACTCTCACTCTCAAGGACGAATTCCCCGGCCTTGCGGGCGGCTGGCACTATCTCGACACGGCCGCCACCGCGCAGAAGCCGCAGGCGGTGATCAATGCCACGGTGAACGCGCTCGGCCGCGACTATGCGACCGTGCACCGCGGCGTCTATGCGCGCTCGGCCGAGATGACGCTGGCCTTCGAGGCGGCCCGGCGCCGCACCGCCGCGTTCCTGGGCGGCGCGGAAGAGGAGATCGTCTTCACTCGCGGCGCCACTGAAGCGATCAACCTCGTGGCGCAGACCTGGGGCGCGCAAAACCTCAAGGCGGGGGACCGCATCCTCCTGTCCACGCTGGAGCACCATTCCAACATCGTGCCCTGGCAGATGCTGCGCGAGCGCACCGGCGTCGCAATCGACGTCTGCCCGCTCACCGAGGACGGCCGGATCGATCTGGAGGCGGCCGAACGCATCCTGACGCCCGCGCACAAGCTGGTGGCGTTCGCGCATGTCTCGAACGTGCTGGGCTCGGTGCTCGACGTGCGCCGGGCGGCGGATCTGGCCCATGCGGTCGGGGCCATGCTGCTGGTTGATGGATGCCAGGCCGCGCCGCGCATCGCGCTCGACATGGCTGCGCTCGATTGCGATTTCTACGTCTTCTCGGCGCACAAGCTCTATGGCCCGACCGGGGTCGGGGCGCTCTGGGCGCGCAAGGCGATCCTTGATGCCATGCCGCCCTGGCACGGCGGCGGATCGATGATCGACCGCGTGACCTTCGAGAAGACCACTTATGCTCCCGCGCCGCAGCGCTTCGAGGCCGGCACGCCGATGATCGTCGAGGCGCTGGGCATGGCGGCGGCGATGGACTGGCTCTCGGGCATCGGCCTTGGCCGTGCCGAGCAGCACGAGCGCGATCTGGCCGCCCGGCTGCGCGAGGAACTGGGCAAGCGCAACGACGTGACTCTGTTCGGCCCCGACGATTCGGTGGGTATCGTCAGTTTTGCGCTCGATGGGGTTCACCCGCACGACCTTGGCACCATATTGGACGAGGAAGGCGTGGCGATCCGGGCCGGGCACCATTGTGCGCAGCCGCTCATGGACCACCTTGGCGTTCCCGCCACCGCCCGGGCCAGTTTTGGCCTTTACAGTGATGACAGCGATATCGAGGCGCTCCTGAAAGGGATCGAGCGCACCAGGAGAATTTTCGGCCAATGACGGAGCAGAACCCCGACGAACCGCGCAAGTTTCAGGTCGAGGAAGTGGAATCCGCGCCCCCGCCGCCGCGCGCGCGTGTGGAAGATGCGGAAACGCCGGCGGAAAAGCTGGAGCGCAAGCGCGACTACCTCGAAGGCTTCCTTGCCGAGACGCCGCAGGGCGAGAATCCCGGCGAGCCGGGCGGGGCGATCTACGAAGGCGTGATCGGCGCGCTCAAGGAGATCTTCGATCCCGAAATCCCGGTGAACATCTACGATCTCGGCCTGATCTACGGCGTCGAGGTCTCGCCCGAAGCTTCGGTGGCGGTGACGATGACGCTCACCACGCCGCATTGCCCGGTAGCCGAATCGATGCCGGGCGAAGTCGAACTGCGCGTGGCGGCCGTGCCGGGCGTGCGCGACTGCGACGTCAATCTTGTCTGGGATCCGCCGTGGGACATGGCCAAGATGTCCGACGAGGCGAAGCTCGAACTGGGCATGCTGTGAGCGAAACCGCCGCCCTCGATACCTCTGCCGTCACGGTGCGGCTGGCGGACTATGGCCATGCGCCCGATGCGGCGGCCGTGGTCGCGCTGCTGGACAGCTATGCGCGCGATCCGATGGGTGGCGGTGCGCCGCTCGATCCGGCCGTGCGTGAACGGCTGGCGGCGGCGCTCGATGCCTTTCCCGGTGCGTTCACGCTGTTGGCGTTCGACGGGGACGAGGCGGTGGGGCTGGCCAATTGCTTCACCGGCTTTTCGACGTTCGCGGCGCGGCCGCTGATCAATATCCATGATATTGCCGTGAAGCCCGGCGTGCGCGGCAAGGGGATCGGCCGTGCGCTGATGCAGGCGGTCGAGCACGAGGCCCGCGTGCGCGGCGCCTGCAAGATCACGCTTGAAGTGCTGGGCGGCAACGAGCGCGCCAAGGCGCTTTACGCCGCGCTCGGTTACGGGAATTATGCGCTCGATCCCGCGACCGGGACGGCGCAGTTCTGGGAAAAGAAGCTATGACCACGACCACTCGCGAACGTCCGGCCGCTGTCGTGCTGACTCCGGCGGCTGAAGCGCGCATTGCCCAGCTGATGAGCCAGGCGCCCGAAGGCGCGATCGGCGTGAAGCTTTCCACCCCCCGCCGGGGCTGCTCGGGCCTTGCCTATTCGGTCGACTACGTGACCGAGGAAGCGAAGTTCGACGAGAAGATCGCAACGCCGGGCGGCACTTTCTACATCGACAGCGGCTCGGTGCTCTACCTGATCGGCAGCACGATGGACTGGAAGGAAGACGACTTCACCGCCGGCTTCGTGTTCGACAATCCCAACGCCAAGGGCGCCTGCGGCTGCGGGGAAAGTTTTACGGTCTGAAACGCTGCCGGTTTTGACCGGCGGCGGCTTTCATTACTCCGCCGCCAGCACCAATCCTGCTTCGCCGCTGGCCTTGGGCAATTGGGCGACGGCGGGCGGGGTCTGGCCGCCGTTGGGGCTGAGGCGGCCTTCCAGACGCGCGCCCTGCTCGATGGTGAGTGTGTCGTAGGCCACGTCGCCCTCGATCCGCGCGGTCTTGAGGATCACCACTTCGCGCGCGGCGATGGTCCCGCGCACGAGGCCGGCCACGCGCACCGTTTCGGCACGGATGCCGCCGGTGATCTGGCTGTCCTCGCCCTGCACCAGCGAACTGCAGGCGATATCGCCATCGACGCGGCCGTCGATGTGCAGGTCGGCCGTGGCTTCGATATTGCCGGTGATGACGGTGTCGGCGCCGAGCATCGAGAAGGTCGAAGTGCCGGCGGGGCGGGAGGCAGCGGGAGTCCGGGCCATATTAGGAGTCTTTTTGCTGAACATTGCGGGAGGCTTCAAGGAAGGGGCGCGGGTTGACCGGGCGGCCGTTGACGCGGACTTCGAAGTGCAGGTGCGGGCCGGTGGAACGGCCGGTGCTGCCCATCGCGGCGATCACGGTGCCGGCGTCGACCTTTTCGCCGACGTGGGTCTGCTTGAAGCTGGAAAGGTGGGCATAGCGGGTCATCAGCCCGTTGCCGTGGCTGATCTCGATGCAGTTGCCGTAGCCCTGGCGCTGGCCGACGAAGCTGACCGTGCCCTTGGCGGCGGCGTAGATCGCCGAGCCGCGCGGGCCGGGGAAGTCGAGCCCGGCATGGAAGGCGGCGGCGCCGGTGAACGGGTCCGAACGGTAGCCGTAGCTCGACGAGACATAGGCGACATGCGCGGGGCTGACCTGCGGGATCGAGGCAAGGCCGTTCTCCAGCGCGTCCATGCGGGCGAGGCTCATGCCCATGCGCTGGAAGCGCGGATCGAGGCTGCCGTCGGCGGAGGTGGCGAGGCGCATCAGCGGGCCGCCTTCGGCGCCGCTCGAATTGGCGATGATCGCGTTGGGATTGAGGCCCAGCTTGCGGATCGCGGCGCTGGCACTGGCGGAGCGGCGGTCGGCATAGCGGGTCAGGCGTTCGACGAAGGTGAGCTGTTCGGCCTCGACCTCGGCCAGCCCGCGCGCTTCGGGCAGGACGGCGCTGATCTTGCGGACGGTCTTGGCGGCTTCACCGGAGCTGTCGGATACGGTTTCGCCGGCCTGCTTGTCGCTGGGGAGGTCGCCGATATGGGCTTCGACCATCTGTTCGATGAACTGCTGGCGCCGGGCGAGGTCGGCGGTCGTTTCGCTGATGTTGTCGCGGTAGGCCTGGACGCGGCTCTCGGACTTGGCGACGGCGGCTTCGCGGTTCAGCAGCGCGGCCTGTTCATGGCTGGCATAGATCCGGGCGACGGCGGCCGTGCCCACCGTACCGAGCCAGACGGCCAGCAGGGCCGTGGCGGCACCCGCTGCGGCCATCTGCACGCGCGAGGAGACATGGATAAAACGAACCTGTCCCTGCGATCGCATGATGAACTCGCGATCGGGAAACGCAGTCCGCAGGCGCGACAGCCACGCCCCGGAAGATGTGAATTTCAAAACGACCCCGCTTGAGTTTTCAATCTCAGTCCCGGGGCGGTGGGCTAGCAGGGGAGGGGGGCAAAGGCGAATCGGCTTATCGTAAACCCTTGCTGAATCGGGGTGAGCCGATGCGTCAGTACGATGAGCTGAGAAAACTTCTTGACCGAGGCCAAGGTTGGACCGGAGTCGTGTCAAATGAAAACTGCTGTAGAATGGAGCATGTTTCCATTATCCTAACCGGTGTTGCCGCGCGGGCACAGGCGCGCGAAACCGCCGGAAACGGTGACAATCCTGTGCTTTGGTGGTAGTCGGCAGCCATGACTGTACAGACTGCCCCTCTCGCTGACCGGCCTTCCGGCACGGCCACCGAATCGCCCGAAGATCTCGTCGCGCGTCTTGCCCGTGACGGCCGTGCCGCGCAGCGTGTTCTGGCACGGCTGAGCGATGCGCAGAAGGCAGAGGCCCTGCGCGCCGCTGCTGCCGCTCTGCGCGCCGCCGAGCCGGCGATTCTTGAGGCCAATGCGCGTGACATCGCGGCCGGTGAAGCCAAGGGGCTGACGGGGGCCATGCTCGATCGCCTGCGGCTCGATCCCGCGCGCCTTGCGGGCATCGCCGATGCGGTGGATCAGGTGGCCAGCCTGCCCGATCCGGTGGGCGAAGTGATTTCCGAAAGCGAGCGCCCGAACGGGCTGAAGCTCAGCCGCGTGCGGATTCCCATCGGGCTGATCGGCATCATTTATGAGAGCCGCCCCAACGTCACCGCCGATGCGGCGGCGCTGTGCCTGCGTTCGGGCAATGCCGTGCTGCTGCGCGGCGGCAGCGAGGCTCTCCATTCGAACCGGGCGATCGCGGCGGCTTTTGCAGAGGGTCTGGAAAACGTGGGTCTTCCCGCCGCCGCGATCCAGCTCGTGCCCACGCAGGACCGCGCGGTCGTCGGCGCGATGCTGACGGCGGCGGGCCTGATCGACATGATCGTGCCGCGCGGCGGCAAGAGCCTGGTTGCACGCGTACAGGCCGATGCGCGGGTGCCGGTGCTCGCCCATCTCGACGGGATCTGTCACACGTATGTCCACGCCGCCGCCGATCCGGAGATGGCGCGCCGGGTGACGCTCAATGCCAAGATGCGCCGCACCGGCATCTGCGGCTCGATGGAGACGCTGCTGCTCGACACGCAGTTTCCGGAAAGCGCTTCGGTGGCCGCGGGCCTGCTCGATGCCGGCTGCGAACTGCGCGGGGATGCCCGCGCCCGTGCGCTCGATCCGCGCATCCTGCCTGCCAGCGACGAGGACTGGGATACCGAGTATCTCGATTCGGTGCTGTCGGTCGCCGTGGTGGACGGGCTCGATGCCGCGCTGGACCACATTGCCACGCATTCCTCGCATCACACCGACGCGATCGTCACGGCGGACGCGGCAGCGGCCGAGCGTTTCCTCAATGAAGTCGACAGCGCCATTGTCATGGTCAATGCTTCCAGCCAGTTCGCCGACGGCGGCGAATTCGGGCTCGGGGCGGAAATCGGCATCGCCACCGGCCGCCTGCACGCACGCGGCCCGGTCGCGCTGGAAGGGCTGACGACCTACAAGTGGCTGGTGCGTGGCAGCGGCCAGATTCGGCCCTGAGTGCTCCGGCCCTGAAGCATATGGTGCAGCGGCGGCGCTGCGGCCCGGTTACCGGGCTGCTCGGCGGCAGTTTCAATCCGGCCCACGGCGGGCACCGGCGCATTTCGCTTTTCGCGATCGATGCGCTGGCGCTTGGCGAAGTGTGGTGGCTGGTTTCCCCGGGCAATCCGCTCAAGCCCGCGGCCGGCATGGCGCCGCTCGGTTCGCGGGTCGCATCGGCCTGCCGGGTGGCACGGCACGCGCGCATCCGGGTCACGGCGATCGAGCGCGAACTGGGCACGCGCTATACCGTGGACACGCTCAGAAAGCTGCTGCTCCGCTATCCGAAACGGCGCTTCGTCTGGCTGATGGGGGCGGACAATCTGGCGCAGTTCCACCACTGGAAGGACTGGCGCGGGATCGCGAATCTCATGCCGATTGCAGTGATTGCCCGTCCGGGGTATGATGCGCCTGCCCTCGCGAGCCCCGCGATGGCCTGGTTGAGGCGATTCCGGAAGCCTTTGTCCAGTCTTCGCGGTCCGGAAAGGTGGAGCGCACCTGCGCTTGTGACATTGCGATTCGACCCCGATACGCGGTCGGCCACGGCGATACGCCAGACCGATCCGGACTGGGCCCGGACAAACGGGACGCGGACTGTGCGTCCCCATTCTTGCCGGGACGCTGTCACGCACCGCCTGATCCCCGGAACAGCGGCGTGAACGGTCCTGAGACCTTTCGCAAGCGCACCCGGCTTACCCAGCATATGATTGAAAACGGCACGATGGTTTCCATCTTGCCCGGACGATCCCTGAAAGGAGCAGACACACACTAGATGCCACAGGCACAAATACAGCCGGTTGCGACCGGCACCACACCCCCGGCGGTGGTCGACAGCGATGACCCGCTTCTGGCCCTTGTCCTGCAGTCGCTCGACGACGATCAGGCACAGGACCTGGTGGCCATCGACCTCGAAGGCAAATCCAGCATTGCGGACTACATGGTGATCGCGTCGGGCCGTTCGACCCGGCAGGTGGCCGCCATGGCGCAGAAACTCGGCGAACGGCTCAAACACGGTGGCTTCGGCAATCCGCGTATCGAGGGCCTGCCCGCGGCCGACTGGGTGCTGGTCGATGCCGGCGGCGTGATCGTCCACCTCTTCCGCCCGGAAGTGCGCAGCTTCTACAACCTTGAGAGGATGTGGGGCTTCGACGGACCCTCCGGCGCGGCCTGACCGCCGCGCACGGTTGACAGAACAGCCCGGCCCGGAAGCGGCCGGGCAGAGCGAGAGGACATCCGCGCAAAAGGCGCCTAGCCGTTCTGCGTGCTCCTGACATGCTGCTGCACATCATCGCCCGCGGAAAGATCGCCCGCTCGCCCGAGGCAGAACTGCTGGACCGCTATGCCAAGCGGATCACCTGGCCGTTCAGGCACAGCGAATTGCCTGACACCGGTGGCAAAGTGCCACCGCCTTCGCAGACGCCGTTTCGCGAAGTGCTGCTGGACGAGCGCGGCAAGGCCATGACCAGCGAGGAATTCGCGGCCCTGCTCGGCCGCTGGCGCGATGAAGGCGTGCGCGAATGCCGCTTCCTGATCGGCGCTGCCGACGGCCATGGCGATGAAGCCCGCGCCAGGGCCGATCACTTGCTCTGCTTCGGCAAGATGACCTGGCCGCATCTTCTGGCCCGCGCGATGCTGGCCGAACAGCTCTGGCGCGCGACGGCGATTCTGGCGGGGCATCCCTATCACCGGTCGGGGTGAGGGCAGCGAAACCGCGCTGCGGCGTTTACTCCGGGCTTTTGAGCGATGTCACGGCTTCGGTCAGACATGCCTCATGATGCCCCACTATCCGCAGAAATGCCGCGGTGTCATCGAGGGCTCGCGATAGCACTATGGCTCCCTGAATGCCGGCTACGGCGTCTTCGGCCAGATGTTTCGCCCGGTTTTCCGGAACGCCAGCCCTTTCGAGACAAGCCGACAAGACACCTATCCACCGCGTGAAATAGGCGCTGACCTGTCTGGTGAAAGGGTCGCGGGACGATCCCAGTCCCAGCGCGCCGACGAGGCATACCTTTTCGCCTGAGCGGAAATAGTGCACCACGTCGCGGAACATGGCGGCGATCGCCGGGACCGGATTTGCCACCTGTTCCAGACGGGAGAAGATCGCGGTTTCGAACCAGCCATCGATGTCGGCCAGCACGCAAGCCATCATCTCTTCCTTTCCGCCCGGAAAGAAGTTGTAGAGGCTGCCCTTGCCCAGCCCCGTGGCGCTGGCAATCAGCGAAAGGCTGGCACCTTCATAGCCATGTTCGCGAAAGACCTCGGCCAGCGCCGGAATCACGTTTCCGGGATTCGTCCTCTTGCGCGCCACGCCCTAGAGACCGAGTTCGGTGAGCGAGGCGTGCCCGTCCGGGCGAGGGCCAAGCGGCCAGTGAAACAGCCGTTCGCTTTCGGCAATCGGCCGGTCGTTGATCGAGGCGATGCGGCGGGCCATCAGTCCGGCATCGTCGAACTCCCAGTTCTCGTTGCCGTAGGACCGATACCAGTTCGCGCTGTCGTCGCGCCATTCGTAGGCAAAGCGCACGGCGATACGGTTGCCGCTTTGCGCCCAGACTTCCTTGATCAGCCGGTAGTCCAGCTCGCGGTCCCACTTGCGCGTGAGGAAAGCGATGATCTGCTCGCGTCCGGTCAGAAACTCTCCGCGATTTCTCCACACGCTGCCGGCCGTATAGGCCAGCGCCACTTTCCCGGGATCGCGGCTGTTCCATGCATCTTCGGCCATCCTCGCTTTTTGCGCTGCGGTTTCCGGCGTGAAGGGCGGAAAGGGGGGACGGGACATGACAAGGCTCCAGTGATGGCGATTCTTGTACCGATCGGTACAATCTGTCTGAGCGTGGTGTCAATGGCGGTTGGCGAGTCACGTCCATCGGCGGCGTCTTCCCTCTTCCCGCGGGACTCCAGCTGGCCTAGTGAATCGCCTGTGAAGCCTGCCGCCCGCCTTTCCCTGATCCTCGCTGCCTGTGCCGCCGCTGTGCTGGCGACGCAGGCGATGACGCAGCAGGGGGCGCTGGCGGTGCTCGATCCCACCGCCGATGCCAGCAAGGCGCAGGAAGACATGCTCGCGGCCCGCCGCGAAGGCGAGGCCGCGCGCAAGCGGGCCGAGAAGCTGGAAGCGCGCGCCAAAGCCGTGACCGAACAGGCCGAGAAGACCGCGCGCGAAGCGGCGGCGGTGGCCGCGCGCATTCAGGAAACCGAGGCTGCGGTGGCGGCGCAGAAGGCGAAGATCCAGCTGATTTCCTCGCAGCGCGCCGAGCTGCGCGCCGCGCTGGCCGCGCAGCAGGTGCCGCTCGCCCGGCTGACCGGTTCGCTCCAGCGGCTCTCGCGGCGGCCGCCGCTCCTGGCGCTGCTGCGGCCGGGATCGGTGCGCGATGCCGTTTACATGCGGGCGCTGCTCGATACCGTGCTGCCCGAAGTGCAGGCGCGCACGGCGGACTTGCGCGCCGAGATCGAACGCGGGCATGCGCTGGAGCGCAGCGCGCAGGCCGCGGCGGCGGATCTGGGCGAGAGCGAGAACCAGATGCGCGCGCGCCGCCAGCAGCTTGCCTCGATCGAAGCGAGCCAGCGCCTTGCCAGCCGGCAGGTCGCCGGAATTGCCGCGCGCGAGAGCGATCGGGCGCTGGCACTGGCGGAAAAGGCGCGCGATCTGGGCGAACTGGTCGAGGAAATGGGCAAGCAGGGCGAGCTGCGCGATCAGCTCGCCGCGCTGCCGGGCCCGATCATGCGCCCGCCGCGCCCGGAAGATGCGCAAGTCGTCGAGGCCTCGCAGTTCACCCCTCCGCCCGAAGGCCTGCCGAGCTACATGCTTCCGGTCACTGGCCGCCTGGTCACGGGATTCGGCGAAGCGGCGCCGGGGCAGGCGCGATCGGGCGGACTGGTTCTGGCGCCGCGCGCCAATGCGCAAGTGGTCTCGCCTGCCCCGGGCCGCGTGGCTTTTGCCGGACCCTATCGCGGCTATGACCGCATCGTCATCGTCGAACATGAAGGCGGCTGGACCTCGCTCGTTACCGGGCTGGCGCGGCTCGACGTGGCGGTGGGGGACAAAGTCGTCGCCGGATCGCCGATCGGCATGACCGGCCCCGGCACGCCGCAAGTGATCGTGGAACTGCGCCGTGACGGCGAGCCCGTTAATCCCCTGCAATATATCCGTTCGCTATAAGGCGGCATCCGGTTTCCTCCCGGCCTGCGTCAAACTGTCCGGCTCCAGCCGCTGGCGTTTGTGGTAAAGGGCGGGTAGGATCGGCTTCGAAAACCCCACCGGCCGGGCCTGCCCGGTGCCGGACGTGAAGAACGAGAGGCATATCGCCCGATGAAATTCGCACCTCTGATGCGCGCCGCGCTGCTGGTGTCTGCCGTTGCCGTGCTTCCCGCCGCGACCTCCGGGCTTGCCGCGGTCGATGGCCGCGCCAACCATGAGTTCGACAAGCTTTTCACCATCTACGAGCTGGTGAAGGCGAACTATGTCGATCCGGTCGATGACGACAAGCTGCTCAAGGGCGCGATCGACGGGATGCTGGCCAGCCTCGACCCGCATTCGAACTATCTCGACGGCCCCTCGCTGCAGCGGCTGGAGACGATGATCGACGGCAAGTACACCGGCCTCGGCCTCTCGGTGGTCGAGGATGACGGCGCGGTGAAGATCATCTCGCCGTTCAAGGGCAGCCCGGCGGAGAAGGCCGGCCTCAAGGCGGGCGACTACATCACTCACCTCGACGGCGTGCTCTATTATGATCGCGATCTTGATGAGGCGGTGGAGAAGATGCGCGGGCCTGCGGGCACGTCGATCAAGCTGACGATCTACCGCCCCGGCCGCGACGAGCCGTTCGACGTGACTGTGACGCGCGGCGTGATCGAGCTCAAGCCCGTGACCTGGGAGCTCAAGGACGATATCGGCGTGATCAGCGTCAACGAGTTCTCGCGCGATGTCGGCAATTACGTGAACAACGCCATTGCCGACCTCAAGAAGCAGGCCGCGCTCAAGGGCGCGGGCAAGCTGAACGGGCTGGTGCTCGACTTGCGCTCGAACCCGGGCGGTTCGCTCGACGAGGCAGTGGCGCTGTCCGACCTGTTCCTCGATCATGGCGATATCGTCTCGCAGCGTGGGCGCCTCGCCAGCGAGAACCAGTTCTACCGCGCCGAAACCGTGTTCAAGGGGGATGCCGCGCGCGGGCTGCCGATCATCGTGCTGGTCGATGCCGGATCGGCCTCGGCTTCCGAGATCGTCGCCGGGGCGCTGCAGGACCAGCACCGCGCGGTCATCATGGGCCAGCGCACTTTCGGCAAGGGCTCGGTGCAGTCGTTCATCCAGCTCGACAAGGACAGCGCGGTGAAGCTGACGACCGCGCGTTACTATACGCCTTCGGGCCACTCGGTGCAGGAAGGCGGCATCGTGCCCGACATCAAGGTGCCGCAGCTCTCCGATCCGGATGCGCGCGCGCGGGCCGAGCGGGCCGTGCGCGAGTCCGATCTGCGCGGCCACCTGATCAACGATTCGGCGCTGCAGGACAAGGATCTGGAAACCGACAGCAAGGATGATCCGCGCTTCAAGATCTCCGCAGAGGAGCTGAAGAAGGAAGGGATCACAGACTTCCAGCTCCACTACGCGATCGCCACGCTGGAGCGCACCGCGGGCAAGCCGGCGCTTGCCGCAGCCAAGACCGCGGACTGACGGCCAGAGCGGCGAGGACACAAGGACATGACCGTACCTGTTGATGCCTCCCTGCGCCTGGCCCGGTGGCTGGTGCTGCTGATCCCGGCGGCGGCGCTGGGCGGGGCCTATCTTTCGCAATACGGCTTCGGGCTGGTGCCCTGCGAGATGTGCTGGTGGCAGCGCTATCCGCACATGTTCGCGCTGGTCTTCGCGGCGCTGGCGTTCTTCTGGAGCCCGGTGCGCCCGCTGGTTGCCGTGGCGGCGCTGGGCATCCTCACCTCCGGGCTGATCGGCGCCTTTCATGCCGGTGTCGAATATGGCTGGTGGGAAGGGGTGACGGCCTGCACCGCCAGCCCCTTCGCGAAAGGCGGCGATCCGCTGGAGGCGATCATGAATGCCCCGGTCATCCGCTGCGATCAGGTGCAGTGGAGCCTGTTCGGAATCTCGCTGGCAGGCTGGAACTTTATCTTCTCGACAGCCGGTGCGCTGGCGGCCTTCGGACTGCTGACGCTCGGCGGAAAGGCGAAAGCATGACTTCTTCCCGCAGCGCGCGGATGTTGCGCGTCGATCAGGCCGGAGAATACGGCGCGACCCGCATCTATGCCGGGCAAATGGCGGTGATGGGCAACCGCGCCCCGCATTCGACCGAGGTTGCCGGGATGGCGGCGCAGGAAGAGGATCACCGCGCGCGCTTCGACGCCATGATCGCTGAGCGCGGTGTGCGGCCGACGCTGTTGCAGCCGGTATGGTCGGTGGCGGGTTTCGCGCTGGGCGCGGCGACGGCGCTGATCGGTCCCGAAGCGGCGATGGCCTGCACCGCCGCGATCGAAACCGAGATCGACCGGCACTATACCGAACAGCTTGAAGAGCTGGACGGCGACGATCCGGAACTGGGCGCGGCGATCCGCGAGTTCCGCGACGATGAGCGCGAGCATCGCGACGCGGCGCTGGCGGCGGGCGCGGAACGGGCCCCGGCCTATCCGCTGCTGTTCAATGCGATCCGCCTTGGCTGCCGTGCCGCGATCAAGCTGTCGGAACGCATCTGAATTTTCCCCGCTTGTTGTTCTGGCGCAAGGCTGGCACCAGCGCTTCAGCTACCGTTCAACGGCGCACGCTCCTATAGTGCGCCTCAAACCTGATCTGATTGGAGCCCCCGGAATGTCTCGCCTCCTGACCGCCGTTGCCGCTGCCGCTTTCGGCCTGACTCTGGCGTCCATGCCTGCCGCCGCGCAGGACGAGGACCTTTCCAGCCCCGGCGGCGAGAAGGTCAATCAGCTCATCGTCTATGGCGACGATCCCTGCCCGAAGTCGAGCCAGGGCGAGATCACCGTCTGCGCCCGCAAGCCGGAGGAAGAGCGCTATCGCATTCCCAAGCCGCTGCGCGGTATCGACTCGCCCAAGTCCCAGTCCTGGACCAACAAGGTTCAAGCTTACGAGACGGTTGGCGCTGCTGGCACGTTGAGCTGTTCGCCGGTGGGCCCGGGCGGATCGTTGGGCTGCACCCAGCGCCTTATCGATCAGGCCTATGCCGAAAAGAAGAACGGTTCGGACGTCAAGTTCAGCGAACTGATCCAGGCCGAACGCGAAAAGCGTCTTTCGACCATTGATGCCAAGGCCGCCACCGAGCAGGTGGAGGTCGAAAAGGAGGAAAAGGCCTACTTCGACGCGCAGAAGAAGCAGAAGGCCGAACAGGAAGCCGCCGAGGACGCCAGTGGCAAGGCGACCGTGGAAGCGCCGGTGCAGGAGCCGAAGTAATACCATGGCTCGTTGATTAGAACTCCGTCCCGTTCTCTCGTCATTGCGAGCCCGAAGGGTGAAGCAATCCAGGGCGGTTTGCGCCGGCACTGGATTGCCGCGTCGGCTTCGCCTCCTCGCAATGACGAAGCAAAGGGACGCGAGTCATCAACAGCAAGCTTTGGTATAAGGCTCCGAGACACTCGCTTCAGCACAACAAAAAAGGCCGGAAGTTTCCTTCCGGCCTTTTGCATTTTCCTGTGCCGATCGATCAGCCCAAAGCGATGTCCGGGGCGTCTTCCTGCTTCATGCCGACGGTGTGATAGCCGGCATCGACATGATGCGTTTCGCCGGTCACGCCCGAGGACAGGTCCGAGAGGAAATAGAGCCCGGCGCCGCCGACATCCTCGATCGTGACGTTGCGGCGCAGCGGCGAGTTCAGCTCGTTCCACTTGAGGATGTAGCGGAAGTCGCCGATGCCGCTTGCGGCCAGGGTCTTGATCGGGCCGGCCGAGATCGCGTTGACGCGGACGCCGTCAGGGCCGCAGTCGTTGGCGAGGTACTTCACCGACGACTCCAGAGCCGCCTTGGCCACGCCCATCACGTTGTAGTGCGGCACGACCTTTTCGGCGCCGTAGTACGTCAGCGTCAGGATCGAGCCGCCGTTCGGCATCATCGGCATGGCCCGCTTGGTGACGGCGACCAGGCTGTAGGCCGAAATGTTCATCGTCATCAGGAAGTTGTCGAGCGTGGTGTCGTAGAACTTGCCGCGCAGCTGGGTCTTGTCCGAATAGCCGATGGCATGGACGATGAAGTCGATCGTCGGCCAGCGTTCGGCCAGTGTGGCAAAAGCGGTGTCGAGCGCTTCCATCGAGGAAACGTCGCAATCGATCAGGAAATCGCTGCCCAGACTTTCGGCGAGCGGCCGCACGCGCTTTTCCAGCGCATCACCCTGATAGGAAAAGGCCATTTCGGCCCCCTGTTCGTGCAGCTTCTGGGCGATACCCCAAGCCAGGGACTTGTCGTTGGCGAGGCCCATGATCAAGCCGCGTTTACCCTGCATCAAACCGGTCATTCGTGTTCTTCCCGTGTTTCGTTCTCATTCGGCCCTAAGGCCGCTGTGGACCGCCCGAACATGTCCCTCTCTTCAGGCGATTCCGCGAGCGCCGCATTCAGCTCGGCGCCCACGACCATCCCTAAGCCTACCAGCCAGAAAAAGAAAAGTGCGATCATCACTCCGGCGAGGCTTCCGTAGGTCAGATCGTAGACGAAAAAATTGCGCAGCACCTTTGGCAGCGCGAAGGCGACCAGCAGCCACCACCCGGTTACAAGCGCCGCGCCCGGCCATTTCGGATAGATCCGTTTCTGGTATTCCGCCGGGGTCAGCAGGTAGAACAGCATATAGATCGAGCCGAACAGGGCCCCGGCGCTGATCATGCTGGAAACGGCGATCTGGTCGGAAAGCGTGTCGAACTGCGGGAACAGGGCGAAGATGATCGTCTGCATTGCCGCGATCAGCACTTGCGAGGACAGCGAGATCAGCAGCAGCAGCACCGCGCCGAAGATCAGGCCGGTGGAAAACAGCCGGTAGCGCCAGAAGCGCTGCCGCTTGCTGGTGCCGTAGGCGCGGTGGAGGATGTCGCGGATGGTCTCGATCAGGCTGGTCGCGGTCCATAGCCCGAACAGGCCGCCGATCCACAGCAGCCAGCCGTGCCGCGCCGCCACAACATCATGCGCGACCGGGCCGAGCACCTCGGCCACGCGCGGTGGCATGGCCCGCAGGACCGCATCGATCGAGGCGCTGAGCCGCGCTTTCTCGCCGATCGCCGAAAAGATGGCGGCCAGCGCGATGAAAAAGGGGAACAGCGCCAGCAGCGTCATGTAGGCGAGGTTGCCGGCGTGGATGAACCCGTCCTTCCAGGCCCCGCCTGCAACCCGGGTGATGACGGCGAAGACGCGCGAGCCCGGCCCGGCATGGCGCTTGATTCGCTGGCGCAGGCCTTCGCGCTGCAGCAGCGCCTCGCGCCGCCGTCCCTCGGGCGAAAGGTCCGGCGGACCGGCGGGCTTTATCGGCGGATCGGCGTGCACGGGCCGGTCATAGGCGCTGGAAGCGATGTGTTCAATTTTGCGCGCAGAAAGGCCGTCAGGTTTCGCTCGCGACCTCTTCGAGAAGTGCTGTCGCTGCAAGTTTCCCCAGCGCATTGGCCGCGAGCGGGCTGTCGCCGGTCAGCATCTTGCGATCCCGCAGGGTCTGTCCGGAAATGCCTTCGTTGACGATCTCGAAACCGATCGCTTTCAGTTTCTCGCCGAACTTCCAGGTGAGATGGCCCGGCATATAGCCGACCGCCGGGGTCTGATCGTCGATCGCATCGGGGAAAGCGCAAATCCGGTAGCCCCGATAAATGCCGGAGTCTTCCAGCGCCAGGAAGGCGGCGGGGCCATGGCAGAGCGAGATCACGAACTTGTCCCGGGCTTGCGCCCATTCGAGAACGGCTTTGACTTCCTTGCTTTCGGGAAGGCCGATCAGCGCGCCGTGGCCGCCCGGAATGAAGACAGCCACGTAGTCCGAATCATCGAGCCCGTCCCCGATCACGTCGGCGAGCTTGAGCGGGGTTTTGAATGCCTCGCGATATTTGGCGAAAAATGCATTCACTTCGGTGTCTTGCGAGGGCATCGCCCAGTATTCCAGCTTCACCGGATTGCCGGATAGCGTCGCCACGTCGATGGCGAAGCCAGCTTTGTCCAGGTGATACATCGGCAGCAGAGTTTCCAGCGGATGATTGCCGGTGGAGAACATCGTGCCGTTGCCGGTCAGCAAATACCGCTCGTCGGCGCCGATCATCAGGACCTTGAGTTTGCCGGTGTAAGGGTGGGGATATTCGGCCCCGCCAAGATCCGATACCGGCGCGGTGAACTGGCTCAGCGAATAGGGCGACGGGAAGAACGCGTTGTCTTCCGCCGGATCCGGCGTTGGGCGCATATCCTGGCTTTGCTGATCCATAAACTGTTCTCCGTGACATGGCGGGCATCGTTGCCAAGGTACAAAAGGGCAGGGCCTGCCTCCACGGCAACGCGCCCGCTACGAGCGGCAGGTCCGGTGCTGCGTAAGATCCTACACCGCGGCCCCGCCATATTCATGGCCGGATATGATACTGGCAGGGATGAGCCGCTTGGCTCAGATCCCCAGCTTGCCGCGCACGTCGCGGGTATCCTTCCAGCCTTCCAGGCGCTGGACCAGGTCTGCGTCATGGTCGGGCAGGACGATCTCCAGCGAGATCAGCTGGTCGCCGCGCGAGCCGTCCTTGCGGCTCATGCCCCGGCCCTTGAGCCGCAGCACCTTGCCAGAGCTGGAACCGGCCGGAACCGAAAGCATGACTGCGCCCGAGGCCGTGGGCGCCTTGACCTTGGCGCCGTTCAGCGCCTCGTCGAGCGTGACCGGCAGGTCGAGCCGCAGATCGTCGCCATCCTGCTTGAAGAACGCGTGCGGCTGGATCTGGATCGTGATCAGCGCATCGCCGGGACCGCCGGGGCCGGGCTCGCCCTTGCCGGTCAGCCGCATCTGGGTGCCGTCCTCGACGCCTGCGGGCAGCTTGAGGTCGATGGTCTTGCCGTCCGAGAGGGTGATGCGCTGGTCCTTGCGCTCGGCCGCATCGGTCAGCGGGACGGAAAGGCGGTAGCTGACATTGGCGCCGCGCGGGGCTGCCCGGCCCCGGCCCCCCATGCCGCCACCCATGCCACCGGGACCGCGGGCCCCGGCGCCGCCGAAAATGCCGCCGAACAGGTCTTCGAGGTCGATCCCCTCGTTGCCGCCGAAGCCGCCTGAGAACCCGCGCTGGCCGCCACCGCCGCCAAAACCGGCGCCGTAGCTGCCGCCGCCGCCGCCGAACGGCATGGTCGGATTCCCGTCGGCATCGATCTCGCCGCGGTCGAACTGCGCCCGCTTGGCCTTGTCGGAAAGCAGGTCATAGGCGCGGGTCACGTCGGAAAAGCGCTCCGCCGCCTTGGGATTGTCCTTGTTGGTATCGGGATGGAGTTCCTTCGCGAGCTTGCGATAGGCGGATTTGATCTCCTTCTCGCTTGCGCCGCGCGAAACGCCAAGGGTGGTATAAGGATCTGCTGCCATAGTGGTGCTTAGCTAGGTGTCCGCGCCGCTTGCGGCAAGTTGTGTGTGCGAGTCTGCTTTCCTACATGGACCCTGATTGGTATCCCTGCACTATGTCTTTCGAGGTGCGCGTGAATTGTCCCGGATCAAGGCGCCGCTTGGCGGTTCGGGCCAAGGGCGCGATCCTCTTGCCTTTTTGCCCCGGTTTCGCCTTTTACCTCAGGCCCCCCTCTTACCGCAGGACAGTGTCAACTGTGTCAACCGCATCAGGAAATCGCCATGGAAACTGAACTCGCGCGCGAAGTCGTCCCGCACGGCGATCCGTTCGACCTCTTCAAGGTCTGGTACGACGAGGCCCGGACCACCGAGCTGAACGATTCCAATGCCATGGCACTGGCAACGGCAACGCCGGACGGCGCTCCTTCGGTGCGCATGGTGCTGCTCAAGGGCTATGGGCCGGAAGGTTTCGTGTTCTACACCAACGGCCATTCGCGCAAGGGCCGCGAGATTGCCGCGAATCCGAATGTCGCGCTGCTGTTCCACTGGAAGAGCCTGCGCCGCCAGATTCGCATCGAGGGTCATCTGCAGCCGGTGACGTCCGAAGAGGCCGACGCCTATTTCCATTCGCGCGCGCGCGATTCGCAGATCGGCGCGGTGGCGTCCGACCAGTCGGCCCCGCTCGATTGCCGCGAGACGTTCCTGGCCCGGTACGAGGAAGCGCGCGACCGGTTCGAGGGCAAGGAGGTCGATCGGCCGGGCCACTGGGGCGGCTATCGCGTCGTGCCTGCGGCGATCGAGTTCTGGCACGACCGGCCTCACCGCCTGCACGAACGGCGCCGCTTCATGCGCGATTCGGACGGCGGCTGGTCCAGCACGCTGCTTTATCCGTGAGCGGCGCGGCATGACCGAACACGCCCATCTCAACCGCAGTGCGGCGCTAGCCAGCATCACCGCGGCGTCGCTGCTGCTGGGCATCAAGGGCTGGGCCGCATGGTCGACCGGCTCGACGGCGATGCTCGGCAGCCTTGCCGATACCGCGCTCGATCTCGTCGCCAGCCTTGCGACCCTGCTCGGCGTGTGGATCGCGGCGCAGCCGGCGGACGACAAGCATCGCTTTGGCCACGGCAAGGCGGAGGCGATCTCGGCGCTGTTCCAGATCGTGCTGATTTCCATCTCGGCGCTGGGCATTGCCAGCCGCGCCGTGGAACAGTTCCTGTCCGGCCACCGCGTCGAGGCGGCGGCGGAAGGCATCGGCGTGTCGGTGGCGGCGATCGTGGTGACGTTCGTGCTGCTGGCCTGGCAGCGCCATGTCATCCGCAAGACCGGCAGCCTGGCGATCACCACCGACAACGTCCACTACCAGTCGGACCTGCTGCTCAACCTCGCCGTGATCGCCGCGCTGGCGCTGGACCAGTACGCCGGGATCAAGGGCGCCGACCCGCTGTTCGGCCTGGGCATCGCGGCGTGGCTCGGCTGGGGCGCATGGGGCGCGTCGAAACAGGTGCTCGACCAGCTCATGGACCATGAGTGGCCCGCCGAGAAGAAAGAGCGCTTCCTGCAGGTTCTGGCCCGCTACCCGAACATCAGCGGCGTGCATGACTTGCGCACGCGCACGTCGGGCCACAAGGACTTCGTGCAGTTCCACATCTGGGTCGATCCCAAGATGACCGTGCGGCAGGCACACCGGGTGATGGACGACATCGAAGCCCGGATCCATGCCGAGTTCCCCGGCGTCGAAGTGCTGATTCACACCGACCCGGACGGGCTGGTCGATGAACGGGGCAATGCCGGCAAGAACGTGCTGCCGCCGCTTCATGTAGGGACAGTGGAATAGGAGAAAGAGTGTCCGAAGAAACTCCCGGATTGGCGACGGTGAAGCCCTATCTTGTGTCTTCCGCGCGATCCTATGCGATTGTTGTCGCGATCGCGTTTCTTGTGGGTCTCGTGAATGCCTTTAACGAAGGATTGGGCATCTTTCTTCTGCTGTGCGGCCTGCCATTTCTAACGATTCTACTGCTGACCTTTCTCATCGTATGGTTTGTTCGTGGTGTGCGCTTGGCCAAGCAATACGAGCGTTTTTGGGTTAAAGCGGTCGGGGTGTTAGCAAGCCCGGTGCTGCTGGCAGCTGCAATGTTTCTTGTCTGGCCATCATTGATCGTTGGGGGACGTTTGGGAGATCTCGCGAGATTGGCGCTCAACCAGCGACACTATGAGGCCATTATTGCCAAAGCGAGAAGGGATCATAAAGCTTCTTGGTACGAAGAAGATGGTGGTGTCACGTACTCCGTGGATCTGGGGCCGCCGATTCGCGTGGCTTTCAATCCAGCGGGAATGCTGGATAATTGGTCGGGCATCATTTTCGACCCCACAGGCGTGGTGATGACAGCGGACGGTTTCGATCCCGTCACGGGAAAATTTCGTGCGCCTGAGGCTGTCACTAAGCTGTTTGGTGGAGATCTCGTCAGTTGCCGCCATCTTTGGGGCAGCTATTATTCCTGCGCATTCACCTGACTTGGCGGTCCTAGGGCTTCCCGCCGGGAAACAGCGTCAGCAGCTCGCCCAGCCGTCGGTGCAGCACGCGCTGCTGGGCGGTATCGCTCTCTCCCAGCCGCACCACGGTGAGGAGCTGATCGGGAGAGCCGATCACATATTGCCCGTATTCCCCCATGCAGGCGAAGAGATTGGCGGGCAGCACATTGGGATAGAGCCGCGCGCCGTCGCCCGGCGGCGCCTTGTTGAGCCAGACGCCCGCGCCGTAGCCCTGGTTGCGCGGGCTCGGGGTCAGCATGAACTGGACCCAGCGCCGTGGCAGGATCTGCGCGCCTTTTACCGAGCCGGTGCGGCGCAGGAACTCGCCCAGCTTGGCCCAGTCGCGGGCATTGGCGTGGATCATGCCCGCGCCGATCATGGTGCCGGCCCGGTCGTAGCCGACCAGCGTCGAGGTCATGCCGATCGGGCCGAGCACGCGGTTCTTCAGGTAGTCGTTCACGGCCTGGCGGCGGCGGCCGGGGTCGTGGTCGGGCGCCAGGACGCGCGCGGCAAGGTCCGAGAGGATCACGGCGGTGGCCGAGGAATTCTCGAAGACCCGGCCCGCCGGCGCCTCCAGCGGCTGGGCTTCGGCATAGGCCGCCATGTCGTCGCGCCCGTCGAGGAACAGCATTCTCACGCGGTCGGATTCGGTGTTCTCGCCGCCTTCGCCGATTACGGCGTTCTCTTCATGGCGCAGGCCCGAGCGCATCTGCAGCAACTGCTTGAGCGTGATGACCCCGCGCGGGTCGCCGGGGCGCTGCCAGTCGGGCACCGGGGCCGATTCGTTGAGGCGCAGACGGCCGTCGCTGACGAGCTGGCCGATCATCAGCGTGGTGACGCACTGGCCCATGCTCCAGCCCGGCAGGCGCGTTTTCGCGCCGACGCCCTCGGCATAGCGCTCGGCGATCACGGAACCGCGCTTCATGATGACCAAGGCTTCGGTCTTGCCCACGCCGGCATCGTCGAACAGCGCATCGATGGCGCGGGCCAGCGGGATCTGCGGGGCGCCGCCGTCGTCCCGGATCGCGGCGATCGCGGCGTTGCTGGGCGGGGGCGGGCCATCGGGCGCGGACTGTCCACAGCCCCACAGGGTTGGCAGCACGAGCAGGGCGAGGATATGGGGAAGGCGGCGCACCGGCATGACGCGCGGTGTGATGTGCGAGGCGCGTGCGAATGGCAACACCCGGAAAATGGCCGATGGGGGACAAACAGGCCGCGCCCTACCGCACGCGCCAGCCCTCGCGCTGGCTGCGCAACCTGATTCTGCTGGTGATCGTGGCGGCTCTGGCGATTCTCGGCTGGCGCTGGAACAGCCTGCGCGAAGAGGCGCTGGTGGGGGCTGCCTATGGCGCGCGGGTGGGCTGCGTGTGCCGCTACGTCTCGCAGCGTCCGCTCAAGAGCTGCGAGGGCGATCTCAAGATGGCGGGGCTGGGCCGCGTGGCCGGGCTCGTCTCGCTGTCCGACGATCCGGAAACGAAGACGGTCCGCGCCGGAGTGCCGCTGCTGGCGCACCAGAGCGCCACGTTCGACGAGAAGACCGGCTGCCAGCTCGAACCCTGGGACGAGTGACGGGCGCTCCGTCCGCCGCCGCTTTGCCAAAATCGGCGGTCCTGCATCCGGTTTTTCTTGTGCGGGGGGTGGGGGCTGGTAAATTCCCCCCTGTCGAAACGGCAAGGCATGCATCGGGCATGCAAAGGAGCAGGTGTAACGGCGTTCTGGCTTGAGCTTTAGGTCCGGTGCGTAAGGGCATGAGCCCTTCTGCACGACGTGATTTTGGCTGTTGCTTTCGTCGTCTTGCGCCTGCGCGGTGCCCTTTCGGGCTTTCCACGCATCCCTCGACCCCGAAATCCACCCAGCAATGATGTGCCTTCATCGTAAGGCCGGACCCGGCTGTCCGCCGGACGCCTGTTCGCGTGCCGCCCGTCGGCAACGGCAGGGGAGCGGTTCTTCCCCGAGTGGAGAATGGAAATGAGCTATCTCGACAGTGACTATCCGCGCCGGGGCGCGCTGTCCCGGCTGGGCCGGGCTGTGCGCAGCTTTCCCGGGCGGGCCGGATGGGTGGCCGGACTGGTGGCCGTGGGGCTGCTGGCCTCGACCTCGCTGGCGCGCGTGGAGCCGGGCAACGTCGGCATCCGGGTGAACAACATCGCGGGCGGCGTCTCGCCGGATTCGCTGGGCGTGGGCTGGTATCTCGCGCCGCCGGGAACGCATATCTACGAGTATCCGGTGTTCACGCGCACCTATACCTGGACGGCCAGCACTACCGAGCAGAGCCCGATCGACGAGAGCTTCACCTTTCAGGACAAGAACGGGCTGTCGCTCTCGGCCGATGTCGCGGTGAGCTATCATGTCGATCCCGCGCGCGCGGCGATCCTGTTCCAGCGCTACCGGGCGGACATGGACCAGATCATCGCGGGCCCGCTGCGCAATGCGATCCGCAACGCGATCGTTGAGCGCGCGGCCCAACTCGGGGTCGAGCAGATCTATGGCGATCACAAGGCCGAACTGATCCAGACTGCGCAGAAGCGGGTGGAGGCGTTTTTCGCGCCGGTCGGGCTGCAGGTGGAGCAGATCTATTGGGCGGGCAATATCGTCGTGCCCCGGCAAGTGCTCGAACAGATCAATGCGAAGATCGCCAACGAGCAGGCGGCGCTGGCCGCGCAGGCCAATGTCGCGACCGCCAAGGCCGATGCAGAGGCGCGTGTCGCCAAGGCGCAGGGCGATGCCCAGGCGATCCAGGTCGAGGCGGAAGCGATCCGCACGAACCCGGAGATCGTGAAGATGCGCGCGGTCGAAAAATGGGACGGCAAGCTGCCAAATTACAATGGCGGCGGGCCGGTGCCGTTTCTCGGCGTGCAGTGATCTGCGGTTACAGGGCGGCGGATGCGGTCTCTTCGATCCAGCCGCCGCCGACCACGCGCTCTCCGGCGTAGATCACCGCTGCCTGGCCGGGGGCGACGCCGTATTCGGGCTGGGCGAAGCGGATCGTAGCCTCCGCGCCATCGCCCAGCGGGCCTTCGAGCGTGACCGGCACCGGCTTGGCCAGCGAACGGACTTTGGCCGTCAGCGGCGCATCAGGGACGGGGCCGATACGGTTGGTCTCGACGATCCGGGCCGAGGCGGTGGCCAGCAGGCGGCGCGGGCCGGCGATGACGCGGCGCGTTTCCGCATCGATGCGGGTGACATAGAGCGGTTCGGGCTGGCCGCCGATCTCCAGGCCGCGGCGCTGGCCGACGGTATAGTGGATCACGCCGCGATGGGTGCCGAGCACTTCGCCGGTTTCGGCGTGGACGATCTCGCCCGGCGCTTCGCCTTCGGGCCGCACCGAGCGCACTACTTTGGCATAGTCGCCATCGGGCACGAAGCAGATGTCCTGACTGTCGGGCTTGTCCGCCACGCGCAGGCCAGCCAGTTCCGCAAGGTGGCGGGTTTCGGTCTTGGGCAGTCCACCCAGCGGAAAGCGCAGGAAATCGAGCTGCTCTTCGGTGGTGCCGTAGAGGAAATAGCTCTGGTCGCGGGCCGGATCGGCGGCGCGGTGCAGTTCAGGCCCGGCCGGCCCCATCACCCGGCGCACGTAGTGGCCGGTGGCGAGGCAGTCGGCGCCCAGCTCGCGGGCCATGGCGAGGAGATCGGTGAACTTGGGCCCCATGTTGCAGCGGATGCAGGGGATCGGGGTGCGGCCGGCGAGGTAATCGTCGGCAAAGCGTTCCACCACGTCCTCGCGAAAGCTGCTCTCGTGGTCGAAGACATAATGCGCGATGCCGAGGCGGTCGGCGACGGCGCGGGCATCGCGGATATCGTCGCCCGCGCAGCAGGCGCCCTTGCGGCCGGTGGCGGCGCCATAGTCATAGAGTTGCAGCGTCACGCCGATCACTTCCGCGCCGCTCGCAGCGGCCAGCGCGGCGACGACCGAGCTGTCGACGCCGCCCGACATGGCAACGACGATGCGGCGTTCCGCAAGCGGCTCGGGCAGTTGCCACAATTTAACCGGATCAAGACCGGCAGGCAGGCTAAACGGGAGGCTCATGAGGTGCCCCATACAGCCGACAGCGCCGCTTTCCTACCACAGAACGGCACTTGTGCGGAGGGCGGGAAAGTTAACGATTGCATTAAGCTTGGTCAAAGAAGCGTAACGGTGTCCTTTACCGTCCTTTGACCAAGTGCGGGTTATAGGCAGCGTCATGGATATCGCTCATGACCACAAAACCTGCATAACAGGGCATCCGCAAGGTCGCGCGGGTGATGCGTTAACGGAATTCCACTTACCGCTCGATTGGCAGGACCTGCGTTCGCGCCTGTTCGCGGCGCATGAAGTCCGTACCGTTTTGACGCGGGACGCAAGGCCTCTGCGGCTTAGGCTGCGCGGCAGCTTCGACGGCTGCGCCGCTTCCGTGCTGACTACATATGAGGATGTATCAAGATCCGTTAACCTAACTGCTTCAGTCTATTGCAAGCCTGGTGAGGCCAAAATCTCTCCTGTTGCCGGCATAAGCAGCACCGGCGGACGAGGGTAAAGATGATCGAGAACCAGAAAATCCGTCCTGCTCAGGTGATCGGGCCTCTCGGTGAGCCGCTGACCCTGGACACACTGCCCCCGCCCAACACGACCCGCTGGGTCGTGCGCCGCAAGGCCGAAGTCGTGGCTGCCGTCAACGGCGGGCTGCTCTCGATCGACGAAGTCTGCGAACGCTATCAGCTGACGCTGGAGGAATTCGCGTCATGGCAGCGTGCGGTCGATCGCTCCGGCATGCAGGGGCTGCGTGTGACCCGAATTCAACACTATCGCGATCTTTACGAGCGCCAGCAGAAATACTGAAACGCCCATTTGAGGCGAAAGGGATGCGACAGACGGCGGCGAAATCGATTTCGCCGCCGTTTTTCTGCCATTTTGTGTAATAAACAGAATGCCCGGTGCGCCCTGCCGGCAACGAAGTCGTTCGTCGATGCCAATCCGCCCCAAACCGAGTGTGCGTTGCCACTCTCAGGCTGCCCGTATATGGCTGTAGATATAGGTTTAGGCCTGCAAGTGGTCCGTGCCGTACTGGCCGGTCTTCTTGCAGCGAATAAGGTCACGAGGCCCGCCGGGCGGTAGTGATTGGCGCGGTGACTTGATGAACTACGATACCAAGATCGAAATGACGGATGAGGATATGGTCGAAGCTGTTGGCAATCCGCTGGCGGATGACTTCGATCAGGATCGCACATCAAGCCGGAAGATCTGGATTATTGTGCTGATCGCGGTTGCCGCGATTATCGGCATCTGGTTCCTCCTGCATCGCGGCGGCGAAGGGGCGGACGCGGATGCGGTCGGCGAACAGGTTCCGGTGGTGACTGTCGTCGCACCGGGCAAGACGACGGTCGCCGGCGAGATCAACGCCACCGGCACTCTGGCTGCCCGCCGGGAAATGCCGGTCGGTTCCGTGGGCGAGGGCGGCGAAGTCCGCTCCGTTCTCGTCGAGCCCGGAGACTGGGTGAACAAGGGGCAGGTGCTGGCCGTGGTCGACCGTTCGGTGCAGACCCAGCAGCAGGCCAGCCAGGCCGCGCAGGTCAGCGTGGCGCAGGCCGATGCGCGGCTGGCGCAGGCCAATCTCGATCGCGCGCTCAAGCTGGTGGACCGCGGCTTCATCTCGACGGCCGATGTCGACCGGCTGACGGCGACCCGCGACGCGGCGGTGGCGCGGGTCAAGGTGGCGCAGGCGACCTTGCGCCAGTTGCAGGCCCAGGCCGCGCGCCTCAACATCGTTGCGCCCGAGCCCGGCCTCGTGCTGACGCGCAATGTCGAGCCCGGACAAGTCGTCGGCGGCGGCACGGGCGTGCTCTTCAGTATTGCCAAGGACGGGCAGATGGAATTGCTGGCCGACCTGAGCGAGGACGATCTCGCCTCCATTTCGGTCGGCGTTCCGGCCAAAGTGACGCCGGTCGGATCGGGCAAGAGCTTTACCGGTCAGGTCTGGCAGATTTCCCCGGTCATCGACCAGAAGACCCGCCAGGGCACGGCGCGCATCGCGCTGGGCTATGACCGGACGCTGCGTCCCGGCGGCTTTGCCAGTGCCACGATCGACAGCGGCGCGGTGGTGGCTCCGATGCTGCCGGAATCGGCGATCCAGAACGATACCGCGGGCTCCTTCGTCTATGTCGTCGATGCCAAGGGCCGGGTGCATCGCACGTCGGTGAAGACCGGGCTGGTGACGGCCAAGGGCATTGCCATCACTTCCGGCCTGACCGGCCAGGAGAAAGTCGTGCTGCGCGCGGGCGGGTTCCTCAACGATGGCGACAAGGTGAAATCCAAGCTCGTCGCCAGCGACACGTGAGGCGCGCATGAGCCTGCGCAACATTTCCGCCTGGTCGATCCGCAACCCGATCGTCCCCATCGTCTTCTTCATCGGCGTGATGATCGCCGGGCTTGTCTCGTTCAGCCGGATGGACGTGAACAACATGCCCGACGTCCAGTTTCCGGGCGTGCTCGTGCGCGTTTCGCAGCCGGGCGCGGCACCGACCGAGATCGAGACGCAGGTTACCCAGAAGATCGAGGCCGCGGCGCGCTCGGTCCCCGGGGTGGAGGAGATCCAGTCCACCGCGTCGGAAGGCAGTTCGACGACGCTGGTGTTCTTCTCGGTCGGCAGCAATGTCGATGTCGATACCAACCAGGTCAAGAACGCGGTGGACCAGATCCGCAGCGACCTGCCCGACGGTATTCTCGAACCGCAAGTGGCCAAGGTGGAATCGAGCGGTGGCGATCTGGCCCATTTCGCGGTCAGCGCCGACGACATGACGATGGAGCAGCTCAGCTGGTTCATCGACGATACGATCAGCAAGTCGCTGCTGTCGGTCGAGGGTCTGGCCGAAGTGGACCGCAATGGCGGCGTCGATCGCGAGATCCGCGTGGTCGTCGATCCCGAGCGCATGAACGCGCTGGGCGTTACCGCGCGCGACGTCAACAATGCGCTGCGCCTCGTCAATACCGATGCTGCAGGCGGGCAGGCGGAAATCGCCGGATCGCGCCAGTCGGTGCGCGTGCTGGGCAATGCCGATACCGCTTACGACCTGTCGCAGACGCGGATCAATCTGGGCAACGGGCGCCAGATCAAGCTGTCGGATATCGCCAATGTCTATGATGGCTATTCCGAGCAGACCCGGATCGCCAAGCTGAACGGGCGCCAGGTCGTCACGTTCAGCTTCCGCCGCGCGCTCGGCGCATCGGACGTCGCGGTTTACGACGGCGCGATGGAGAAGCTGAACCGGATCAAGAAAGACAATCCGAACATCCACATCACCCAGCTGTTCGCGCCGGTCGATTACACGAAGGAACAGTACAGCAGCTCGATGGAGGCGCTGGTCGAAGGGGCGGTGCTGGCGATCGTGATCGTCTATCTGTTCCTGCGCGACTGGCGGGCCACTTTCATTGCCGCGATCGCCATCCCGCTTTCGGCCATTCCCACGTTCTGGTTCATGGACATGCTCGGCTTCACGCTGAACTTCCTGTCCCTGCTGGCGCTCAGTCTGGTGGCGGGCGTGCTGGTCGATGACGCGATCGTGGAGATCGAGAATATCGTGCGCCACATGCGCATGGGCAAAAGCGCCTACCAGGCCTCGATCGACGCGGCCGACGAGATCGGGCTGGCCGTGGTGGCCACCACCTTCTCGATCGTCGCGGTGTTCCTGCCGGTGGGCCTGATGCCCGGCATTCCGGGCCAGTTCTTCAAGGCTTTCGGCCTGACGGTGGTGGTTGCGGTGCTGATGAGCCTTGCCGTCGCGCGCCTTATCACGCCGATGGTTGCGGCCTATTTCCTCAAGGCCCACGGCCATGCCGAACATGGCGGCGGCAAGGCCATGGACCTGTACATGAAACTCCTCGCCTGGACGCTCGATTCCAGCGAGGCGCACCGCCGCAAGGCTGCACTGGTCAAGGCTCCGGCGCGCGGCTGGTACTATCTCGTGGCCAGCCTGCTCGTCATGCTGGTGCTGGCCGGCGGGCTGGGGCTGGCCGGGGTGATCTTCTACGCCACGCAAAAGGGGCTGGAAGGGCTCGGGCTGGACAAGGCGGCTTTCGTGCTTGCCGCGGCGCTGGCGCCTTTCGGCATTCCCGGCGCGATGTTCCTGCTGGGCACGCTGTTCAAGGCAGCGGCCGGGCTGGCGGGCGGTTTCGGCCACTGGTATCGCTACTTTTCCGACCGCATCGCGGCGCGGATGCACGATCACCGCTTCTATGCCTTCTGCGCGGGCATCTATGCGCTGGTGGTCACGTTCGCGCTGCTGGCCGGGCTGCCGCAGCAGTTCCAGCCCAATACCAACGACGATTTCAGCCAGGTCAACATCGAGATGGTGCCGGGAAGCACGATCGAGCAGACCGATGCGGTCGCCAGCCGGGTGACGCAGATGGTCGAGGCCCAGCCGGAAGTCGTGCGCGTCCTGCAGGCCAGCCGGGAAAGCGGCGGCTCGCTGTATATCGCGCTCAAGCCCGCGCATGAGCGCAAGGCGACCTCCGTCGAGTTCGAGCGCCGCCTGGCGCCCCGGCTGCAGCAGATTCCCGATGCCCGCGTCACTTTCGCCTCGCAATCCGGCGGTTTCGGCAGCGGGCGCGATATCTCGGTCATGCTTTCGGGCAGCGACAGCGAACTGCTGAACAAGACGGCCCAGACGCTGGTGGAGCAGATGCGCACCATTCCCGGCGTCGTGGCCCCGCGTATCGCCGCCGACCTGCAGCGCCCCGAACTGGTCATCGTGCCCCGTCTCGATCTTGCCGCGCAGCTGGGCGTAACCACGGCCTCGCTGAGCCAGACGATCCGCATCGCCACTCTGGGCGAGATCGACCAGAACGCGGCGAAGTTCTCGCTGAGCGACCGGCAGGTGCCGATCCGCGTGATCCTTGCCCGCTCCTCGCGCCGGGATTTCTCCACGATCGAGAACCTGCCCGTGCCCACCGCCAGCGGCGGCTCGGTTCCGCTCAAGCGCGTGGCGGAAATCCGCTTCGGCGCCGGGCCCACCCAGATCCAGCGCTATAACCAGGCGCGGCGTATCTTCGTGGGCGCGGACCTGGGCGAAGGGCAGGTCAAGGGCCCGGTGATGGAGCAGATCCAGAACCTGCCGATCATGAAGAACCTGCCCACGGGCGTGTCCAATGCCCCGGTGGGCGAGGACAAGTGGCAGGCCGAGATGGTGCAGAGCTTCTTCATCGCGGTGGTCAGCGGCATTTTCCTCGTCTTCGCGGTGCTGGTGCTGCTCTACAAGCGCTTCGTCTCGCCCTTGGTGAACATGGCCTCGCTGCTGCTGGCGCCGCTGGGCGGGCTGCTGGCGCTGACCATCATGGGGCAGCCGATCTCCATGCCGGTCTATATCGGCATCCTGATGCTGCTGGGCATCGTTGCCAAGAACTCGATCCTGTTGATCGACTTCGCGATCGAGGAAATGGGCAAGGGGGTCGACAAGCTCCACGCCATCATGGACGCCGGGCACAAGCGCGCGCAGCCGATCATCATGACTACCGTGGCCATGACCGCGGGCATGGTGCCCACGGCGCTCTCGCTGTCGGGTGACGGCGCCTTCCGTGCGCCGATGGGCCTGACGGTGATCGGCGGCCTGCTGCTTTCGACCATGCTCACACTGGTCATCGTGCCGGCCGCTTTCAGCCTTGCCGACGGCTTCGAGAAGCGGATCGGTCCGCGCCTGCGCAAGGCGCTGCTGACCTTTGAGCCCCATCACGCCGAAGAGGCGCATCGCGGCCGTCATGGCGGCGATGCGTTCCCGGCGGAGTAACGGGAAGGACGCCATTGCCGCCAGCCCGGCGCACAGGGACCGCGAAATCGCAAGGCATGATGCCCGGCAGCAGGGCAGTGTCTGGCAGGCCGGGGCGAATGCATCTGTTCGCCACCGCGCTGCTGCTGGTCATGGCTGCGGCGTTCCTTGCGTTCCGGCGTCTGGCGGCACTCTATCCCGAATGGAGCGTGCCGCTCGGCTTTGCGATTGCCTTTGCCGAAGCGGCGATGGTGGGCGGCCTGGCCGACTGGTTCGCGGTGACGGCGCTGTTCCGCCGCCCGCTCGGACTGCCGATCCCGCACACCGCGATCATCCCGGTCAACAAGGACCGGATCGCCGATTCGATGGCGCGGTTCCTGCGCGACAATTTCCTGACGCCGCAGGTCGTGGCGCGCCGGCTGCACGGCTTCAATCTTGCCGCCAGTGCAGGGGCGTTCCTGGCCGATCCCCGCCGCGGCGATCAGTCGCGGCTGAGCGAAGGGGCGGCGGGCCTGTTTGCCGACGTGCTGGAATCGCTCGATCCCGAGCAGATGGGCGGCATGGTCAAGGCCGGGATGCGGCGCCAGCTGGAGAAAGTCGAACTGGCCCCGCTGCTCGGCCAGATGCTCGACAATGCGATCGCCGACAAGCGCCACCTGCCGGTGCTGGAAAGCCTGCTGCGCAAGATCGGCGAGACGGTGGAAGCCAACGAGCCGATGATCCGGACGATGATCCACCAGCGCGCCAACACGATCATGCGCTGGACCGGGCTCGATGAGCGGCTGGCCAACGGCGTGCTCGACGGCACGTACCGCCTGCTGGCCGAAGTGATCGTCCAGCCCGAGCATCCGCTGCGGGGCAAGATCGACGATGCGCTCACCAGGCTGGCGGACGATCTGCGAGGCGATCCCGCGATGCGCATCAAGGTGGAGCGGCTGAAGCTGGAACTGCTGGAAAACCCGGCCGTGGCCGCCTGGATGGATTCGATGTGGGAGCGCGCGCGCGAGGCACTGCTGCGGGCCATGCGCAATCCGGACAGGGCGCTGGCGGGAAGCCTTGGCGATTCGCTGGGCCAGCTCGGGCAGGCACTGGGCGAGGACGCGCGGCTGCAGGCGCTTGTGAACCGCTTCGCGCGCCGGACGCTGGTCGGCGTTTCCTCGCGCTATGGTTCGGAAATCGTGCGGCTGGTGTCGGAAACGGTGAAGCGCTGGGACGCCAAGACCGTGTCCGACCGTATCGAGGGTGCGGTGGGGCGCGACCTGCAGTTCATCCGCATCAACGGCACGGTCGTCGGCGGGCTTGTCGGCTTGGCCATCCACGCCGTAGATCGCTGGCTATGACCCAAGGCCCCGTTCTGACCACCGACCGTTTCGAGCTCTGGAAACCCGCCGCGGGCGATCTGGACGATCTCGTCCATCTGCTGGAAGGCGAGGACATGACGCGCTTTCTCGGCCCCGCGCGGCCGACGGCCCTGTCCCAGTTCGAACGCCTGCTCCGCAACGCGGGAAGCTGGGCGCTTTACGGCTACGGCATCTTCTATATCCGCCGGCCGGGGGAAAGCGGGATCATCGGCAGTTGCGGCGTGTTCCACTCCTGGCGCGGCTTCGGCAAGGGGATGGACGATACCCCCGAGGCCGGCTGGATCGTGCGGCGGGACTGGTGGGGCAAAGGCGTTGCCGGCGAGGCGATGCGCACGGTGCTGCCCTGGTTCGACGAGACGCACGGCCAGCGGCGAATCGCCTGCATGATCGAGGAGGGCAACACGTCCTCCGAACGGCTGGCGGCAGCGCTGGGCTTCGAGCCATGCGGCAGTCATGTGCCCGAGGACGGCGAGCGGACGGTGATCAACCTGTACGAGCGCGTGCCTGCGTGAAGGCAGCCGCATTTGCGGCCGGGCGTAGCCCCATAGCGGCGGCAAGCAAAAACCCCGGAAGTTTCCTTCCGGGGTTTTCGTTTTTAGAGCCGTTCGGCGCGGATCAGAGCTTGCTGGTCAGATCCGGCACGGCGTTGAACAGGTCCGCCACCAGGCCGATGTCGGCGACCTGGAAGATCGGGGCATCCTCGTCCTTGTTGATGGCGATGATGGTCTTGGAGTCCTTCATGCCGGCCAGGTGCTGGATCGCGCCCGAGATGCCGACGGCGATATAGACTTCCGGGGCCACGATCTTGCCGGTCTGGCCGACCTGGTAGTCGTTGGGCACATAGCCTGCGTCGACCGCAGCGCGCGAGGCACCGACAGCGGCGCCGAGCTTGTCCGCCAGCGGCATGATGTACTGCTCGAACGTGGCCGAGTCCTTCAGCGCACGGCCGCCCGAGACGATGATCTTGGCGCTGGTCAGTTCCGGACGCTCCGACTTGGCGACTTCGGCGCCCACGAAGCTGGAAAGACCCGCGTCACCGGCCCCGGCGACGTCTTCGATCGCGGCCGAGCCACCGGTGGCGGCGGCCTTCTCGAAGGCAGTGCCGCGCACGGTGATCACCAGCTTGGCATCGCTCGATTCGACGGTGGCGATGGCGTTGCCGGCATAGATCGGGCGGGTGAAGGTCTTCTCGCCCTCGACCGAGATGATGTCCGAAAGCTGCATCACGTCGAGCAGCGCGGCGACGCGCGGCGCAATGTTCTTGCCGGTGGTGGTGGCCGGGAACAGCACGGCGTCGTGATGGCCCATGAGGTCCACGATCAGCGGCGCCACGTTCTCGGCAAGGCCATGCTCGTAGGCGGCGTTGTCGGCGAGGTGGACTTTGCCCACGCCCGCGATCTGCGCAGCCTGTTCGGCGACGGCGCGGCAGCCCGAACCGGCGACCAGCAGGTGGACTTCACCGAGCTTCGATGCCGCGGTGACAGTGGCGAGCGTCGCGTCCTTCATCGACGCGTTGTCGTGTTCGACCCAAACAAGCGTCTTCATCAGGCGACTCCCATTTCCTTGAGCTTGGCGACCAGCGTATCGACGTCAGGCACCTTGATGCCCGCGCTGCGCACCGGCGGCTCGGAGACCTTGAGAGTCTTGAGGCGCGGGGCGGTGTCGACGCCATAGTCGGCGGGCGACTTGGTATCGAGCGGCTTCTTCTTGGCCTTCATGATGTTCGGCAGCGAAGCGTAGCGCGGCTCGTTGAGGCGCAGGTCGGTGGTGACGACCGCGGGCATGGCGAGCTTCACGGTCTCGAGACCGCCGTCGACTTCGCGCGTAACCGTCACGCTGTCGCCATCGATCTCGACCTTCGAGGCAAAGGTGCCCTGCGGACGGCCGAGCAGCGCGGCGAGCATCTGGCCGGTCTGGTTCGAATCGTCGTCGATCGCCTGCTTGCCGAGGACGACGAGGCCGGGATTCTCTTCGGCGACGATGGCCTTGAGGATCTTGGCAACGGCCAGCGGCTCGACTTCATCGTCGGTCTGGACGAGGATCGCGCGGTCGGCACCCATGGCCAGGGCGGTGCGGAGCGTTTCCTGGGCCTTGGCCGGCCCGACCGAGACCGCGATGATCTCTTCGGCCTTGCCTGCTTCCTTCAGGCGGATAGCTTCCTCGACGGCGATTTCGTCGAACGGGTTCATGCTCATCTTGACGTTGGCAAGGTCAACGCCGGTGCCGTCGGACTTCACCCGCGGCTTCACGTTGTAGTCGATCACCCGCTTTACGGGGACGAGGATTTTCATTGCGTGTCGTCCTCTCACTGGCGGCGCGGCAACAGTTTAACCGCGCGATTAATTCCGGTCGACGCGCTATTGCGTCCCCGATATTCCACGTCAAGCTTTCGTTGCGGCAGATGATTTCGCCACAGACGGCCAATATCGCAGATATGCAAAGCGGCGGAGACCGAAGTCCCCGCCGCCCAAGCTGTTTTTATTGCACGGTAAACCGGGCATGCGCCATCAGGCGGCGACTGCCTTGACTTCCGCGACGATCTTGGCGGCCGCGTCACCCAGGTCATTGGCGGGGACGATAGGAAGGCCGGAATTGGCAAGAATGTCCTTGCCCTGCTGAACGTTGGTGCCTTCGAGGCGGACCACCAGCGGAACCGAGAGGTTCACGTCCTTGGCCGCGGCAACGATGCCCTCGGCAATGACGTCGCACTTCATGATGCCGCCGAAGATGTTCACGAGGATGCCCTTCACGGCGGGGTCCGCGAGAATGATCTTGAACGCCGCAGTGACCTTTTCCTTGTTGGCGCCGCCGCCCACGTCGAGGAAGTTGGCCGGGAACATGCCGTTCAGCTTGATGATGTCCATCGTCGCCATGGCAAGGCCGGCGCCGTTGACCATGCAGCCGATGTCGCCATCGAGCTTGATGTAGGCAAGGTCGTACTTCGAAGCTTCGATTTCGGCCGGGTCTTCCTCGGTCTCGTCGCGCAGGGCGAAGATGTCGGGGTGACGGAACAGGGCGTTCGAATCGAAGCTCATCTTGGTGTCGAGCACGAGCAGTTCACCGCCCTTGCTTTCGACCAGCGGGTTGATCTCGAGCATGTCGCAGTCCATCGCCATGAAGGCGTCGTAGATCTGCTTGGCCAGCTTCTGGGCCTGCTTGTTGAGATCGCCCGAGAGCTTGAGCGCGAAAGCCACCGCGCGGCCGTGGTGCGGCTTGAAGCCTTCAGCCGGATCGATGGTGACGGTGGTGATCTTTTCCGGAGTCGAGTGAGCGACTTCCTCGATGTCCATGCCGCCTTCGGTGGAGACGATCATGGCGACGCGGCCGGTCTTACGGTCGACGAGCATCGAGAGGTAGTATTCCTTGGCGATGTCGACGCCGTCGGTCACGTAGAGGCGGTTGACCTGCTTGCCGGCTTCGCCGGTCTGCACGGTGACGAGGGTGTTGCCGAGCATTTCCTTGGCGAATTCCTCGACTTCCTCAACCGACTTGGCGAGGCGCACGCCGCCCTTGGCGTCGGGGCCGAGTTCCTTGAACTTGCCCTTGCCGCGGCCGCCGGCGTGGATCTGCGCCTTCACGACATAGAGCGGTCCGGGGAGCTGCTTGGCGGCCGCGACGGCTTCTTCGACGGTGAGCGCGGGGATGCCGGCGGGAATGCCGACGCCATACTTAGCAAGCAGTTCCTTGGCCTGATATTCGTGAATGTTCATCGCTGAATCGCTTTCTGCTGGAGTTTCCTCGGGGAAGGCGCGGGTGCCGAATTTTTGCAGCGCCGCATAAGCACATCCCTGCACGCTTGAAAAGTCCCGTTCCCTGCGCAATTTCATGCGGCAGGTTCGCCAGACAACCGAAAGAAGATATCCCCCCATGATCGATCGCGAGAAACTAGAAGCCATTGTCCGCGAAGCCGGCCGGATTGCGCTGGCTGGCTGGCCGGGCGATGGCCATGTGCTCGATCACTGGGAGAAGACGCCGGGCAGCCCGGTGAGCGCGATCGATCTGGAAGTGGATTCGTTTCTGAAGAAGGAGTTGCACGCGCTGCTCCCTGCGGCCGGATGGCTTTCCGAAGAAACCGTGGATGCCCCGGCGCGGCTGAAGGAGGCGCTGGTCTGGCTGGTGGATCCGGTGGACGGCACGCGCGATTTCATCCGCGGACGCACCGGCTGGGCGATCTCGGTGGCCCTGGTCAACACGCGCCGTCCGCTGCTCGGCTATCTCTATGCGCCTGCGCGGCGGCGCGAGGAGGGGGGCGAATTCTGGTCCGGAGAGGCTGGAAAGGGCGCCTGGCGTAATGGCGAGCGGCTTTCCGCCAGCCGCCGCGAATCGCTTTCCGGGGCGCGCGTGCCGGCCCACAAGCTGGCGCCCGAGGATGCGGACCTGCAACTTGTCGAGCAGCCCAACTCCATCGCGCTGCGCATGGCGATGGTGGCGGCGAACGAGGCCGACCTTCTGGCGACGCTGCGCTGGGGGTTCGAATGGGACATTGCCGCCGCCGGGCTGATCGCGCGTGAGGCCGGGGCGGTTGTCACCGATGCCTTCGGGCGCCCGCTCAATTACAACAAGCACGATCCGCGCGCGTTTGGCGTGCTGTGCGCTTCCAACGGCATTCACGCACAGGCGGTGGAGCGGCTGGCGGAGCGTGCCGAGCGTTTCTCGGCCTGATTGCTCCTCCCTGTTTCCGCAGGAAAGGGGGAGGATCGGCAATGTCTGACTACGCCCCATGCCATCCCGGAAACGGACATGAAAAAAGGGGCCGGCGCACTCGATTGCCGGCCCCTTTTCCAAATCCCGCGGGAGAGCGGAACTTTGAATTCGCTTATTTCGCGGCGTTGACCTCGTCGGTCGTCACCGGGGTGATCTTGATCTCTACGCGGCGGTTGAGCGCGCGGCCTTCGGGCGTGTCGTTGCTGGCCACCGGGTAGTTCTCGCCCATGCCCTGGGTCTGGATGCGGGCCGAAGAGACGCCGCGCATGGTCAGGTAGCGCGCGACCGAATCGGCGCGGCGCTTCGACAGGTCCATGTTGTAGGCGTCCGATCCGGTCGAATCGGTGTGGCCGTACACGTCGATCAGGCTGTTCGGGTACTGGGTCATCGACTGCGCGACCTTGTCGAGCGTCGCCTGGAACGAGGGGCTGATCGCGGTCGAATCGACGGCGAAGGTCACGTCGGGCAGGTTGACGAGGATGCCGTTGCCTTCCTGCGTGACATCGACGCCCGATCCGGCGGTCTGTTCCTTCAGTTCCTTGATCTGCTTGTCCATCTGGTAGCCGACGACACCGCCGGCCACGCCGCCAATGCCGGCGCCGACGATACGGGCGGTCCGGCCACCGATGACGCTGCCCAGCAGATAGCCAAGCCCGGCGCCGCCGACGCCGCCGATCGCGGTGCGCGAAACTTTCTTTTCGCCGGTGTTGGGGTCGGTAACGCAGGCGGATACCGCGATGAGCGACAGGGCCGCTGCGGCCGAAGTGATCAGGCGCGATTTCAACATGGTGTGTCCCTTCCTCTGTTAGTCGCTTGCCGGGGTTTCTGTGTGGTAGTGAACATGAATGGCAAATGGATGATGGTGTCACAACACATCGGGGGAACCGGTGTTCCCGCGGGCCGTTCCTGCAATCTTTGACAGGGGTATGTTTCGCCAGCTCTTCGCGAATGCTTCATTCTCTGCTAGCGCTGCGCCTATTGTGACGCCCTTTCCCTGGACCGACCTCCTCATCATCGCCGGCCTGATCCTGATCAATGGCCTGTTCTCCATGTCGGAGCTGGCTATTGTTTCTGCCCGTCCCGCGCGCCTGAAGGTCGCGGCGGAGAAGGGCAGCGGCGCGGCGAAGACGGCGCTGGAGCTTGCTGCCGATCCCGGCAAGTTCCTGTCTACCGTGCAGATCGGCATCACGCTGATCGGCATTGTCGCCGGTGCCTATTCGGGCGCCAGCCTGGGCGAGCCGGTGGGCGAGCGGCTGGTGCGGCTGGGCCTGCCCGAAAGCATGGCGAGCGAGGCCGGGTTCACGCTGGTGATCATCGCCACGACTTATGGCAGCCTGGTAGTCGGCGAACTGGTGCCCAAGCAGCTCGCGTTGCGGCTAGCCGAGCCGGTGGCGCTGATGATGGCGCGGCCGATGTTCTGGCTGGCGCGCGTCATGGCGCCGTTCGTGTGGCTGCTCGACAAGTCTTCCGGCGTGATCCTGCGCCTGTTCTCGATACGCGGCGGGTTGCAGGAGCAGCTCACGGCCGAAGAACTGCAGATGATCTTCGCCGAAGCCACCCGGTCGGGCGTGATCGAGGAAGAGGAGCGGGCGATGATGGCCGGCGTCATGCGTCTGGCCGACCGCCCGGTGCGCGAACTGATGACGCCGCGCAACCAGATCGACTGGATCGACGTCGATGCCGACGAAGCGGCCCTGCGTGCCAAGATCGAGGCTTCGCCCCACTCGCTGCTGCCGGTGGCCGACGAGGATACGCCCGACAATGTGATCGGCATTCTCAAGGTGCGCGAAGTGCTGGCCGCCCTCGTTGCCGGAGCCCCCGTGGATATCCGGGCGATGATGAAGAAGGCCGAAGTCATTCCCGATCAGCTCGATGCGATGGACGCGCTGCGCAAGCTGCAGATGGCCGAAGTGGCGATGGCGGTCGTGCATGACGAATATGGCCATCTCGAAGGTCTCGTCACCCCGTCGGACGTGCTAGCGGCGCTGGCCGGCACGTTCGTCAGCCACCAGGACGAAGGCGACGAGCCGATGGTCGTCGAGCGCGAGGACGGCTCGCTGCTGGTCTCGGGCGCGATGCCGGCCGACGCTCTGGCCGACCGGCTGGACCTGACCTTACCCGAAGACCGTGAATTCGCGACCCTGGCCGGCTATGTGCTGGCCGTGCTCAAGAAAGTGCCCAAGGAAGGCGAGCACTTCTCCGATCAGGGCTGGCGCTTCGAAGTCGTCGACATGGACGGCCTCAGGATCGACAAGGTGCTTGTCGAACTGGTCGAGCGCTTTGACGAGGAAGAGGCGGATGACGGCGTGAGCGGTGACGGATAGCGTTCGCCCGGCTGCTCCTCAGGAATGCCCCGACGAAAAAGGCCGGACTTTCGCCCGGCCTTTTTGCATTCGGTAATCGGAGGGTTCAGCCGCCGATCGAGGTCTGCGCGTCGCGGCCGTCGCCTTCGGGGGCGGCGAGGATCGCGCGGGTCACCTGGCCCTTGGCGACCGTGTAGGTGCCCGGATCGCCCACGCTGGAGCGGATACCGGCATCTGCCGTCCCGGCCATGCCCAGCGTGGTCCTTTCGATGTCGCTGCGGGCCTGCGGGCCACCGAACAGCGCATCGAGCGTCTTCTGCTGGAGATTGTCGTCGGCCGGGCGCGGCTCACCCTGCTTCGGCGGGCTCAGCGAGAAATCGGGCGGTACGACCAGCGGAGACTGGCGCTGCACTGCGAACTCGTCGGGACGATTGCGGTTGAACAGCCCGGTGCTGCCGCAAGCCGACAGCAGGACCGCTCCGGTCGTGACGAGGATCAGGGCACCGGTTTTCTTCATAGGTATCAAATCAACTCTCCGGAGCGGGTTCGGCCGTAGCGTCCGGCTTTTCGCGCGAAAGCAGGGATCGGGCAAGGATAATCAGGACGCCGATCGTAATCGCGGCGTCGGCAAGGTTGAAAATCAGGAACGGGCGCCATTCGCCGAAGTGCAGGTCGGCATAATCGATGACGAAGCCGTGCAGGAATCGGTCGCGGATATTGCCCGCCGCGCCGCCCAGCACGAGCGACAGGGCGGCGATATCGCCCAGCTTGCGTTCGCGCATGATCCATATGAGGACGAACGCCGCGATCGCTCCGGTCATCGCCACCAGCGCCCAGCGGCCTTCGGGCGAGCCGGCCGTGAACAGGCCGAGCGAGACACCGAAGTTCTGCGTGTAGCGCAAGTCGAAGACCGGCAGCAGGCCGATCACATGCACTTGCTCAAGCCGCAGCGGCCCGGTGAGCCAGCCTTTGATCGCCTGATCGACAAGAAAGATCAGCGCCGCGATCAGCAGCCCGGCAATGCGGTTGCGCATTGCGCGGTTCATGCGTCCTCCGTGGCGCCCACGACCTCGTCGCAGCGGCCGCACAGGGCGCCGTCTTCCGAAACTTCCGGAAGGTGGCGCCAGCAGCGGCCGCACTTGTGGTCGGTGGTGGGAGTGACAGTCACGTCATCGCCTTGGCCGCGCGACACTGTCGCAGTGATGAACAGCTCTGCCAGATCGGCTTCGGGCGCGTCCTGCGGCACAGTGACATGGGCGGCGAGGCTGGAGCCGATCACTTTCTCGCGCCGCAGCGGTTCGATCGCTTCGGTGACCTTTTCACGCAGGGCGCGAAGCTGTTGCCACTTGTCCATGTCCGCTTCGGCCTCGGGCACCTTGGGCCATTCGAGCAGGTGAACGCTGCCGCCTTCGGGATAGCGCGTGGTCCAGACTTCCTCTGCGGTGAACACCGTGACCGGCGCGGACCAGCGCACCAGTGCGTGGAACAGCGTGTCGAGCACGGTGCGATAGGCACGGCGCTTGGGATCGGCCGGGCTGTCGCAATAGAGGCAGTCCTTGCGGATATCGAAGAACAGGGCCGAAAGGTCCTCGTTGCAGAAATCCAGCAGTTCGCGGACGTAAGTGTTGAAGTCGAAGTCCGCCACGGCTTGGCGCAGCGTCTTGTCCAGCTTGCCGGTGAGTGCCAGCACATAGCGCTCCAGCTCGGGCATCTCGGCCACGGGCAGGGCTTCGGACTCGTCGTAATCGGCCAGGGCGCCGAGCAGGTAGCGCATGGTGTTGCGCAGCTTGCGGTACTGGTCGGCGATACCCTTCAGGATCTCGTCGCCAATGCGGTGATCCTCGGTGAAATCGACCGAGAGCGCCCAGAGGCGAATGATGTCGGCGCCGTACTGTTCCATCACCTTGAGCGGGTTGACGGTATTGCCGAGCGACTTCGACATCTTGAGGCCCTTGGCATCCATGGTGAAACCATGGGTCAGGACCGCCTTGTAAGGGGCATGGCCGCGCGTTGCGCACGATTCCAGCAGCGAGGACTGGAACCAGCCGCGATGCTGGTCGCTGCCTTCCAGATAGAGATCGGCGGGCGGCCCCTTGTAGTCCGCCGGGCGCATGAGATCGGGCCACTTGCCCGATTCGAGCACGAAAGCGTGAGTCGAGCCCGAATCAAACCATACGTCGAGAATGTCGGTGATCCGCTCGTATTCCTCGGCCGAATAGGCATTGCCGAGGTATTCCTGGGCCCGCTCGTCGTTCCAGGCATCGACGCCCTTTTCGCGGATGGCGGCGATGATGCGCGCATTGACCTCGGGATCGGCGAGGTACTCGCCGCTCTTGCGGTGGACGAACAGCGTGATCGGCACGCCCCAGGCACGCTGGCGCGAGAGCACCCAGTCGGGCCGGGTGTTGACCATGGCGCTGATGCGGTTGCGGCCCTTGGCGGGCACGAAGCGGGTTTCCGCCAGCGCGTCCCACGCGGTTTCGCGCAAGGTGAGGCCATGCTTGGGGATCGGCTTGTCCATCGGCACGAACCACTGCGGGGTGCAGCGGAAGATCACCTTGGCCTTGGACCGCCACGAGTGCGGGTAGGAGTGCTTGTAGTCCGCGCTCGCCGCCAGCAGGCCGCCCGCTTCGCGCAGCGCCGTGCAGATCGGGCCATCGGGCGCGTTGAACTTCGGATTGATGACCGAACCCTCGCCGCCGAGCCAGGCCCAGTCGGCGCGGTACTTGCCATCACCCTCGACCGCGAACTTGGGGCCGATGCCATGGGCCTTGCACAGCTCGAAGTCGTCCTCACCATGGTCGGGTGCCATGTGGACAAGACCGGTGCCGCTTTCGGTGGTGACGAAATCGCCGGGCAGGAACGGACGCGGCTCGGCGAAGAAGCCGCCGAGGTGATGCATCGGATGGCGGGCCTTGGCGCCTTCGAGGAGCGGGCCCTTCACGTACATCTGGAAGTCGTAGCCGTCCTCGTCGAGGCGCTTGCAGAATGCATCGACCAGCGGTTCGGCGATGAGGTACTTCTTTCCCGCGACCAGAATCTGCAGGTAATCGATCGGCTTGCCATAGGCGATCGCCTGGTTGACCGGGATCGTCCAGGGCGTGGTGGTCCAGATGACGGCCGTGGTGCCGACCAGCTCGGGGCACTCGGGCGCCTCAATGATTTCGAAGCCGACGTCGATCTGGGTCGAGACGATATCCTCGTATTCGACTTCGGCATCGGCCAGCGCGGTCTTTTCGACCGGAGACCACATCACCGGCTTGGCGCCGCGATAGAGCATACCGGTTTCGGCGAACTTCATCAGTTCCGAAACGATCGTCGCTTCGGCATCGAAATCCATCGTCAGGTAGGGGTGGTCCCAGTCGCCGCCGATGCCGAGGCGCTTCAATTGCTCGCGCTGCACATTGACCCAGTTCTGGGCATAGGCGCGGCACTCGGCCCGGAATTCCTCGGGCGGAACCTCGTCCTTGTTCTTCTTTTTCTTGCGGTATTCTTCCTCGATCTTCCACTCGATAGGCAGGCCGTGGCAGTCCCAGCCGGGCACATAGGGCGCATCCTTGCCAAGCAGGGTCTGCGTGCGCACCACCATGTCCTTGAGGATATGGTTAAGTGCGTGGCCGATATGCATATCGCCATTTGCGTAGGGCGGGCCGTCGTGCAGGATGAACTTTTCGCGGCCCCGGCGGTGCTCGCGGATCGTCTCGTAAATGTTCTGATCCTGCCAACGCGCGAGAATACCCGGCTCCTTCTGGGGGAGCCCGGCTTTCATGGGGAAATCGGTCTTCGGCAGGAAGACGGTGCTACGGTAGTCGCGCTGCTCGGTCATGATCGGCGGGCGTTAACGTAAATGCCTTAACGTTGGAAGAGTGCGCAGTGCGTACAAACCACTTGTAGGCGCGAGAGAATCGCGATCAGGCCAAAGTCAGGCGGGTGGCCCGGCCAGCAATTCGCGCGCCTTGACGCAATCGGCGGCAATCTGCGCGATCAGCGCGTCGAACGAGGGGAACTTGGCCTCGGGACGAATGAAGTGGTGGAAGAACACTTCGATCTCCTGGTCATAGAGATCTTCCGAAAAGTCGAAGAAGTGCGGTTCTAGCAGTTCCTTGGGCACGTCGAACTGCGGCCGGATGCCCAGATTCGCAGCGCCGGGCAGCACGCGGCCATCCGGCAGGCGCCCGGTCACGGCATAGACGCCGAAATGCGGGCGCAGATAAGACCCCAGCGCGATGTTCGCGGTGGGAAAGCCCATTTCGCGGCCCAGCTTGTCGCCGTGCTGCACGGTGCCGCGCACCGCGAAAGGCCGGGTCAGCAGGCGTTCGGCGGTGGCGCAGTCGCCGGCGATCAGGGCATCACGGATGCGGCTGGAGGAAATCACGCCTTCCGCATCGCGCACCGGCCCGACGGTCCGGCCCGAAAGGCCGAATCGGGCTCCTACCTCGCACAGCACTTGCGGATTGCCCGAGCGGCCCTTGCCGAAAGTGAAATCCTCGCCCGTGACGACGCCCGCCGCGCCGAGGTGGCCGGCCAGTTCCTTCTCGACCCAGTCGGCGGCACCCATCGTTGCCATGGCCCTGTCGAAATGCAGCACCAGCATGGCATCGGCGCCCGCCGCGCCGAACAGATCCTCGCGCTGGTCGAGCGTGGTCAGCCGGAACGGCTCGGCATCGGGCTGGAACAGGCGCACCGGATGCGGATCGAAAGTGGCGACGATGGCCGGGCGGCCTTCGGCGCGCGCCCAGCGGATCGCTTCGCCGACAACGGCCTGATGGCCCTGGTGGAACCCGTCGAAATTGCCCAGCGCGACAATGGCGCCGCGCAGCGATTCGGGGATGGGGTGGCGGTTGTCGAGGCGAATCATTTCGGCAGGGCCTATAGGTCGCGGATCAGTGTCACGAAAGCGTAAGGCGGCGTATCGCCTTGCGCGGGATGCTCTTCACGGGCGATTTCGCGCCATTCGGAGCCGAGCGGGGGCATCACGGTGTCGCCTTCGTAGTCGGCGTGCACTTCCGTGAGTTCGACACGGCGGGCACGGGGCAGCAACAGGGCATAGATTTCCGCGCCGCCAATCACCGGGACTTCGCCTTCGCCGGCCAGCGCCAGCGCGTCGTCCACCGAACAGGCGGTTTCGGCACCTTCGGCGTGCCATGCGCAGTCGCGGGTCAGCACGATATGGCGGCGGCCGGGCAGGGGAGAGGGAAAGCTCTCGAACGTCTTGCGCCCCATGATCATCGGCTTGCCCATGGTCATGGCCTTGAAGCGCTTGAGATCGGCGGAAAGCCGCCAGGGCAGGGTGCCGTCCCGGCCGATCACGCCATTGGCTGCGCGCGCGTAGATGAGGAAGAGGTCCTGTGTCACGCCGCCTGCCCGCCTCAGTCCAGCGTCAGCCGGGTGACATGGCCCATCTTGCGTCCGGGGCGCGCGGCGGCCTTGCCGTAGAGATGCAGGTGATTGGCCGGGTCGGCAAGGATCGCGGGCCAGTCGTGCGCCTCGTCACCGATCAGGTTGCGCATCTCGACCGCCTGGGCCGCGAGCCGGGTTTCGCCCAGCGGCAGGGCGCAGATCGCGCGCACATGGTTCTCGAACTGGCTGGTGACGGCGCCTTCGATGGTCCAGTGGCCCGAATTGTGGACGCGCGGGGCCATCTCGTTGAACACCGGCCCCTCTTCGGTCGCGAAGAATTCCAGCGTCAGCACGCCCACATAGTCCAGCGCTTCGGCGACTTTGGCCGCGAGCGCGCGGGCGGCAGGCACTTGTTCGCGCAGCGCGGCAGGCGCGGGCACAGTGCTCACGGCAAGAATTCCGCTCTCGTGGACATTGTGCGCCGAATCGAAGAAGCGGATGTCGCCGTCCCTGCCCCGGCAGAGGATCACGGAAAATTCGGCGAAGAAGGTGACGAAGCCTTCGTAGATCAGCGGCTTGGCGGGCAGATCGAGCGCCTGACCATCTTCTGGCGTCATGATTCGCCACTGGCCCTTGCCGTCATAGCCGTCGCGCCGGGTCTTGAGGATGCCGGGTGCACCGATCGCGGCGATGGCCGCGGCGAGGTCTTCCGTCGAATCGACCGGGGCGAAGGGCGCGGGCGTGCCGCCCAGTTCGGTCACGAAGCGCTTTTCGGTGAGCCGGTCCTGCGCGGTTTCGAGCGCGCGCGGATGGGGAAGCAGCGGCACTTCGCCCAGCGCGGCCAGCGGAGCGACCGGCACGTTCTCGAACTCGTAGGTGACGACGGCGCAGTCGGCGGCGAAGGCGGCCATGGCCTTGCCGTCATCCCAGCTCGCGCACGTGAAGGCCGCGGATACTTCGGCGGCGATCGAATCGCCCTCGGGCGCATAGATGTGGCAGCGGTAGCCGAGCTGCGCGGCCGCCATCGCGATCATCCGGCCAAGCTGGCCGCCGCCAAGGATACCGATGGTTTCGCCGGGTGCGATCATGAGTGCGCTGCCAATCGTCCTTCGACAGGCTCAGGATGAGCGGAGTTTGAGTTGCGGGACATAGTCCGCTCATGCTGAGCCCTGAGCGTGTCGAAGGGGCGAAGCATCAGGACGGCCGTTCGGCGACGCTGGCGGTCTGCGCGGCGCGGAACGCCTGCAGCCGCTCGGCGAGCGCATCGTCGCTGGTCGCCAGGATCGCGGCGGCGAGCAGGCCGGCATTGGCCGCGCCCGCCTCGCCGATCGCCAGCGTGCCGACGGGGATACCGGCGGGCATCTGCACGATCGAAAGCAGGCTGTCCTGCCCCGAAAGCGCTTTCGACTGCACTGGCACGCCCAGCACCGGCAGATGCGTCATCGAGGCGACCATGCCCGGCAGATGCGCGGCGCCGCCCGCACCGGCGATCACGACCTTGAAGCCTTCCGCTGCCGCCCCTTTGGCGAAATCCACCAGACGGTCGGGCGTGCGGTGCGCGGAGACGATTCGCGCGTCATAGGCCACGCCCAGCTTGTCCAGCATGTCGGCGGCGCGTTGCATGGTCGGCCAGTCGGACTGGCTGCCCATGATGATGGCGACAGGCGCTGCCATCTTACCGCTCCGACAGGTAATAGCGGTCGAGCACCGCCAGATCGGCGTCGAGATCATAGACGATCGGTTGGCCGGTCGGAATTTCGAGTCCGGTGATCTCGTCGTCGGAAATGCCCGAGAGGTGCTTCACCAGCGCGCGCAGGCTGTTGCCGTGCGCGGCGACGAGCACGGTGGCGCCCGCCTTGAGGTGCGGCACGATCGAGCTTTCATAGTACGGCAGGACGCGCGCGATGGTGTCCTTCAGGCTTTCGGTCTGCGGCACGTCGATACCGGCATAGCGCGGATCGTTCGAGAGATCGAACTCGCTGCCGCGTTCGAGCACCGGCGGCGGCGTGTCGAAGCTGCGGCGCCAGATCTTGACCTGCGCCTCGCCGTGCTTGGCGGCGGTTTCGGCCTTGTCGAGGCCGGTCAGGCCGCCATAGTGGCGCTCATTGAGGCGCCAGTCCTTGGTTTCCGGGATCCACAGCACGCCTGCGGCTTCCAGCGCGAAGTGCAGGGTCTTGATCGCGCGGGTCTGCACGGAGGTGAAGGCGATGCTGGGCAGCATGTCCTTTTCCTTGAGCAGCGCACCGGCGGCGCGGGCTTCGGCCTCGCCCTTCTCGGTGACATCGACATCCCACCAGCCGGTGAAACGGTTTTCGAGGTTCCACTGGCTCTGGCCGTGGCGGAGAAGGATCAGGCGAGGCAAGGCGGGCTCCCTATTGGCTTGCAGTGCCGCGTTTCCTTGCGGCTTTCGCGAAAGTCAGGCCGCAGCCCCTAGCTTTCCGGGGACGATTTGGAAAGCCTGCCCGATTCGCTATCTTCGCTCTGCTGCCGTGAGGACACGGCCCGCGCCTGCGCCTTGCGCCGGTGCAGGTTTTCGCGCAGTTTGGCGGCGAGGCGTTCTTCACGCGTCAGCTTGCCCGGGGTCTCTTCCATGGGCAGGCCATGCCGCCTGCGCGGGGAAAGCGCAAGCGGCGCTTGACAATTGCCGCGCACGCGGACAATAGCGCGCCCCTGTCCCGGCGAGACCGGGCTGACGGCGCTGCTGTAGCTCAGTGGTAGAGCGCACCCTTGGTAAGGGTGAGGTCGGGAGTTCAATCCTCCCCAGCAGCACCATTCTTCCCGACATGACCGGCTTCTGGAATCGGCGCGATAGTGCGACCGTGACCGATTTGCCGCATCTGCGAACTGTCATCGAACTGTCTCGGGAATGGCACCCGGTTGTCACGGAGCGTGACTAGGCCCCCTGCAACTCGCTCGCAACAGGGGTCCCCTTAACCATGAAAACGTCCCTCCGCCTCGTCGCGGGGCTGCTCGCCTCGGCTTCTTTCGCAACCATTGCTCATGCAGGGGATCTCTCCGGTAACGTTTCAGACGCCACCGGTGCCCGCCCTCTGCAGTCGGCCACGGTAAAAATTTTGGAGCTCGACCGCGCGACCCAGACCGAACGCGATGGCAGCTATATCTTCGCGGATATCCCTGCGGGCGAATATACAGTGGAAGTGAGCTACGTCGGCGCCGTCGTGGAAACGAAGACGATCTCGGTTCCGGCAACGGGCCGCGTGCAAGGCAATTTCACGCTGGCCGGCATCGGCGGCGGCGACATCCTGGTGGTTGGCCAGGCCGCCAACCAGGCGAGCTCGCTTTCGCGCAAGAGAGCTGCGGACGGCATTGAAGATGTGCTCACTCGCGACGCGGTCGGCGAGTTCCCGGACCAGAACGTGGCCGAATCGCTGCGCCGCCTGCCGGGCATCAACATTCTCAACGACCAGGGCGAAGGCCGCTTCGTTTCGGTGCGCGGCCTCGACCCGAACCTCAATGCGACCTCGCTCAACGGCGTGCGTGTTCCTGCTCCGGAAGCGGACGTGCGCGAAGTGGCGCTCGACGTTGTCAGTTCCGACACGATCGAATCGATCGAAGTGAAGAAGTCGCTGACGCCGGACATGGACGGCGATGCCATCGGCGCCTCGATCGAGATCAAGACCACCAGCGCCTTTGACCGCAAGAAGGATTACTACGCGATCCGCGCCGAGGGCAGCTACAACGATTACAACGGCCAGATCACGCCGAAGGGCAGCTTCGACTTTTCGAAGCGGCTGGGTGACAACTTCGGCGTTGCCGGCTCGGTCAGCTATTACAAGCGCAAGTTCGAGACCGATAACAACGAATCGGACCCCTGGAAGCTCACCGACGATGGCGTGGCCTACAGCCCGCAGATCGAATACCGCGACTATGACGTGACGCGCACGCGCATCAACGCTTCGCTCAATTTTGATTGGCGTGCGAGCGACACCACCAAGGTCTACCTGCGCGGCAACTGGTCGCAGTTCGACGACCACGAATACCGCCGCCGCACGACGTTCAACTTCGAGGACGCGAGCGACATCACTGCCACCGCCAACGGTGTGAGCTTCACCGATACCGACGGTACGATCGAGGTCACGCGCGACCTCAAGGACCGCTTCGAGCGCCAGCGTATCCGCACTGTGGCTCTGGGTGGGGACACCGATACCGGCACCTGGAAGTTTAACTGGCTGGCCAGCTACGCCAAGTCCAGCGAGGAAGAGCACGGCTCAATCGATCCGATCGCCTTCCGCAGCAAGTTCGAGGATGATGGCGTTGCCATCGACTGGGATTATTCGGACGTGCGCGTCCCGTTCTACACGATCACCAGCGGTGCCGACGACGTCAACGACGCGAGCAATTACAAGCTCAACAAGATCGAAGTGACGACCCTTTCCGACAGTCAGGACGAGGAATACGCCCTCAAGGCCGATCTCGCCCGCACTTTCGCGACCGACACTGGCGATTTCACAGTTCAGGCCGGTGTGAAGCAGCGCTGGCGCAAGAAGACCTACAACAAGACGCAGACCGACTATGGCAAGGACAAGTCGCTCTCGATGGAGGACTATCTAGGCACCCAGACTTATCGTCTGCACGGCATCGATCTGGGGCCGGTGCTGGCCAAGTCCGCTGGCGTCGATTTCATGTCCGACTATGCCGACATCCTCGAAATCAACGAAGACGATACGCTGATCGATTCGGCGGCGGACGATTACGGTGCAACCGAAGACATTACTGCCGCCTATGCCTTGGCCCGCTGGGACTCCGACACACTGCGCCTGATCGGCGGCGTGCGCATGGAGCACACGCGCAACGTGCTCAACGGCAACCTTTACAACACCGATACGCTGGTCATCACGCCGGTGGAATACAAGCGCAGCTATACGACCTGGCTGCCGAGCCTGACGGCTCGCTGGAACAATGCGGAAGGCAACGTTGTCGCCCGCGTGGCCGGCTACAAGAGCCTGATGCGTCCGAACCTCAAGGACATGGCGCCGCGCTATTCGTACAACGACGATTATGAGGCGGAGTTCGGCAACCCCTACCTCAAGCCCTATCAGGCCTGGAACCTGGACTTTGGCGTGGAATACTACTTCACCGGCAACGGCGCGGTGACGTTCAGTGCCTTTTACAAGAAGGTCGATGATTTCATCGTCACCCGCTACTACGATGATGGCACCGACGTGACGACGGGTCTCGATTACACCGAACTGCGTATCGCTGAAAACGGAGATACGGCGAAGATTGCCGGTTTCGAGGTCGGCTACAGCCAGGCCTACACGATGCTGCCGGCCCCGTTCGATGGCCTGCTGACCCAGGTGAATTACACATATTCCTACTCGAAGGGCACGGTCTACGATACCGACGGGAACGCCTACCGCACTTCTCTGCCGTCGAACTCGCGCAATACCTTCAATGTCGTGCTGGGTTATGACAAGGGCCCGCTCGACTTGCGTCTGGCGGGCACTTACCGCGACAAGTATCTCGACGAGCTGGGCGACAGCCAGGATCAGGACCGCTGGGTCGACAACCACTTCCAGCTCGACTTCTCGGGCAAGCTGGAGATCATCGACGGGGTGAAGCTGACCGTCGATGTCATCAACATCAACAATGCCAAGTACTATGCCTATGAGAACTACGCTGGAGCCAAGCGCCTGCTGCAGTTCGAAAAGTATGGTCCGACATACAAGTTCGGCGTGAAGGCGAACTTCTGATGATCGCCATCCACCCGATCATCAAATACGGGCCGGGAGCATTGCTCCCGGCCTTCCTGCTTGCCGGCTGTGCGACGACGTCCGTGATGCCCAAGCCCTATCTGCCCGCAGTCGATGTGCCTGCGCTTGCGGAGACCGATCCGGTCGGAACCGGCCATGCCGATGCCGCCGACGATCCGGCGATCTGGCGCAACGCGGCCGATCCGGCCGCCAGTCTGATCGTTGCCACGGACAAGAAGGCCGGGCTCTATGTCTATGGGCTCGACGGCAAAGTGCGCGATTTCGTGGCGGCAGGGGCGCTCAACAACACCGACTTGCGCACGGTGCGGCTGGCCGATGGATCTTCGCGCATTCTCGTCGGTGCCAGTGACCGCACCGACAAGGCCGAGCCGCGCATTGCCCTGTTCAGCCTCAATGGTTCGACGGCGAAGCTGACCGAACTGGGAACCGAGCCGTTCCTGCCCGCAGGGCACGCACCGGCCGAGGCCTATGGCTTCTGCATGGGCGCGCCGCTGGCGGCGGGAGAGCTGGCGCGGGCCTATGTCGTGCTGAAGGACGGCACAGTAACGGAAAGCCGTCTGGTCGAGCGCGGTGGCGCGATCGTGCCGGAGCATCTGCGTGATGTGAAGTTCGCGACCCAGTCCGAAGGCTGCGTGGTCGATGATGCCACGCATACGCTCTACGTGGCTGAGGAAGATGCCGGTATCTGGCGCGTGGCGCTGGCGGCACCCGCTCTGGCTGGTGAGGCATTTGCGCGCGTTGGAGCGGCCGATGGTCTCGTCGATGATATCGAGGGGCTCGGGATCGCCCGCGAAGCCGATGGCCGGGGCTGGCTCGTGGCATCGAGCCAGGGGGACAATGCCTATGCGCTGTTCGATCTCGGCACCGGCGCGTTCACCGGACGCTTCCGCATCCACGGCGGTGCGATCGATGGCACCAGTGATACCGACGGGATCGAGGTCGTGCTGGGCGATTTCGGGCCGGAGTTCCCGGAAGGCCTGTTCGTTGCGCAGGATGGCGACAACGCGCCACAGGCGCAGAACTTCAAGCTGCTCTCGTGGCGTGCGATTCGCGAGGCTCTCGGTATCCGTTGAACTTGCCGCAGGCATGGGCCGTGGCGAGCGGCTTGAGTGCCATGCCGCCTTTGCGGTATGGGCGGCGGATGTTTGGGGACTTGCAACCGTGAATCTGCGTTCCGTACTCGGTATCGCCTTGGTGACGGGGCTGTTTGCCGCGCCGTCGGTGGCCATGGCCGATGTTATGCAGATTGGCGCTTCTGGTGCGGAGTGGATTGCGGGCGGTCCTCGGGCGGGCGGCACGGCCGATTCGCAGATGGTGCAGGACACGCCGCTGGCCGTGGACGCCGCGCTTCACCCGCAATCCATGACAGTCGCGGAGGAGGCGGCGGGGCCGGTCCGCTGGCGCACCCGTGTTGCGGAACTGGCGGCAAAGTACGACATCAGCCCGGCCTTGCTCGAAGCCGTCGTCTGGCAGGAAAGCCGCTGGAACGAGCGTGCCGTCTCTCCGGCCGGGGCTCGCGGTCTTGCCCAGCTGATGCCGGGCACGGCCGCTCAGATGGGCGTCAATCCCGGCGATCCGATGGCTAACCTGGAAGGCGGCGCGCGCTATCTGCGGATGCAGCTCGATGCTTTCGGCGGCGATGTCGAGAAAGCCCTGGCGGCATACAATGCCGGGCCGCTGCGGGTCGAAAAGGCAGGCGGCATTCCCAACATCCGCGAAACGAAGGCCTATGTGGCCGCCATCATGGGGCGGCTGACGGATACAGTCCGCCCGTAGCAACGGCGAGGGGCTGGCCGTGCTGCCCCTGCGCCTTGTGATCAGTCCACCATTTTCCGGACCACTTCGCGTATTTCTGCGCCCATGTCCTCGCGGTCGAGGGCGATGGCGAGTGTCGCTTCGACGAAACCGACTTTCGATCCGCAGTCGAAACGGCGGCCGTTGAAGGTGACGGCGTGAAACGGCTGTTCGCCGATCAGTCTGGCCATCGAATCGGTCAGCTGGATCTCGCCGCCGGCGCCTTTGCCCTGATTCGCCAGCAGGTCCATGATTTCGGGCTGCAGGATGTAGCGGCCTGAAACGATCTTGTTCGAGGGGGCATCCGCGACTTTGGGCTTTTCGACCAGGCCCTTGACCTCAGTGAGATTGCCCTTGCTCTCGCCAGGGGTGATCACGCCGTAGCTGGAGACTTCTTCCATCGGCACTTCGAGCACGGAAACCAGGTTCCCGCCGACTTCGTTGTAGGCCTCGATCATTTGCGCCATGCAGCCGGGCGAGCCGTACATCAGTTCGTCCGGCAGGAAGATCGCGAAGGGCTCATCGCCGACGACCGCCCTTGCGCACCACACGGCATGTCCCAGCCCCAGCGGTACCTGCTGGCGCACGGTGACGAGGTTCCCGGGCTCGATTCGCGTCGGGGCCAGCACATTGAGTGACTTTCCGCGCCCCGTCATCGTTGCTTCGAGCTCGTAGGCAGTGTCGAAATGCTCGACGATGGCGGTCTTTCCGCGCCCCGTTACGAACACGAATTCCTCGATCCCCGCTTCGCGCGCTTCGTCGACCGCGTACTGGATCAGCGGCCTGTCGACGACCGGAAGCAGTTCCTTGGGAATGGCCTTGGTGGCCGGCAGGAAGCGTGTACCCAGGCCTGCGACCGGGAAGACCGCCTTGCGGACGGGCCTTCGGAAGTTCGTTTCACTCATGGGATGCTGCATTTCCTCCTGTATTGCGGGACAGTCTAGGCTGCTTGATCCGACACATGCAACTGGTGCCGGATCATTTAACAGCGCCTGTCATCGTCTGCTTCCCCCGTTGCCGTGCCCGCGTTTCCCGCTAAATGGCGAGGATGGACAAGATCATTATTGAGGGCGGAAAACGCCTGTCAGGCACTATCCCGGTTTCCGGCGCAAAAAATGCAGCGCTCACCCTGTTGCCATGTGCGTTGCTGACAGATGAGCCGCTGACTCTGCGAAACCTGCCCCGCCTCGCCGACATCGACGGGTTCCAGCACCTGATGAACCAGTTCGGCATCTCGACGATGATCGCGGGGTCGCGTCCGGAAGATTTCGGCCGCGTCATGACTCTGCAGGCGACCCGTATCACCAGTTCGGTCGCGCCTTACGATCTCGTTCGCAAGATGCGCGCCTCGATTCTGGTGCTTGGCCCGATGCTGGCGCGTATGGGCGAAGCGACCGTGTCGCTGCCCGGCGGCTGCGCGATCGGCAACCGCCCGATTGATCTCCACCTCAAGGCGCTGGAAGCCTTCGGGGCGACTATCGAGCTGGCCGCGGGTTACGTGCGGGCGATCGCGCCCGATGGCGGCTTGCCCGGCGGGCGCTATTCCTTCCCGGTCGTGTCCGTCGGAGCGACCGAGAATGCGCTGATGGCGGCGGTTACGGCGCGCGGAAAGTCCGTTCTCAACAATGCTGCGCGTGAACCCGAGATCGTTGACTTGTGCAACCTGCTGGTAGCGATGGGCGCCGAGATTGAAGGCATCGGCACGTCGGAACTTACGATCCATGGCGTGCCGCGCCTGCATGGGGCGACCTACATGGTCATGCCCGACCGTATCGAGGCAGGGTCCTATGCCTGCGCAGCGGCGATCACCGGCGGCGAAGTCACGCTCAAGGGCGCGAAGATCGAGGATATGGAAGCGACCGTGCAGGCGCTGCGCGATGCCGGCGTCCATGTCGAGGCGGTTCCCGGCGGGCTTCATGTCGCGGCGGAGGGCAAGCTTCGCCCGGTGACGATCTCGACGGCCCCCTATCCGGGTTTTGCGACTGACATGCAGGCCCAGCTCATGGCGCTGCTCTGCCTGGCCGAGGGATCGAGCGTCCTGACCGAGACGATCTTCGAGAACCGCTACATGCATGTGCCCGAACTCAACCGCATGGGCGCGCATATCGAGACCAAGGGGCGCACCGCCATCGTCCACGGCGTGGAAAAGCTCCATGGTGCCGAAGTCATGGCCACGGACCTGCGTGCTTCGATGAGCCTTGTCATCGCCGGTCTGGCGGCCGAAGGGCAGACCCAGGTCCACCGCCTCTATCACCTCGACCGCGGCTACGAGCGGCTGGAAGAAAAGCTGGCTCTCGCCGGCGCGCAGATCGAACGGGTCGGCGGGGACTGAGGAACCTGCCGCGCCCGCCGTGCGTTTTTCCTCCACAAACCCGCAAGGCATATTGGAGGAATCTCGACATGGGCCTGATCAAGTTGGCCGCCGCCGGCGTGGCCGGTTACGCGATCTACAAGTATGCGATGCACGGCAGGGGCAGTAAGCCGGCCCATGCCGGAAACGGTCACTTCACCGACGTGCGCGATGCCGGGCCGGAAAACATGAAATCCAGGCCCGGCCCTTGGTCGAAAACCGACGAGGCGATCGACGAAAGCTTTCCGGCCAGCGATCCGCCAGCCACATATTGACCAGCCACGTATTGATCTGCCGGTTCAGGGTTTCGCGGCGAGCCACACCCTGATCGCACTGGCGAGCCCGGGCGGGGTCTGCGCTTCGAGGCGTTCCGCGTCGATGCGCGCCACCAGGGCGTTGACCGGGACGCCCTCACGAATCGCCGCCGCTTTCAGCATGTCCCAGAACACCGGTTCGAGGCTGATGGAGGTCTTGTGTCCGGCGATTTCGACCGAGCGTTTGACCGGCGGGTGGTAAAGCGATGTCATGCGTGCAGTCTAGCTGCTCCGTCGCGGCTGCGGAATGGGCGGCGGGCTTCAGGCCGCTGCCCGCACGCAACCACGTCCCTGATGCTTGGCATCGTACAGGGCGATGTCGGCCGCGTCGAAGAACTGTCCGCGGGACATATTGGGATGCAGTTCGGCAATGCCGCAACTGATCGAGGCGTGCAGGCTGACATTGGACTGTTCGAACACCGGCATATACTGGAAAGACGCCGTCAGGCGTTCGCAGGCGGACCGGGCGATCTTCATGTCCCCATCAAACAGGATGGCGAACTCGTCTCCGCCGAGGCGGCCGACGATGTCGGTGTTTCGTGTACTCGCCTTGATGCGCGTGACGACTTCCTGAAGCACTTTGTCACCGACGGTGTGTCCGAAGGTGTCGTTTATGGACTTGAAATGGTCCACGTCGATCAGGGCCAGCGACACTTGCCGCGTGGCGTCCTTTACCGCTTCGTCGAGGCGCTGCCTGAAACCCTTGCGGTTGAGAGCGCCAGTCAGGTCATCCGTTTCCGCCATTTTCGATATCGCGACTTCCTTCGCTTTGCGTGCCGAGATGTCGCGCAGCGTGACGATGGTTCCCAGCCGGATACCATCGCGCTTGACGAGGCCGGTTGAGGCTTCGAGCGTAATGTCCGGGCGCAGCTTCGGGGTGAATTCGGCCGTCGCCTGTTCGTGTCCTTCCGCTGTTCCCGGTAGTATCGGGCCAGATAGAATTGGGCACAACATGCCGGTCCGTTCGGCGATCTCCGGCAGGGACGCGCCAAGCAGGTCCCGGGGCTTGACGCCGAGGTAGTCTTCAAGCCGTCCGTCGGCCCACCGGCAGATTCCGGCCAGATCGAAGCTGATGATGCCGTCGGGCGAATTGCTCATGATCAGGTGCAGCGCTTTCTCCCGCTCGGCCAGGCGAGTCAGTGCCTCGGTATTGGCCGAAACCGTGGCGGCCACCGGCAGGGCGGTGCACAGCAGGATGCCCAGATAGACCTGAAAGAAGATCGCGTCGAAGTCCGAACTCTGGTCCATCAGGTTTACCGGCCCCAGGCCGCGATACGTGGCCACCCCGCCGATCAGGGCAACCATGATGACACCGGCCTGCGTGCCCAACCTGCCCAAACGGAAGGAGAGCAGGAGCAGGGAACAGATGGGCAGGTACAACAGCGCCATTGTGTTCTGGCTGAACACGGCGGCGGTCAGTGCGATATGCGTGGCATGCAGGCCGATGGCTTCAAACCGTCCCAGCCAGCTCCGTTGGGTATAGCAGCGCAGGTAGCCCCCATCGAGAAGGCTCTTGAGCACCGGGGTTACGATCAGCAGGCCCAGCGCATTACTGGCAAACCAGCGCACGAAAGACGGCCCAAATGGCTCGCCATAGTTGATCAGCGATGCCAGCGATCCCAGGAACGCGCCGAGAGCGGGCGCCAGGATGCCGGCGGAAAACAGAAAATGCAGGGAAGAGCGGGTGTCGGCCAGAAGCTCGTCGCCCGAGTTCGACCGTTGCAGCAGTACGGCGGCGATGGCGGTCTGCGCCATGTTGATCGCACCATAGAGCAGAAGTCCGGCCATCCATCCGCGGGTGACGCCGTTGGCGGCAAGGTTGCCCGCCCAGCCAGCCAGGATGATCACGGGCCACCGGCGCCGGGGAGAGGCCAGCAGCAGGGCCAGAATGATGGCATCGGCAGGCCAGACCGTCGCGTGATTGCGGCCGTCGCTGGTCAGCCGGATCGTTGTCGCGGCAATCAGGAAATAGCCGATCGCGCCAGTCAGCGCCGCTTTCAGAGAGGTGGAACGGGCCACTCGCCCGATCAGATCAACCGCATTATTCATCCATCGCCTGATGGCAAATAATAGTTAATCCGGCATTGATTTCCGGGTGCGGGACGCCCTCGGACAGAAATTTGCAATTGATTGAATCCGCGGCAATTCAAGGGGGTGGGCGAACAGGTCCGCCCTGCCTTGGCAGGCCGGACGTTGTCCGCCCCCGTCCGGATTAATACATGTGCTGGCCGCCGTTGATGCTCATCGTCGAGCCGGTGATGAACGCGGCATTTTCAGAGCAGAGGAAGGCGACGCCGCGGGCAATCTCGTAAGCATGGCCAAGACGGCCCACCGGGATTTTCGCGACGATCTTTTCCAGCACCGGTGCGGGCACGGCGGCCACCATGTCGGTGTCGATATAGCCCGGAGCGATGGCATTCACAGTCACGCCGTACTTGGCACCTTCCTGCGCCAGCGCCTTGGTGAAGCCGTGAATGCCGGACTTGGCAGCGGCGTAGTTGACCTGGCCATACTGGCCGGCCTGGCCGTTGATCGATCCGATGTTCACGATGCGGCCCCAGCCGCGTTCGCGCATACCGGGAAAGCAGGCCTTGGCCATGTTGAAGCATCCGCCGAGGTTGATGCGCATCACCTCGTTCCAGTCTTCGAAGCTCATCTTGTGAAGCACGCCGTCACGCGTGATGCCGGCGTTGTTGACGACGACATCCACCGGGCCCACTTCCTCGGCGACTCGGGCGCAGCCTGCCAGTGTCGCCTCGTGATCGCCGACGTCCCACTTATAGGCCGGAATGCCTGTCTCCTCGGAGAAGGCTTTGGCTTTTTCGTCGTTGCCAGCATAGTTGGCAACCACTGTATGACCCCGGTCTTTCAGGGCCAGCGAAATGGCCTTACCGATACCTCTGGTCCCGCCCGTAACAATTGCAACGCGTGCCATATCCAGCCTTTCGTTTAGTGTGCATCCACCAATCGCAGTGCTAGGAAATACCAAGTAATTGGGCAAGGCCGCTGCAGCATTGTTCAGTGGCTGTTAGACACCATGAGAATTGCTTTTCATGCAATTGGGATTGCCGGAATCGGCAACGGGCCAGAATCAGCAACAGGCCGGAATCAGAAACGGAACTGGGTGCCCACGTAGACCGCCTGGCTGTCCTGCTTGCCGTCGGTGAGCGGCAGCAGGCGTTCACGGTCCTGCGAATACCGCAGCCCGGCCGTGACGTCGATATGGTCGGTTACGCGATAGGCGCCGCTCAGGTCGACTTCGCCCGCGTCTCCCGCGAATGTGCGGGGCGCCCGTCCGGGGGCGCGCTTTTCGTCGATCGAAAGGCGCGTGCTGAAGCGCGGATTGGCGCTGGCTTCGGTTGCGGGCTGCAGGCTGAATTTCTTGATATCGGGCAGATCTGCCGTCCCCGGTTTGCCCGCAGCTTGCGGAACCAGGTCTTGCGCAAAGTTCTGGTAGCCGCGGGACATGCCCAGATTGAAGGCGGCCTGGGCGATGCGCACCCGTCCCGGATCGCCGGCGGCCTTGGCCACGACCTCTGGCGTGCCGTGCACGATGATCGCCTTGGCTGCTTCGGGATCGACGCGGACGGCAACGGTCACGGCCCGCTCCGGGCGGTTGGGGGTGCCTGCGGGTGTGAAGGGGAAGGGCTGCCCTTTGGCCAGGGACCGCATGGCAATGACGCGTGAAAGATTTTCAGGCGATGCCTCCGGGGGCAGGGCGCCGATCTCCGAGGCCGAACCGGAAGGCTTCGAAAAGTTGGCGGAAAAAGCCAGAACCGCACTGGGCAGCGCGAGCACGCCAACACAGCCGGCAAGCATCATGCCGGCCTTCATGCCGCTTTTCGATGCTCCCTGGACTTTCGAAACCATGATGCAGCCCTGTTGAACCCTGCTTTGCCCTGCCGCCTGTCTCGTGCTGACTGCGAGGCGCAACGCATAACATTCCATGCCAGCCTTGACCTTAACACAGTCTGATCATCTTGGGGAGACGGCGTGCCCGGCGTGTTCAGCCACGGTTTAGGCGCCGGGGCCGAGGAACGCGCACTTGCCGCCCCGGCAGCGGCGGCTATAGAGGCGAAGGACGGCAGGTTCCGGTATCCCGGTGCCGCCATGAGAGATCAGGAACTGGGAACGAAAATGACAGGCAGCACCGATACCGGCTTTTTCACCGCGCGCTCGCTGGTCACTGCGGCTACGTGTGCCGCGGCCGCGCTCGCACTGGCCGGCTGTGGTGGCGGCAAGAAGCAGACCGGAGCGGTCATGGCGCCTTCGCAGGTGACGACGATCGGCGTGAACAGCTACCTCTGGCGCGCCAGCCTCGATTCGCTTTCGTTCATGCCGCTGCTCCAGTCCGACAGCGCGGGCGGTGTCATCATCACCGACTGGTACATCAATCCGAAGGATCCGAGCGAGCGGGTGAAGGTCTCGGTCATGATTCTCGACAAGGACCTGCGCGCCGATGCGCTGAAGGTCACGGCCGTGCGCGAAGTGGCCCAGAACGGCGGCTGGGTGCCGGCGCCGGTGCAGGCCGCGACCGTGCAGAAGCTGGAAGACATCATCCTGACCCGCGCGCGCGACCTGCGCCGCAACTCGATGGGCGGCTGATCCGATTTTGGTTCGCGGGTGTTCAGGCCCGCAGGAGACTAGACTGACATGAATGAGCGGTTCGATCCGGCTCAGGCGGATACCCGCTGGCAGGCCGCGTGGGACGAGGCGCAGTGCTTCAAGGCGGATGACAGCAGCGCGAAGCCGCGCAGCTACGTGCTTGAGATGTTCCCCTATCCTTCGGGACGCATCCACATCGGCCACGTGCGTAACTACACGATGGGCGACGTACTGGCGCGCTACAAGCGGATGAAGGGCTTCGAGGTCCTGCACCCGATGGGCTGGGACGCCTTCGGTATGCCCGCCGAGAACGCGGCCATGGAAAAGGGCGTCCACCCCGGCGGCTGGACCCGCGAGAACATCACCAACATGAAGGCGCAGTTGAAGCGCCTCGGTTTCGCGCTCGACTGGAGCCGCGAACTGGCGACGTGCGAGCCGGAATACTACGGTCAGGAACAGTCGCTGTTCCTCGATCTCTATGAGGCAGGCCTCGTCTACCGCAAGGAATCGGCGGTCAACTGGGACCCGGTCGACCAGACCGTGCTCGCCAATGAGCAGGTGATCGACGGGCGCGGCTGGCGCTCGGGCGCGCTGGTGGAAAAGCGCAAGCTTTCCCAGTGGTTCCTCAAGATCACCGACTTTGCCGAGGAACTGCTCGAAGGGCTTTCCACGCTCGACAAGTGGCCGGAAAAGGTCCGGACCATGCAGGAAAACTGGATCGGCAAGAGCCAGGGCCTGCAGTTCGCCTTCACCCTGTCGAACGGGGAAACGCTGGAGGTCTATTCCACGCGCCCGGATACGATCTTCGGTGCAAGCTTCGTGGCAGTCGCGGCCGATCACCCGATCGCGCAGGGCGTGGCAGCCGGTTCGCAGGAGGTGCAGGACTTCATCGCGCTGTGCAAGCAGGGCGGCACGACTGCGGCCGAACTGGAAACGGCGGAGAAGCTTGGCTTCGATACGGGCATTACCGCGAAGCACCCGTTCACGGGTGCGGACCTGCCGGTCTACATCGCCAACTTCGTGCTGATGGACTACGGCACCGGGGCGGTGATGGCCGTGCCTGGTCATGACCAGCGCGATTTCGAGTTCGCCACCAAGTATGACTTGCCGATTCTGCGCGTCGTTGCGGCGAACGCTGAGGACGCGGACAAGCCGTTTGCAGGCGAAGCGGAGGCCGGAGACGGCATCTGCGTGAATTCGGACTTCCTCAACGGCATGAGCGTTGCCGAGGCCAAGGCGGCCATTATCGCCCGCGCCGAAAGCGGCGGCTGGGGCGAGGGCAAGACCGTCTGGCGCCTGCGCGACTGGGGCGTGAGCCGCCAGCGCTACTGGGGCACGCCGATTCCCTTCATCCATTGCGAAGTCTGCGGCGTCGTCCCCGTGCCCAAGAAGCAGCTTCCGGTGACGCTGCCCGAGGATGTCGATTTTGCGACCCCGGGCAACCCGCTGGCGCGTCATGCCACCTGGAAGCATGTCGATTGCCCGCAATGCGGCAAGCCCGCGCGGCGCGAGACCGACACGCTCGATACCTTCGTCGATTCGTCGTGGTACTTCCTTCGCTTCGCCAGCCAGCCGGACGACAAGCCGTTCGATCCGGCACAGATCCGCGAATGGCTGCCGGTCGAACAGTATATCGGCGGCATCGAGCACGCGATCCTGCACTTGCTCTATGCCCGCTTCTGGACCCGCGCGCTGGCCCGGATCGGCAAGATCGAAGTGAAGGAGCCGTTCGGCAGCCTGTTCACGCAGGGCATGGTCACGCACGAGGTCTATTCGCGCGAGGAAGATGGGCGCCCTGTCTATTTCGGCCCGTCCGAGATCGAGCGCACGGCTGATGGCGCGACACTGAAAGAAGATGGCCAGCCGGTTACCGTCGGTAAAGTCATCAAGATGTCGAAGTCGAAGAAGAACGTGGTCGATCCCGACGAGATCGTCGCGACTTACGGCGCCGACGCGATCCGCTGGTTCATGCTTTCCGACAGCCCCCCCGAACGCGACCTGCCCTGGTCCGAGGCGGGAATCGAGGGCTGCGCGCGCTTCGTGCAGCGCCTGTGGCGCCTGTTCGGCCAGCATGATGCCGCGGCCGAGGGCGAGGACAAGGCGGTCGATCGCAAGGCGCACCAGACCGTTGCGGCCGTGGCCGAGGACGTCGAATCGCTGGGCTTCAACAAGGCCGTGGCGCGCATCTACGAACTGACCGGGGTGATCGAGAAGGCTGCGCCGTCCGCCAGCCGTTCGGCGGCCATCCGCACGCTGCTGCTGCTGGTCTCGCCGATGATGCCGCACCTGGCCGAAGAGGCTTATGCCACCTTCGGCGAGGGGCTGGTGGCCAACGCAGCCTGGCCCGAAGTCGATCCGGCGCTGCTGGTCGAGGACGAAGTGACCATCGCCGTTCAGGTGAAAGGCAAGCTTCGCGACACGCTGACGGTGGCCAAAGGCACGGCCCGGGAAGAGCTGGAGGCGCTTGCCCTTGCCAGCGAGAAGGTGCAGCGTGCCCTCGATGGTGCAGAAGTCCGCAAGGTGATCGTCGTGCCCGACCGTCTGGTGAATCTCGTCGCGTGAACAGGTTGCGCACCTTTGCCGCTGCACTGGCGCTGGCTGTCCCGGTGCTTTCGGGCTGCGGGCTCCAGCCGATGTATGCTGGCGGCGGCAATGGTGCGGTAGCCCGCGGGCTGGCGGACGTGCAGGTCTCCGCGATTGAGGGCAAGGCGGGCTGGCTGGTCCGCAATGCCTTGGTCGACGAGATGGGCGCGGGCAAGGCGGGTGTAACGCCCAAATACCGCCTCGATGTGCGCCTCGACGACAAGCTGGAAGGTTTTGCGCTGCTTTCGGACGATACGATCGGCCGCGAACGCCGCACGCTGCGCGCGCGTTATCAGCTTGTCGATCTGTCGAGCGGCGAAGTGGTGCTCGATGCGACGGCCGGGGCCGATGCGGGCATTGATGTCGTCTCGTCCGACTATGCCACGATCGCGGCCGAACAGACGGCGCTGGAAAACCTGTCGAAGGATGTCGCCAGCCGCATCGTCACCAGCGTCGCGCTGCGCCTGCGCGGTAATACGGCGCAGTAACGTCATGGGTAAGGGCCTGTGAAGGCGACGCAAAAGGACTTCGCCGGCATGGCGGGCCGTGCCGCTGAACAGGCCCGCGTCTTCTTCTTCTGCGGCCCAGACGAGGCTGGCGCCACTGATGCGGCGGCCAGGATCGTTTCGCTGCTGCGCGATCCCGGCGAGCGAATCGAGATGGCGGGCTCCGATTTGCGCAAGGATCCGGTGCGGCTGGGGGACGAGGCGCGTTCGAATTCGCTGTTCGGCGGCACGCGCCACATCTGGGTACGGGCCCAGGGCGACGAGGCGCACGATGCCGTGCAGATCCTGCTCGAAAACGCGGTGGAGGCCTGCCCCGTCCTGATCGTGGCCACGGGCGCCACCGACAAGTCACGCACTGCCAAGCTGCTGGCCAACCGCGCCGACGGGCTGGTCGCCATGTTCTATCCGCCCGATCTCGGGTCGGTCACGGCCTCGGTGCGCACGATGGCCAATGCCGCGGGTCTCAAGATGGGCAGCGAGATCGCCGAACGGATCGCGCGGGCCTCGGGCCTCGATACCCGGATCGCCCGGTCGGAAGTGACCAAGCTGGCGCTCTATCTCGATGCCATGCCGGAAACGCCGCGGCCGGTCTCGGTGGCGGACCTCGATGCCGTCAGCGCTCAGACCGAGGATGACGATTTCACGCCCTTGGTCGATGCCGTGCTCGGCGGCCGGCGCGAGGTGATCGGGGCGGAACTCAAGCGTATGCACGAACTGGGCCTGAATCCCGTCGGTCTCCTGCTCGCGTTCGAGCGCCGCGCCGCCCAGTTGGCGGCGCTCAATGCGCGCCTTGGCCGGAGCCCCGACGTGTCCGGTTTTCTGAAAGCAGAGGCCGGTGCACGCCGCATTTTCTGGAAAGACCAGCCGGCCCTGGCTGTACAGCTCAAGATCTGGCGCGGTCCGAGGCTGGAACGGCTCGTTGCCGGTCTCGTTTCCCTGCATCAATCGCTGATGTCCAACAGCCATGATTCGGAACTGCGGCTGGCCGAAGGGCTGATAAGGATTACCCGGACCGCCTGTCTCAATTCTAAACAGCCGATAAACAGAACGGTTTGACAGATAACACTTTTTGTCATTGCGGTTTAGTTTTCAAGTGCTGACATCTATTGTACCGCGGCAATGGTTCGTTGTCATAGACGTCCGGGGGCTATAGCCGGTTGATGGTAACAGGGAGTGCAGGACCGATGAACGCGCCGTTTGCGGTGCGCCCGCTGTCGGGGGAAAGGACGGAAGCGGACGAGCTTCTTGTTGCCCCTTCGCGAGAGCGGCGCCGGTTGCAATGCTACCTCGCCCTGGTCTTGGGCGATATTCTGTCGGTCATCGTCGGCTTCGGGGTTATTGGATACCTGTTTGTCGGCCGTTCCGGTTTCTCCGACTCGCTGGTCCATGCCCAGCTCATTCTGCCGATCTACCTGACGCTGGCACTCTACAACGGCTCCTATTCGATCTCATCCCTGCGAGAAGGCTGGGTCGGGATATTCCGGGCGATGATCGCCATGATCATTGCCATGGCCGTCGTGGTCTTCGTGCAGTTCCTGATTCAGCCGGCGGCGGACGTTTCGCGTTCCATTTTCAACGGCGGCGCCTTCGGGGCGATGCTGGCCATTACCTGGACACGCCTGCAGCTGCGCAGTTTCGTGACGTGGCGGTGTGGCGCCAACGTCATGAACGAATTGGTCATCGACGACGGCGGCCCGCAACTGAACCTGCAGGGCGCCATCCGCGTTTCGGCTGCGGCAATGGGCCTGCGTGCCGATCTCAATGATCCGCACGCGCTTGACCGGCTGGGTCTCGTGCTTCGCAATATCGACCGCGTTATCGTCAGTTGCCCGGCCGGGCGCCGGGCCGACTGGGCCATGATGCTCAAGGGTGCAAACGTCGATGGCGAAGTGCTCGACGATGAAGTTGCCCGGCTCGGTGCCCAGGGGGCCCGGGTGGCGGGCAAGCATGGGCTGCTGCTGGTGTCTGCTGGTCCGCTGGGACTGCGGGACCGGGCCATCAAGCGTCTTTTCGATGTGACGTTCGCCGGCCTTGCGATCATCGCGCTGTCACCGTTGCTCCTTGCCGTCGCGCTTGCAGTCAAGCTGCAGGACGGCGGGCCGGTGTTTTTCATGCAGAAGCGCATGGGCCGGGGCAATCGCTTCTTCAACATGTACAAGTTCCGGTCGATGACGCATTCGCTGTGCGACAAGGACGGCAACCAGTCGGCCTCGAAGGACGACCAGCGTATCACCAGGGTCGGCAAGTTCATCCGGCGCACCAGCATCGACGAGCTGCCGCAGCTCTTCAACGTCCTGCTCGGCGACATGAGTCTGGTCGGGCCGCGTCCGCATGCGACCGGCTCGCTGGCGGGCGACAAGCTGTTCTGGGAAGTGGACCTGCGCTACTGGCAGCGCCATTGCCTCAAGCCGGGGCTCAGCGGTCTGGCGCAGGTGCGTGGTTATCGCGGGGCTACCGATCACGAATCGGATCTGCAGAACCGTCTGCAGTCCGATCTTGAATACCTGGAGGGCTGGACGATCATGCGCGATCTCCAGATCATTTTCCTGACGCTGCGGGTGCTGGTCCACGACCGCGCGTTCTGACCGGTCCTGCCAGTACTTTACGGGCAGGGGCAGACGTCAGGCGAAACCGGAAACGGGGATCAGTTCTGCTTGGGGACCGTGAAGGTGCCCGAGACGCGTCCGCCCGATGCCGAGGATACGCCGGTGTTCAGGTCGATCACGAAGCGTCCCCCGCGCAAGGTGTCGCCATTGCCGCGCTTGAGCGTGGCATTGCCCGTCATGGTGATGATCTTCTTGTTGAAGTCGTAGATGCCGACATCGCCGGTGGCCCGCTCGTCTCCGCGCGTCACCACGACGCCGCCGCTTGCGGTGATGCGCTGGATCTGCATCGAGCCCTTGTTCGTGAAGTTGACCACGGTGCGGGCCGCGCGCAGTTCCAGTTCGCCCTGGCGCACGTCGACGTTGCCCGAGAGAATGACGCGATCCTGCTTGTCCTGCAGCTCGATGCGGTCGGCAGCGTAGTCGACCGGCGCATCGGAATTATGCCCGGAGAAGACTTGCGCGGCCAGTTGCGGCACGGCGACGATGGCGCCGGCCGCCAGCAGCGCGGCGGTGGCGGTCATGCGCAAGGGCATCGCACGGGCAGACAGCAGGCGCGGGCGGCGAAGCGTCATTGGGGTATCCTCAACTTGCCGGGCGTCATGCGCAGCCGGGCATTGCCTTCCAGAGTAACGGTCCGGTTCTCCAGATCGGCTTTCATCGAATGGGCCTGGAACGTGCCGGTCGGCACCGCCCCTTTCACGCCGCCTGAGCCGACCGCGACCTTCTGCTTGACGTCGATGGCGACATTGCTGGTCGTCATGGCGTAGCCGTCTGGCGCGGAAAATTCGACGGGACCGGAAATATCGATCTTTTCGGTGTCGTAGTTGTAGGCGCCGCGCGGGGCCTGAATACGGGCAGGGCCGTCGTTGAGCGCCAATTTCGCCGAGAGATCGAGCATCTCGACGATCGGCACCGACGCCGACTTCTGCACGGCGGTTCCCGCGGTGACTACGAAATCCCGGCCGTGATTGTCCTGCCCCTTGTAGGCCGCGTCCTCCACCTTGATGCGTTCGCTGGTGACGGCCACCTTGTTGCGGTCGAGCAGGAAGCTGATCTCTCCGCGCGGTGACAGCGGAATCAGGATCATCACGGCCGCGACGAGCCCGATCGCCGTGGGCAGGGCCTTGGCGAGGAAGTTGACCAGACGGTCATGCGAACCGCCCGGCGCAGCGAAGTGCCGGCGGCGGTTGCGGATCTGGATGGCTTCTATCGACATGGCCGTCAGGCTCCGGGCAGAGGTGCGTCAGGCGGCGGCGTGGCTGAAAATATCGTGATCGGGCCAGCCGGCCAGATCGAGCTGCGCGCGTGCCGGAAGGAAATCGAAACAGGCCTGCGCGATTTCCGTGCGCTTTTCGCGGGCAAGGCGTTCGACCAGGATGGTGTGCATGGCGTGCAGGTAGCGCACGTCCGAAGCGGCATAGTCCTTCTGGGCGTCGGTGAGTTCAGGCGCGCCCCAATCGCTCGACTGCTGCTGCTTGGACACTTCCTTGCCGAGCAGTTCGCGCACCAGATCCTTCAGGCCATGGCGGTCGGTATAAGTCCGCACCAGCTTGCTGGCGATCTTGGTGCAGAACACCGGGGCCGCCACGACACCCATGTAGTGCTCGATCGCGGCGAGGTCGAACCGGGCGAAATGGTAAAGCTTGAGCCGCGCCGGATCGGCAAGGACGGCCTTGAGATTGGGCGCGTCATAGGCGCTTCCGGGCGCGAAGCGCACCAGATGTTCGTCGCCCTGTCCGTCGGAGATCTGGACCACGCAAAGGCGGTCGCGCGGGGTGATCAGCCCCATCGTCTCGGTGTCGACGGCAACGGGCCCGGGCGCGAGCACGCCTTCGGGGAGATCTTCTTCGTGGAGATAGACAGCCATGGTGCGAAAATGCTTAGGGACTGGACCGGTATTGCGCAATGGGCGCCGGGATTTTCAGGAGGCTTGGGGCATCATGGCAACAGCAAGCGCACAGGCCGTCCCTTCGAGCTGGAAACCGGCGCTTGATACAGTTCTGTCGGCGCCTGAAGCGCGCAAGCTGGGCGGTTGGCTGAAATCCGAGGAAGCCGCGGGCAAGCGGATCTACCCGCCGCGCGGCAGCCGGCTAAGGGCTCTGGAACTGACGCCGCTCGACGACGTGAAAGTGGTGATCCTCGGGCAGGACCCCTATCACGGTCCGGGACAGGCGCATGGCCTGGCTTTCTCGGTGCCGGAAGGGGTGAAAACCCCGCCATCGCTGGTCAACATCTACAAGGAACTGGCGAGCGACTGCGGAGTCGCCATTCCTCCGCACGGCAATCTGGAGCACTGGGCGCGTCAGGGCGTGCTGTTGCTCAACAATTCCCTCACCGTTCAGGAAGGGCAGGCCGGTTCGCATCAGAACAAGGGCTGGGAAGCGATTACCGATGCGGCCGTCGCAGCGGTTGCCGCCAAGAAGGAGCCTTGTGTGTTCCTGCTATGGGGCAGTCACGCGCGCAAGAAGGCCGAACGCGTGCCGGGGCTGGCGGGCAGCCACCATCTCGTGCTGACCGCGCCGCACCCGAGCCCGCTTTCAGCGCATTCGGGCTTTTTCGGCTGCCGGCATTTCAGCCGCGCCAACGAATTCCTGAAGGCGAACGGGCGTGAGCCGATCGACTGGTAGAGTCGTAACCCTGGCGGCTTTTCGAAACAGGAAGGCCCGCGAGACGGTGTAGTCTCGCGGGCCTTCGCTTTATCAGGGTCTTGAAGAAAGCGATCAGCGGGGCAGTTCGCTCGCCCCCATCAGCGCTTCGTCCACGGCGCGGGCGCACTGGCGGCCTTCGCGAATCGCCCAGACCACCAGCGATTGGCCACGGCGCATGTCGCCGCAGGCCCAGATCTTCTCGTCGCTGGTGTGGTACTGTTCGGTATCGGCCTTGACGTTGCCGCGCGCGTCGAGATCGACGCCCGACTGGTCGAGCATCCCGGCCTTGCGCGGGCCGACGAAGCCCATCGCGAGCAGGATGAGGTCTGCCTGCAGCGTGAATTCACTGCCCGGCACCTCGTGCATCTTGCCGTCCTTCCACTCGACGCGGACGCATTCGAGGCCCTTGACCTCGTTGTCGCCGACGACGCGCTTGGTCAGAACGGCCCAGTCGCGCTCGCAGCCTTCTTCATGGCTGGAGGAGGTGCGCAGCTTGAGTGGCCAGAACGGCCACGACATGGCCTTGTTCTCATGCACCGGCGGCTTGGGCATGATTTCGAGCTGAGTGACCGACAGCGCGCCCTGACGGTTGGACGTGCCCACGCAGTCAGACCCGGTGTCGCCGCCGCCGATGACGATGACGTGCTTGCCGGTCGCCGTCAGCGAACCGCGCGGGGCGGCGCGCAGCTCGTCGTCGCCCGCGTTGCGCTTGTTCTGCTGCATGAGGAATTCCATCGCCAGGCGCACGCCCGGCAGTTCGGAACCCGGAATGTCGAGACGGCGGGCATCCTCGGCGCCGCCGGCGAAGACCACGGCGTCGAAGTTGTCCTTCAGCGAGTTCACCGAGACCGAGACACCGACTTCGGTGGAAGTCTTGAACACCACGCCTTCGGCTTCCATCTGCGCCGCGCGGCGATTGATGAGGTGCTTCTCCATCTTGAAGTCGGGAATGCCGTACCGCATCAGCCCGCCGACGCGGTCGTTCTTTTCGAACACCGTCACCGAGTGGCCGGCGCGGGCAAGCTGCTGCGCGCAGGCCAAGCCCGCCGGGCCCGAGCCGACCACGGCGACCGACTTGCCGGTCTTGTGGGCGGGAATCTTCGGCGTGATCCAGCCTTCGGCCCAGCCCTTGTCGACGATCGCGCATTCGATCGACTTGATCGTGACCGGCTGGTCGACGATGTTCAGCGTGCAGGCCGCCTCGCACGGGGCGGGGCAGATGCGGCCGGTGAACTCGGGGAAGTTGTTGGTCGAGTGGAGGACTTCCAGCGCATTGCGGAAGTCGTTCTCATAGACCAGGTGGTTCCAGTCCGGAATGATGTTGTTGACCGGGCAGCCCGTATGGCAGTGCGGCACGCCGCAGTTCATGCAGCGCGACGCCTGGTCCTTGAGTGCCTCCGCCGACAGCGGAATGATGAATTCCTTGTAGTTCTTCAGTCGTTCGTCGACCGGACCATAAGTGCGGTCATGACGGTCCAGTTCGAGAAAGCCGGTTTCCTTGCCCATCTTGTACTGATTCCCGATCTTATTCTGCTGCCACGGAAGCGGCTTCGAGCCGCTCGGCTTCCATCTGCTTGAGCGCCTTCGCGTAGTCGCGCGGCATCACCTTGACGAACTTGGCAATGGTGTTGTCCCAGTCGTCGAGCAGCGTCCGGGCCCGCTTGGAGCCGGTGTGCAGGTGGTGGCGTTCGAGCAGCACGCGGATGCGTTCGGCATCGTGCCGCAGCATGTCGCCCATGCCGAGGTCGTTGACACTGACTGTCCGCTGCTGCGGGCGGCCCGTGCCTTCTTCCTCGTCCGCTTCGGGCGAAATCTTGAGGATGTCGACCATCGCAGGGTTGCACAGCTTGTCGAACTGGCCGTCCTCGTCGAAGACATAGGCGATACCGCCCGACATGCCTGCGGCGAAGTTGCGGCCGGTCTTGCCAAGAACCATCACGACACCGCCGGTCATGTATTCGCAGCCGTGATCGCCGCAGCCTTCGACAACTGCGATCGCGCCCGAGTTGCGGACCGCGAAGCGCTCACCGCCGACGCCGTTGAAGAACGCCTCACCGGAAATCGCGCCGTAGAGCACGGTATTGCCGACGATGATGTTCTTGAGCGGATCGCGGTTCACATGGCCGGGCTGGCGCACGATCACGCGGCCGCCCGACAGGCCCTTGCCGACATAGTCGTTGGCATCGCCGGTCAGGTCGAGCGTGACGCCGTGGGCAAGCCAGGCGCCGAAGCTCTGGCCGGCCACGCCGGTCAGCGTGACGTGGATCGTGTTGTCGGGCAGGCCTTCATGGCCGTAGCGCTTGGCCACTTCGCCCGAGAGCATCGCTCCGACCGTGCGGTTGACGTTGATGATCGGCTTCTCGATGCGAACCGCCACACCCTTTTCGAGGGCATCGCCAGCGCCTTCGATCAGCGCATTGTCGAGCGCGTTCTCAAGGCCGTGGTCCTGCGTGCCGCTCCAGTTGAGCGACGGGCTATCGCCCAGCGGGGCCTGGTAGAGGATCTTGGAAAGATCCACGCCCTTGGCCTTCCAGTGGCTGATGGCCTTCTTCATGTTGAGCTTGTCGACGCGGCCGGTCATTTCGCCGACCGTGCGGAAGCCCAGCTCGGCCATGATCGCGCGCAGCTCTTCGGCGACGAAGAAGAAGTAGTTGATCACGTGCTCGGGCTGGCCGGTGAAGCGCGCGCGCAGCACCGGATCCTGGGTGGCGACGCCGACCGGGCAGGTGTTGAGGTGGCACTTGCGCATCATGATGCAGCCCGCGGCGATCAGCGGCGCAGTGGCGAAGCCGAACTCGTCGGCGCCGAGCAGCGCGGCGATGGCGACGTCACGGCCGGTGCGCAGGCCGCCATCGGCTTGGACGCAGATGCGGCTGCGCAGGTTGTTCAGCAGCAGCGTCTGCTGGGTTTCGGCGAGGCCGATTTCCCAGGGCGAGCCGGCGTGGGTGAGCGAGGTCAGCGGCGATGCGCCGGTGCCGCCTTCGTAGCCGGAGATCGTGACGTGGTCCGCACGCGCCTTGGAGACGCCCGCGGCGACTGTGCCGACGCCCACTTCGGACACCAGCTTGACCGAGACGCGGCTGCCCGGGTTCACGTTCTTGAGATCGTGAATGAGCTGCGCGAGGTCCTCGATCGAGTAGATGTCATGGTGCGGCGGCGGCGAGATCAGGCCGACGCCCGGCGTCGAGTGACGGGTCTTGCCGATGATCTTGTCGACCTTGTGGCCGGGCAGCTGGCCGCCCTCGCCGGGCTTGGCGCCCTGGGCCATCTTGATCTGGATGTCGTCGGCATTGACGAGGTATTCGGTGGTCACGCCGAAACGGCCCGAAGCGACCTGCTTGATCGCCGAGCGCAGGTTGCGGCCATCGGGCATCGGCTTGAAGCGGCTCGGATCCTCGCCGCCTTCGCCGGTGTTCGACTTGCCACCGATCGTGTTCATCGCCGCGGCGAGCGTGGTGTGCGCTTCCCACGAGATCGAGCCATAGCTCATCGCGCCGGTGGCGAACCGCTTGACGATTTCGCTGGCCGGTTCGACTTCGCTGATGTCGATGGGCTCCGCGGCGGGCACGAATTCCATCAACCCGCGGATGGTGAGCATCCGGGCCGACTGATCGTTGATGGTAGCCGCGAATTCCTTGTACTTGGCAGGCACGTTGCCGCGCACGGCGTGCTGGAGCAGACCGATGTTGGTGCTGGTCCAGGCGTGTTCCTCGCCGCGCACGCGCGAGCCGTAGATGCCGCCCACGTCGAGCATGTTGGCGTAGATCGGGTTGTCGCCATAGGCCGCGGCATGGCGGCGCACGGTCTCTTCCGCGATTTCCAGCAGGCCGGCGCCCTCGATGGTGGTGGCGGTGCCGGTGAAGTACTTGTCGATGAACGCGCTCGACAGGCCGACCGCGTCGAAGATCTGCGCGCCGCAGTACGACTGGTAGGTCGAGATGCCCATCTTGGACATGACCTTCCGGATGCCCTTGCCGATGGCGTAGACGTAGTTCTTCGCCGCCTGCTCAGCCGAAATCGGCAGGTTCTTGCGGGTGCGGATTTCCTCGATCGTCTCGAAGGCGACGTAGGGGTTGATGGCTTCGGCGCCATAGCCCGCCAGCGCGCAGAAGTGCTGCACTTCACGCGCTTCGCCGGTTTCGACGACAAGGCCGGTCTGCATACGCAGGCCCTGACGGACGAGGTGGTGGTGCACTGCCGCCGTGGCCAGCAGCGCCGGCATCGCGATGCGGTCGGGCCCCTGGGCGCGGTCGGACAGGATCAGGATGTTCTTGTCCGCCAGCACGGCCTCGGTCGCCGCCCAGCACATTTCCTTGATCGCCAGTTCCAGGCCTTCGGCGCCGGTGCTGGCGTCCCAGGTCATGTCGATCGTGCCGGTGCGGAAGGCGCCGTCGAGGGCGGCTTCGACCGAGCGGATCTTGGCAAGGCCGAGATCGGTCAGGATCGGCTGGCTGACTTCAAGGCGCTTGTGCGTGCCAGCGTCGTGACCCAGCAGGTTCGGGCGCGGGCCGACCATGGTGACGAGGCTCATCACCAGTTCCTCGCGGATCGGGTCGATCGGCGGGTTGGTGACCTGCGCGAAGTTCTGCTTGAAGTAGTCGTAGAGCAGGCGCGACTTGTTCGACAGCACCGGGATCGGCGTGTCGGTGCCCATCGATCCGATCGGATCGTCGGCATTCATCGCCATCGGCTCAAGGAAGCGCAGCGTGTCTTCCTGGGTGTAGCCGAAGGCCTGCTGACGGTCGAGCAGCGTGCCGGTGGGCGCGGGCAGTTCGGCCAGTTCGGGCTCGATCACGTCGAGATCGGCCAGCTTGTACTGCGCCTGATCGAGCCACTTTTCGTAGGGCTCTTCCTCGGCGAGCTTGGCCTTGATCTCTTCGTCCTCGATGATGCGGCCCTCTTCGAAGTCGATGAGGAGCATCCTGCCGGGCTGGAGGCGCCACTTGCGCACGATGTTGTCTTCCTTGATCGGCAGCACGCCGCTCTCGGAAGCCATGACGCATAGGTCATCGTCGGTGACGAGGAAGCGCGCGGGGCGAAGGCCATTGCGGTCCAGCGTGGCGCCGATCTGGCGGCCATCGGTGAAGGCGACGGCGGCGGGGCCGTCCCACGGCTCCATCAGCGCGGCGTGATATTCATAGAAAGCGCGGCGCTGGCTATCCATCAGCGGATTGCCGGCCCATGCTTCGGGAATGAGCATCATCATCGCATGGACGAGGCTGTACCCGCCCGCGAGCAGCAGTTCGAGGGCGTTGTCGAGGCAGGCGGTGTCCGACTGGCCGTGCGGGATCAGCGGCCACATCTTGTCGAGGTCGGCGCCGAGCAGCTCGGATTCCATGGTGCGGCGGCGGGCGTTCATCCAGTTCACGTTGCCGCGAACGGTGTTGATCTCGCCGTTGTGCGCCATGAAGCGGTAGGGGTGCGCCAGCTTCCAGCTCGGGAACGTGTTGGTCGAGAAGCGCTGGTGGACGAGGCCGAGTGCCGAGACGAATTCGGGATTGCGCAGGTCGTCGTAGAACGAGCCGACCTGGGTCGCCAGCAGCAGGCCCTTGTAGACGATCGTGCGGCTGGAGAAGCTCGGCATGTAGAGCTCGGTCAGGCCCGGCAGGTTGTGCTTGACCGCCAGCGCTTCGAGAGGGTTCTGCGTCTGCTTGCGGATCGCCAGCAGCTTGCGCTCGAACGCGTCCTGATCGGCGCAGTTCTCACCCCGGCCGACGAAGCACTGGCGCACCACCGGCATCGATTCGAGGACGGCCTTGCCCAGCCCGTCGAGCGTGACCGGCACTTCGCGCCAGCCCAGCAGGGTCTGGCCTTCCTTGGCGATGAACTTCTCGAACTTGGCGACCACGAAATCGCGGGCCGCTTCGTCCTGAGGCAGGAAGCACATGGCGACGGCATAGTCGCCGGGCTGCGGCAGCTCGACGCCGGCGCCTTTCGCCCAGGTGCGGAAGAGCTGGTCGGGGATCTGGGTCAGGATGCCCGCGCCGTCACCCAAGAGCGGGTCGGCGCCCACCGCACCGCGGTGGTCAATGTTTTTCAGGATTTCCAGGGCCTGGGTAATGATCTCATGGCTTTTCTGTCCTTTAATGTGAGCAACAAAGCCCACGCCGCAGGAGTCATGTTCGTTACGCGCATCGTAAAGGCCTTGGGGCTTTGGAAATCCCATCGATAATAATCCATCCTGTCATTTGCCGGAGTACACCAGGCGCACGGGACAGAATGCACGAATCGTGCAGGATCCCCAAGCGACATAGTGCCCCCACGGTCCCCATGACGATTGATAGCAGGTTTTGCAACCGCGAAGGCGGTTCCGGCGCAGGATTGCGCGCGTGAATGCCGGGAAATGGGCCATTTTATTATCAAAAAACCCGCCCGGACGAACCGGACGGGGCCTTTGACGGGGGATTTTCCCGACAGAATTGAAGGTCAGGCGGCGCCGCTCATCCGCTGAAGGGCGGCCAGAGCGCTGCGCAAGGCTTCCTCGGTTTCCCTGGGGCCGGTCTTGCCGGGGGCGTCGAACAGGCGATCGCTCTGCGGTGCGGCTTGCCGCGGGATTTGCGGCGTGCCGGTGGGGATGGCATCGGGGGCATCCGGTGCAGGATACCCGAAAGGTCCGGTGTCGCGGCTTTCCTCGCCGGGGAAGATGGCCAAGGAGCCGTCATCGCCGTCCGTGCCGGATTCTTCGTTTCCGATGAATTGCTGGGTCGGGTTTTCGCGGCTGACCAGCGGGCGCGAGAGGTCGAGCAGGGACGAATAGCCCTGGTCGAGGACGAGCTCTTCCTCCTCGTCCATGTCCTCTTCTTCCTCTTCGGCCGATGGCGGGACGAGACTGGCTGCGCCGTTCGCGCCGGCATGGTCTGCAGCCTGGGCCAGGCCGATGTGCCGGGGCGGGATGTAGGCGGGCAGGACGTCTTCGTCGTCATCCGGCAGATCGCCGAAGCTCACCGGGCGCAGGGCGGCGGGGATATGCGGCAGGGCCACGTCCGGTTCCGGATCCTGGACAAGTGCTGCGCCGACGGCGAGTTCTTCGGCGGCCTCGTCCGGCGTGGCCTGAAACCGGGGCTGCGCGAAAGGCAGCGGTTCAGATGATACCGGCTCAAGTGTCTGGGGTTCGGAAGGCTGGAATTCCGAAGGCGATTCGGAAAGCGGGGGCTCGCAAGCCTGCACTTCGATGGCGGCGGCCTCAGCTTCAGCCTCGATTTCCGGTTCGGCCACGCTCTCGTCCGCCACCAGAACCGGCAGTTGCACCAGGGCAACGGCGGCCCGCTGGGCGCTCTCGCGGCGCTGCGCCATGGCGAGCGCCAGGCGTTCGAGCAGCTCGATCGGCGACAATTCGTCGAGCCGGGCGGCCGCGATGCGCTCAGCCGCCTTGCGTCCTTCGCTGGAGGTGGCGGGTTCCTCGTGCCCGGCATCGACGATGGGCAGCGCGGTGGCGTCATCCTCGTCATACCCGGCGGCATCGGCGCTGTCCGCTTCCTCGCTTGCGTGCGGGAGAATCTCGAAGTCCGGCCCGGACGATGCTTCCGATGCGGTGAACGGCGGCGGCGTATCTTCGGTGCGGGCTGCGATTCCGCGGGAATAGGTTTCGAACAGGTTGCCGGGGGACACTTCCACGGGCGGTGCGAAAGCCGCAGGCTCTTCGTCGCCGGCGAAGGTTTCAGCCTGCAGATGAAGCCCCGGCGCCACGGCCGCGGGGACATCCTCGGCATCGCTGATATCTTCGAATCCGTCGAGCCCGAATTCGGCGACATTGAGGATGCGCTTGTCCTGGGCCGCCGCCGGTTCACGCGCGACAGGCGCGTCGTTTTCAACCGCCGTGCGCGGCTTGGCGGCGAAGGCGCGCAAGCGGCCGGCCGGGGCTTTGTCCGGCGTGGTCCTGTCCCGTGTGGCTTGCTCCTGCGTGGATTCTTCTTCCGTGGCCGGGGAAACGTTGCGGCGGCGATGGTGCACTTGCGTGTCCCGCGCGGTCAGGCGCCGGGCTGCCACGACCCCGGCGGCGACGCCGAGACCGGTCATGACAAGGGCCATCAGGATGCGGGCCGTGGCCCCCAGCGGCGGTGCCGCCATCGGGAGCACGTGGTCGATGCCGAAGGCCGTCACCACGCGCTCTATCAGAGAGGGTGGGATGGCGATGCTTCCCGCACCGAAAAGCGCACCGAACCAGAGAGCGACAATGGCCGGGAACAGGGGGTGGCGGCTGATGGGCTGGTTTCCGCCCGACTTGCTGCGCTTGTGCTCGGACACTTTCGTCTTATCCCATTCTATTCCGGCCGGGGGCGTGCCGTGCAGGTCATGCTGCGGCGCCCAGCCTTTTTCGAAGCCGGATTCGTGACAGCATTTGGTAAACGTCTTGATAACGCCCTGCGTTCACGGCCCAATCGTGCCGGGTCTCGACATGATCGCGTCCGGCGCGGCGGTAACGATCCCATTCTTCGCGCTGGTCCAGCAACCCGGCCAGTGCATCAGCACAGCCGGCAGCATCGTCAGGCGGGAACAGAATGCCGGTCACGCCATCGGTGATGAGTTCGCGATGGCCGCCGACATTGCTGGCGGCGACGAGTTTGCCTTGCGCCATGGCTTCGAGCGGTTTCAGCGGTGTGACGAGATCGGTCAGGCGGCTGCGCTTGCGGGGGTAGGCCATGATGTCGCACAGGGCATAATAGCGATCGACCTCATGGTGCGGCACCCGGCCGACGAAGCGGATCGCGTCCGCTGCCGGCGAGGCTTCGGCCTGCGCGCGCAGCGCCGTTTCCATCGGGCCGCCGCCTACCAGCAGCAGGCGGGCATCGGGTTGCCGGGCGATCAGCGCGGGCATCGCGTCGATCAGCACGTCCAGCCCTTCGTAGTCGTAGAAGCTGCCGATAAAGCCGATCACCGGGCATGGCTTGCCTTCGGCCTCGAAGCCCAGTTCCCGGGCGAGCGCGGGATCGCGCTCCAGCGGCTGGCCGAACAGGGCCAGATCGACGCCGTTGGGCATGACGGTGATCTTGTCTGAAGGCGTGCCGCGCGCAATCAGATCCTGGCGCAGGCCCTCGCAGATCGTCACCACCGCATCCGCCTGGGCGACGACATGGCTTTCGAGCTTGCGGGTCAGCCGGTACTTGAGCGAGCCTTCGCTGCCGGTGCCATTGCCGACCGCGGCGTCTTCCCAGAAGGCGCGGATCTCATAGACCAGCGGAATTCCGTGCCGGCGGGCCACGCGCAGCGCCGCCTGGCCGCACAAGGCCGGCGAATGGGCATGGAGGATGTCCGGGTGCCAGTCCTGCACCACCCGGTCGATGGCTTGCGCGAACAGGCCGATCTCGCGCCATTCCCGGTAAACGGCCGGGCCAGTGGCGGCCCCTGCGGTCCGGTGGAACAGCAGCCCGTCGGCCGCCTCGGCGGCGGGGCCCTGCGCGGTGTGCCGCAGTCCCGTGATGCCGCGGACTTCGTATCCCAGCGCCTGCTGCGCCTTCAGGATCGCGCGCGTGCGGAACGTGTAGCCGCTGTGCATCGGCAGCGAGTGGTCGAGAACATGGAGAATGCGTGTCATGACGGGCTATACCTAGGCATCTAACGCTTAACGCCGCGTCAACTCGCCGGTGCTATCGAATCCGGCGATGGTCGATATCTTTGCCCTTGCCGTCAGCCACGGGCTGCTCGCGATTGCCGTGTGGCGGCTGCTTTCGCGCGATGATCTCTATGACGAGGGACGCGGCGAGCCGCGCCGCCGGTTCGGACGCCGGGGAAGGAAGCCCGATGCTTAATCTGGCTTTCACCGCCTTTTTCATCTGCCTGCTGCTGGCCGGGTTCAAGCGCCCGTTCATATGGATGCTTTGCTACCTCTACATCGACATCGTGCAGCCCCAGGTCATCACCTGGGGCTTCCTGTCGCGCGTGCCGGTTTCGCTTATCGCCTTTGCGGCCGCGTTCCTGGGCTGGATCGTGCTCGACCGGAAAGAGGATTCGCGTTTCACCTTCCGGCAGGGGCTCATGGTGCTGCTGCTGATCTGGTGCGGCTATACCACGCTGACCGCCGCCTATCCGGCCGATGCGCCCGAGAAATGGGCCTGGGTATGGAAGGCGCTGCTGTTTGCCATTTTCATGCCACTGACCCTGCGCACGCGCCTGCGCATCGAGGCGGTGGCGCTGGTCATGGTGCTTTCGGCCAGCGCGCTCATCATAGACGGGGCCGTCAAGACCGTGGGCGGCGGCAGTGGCTACGGTACGCTGCGCATCTTCGTCGACAGCAACAACGGGTTGTTCGAGGGGTCGATCATTTCCGCCGTTGCCATCTCCATCATTCCGATCGTGGTCTGGCTGGCCAGGCACGGCACGGTCTTTCCCAGCGATTGGCGGGTCCTGATCTTCGCGGCCGCATTGATCTTTGCCTGCGCCCTGATCCCGGTGGGCACGCAGGCGCGCACCGGGCTGGTCTGCCTGGGGGTCCTTTGCGTTCTCTATCTCAGGACGGCCAAGCACCGTGTTCTGATCGCTTCCGGCATGGCGCTGGCCGCCGTGATCGCGGTGCCATTCCTGCCGCACGCGTTCCTCGCGCGCATGGACACGATCGAACACCACCAGGCCGACAAGTCGGCGAGCACGCGCATCGCGATGTGGAAATGGACGTGGGAATACGCCAAGCAGCACCCCTTCGGCGGCGGCTTCTTCGCGTACCAGAGCGCCCGGGTGCAATACGATACTTATGTGGCCGAAACGAGCGGCAATACGACAGTCGTCGACGCGACGCCGATCGTGGAAGTGGGGCGGGCCTACCATTCGAGCTATTTCGAAATGCTGGGCGAGCAGGGGTATCCGGGCCTGGGCATCTGGCTGGCCCTGCAGATTTCCGGCCTGGTCCAGATGGAGATGATCCGCCGCCGCTGGAAGAACCGCACGGGACCGGACGAGGCCTGGGTGGCGCCGTGCGCCAATGCCCTGCAACTGTCCCAGATCGTCTACCTGATCGGATCCCTGTTCGTCGGCATCGCTTTCCAACCTTTCATCCTGATGCTGATCGGCCTGCAATGTGGATTGTGGAGCTATCTCAATCGGATAGATGAACCGTATGGGGAAGGTCGCAAGCGTCCGCGGGCTGCGCGGGTAAACGCTCCGGCCATGGTCGTTCCCGCTGCCTGACAGGCGATGTTCCGCCCTTTTTGTTGCGGTTCCTTAACCTTTCCTGTTTGCCGCCGTTTTAGCATTTGCCGCTGCAGTTATGCACGGCGCGAAACAGCGTGGCATGATCCGATGCTTGGGGAAATGACCGGATAATGCTACGTTTACGGCAAATTAACCTTTAACCTTCACTGGTCATATGGTTAATTCACGGCAATGTCTGTTGCGCTGGCGTTAGCGTCTGCGGGACAAAGGGGCAAAGGGGGATACCCATGCGAGTGCTGTTGATCGAGGACGAACCGACCACGGCCCGGGCCATCGAGCTCATGCTCACGGCTGAGGGTTTCAATGTCTATTCGACGGATCTGGGTGAAGAAGGCCTCGATCTGGGCAAGCTCTACGACTACGATATCATCCTTCTGGACCTCAACCTGCCGGACATGCACGGCTATGACGTCCTGAAGAAGCTGCGCGTCGCCAAGGTGCAGACGCCGGTGCTGATCCTCTCGGGCATTTCGGAAATGGACAGCAAGGTCCGCTCGTTCGGCTTCGGTGCTGACGACTATGTGACCAAGCCGTTCCACCGCGAAGAGCTGATTGCCCGCATTCACGCGGTCGTGCGCCGCTCCAAGGGCCATTCGCAGTCGGTCATCCGCACCGGCAAGCTGATCGTCAATCTCGACGCCAAGACGGTCGAGGTCGATGGCGCCCGCGTGCACCTGACTGGCAAGGAATACGCGATGCTTGAGCTGCTTTCGCTGCGCAAGGGCACCACGCTGACCAAGGAAATGTTCCTCAACCATCTCTATGGCGGGATGGACGAGCCGGAACTCAAGATCATCGACGTGTTCATCTGCAAGCTGCGCAAGAAGCTGGCACATGCCTGCGGTGGTGCGAACTACATCGAAACCGTCTGGGGCCGCGGCTATGTGCTGCGCGATCCGGACGAGGTCGAAGTGGCCGCCTGATAACGGTTCACTCCCTCGCTGGGGAATGACGACGGCCTGCCCGAAAGGGTGGGCCGCTGTCGTTTTGGGGGGCTTCGTCCAGAGGAAGGCGTCAGAGAAAGATGGCCAGCAGCGAGAGCAGGGCGGCAGTCATGACGGCGTTGAGTGCCATGCCCATGCTGGCCAGCGCGCCGGCGCTCTGGTCGACCTGAAAGGCGCGGGCCGAGCCGATTCCGTGCGCGGATACGCCGACCGCGAAACCGCGCGCGCGGTAGTCGCGAACGCCAAGCAGGTTGAGCAGCGGTGTCGCGCACATGGCGCCGAACACGCCGGCGAACAGGACGATCACGGCCGCCAGCGAGGGAATGCCGCCGAGCTGGGAGGCGATGGCCATGGCGACGGGAGTCGTCGTCGCGCGCGGGGCGATCGAGGCGAGAAGATCGCGCGGGCCTCCGAACAGCGCCAGGATGCCGACGGCGCTGACGATCGAGGTCAGCGCCCCGGCGGTCAGCGAGAGCATGATCGGAATGACCAGGCGCCGGATACGGGCGCGCTCTGCCCAGATCGGCACGCCCAGCCCCACGACGGCGGGCCCCAGCAGGAAGCTGATCGGGAATGTGGCTTCGCGGTAAGCGGCATAAGGCGTGCCGGTCCACAGCAGCAGGCCGATCAGGACGGGCGTCGACCACAGGACCGGGTGGCACAAGGGGTGCCGGTTGGCGCGTTTGGAAATGGTGTCGAAGGCTTCGAACACGCCCAGCGTGACGGTCAGCCAGAACAGCGGCGTCGAGAGCAGCCCGGTCATGCGGATTTCTCTCCGGTATTGGCATCGTCGAGCGGGACAAACCGCCCGAGCGCCCAGCGAAAGACGATCGCCGTGACGGCCATGGTCAGCACTGTCGATGTCACGGTAGCCACCACCAGCCCGATGCCTTGCGCGGCCAGTATATCGCCTTCCTCGATCAGGCCCACGGCGGCGGGCACGAACATCACGGCAAGGTGGGCGGTCAGCCAGCTCGTGACAGCGGTCAGCGTGGGCCGTTCACGCGGGACGAGGGTCAGCCAGGCCAGCAGCAGGAGCATCCCGATCACCGAGCCGGGAAGGGCAAGGCCGGTCAGCCGGTGAAGGATCTCGCCTGTCAGCTGGCAGGCGAACAGCAGGAAAATCGCGCGAAGCATGGACGTGGTCTGATCCTCTGAGGCGTTACCGGGCTTCCAATCAAGCTTGCACGTTCGTGACAAGGGCCGTTTTTGCAAGCTTTGATGCCTTTTGCGACCATGCCCGCGATCTGCGCTCCATTGACCCGGAGCCGCAGGCCTGCCAGTGGCGCGCGCCATGACGGCATACAAATCCGGCGATCCCACGACTCTCAACCGCCTCTATGGCCGCGCCAAGGGCAAGCCGCTGCGCGCCGGGCAGCAGGGGCTCGTGGACAATCTCCTGCCGCGCATCGCGGTGCCTGCCGAAGGCCCGGTCACGGCTGAGCGGCTGTTCGGCCGTGACTGCCCGATGCATTTCGAGATCGGTTTCGGCGGCGGCGAGCACATGGCGCAGCGCGCGGATATGCTGCCCGACCACGGCTTCATCGGGGCCGAACCATTCATCAACGGCGTGGCGCAGGCGCTGCTCCATGTCAGCGGCGATAATGGCGCGCATCCGCCGATCGGCAATGTGCGCATTCACCACGGCGATGCTCTGGAGGTGCTTTCGCGCATTCCGGACGGCGCACTGTCGTTCCTTTACCTGCTCCATCCCGACCCCTGGCCCAAGGCGCGCCATGCCAAGCGGCGGATGATGAACGACGGCCCGGTCGACATGTTCGCGGCCAAGCTCAGGCCCGGCGGCGAGTTCCGCTTCGGCACCGACCATGCTGTTTACGTGCGCCACGCGCTGATGGTGATGCAGCGCCATACCCATCAGTTCGAGTGGCTTTGCGAAAAGCCGGCTGATTTCCAGAACCGCCCCGGCGGCTGGCCGGAAACCCGCTACGAGGCCAAGGCCCGCAAGGTCTATGGCCACGAAGTCTGGTACTTCCGCTATCGCCGCAAATAGGCGAGCGGCGCAGTAACTTCGCTAAGCTTGCCGACACCGGCGCCGTGCGAGTCTGCAAGAAAGCATAATTTTACAAGGAGTTGGACGATGCGAAACTTCGCTTCGCCCGGCTGCGAAAATCGGACTGTTCAAAGAGCGCGGGCAAACCGGTGCCGCGCGCAGTGTGACAGGTTCCGCAAGTGTAGGAAAATGGCGGGCCGGGATACGGCAATGGCTGCCCGGCCGCGCCGCCGGATCAGAACGGCAGCGGAGCCTTGGCGAGAATCAGCGCCATGGCGCAGCCGGTGACGATCAGCGCGCGCAGCCATTCGAGGCGCTGCAGACGCGGCGCACGATGAGCGGCAAGGGCAACGATTCGAGCCATGCCTGTGTGAATGCGCCGCGATCCCTTGCCAAAGGGTTAAACGGCGCGATTCCTCAGGTGCGCGCGGGCATCTGCTGGCTGGAGCAGTGGAACGAGCCGCCGCCGGCCAGCACCGCGTCGGCAAGGATGCCCACGGTCTCGCGATCGGGGAACAGCTCGGCGATGGCGGCCACGCCGTCCGCATCGTGCGCGGTGCCATATGTGGGCACCACCACCAGCTTCGAGGTGATCGCGAAGTTCATGTAGCTGGCCGGTTCGATCCGGCCGTCCGTTTCCACCCGTCCGGGGGAGGGGACTTCGCGCACCGTGACGCCCATGGCCTCGGCGCGCGCCTTGGCATCGGCATAGATCGCGGCATTGGGATCGTCCGCCCCGGTGGCGCGCGGCAGGGCCATTACACCCGGCGCCACGAAACGGGCGAGATTGTCGACGTGGCCGTCGGTGTGGTCGTTGATGAGGCCATCGCCCAGCCACAGCACCCGGGTATAGCCGAGGTCGCGCGCCAGCCGCATTTCGAGGTCGGCGCGGGTCAGGTGCGGGTTGCGGTTGGGGTTGAGCAGGCACTGCTCGGTGGTGGCGACAAGGCCGGTGCCGTCGCCGTCGAGCGCGCCGCCTTCGAGCACCCAGTCCGCCGTTTCGACCGGCAGCCCGGCGCTTTCGGCCAGTTCGGCGCCGATCTCCTGATCGCCGTCCATCAGGTACTTGCCGCCCCAGCCGTTGAAGCCGAAGCGCATGGCCTTCATCCGGGCCTTGCGGTTGCCGCTCTCGTCCATGACCACCAGCGGCCCGGTATCGCGCAGCCAGACGTCGCCATAGCGGCGCATTTCCAGCTTTACCTTTTCCGATACCAGCGATGCCGCCCGCGCGCGGTTGGCCTCGTCGCGCACGATCAGGCGGACTTCCTGACCGGACTCGGCAACCGCGCTGGCAAACTGCGCCATCTGCACCTGGGCGGCTTCCAGGAAGCCCGGCCATTCGACCGGGTCATGCGGGAAGCCGATCCAGATCCAGTCCTGCGCGTGCCATTCGGGCGGCAGGGTATAGGTCACTTGTGGCAGCCTCCTGTTGCCGCGGCGCAGGCCTTGTCGCGGATCGCGCGGAATTCGTCGCCCTCGTTCCAGTCCGGCCAGAAGTCCGAATCGGCGAGCGAGCGGCCGAGCGCGTAGTAGAGGTCCGCGTCCTCGACAATCCCGTCCCAGTTCCAGTCGTCCGAATATTCGTCGCTGGGGGCGTGGTAGTGCTTGGCGGTATATTCCTCGCCGATTTTCTCACCGGCTTCCTTGCCGCCCTCGAACAAGTCCGAACTGCGGCCCACGTCGAACATCGGGACGCCGCGCTTGGCCATCGAGAAGTGGTCGGAGCGGTAGTAGCCGCCACGCTCGCTATGGCCTTCGGGCACTTCGCTCAGCCCTTCGTCGGCCAGCGTATCGCGGAAGATCGAGGTGAGGTCGGACTTGTCGCCGCCAGTCATCGAATAGGAGCGCGAACGCGGCGCGGGCAGCAGCGCGTCCATGTTCACCCCGCCCACGGTGTGGTCGAGCGGATAGATCGGGTTGGCGGCATAGTATTCGGAGCCGAGCAGGCCCGATTCCTCCAGCGTTACCGCCAGGAACACTTCGCTGCGGTCGGCCGGGCCCGCTTCGGCATTGGCCTTGGCAATGGCGGTCAGGGCCGCGACGCCGGTGGCATTGTCGACCGCGCCGTTGCAGATGTCGTCACCGGTTGCATCGGGCGTGCAGTGGCCGAGGTGATCCCAGTGCGCCGAATAGAGCACATATTCGTCGGGACGGACCTTGCCGGGCAGAATGCCGACGACGTTGTGCGAGGTCGACCGGCGGATCGCATTGTCGAAGCCGAAGCTGACCTTGAGGCCCAGCGGCACCGGCTTGAAGCCCTTCTGCTTCGCCGCAGCGGACAGCGCGGCGAGGTCCTTGCCGGCGGCCTTCAGGATCGCTTCGGCAACGGGCTTCTGCACCCAGCCGTTGGCCTGGGTCTGGTCCATGCCGTCATTGGGTTTCTGCACGTAGTACTGCGCGCCGGTCCAGCTCGAATTGACGACGTTCCAGCCATAGGCGGCGGGGAAAGTGTCGTGCACGATCAGCGCGGCAGTGGCGCCCTGGCGCGCGGCTTCCTCGAACTTGTAGGTCCAGCGGCCGTAATAGGTCATCCGGCGGCCCTTGAAGAGGCCCTGTTCGGTCTCGTTGGCATAGTCGGGATCGTTGACGAGGATGACCGCGGTCTTCCCGTGCATGTCGATCCCGGCATAGTCGTTCCAGCCCAGTTCGGGCGCGTCGATGCCGTAGCCGACGAAGACCAGTTCGCTGTCCTTCACCTGCGTCTTGGGCGTGACCCGGTAGCTGGCGGCCACGTACTGGTCGCCGAAGTGGAACGAGAGCGGCGTCTTGGCCCCCTTCACGGTCAGCGGCGTGTAATCGCTGCCGGTGATCTCGACCGTGGGCACCGTCTGCAGCCACTCGCCGTGATTGCCCGGCTGGAGGCCTGCCGCCTTGAACTGCGAGACGATGTAGTCGAGCACTTTGGGTTCGACCGCCGTGCTCGGCGCGCGGCCTTCGAAATCGTCGGCCGAGAGGCGCTTGGTGATCTGCTTCATCAGATCGACCGAGATATCCGGCGTCTTTGCCGCAGCGGCCTGCTCGGGCGGCGGCAGTGCCGTGCCCTTGGGCATTTTCGGGCCTTCATAGGTGGACGTGCAGGCGCCCAGGGCCAGGACGGCAAGAACAAGCGCGGGATGTTTCAAGAGAGCGACCTCTGTCTGGAGTGGGGGGAGGCGCACAGGTGCCAGACGATTCGGCGATATACAAGCCGGGCCTGATATACAGGCCAGCCTGCCTGCTTCCCCTTGCTCCGGCTCCGCGCAGCGGGCAGGAGTGGGCCATGAGTGCCGACTGGACCGGAGCAATCGACCGCGCGCGTGCCTGCGCGCCTTACCTTGCCAATGCGATGGGGCGCCTGCCGGATCTGGTGGAGCTTCTGGCTGCCGGGAAGGGCGATGCCGCGCTCGCCTGGGCCCGCGCGGCCGGGGCGGGGGCGCCCGATACCGGCGCGGCGCTGCGGCGCGAGAAGGCAGCGCTTTCGCTGGCCCTCGCGATCGGCGATCTGGCCGGGGCCTTTCCCCTGCTCAAAGTGACCGGCGAACTGTCCGCCTTTGCCGACCGTTCGCTCGATGCCGCGATTGCCGAAGGTATCCGCCGCCGCGCGCCCGGCAGCGAACCGGCGGGCTTCCTGGCGCTGGCGCTCGGCAAGCACGGGGCGGGCGAGCTGAATTACAGCTCGGACATCGATCCGATCCTGCTGTTCGATCCCGACCTGCTCCCCCGCCGCGAACGCGACGAGCCGGGCGAGGCGGCGCAGCGGGTGGCGCGCGTGGTGGTGGAGACGCTCTCCAATGTTACCGCCGAGGGGTACGTCTTCCGCGTCGACTTGCGGTTGCGGCCGGCTTCGGAAGTGAGCCCGCTGGCGATTTCGATCGACGCGGCGCTGACGCATTACGAATCTTCCGCGCTCGCCTGGGAGCGGGCGGCTTTCATCCGCGCGCGGGCCTGTGCCGGGGATGTTGCGGCGGGCGAGGCGTTTCTGGCCGCGATCCGGCCTTTCGTGTGGCGCAAGAGCCTCGACTTCGGCGCGATTGCCGAGATCGGGCGGCTGACCGCGCAGATCCGCGCCAGCGCGCGCGGCACGCCCGAGGTCGGGCCGGGCTTCGACCTCAAGAAAGGGCGCGGTGGCATTCGCGAGATCGAATTCTACGCCCAGACCCATCAGCTCATCCACGGGGGGCGCAATCCGGCGCTGCGCCTGCGCGGGACGCGCGCGACGCTCGACGCGCTGGCGCAGGCCGGGCTGGTTCCGGTAGAGGAAGCACGTCTGCTCGGCGAATGCTACGACCGGCTGCGCACGGTCGAGCACCGGCTGCAGATGGTCCACGACCAGCAGACCCAGAGCCTGCCGATGAAGCCGGAAGCGCTTGATGCCGTGGCCCGGCTCGACGGGCTGCCGGACGGGCAGGCGCTGCTCACCGAGCTGGCCGCGATAACCGAGGCGGTCGGCGAGCGCTACGATGCGCTGATCATGGCCAATACGCCCACCGCGCCCGGTGCGGCGGTGCCGATGCCCGATCAGGCCACGCTGGTCGAAGACCTCGAAGGGCTCGGCTTTGCCGATCCGCAAGCGGTGGCGCAGCGGATCGAGGGCTGGCAGTCGGGCCGGATGCGCGCGCTGCGATCGGATGCCGCGCGCCATGCTTTCGAGGCGATCCGGCGCGATCTGCTGGCTGCGCTGGCCGCCGCGCCGGAACCCGAACGCGCGCTGTCGCGCTGGGAGCAATTGCTCAACAACCTGCCGAGTGCGATCAACCTGTTTCGCCTGCTCGAAGCGCGTCCCGGCCTGCTGGACCTCTTGGCGCGCATCCTCAGCTTGGCGCCGCCGCTGGCCGATGCGCTGGCGCGGCGCGCGGACCTGCTCGATCCGCTGATCGATGCCAGTGCCTTCGACCTGCCGGGCACCACCGATGAACTGATCGCGCTGTTCGCGCGCTTCGAGCCGGGCGACGACTATGAGCGCAAGCTCGATTCGGTGCGCCGCAAGGTGGGCGAGCTGCGCTTCAAACTGGGTGTCCAGTTGATCGAGGGCGCCAACGATCCGCTCGACATCGGCCATGCCCTCGCCCGCGTCGCCGAAGCCGCGCTGGTGGTGCTGACCGATGCGACAGCGCAGGAATTCCGCGACGCGCACGGCGTGATTCCCGGCAGCGAAATGCTGGTCCTGGGGCTCGGCCGGATGGGCGGCGGGGTGCTGACACACGCATCCGATCTCGATCTGATCTATCTCTTTACCGGAAACTTTCAGGCCGAAT
>NZ_BCTX01000003.1 GCF_001590985.1 Novosphingobium naphthalenivorans NBRC 102051
GACTAGAAGGCAACCAGCAGGAGTTGCCCAAGCGGTTCCCGGGTCATTTTTTGGCGGCTTATCGCTCATACAGGGCGTTTCGCCGCACTCGCACCCTTGCAATCTTTTAATGAAATTAACCGGGTTGTATAAATGAAAGTTACCGCAGGGAGAGGCGGCACTTTAGGTAAGTTACACGAATGACTGCAAATTCCCGTAACAGACCCTTTTAAATACAAGCGACTCAAGACCTAGATGACAACAGGCCTTCCGCCGCTTCTGGTTGGAAAGGACTTGCTGCATAGCAACGCGGCCTGTCTCGTTTCGCCGATTACCAACGATTAATCATCCGATTTCCGGACACTTATGTCCGGAACTCCTCCCCCTGCGCCTTGTCCAGAGAGGAGACAGACCATGAGAAGGCTTACAATTGCCGCCTGCGCAATGACAGCACTGCTCGTCGGCTCGCCCGCGGTTGGAGACGTCATCGTGCAGGATGGAGGCTGGGCTGACCGGCCTTACGTCGAAGTCCGCTACGGCGACCTCAACCTTGACAGCCAGAGCGGCATCGCAACCCTGAACAAACGCCTGACCGCCGCCGTCATGACGGTCTGCGGTGACGACGACATCCGCCTGTTGCGGGAACATATGGCCGTTCGAAACTGCCGGAGCGATACGATGGAGCAAGCCTTCGCCGATCGTGACGCCGTGATCGCGGCACATATGGCGGCCCGCAACGATCCCACCAGGCTCGCCGCCATGGAGCTTCCAGCCTTGCGCGTGCATCGCTGACCTCAAGCCCCCGCCCGGGCCGGCTTGCGGGCGATACCCTTGCAGCACGTCCCACTGCAATCGCCCAGCGATCAAGTCCGGTCCGGCCCCAAGGCCCGCCCTCATCCGCAAGGGGCGGGCCTTGGCTCATCCGGTCGCGGCCCTGATTACGAAGCTGCTGTGGCGATCCGCGCACCGTCGGTGCGTCCATGGAAAGCCAGCACTCCATCGAAGGCGGCAATCTCTACTTTTTGATACCCGCGACGATGCCGCTGCCTTCGAAACCAGAACCGGCGGCATACCAGACATAGCCCATTTCTGCCCCTTGCGGTCCGAACAGAGATCCCGTGAAAGCTCCGGTCGCGTTTGATCCAGCAAGTGTTCCCGAAAAACCAGGGCCGCCGGAATCCAGCGAACCGGTTCCCGTGAACGATCCGAAATTTCGTGAAACACCGGTCTGGTACGAAGTGCCGGCAAGGTTAAGAGTCGTATTGACCGAGCCAGTTCCGAAATTGAGCGAGAACGTGGCAGAGGATTCACTGGTTCCGGTGTTGGGATCGGACAAGGTGTAGGTCGTGTCATCACTCATCACCGAGCCCCCGACGTATGTGTCGTAGGAGGCAGTTCCCGACTTGGGAATATCGCTTTTTTGGGTTTGCACGCCGCCGACGAACAGATTGTCACGCAATGCAGTTATTACGCTCCCTGCCGGCACATGCCGCCAAGTCCCGAACATCGTGTAGCTGAGCCGGACATTCTTCACCATAAGGCGCCACAACCAAACGTTGTCCCCAGCGGTACTGTCGCTCTTGCCGTAAACGCTCCTTACATTGTTCGACAGGGCGGAATCATAGTTCGCCTGAGTCATCGCGACCGAATAGCCCTCCGGCGAGGTCAGCATGTAGGCACCTGCAGACGCATCGTAGTCAACCCGGACTGCCGAACCGGCTTTGTAGCCTGTCGCTGAACTGCTGTTGCCCCGAAAAACCGGTACGTTAATGCTCGCCGTCTCGAATGTCTGAGTTCCGCTGAGCTGATCCAACGTTGCATATGTGGCAGCAGGCGTCGGGGCCGGCGTGCTGTTCACCCCGCCTCCGCCGCCGCACGCGGACAACGCAAACACCAGTGCCAGGGCTGTCGCCCCGCCAAAACCATGCTTCATCAATGTCGCACCTTCAGAAAGCCGAACTCACGCCCAGTTCGGCAGAAACGCGTTTGTAGTCATAGATCTCGATCGAAGACCGGTTGCGCTCCCACTTGACGCGCACCAGCGGCGCGAAGGCGCCAACGTGGAGGGCGCGCAGCGTGGCGGCGAGACTTGCGGAATAGCGGTCTTCCACGCGCCGATGGGGATAGAGGAACAACCGCGCGTCTGCTTCCAGGTGGCTATAGCCAGCCGTGCCGATCAGGGTAGTGCGGCCCACTTCGCGGAAGACGTAGACGCTCGCCCCGCCGCTCGCGAGCGAATAGCCCGGATCGCGTGCAGCCTCGCGGAAACCGTAGACCTGGACGCCCCCGCCCATGCGCGCGCTGAAGGCACGGTCGAGGCTGGCGCTGAGCGTGAAATCATCGGCGACCTGCAAGGCATTGCGCTTGTTCTCGACATGCGTGATGCCGCCCTCAATGCGCAACTGGCTGCGCTTTCCGGTGGGATGCTGCCAGTTTGCCGTGCCGCCGTAGCTGAGCGAATAGAGCGACTTGCCGTACCAGCGCCAGGTCGGCCCGGCGGCCAGCGTGATCCGGTCCTTGCCGGAAGCGTACTGCGGACCGATCTGCAGGCCGGTCGAGATATCGTTGAACGCACTGTCGCGGTAGAGGCTGCCGCCCCCGGATACCCGCACAAGCAGGTCGGTTCCCTTCTCCAGTCCCTCGCGCCAATAGGCCTGTCCGCGAAGATCGAGGCCGACACCCGATTTCGCCTGCGCATCCTTGTCCAGCGTGAAGTCGCCGATGACTGTCCCCAGCGTATCGGAACGGGTGGCGCGGTTGATGTTGCTGTCCGGCGCCAGCGCCACTTCGAACGAGCCGCCGAAGGGTTTGCGGGCGTTCAGTGCATTGGCATAGAAGCGCACCATGCGCTCGACCTGCGGCGGCAGGCCCGCCGCTTCGGCGGCGCGGAATTCGCGTTCGGCGGCGCGCATGTCGCCGGTCATCGCCAGCACGCGCGCCAGTTCCAGCCGCACGCGCGCGGCCCCTGGCTTGTCATCGAGGATTCGGCGGAACGCAATGGCGGCGTCGGTGTAACGATGCAGGTCATCCGCCAGCATCATGCCCAGGCGAAAACGGGCTTCGGTGCGCAGTTCGGGATCGGGATCGGACTCCAGCGCGTGATAGGCCGCTTCGGCCGTCGCGAAATCCCCCTTCGCACGGGCCGCATCGGCAAGCGCAAACACCTGCGCGGCGGAAAGCCGGGCCGGTGTTTGCGCAGGAGACGTCCTTACGTCCTGAGCATGCACCACGACTGGCACGGCTACCAGCGCGGCCGCGGCAACAACCTTCGACAAGCTAATGATTCGCACCCCTTTTCGCGCCCACTATGAGTGGCAAGAGTGCCTGTCTACAGGGACAGAAACGGAAATGCGGCGATTTGCGCCCGGCACTGTTTCGCTGCCGGCCCGGCAGCCGATTTCCGCCATTTTTCGGCAGTTAAAATTTAGCAACAACCGGAGATCCGCGCGGCCAGGACATGCCGGCTCAAGCAGCGGGTTGCCTCTCCTGCCCCGGCATCTAGAATTGCCCCATGCACAAAACGATGTCCGCGCTGGTAACGGCGCTTCTCGCCTCGATCTCTCAACCCACGCTCGCCCAGGTCTCCGTCGATCCCGGCCGCATCGTCGAAGACGTGAAGACGCTTGCGTCAGACACGTTCGAAGGGCGTGCGCCCGGCACTGCGGGCGAGGAGCGCACGATCGGCTACCTGATCGCGCGGATGCAGGACACCGGGCTCGAACCCGCCGGCCCCGGCGGGCAGTGGGTGCAGACGGTGCCGCTGCTCCACACCGCCTTGCAGCCTGCCAAAACCCTGGCCTTTGCGACGCCCCAGGGCGTCATGCCGGTCGGGCAGAGCGAGCAGGTCTATGTCTCGACCGTGCGGCCCGACGACGAGGCAGTGATTGCGAATGCGCCGGTGGTCTTCGTCGGCTACGGCGTCGATGCACCCGAGCGCGGGTGGGACGATTTCAAGGGCGCGGACCTCAAGGGCAAGGTCGTGGTCTTCCTTGTCAACGATCCGGATTTCGCCGCCACGAAGGGCGAAGCGCCCTATGGCAAGTTCGGCGGGCGGACGATGACTTATTACGGCCGCTGGACCTACAAGTTCGAGGAAGCCGCGCGGCAGGGCGCGGTGGGCGCGCTGATCGTCCACGATACCGATGGGGCGGGCTATGGCTGGAATGTCGTGATCAGCCCGGGCGGCGAGAACTACGACATCGTGCGCAAGCCCGAGGACCTCACTTCGCTGAAACTGCAGGGCTGGATTTCGGGCGATGCGGCGAAAGAGCTGTTCGCCAAGGCCGGGCTCGATCTGGCGAAACTGCGCGCCGATGCGCGCAAGGCCTCGTTCAAGCCGGTGCCCTTGAAGGGCGTGACCTTCGATGCCGACGTGCCGGTGACGCATGAGCAGATCGCCAGCCACAACGTGCTCGGGCGCATTCCCGGCACTTCGCACGCCGATGAAGTGGTGATGTTCGGCGCGCACTGGGATGCCTATGGCAAGGGCGCGCCGGATGCACAGGGCCGCATCTACCGCGCCGGGGCCAACGACGATGCGCTGGGCATTGCCGGCATCCTCGACATCGCGCGGGTGATGAAGGCGGGGCCGCCGCCGCAGCGCAGTGTCGTCTTCGCCGCCTGGACGGCCGAGGAGCGCGGGCTGCTCGGGTCCGAGTACTACGCGGCGAACCCGGTCTATCCGATGGCCAAGACTGTCGCCAACCTCGCCATCGACATCCTGCAGACGGCGGGCGCGGCGAACGACGTGGTGCTGGTCGGCAAGGGACAGGACACGCTGGAGGACGACATGGCGCGCGTCGCCGCCACGCAGGGCCGCACGGTCACGCCCGAAAGCCTGCCCGAGCGCGGGCTGTTCTACCGCGCCGACCACTTCTCCTTCGCCAAGCGCGGGGTGCCGGTGATGCTGCTGATGGGCATTGCTGGCGCGGCCGACCTGAAACAGGGCGGGACGGCGGCCGGGCAGGCGTGGATCGATGCCTATACCGGCCAATGCTATCATCAGGCCTGCGACGCTTATGGCCCGGACTGGAACCTCGCGGGCGCGGTGCAGGACATCGACCTGATCGGCACGATCGGCGACGAACTGGCGAATTCGCGCCATTGGCCGCAGTGGAAACCGGGCTCCGAATTCAAGGCGGCCCGCGACAAGAGCGCGGGCGAGCGGGACTAGGCCATGCGGCTGCACGCCCTTGCCCCCGCGCTGCTGGCCCCTGCCATGCTGACGCTGGCGCTCTCGGCCTGCGGGGGCGGCGTGCATTACCGGCCGGTCAGCGACACCCCGGTGCGGATCGGCCCGGCCTATACCGTGCGCGGGGTGACATATACGCCCGCCGCTGATCCGCATTACGACATGCTGGGCTATGCGACCTGGTACGGGAACGAGAGCGGCAACCAGGTCGCCAATGGCGAACGGTTCCGGCCCGACTGGATCACCGCCGCGCACAAGACCCTGCCCTTGCCGAGCTATGTCGAAGTCACCTCGCTCGATACCGGCCGGCGCATTCTGGTGCGGGTCAACGATCGCGGACCGTTCGGCGAAAGCGCGCGGATCATCGACTTGTCGAAAGGCGCGGCCGAACTGCTCGGCGTGCGGGCGAAAGGCAAGGCCGCGGTGCGGGTGCGCGTGGTCCAGCCGGACGAGCACGACCGCAAGGCCCTGCGCAAAGGGCACACGGCGCGCCAGCTGTCACCCGTTTCGGGCCGGGCGCTCGCCAATCTGCAGGCGCAATTCGCACGCGGCGTCGGCCCGCGCTGACCCCGCGCTGACATAGCCCGGCGCACATTGTCGCGTTTGCGACATTGCCTGCGCCGGATTGGAACAGGCCTTCAGAAGTTGCTGAAATGCCCTTCCTTGCGCGCCTGCGCGCGGGCAGAGGCAATGATTGCCTTCGACTTACCCGGCGGAGAAACGCGCGAAATCAGGCGGTTGACCGAATGGTTGCCGCACTTCGGACAGACCGGCTGGTCGCTCGCGCGCATCAGCAGCTCGAAATCGGCCGAGCATTCGGGACAGTGAAAATCGTATAGCGGCATCGGGCTTCCCGGTCAGTTTGGATGGGGCGGGAAGCCCGATGCGAGATCTGTGCCAGAATTCGGGACGAAGGGATCAGGCCGCCCGCAGTTCGTATTCCTCGGCTTCCTTGCCGATCAGGATGTCGGCGAGGAACCAGTAAGCCTCGCCCCATGCCGCCAGGACCTCGTCGGTCGCGGCCTCGCCCAGCACGTCGCGGATCGCGGGCAGCAGCGCTTCGGCCACCAGCGGATAGTGCTCGGCCTTCACCCCGGTATCGCAATGCCGCTCAACCATGCGGCGCACCGGAGCGTCGAGGTTCTGCAGCTTGTCCACATTCTGGGCATAGGCCAGGATCGCCCCGGCAAGGCGGCGCGGCTGCTCGCCGGAATCCTGCGCGGCCTGATCGAACATCGCCTTCACGGCCTCGTTCTGGAACAGGCGATCGTACATGCGGGTGGTGATCGCGACGCCGTGCTGCTGCAGCGCCGGGGCCGTCGCCTTGACGATGGCAATGGTCTGTTCGGAAAGCGGTGCGGCCATGAAAGTCTTCTCCCTAAAACATGCGAATCGGATGCATCTATACGACGATCCAAAAACATGTAAATAGAATGCATGATAACCCGCGAACGAGGACACCTGCCTTGCGCCTGACCGCGCACACCGATTACGCCCTGCGCATCCTGCTCCATGCCGCACTGCTTGCGGACAAGGATGCCGAAGGCCTGCTGTCGATCGCCGAAGTCGCCGAGGCCCATGCGATCTCGCGCAACCATGCGATGAAAGTGGTGAACCTGCTCGCCAACGCAGGCCTGCTGGAGACAGTGCGCGGGCGCGGCGGCGGGTTCCGGCTGGGGCAGCCCGCCGGAGAGATCCGGCTCGGCCAGGTCGTGCGGCTGACCGAGCCGTGCCTGTCTCCCGCCGACTGCGCCCAATGCCTGCTGCGCTCCGGCTGCGGGCTGACGGCCATGCTCGGCCGCGCGATGGACGCTTTCCTCGCCGAACTCGACACGCAGACCCTGGCCGACGCCGCAGCGGCATCGCGCCTGCCGGTCATGCCGGCCTGACCGGGAACTTTAAGGCGGCTACGGCGTTTTCTCCTTGAGAGGAGAACCGGAATGAACATCGGAGCCGAAATTCCCTTCCGCCGCAGCCGCCGCAGGCAGGATGCCACCGGATCGCTGATCTTCGATCGCGAACGCGACGCGCGGATGCGCGAGCAAGGGGAATCACAGACGGGCAAGATGCACGTCTGGATGAACGGGCACTTCCGCAAGGCTTGACCTTGGGCTTGACCTTGGGCTTGACCTTGGCGCCTGACTTCGGTCCCTGATTGCATTCCGGCGGCGCCGCCGTTTCCGGGCGCAACAAGCTTGCGCGCCGGAGCGGCGACGCTTTTCATTTTCGCGCCCTTCCCGCCACCGGACGAAACCCTTTTGCAATCGCTTCACAAGCTCTTGCAACGCGCTGGATTCTCGGTTTCAAGCAGTGCCCATGACCATACCGGCAGCCCTTCGCGCCGCGTCTTTCGCCGCGCCCTTCCCCCTATCCGGCTGCCGCACCCCTGGAGAGCATGACAATGAAAATCCGGCTCATGGCCGCCGCCGCTCCGTTTGCCATCGCCCTGCTCGGCGCGGGCGCCATCATGCCTGCTGAAGCGAAGACGGCGGCAGCCGCGCCCGCTTACACCGGCCCCTTCGCACAGCCCAGCACCCTGCCCTTCCACGCGCCCGACTTCAGCGTGATCAAGGACAGCGACTACCAGCCCGCCATCGAGGCCGGCATTGCCGCCGAGCTGGCCGAAATGGAAGCGATCGCCAACAATCCGGCGAAGCCCACGTTCGAGAACACGGTCGTCGCGATGGAGCGGGCCGGCACGCTGCTCTCGCGCGTCGCCGGCGTGTTCGACCAGCTCGTGAGCGCGAACACCAACGACACGCTCGATGCCACCGATACCGCGATGTCCCCCAAGCGCGAGGCGCTCAAGGACGAAATCTACCTCAACGACAAGCTCTTCGCCCGCGTGAAGGCCGTGCATGACAGCGCCGCGGGCAAGGCCCTGACCGGCGAGGACAAGATGCTGCTGGAGACGACTTACGCCAAGTTCGTCCACCGCGGTGCCGAGCTCGATGCCGCGCACAAGGCCGAGCTCAAGCAGATGAACCTGCGGATCGCCGCGCTGGAAACCAAGTTCTCGCAGACGCTGACGGCGGGCACCGATGCCGCCGCCGTCGTCTTCGACAGCAAGGACCAGCTAGCCGGCCTGTCGGACGCCGACATTGCCGCTGCCGCCAAGCGCGCTGCCGACAAGGGGCTTGCCGGCAAATACGTGCTGGCGCTGGTCAATACCACGCAGCAGCCCGCGCTTTCGCAGCTCACCAACCGCGAGACCCGCAAGAAGCTGTTCGAAGCGAGCGTCACCCGCTGCACCGGCGGTGACGACAGCACCATCGGCATCGTCAGCGAGCTGGCCGTGCTGCGCGCGAAGAAGGCCAAGCTGCTTGGCCTGCCCGACTATGCGACCTTCCAGATGTACGACCGCATGGTCACCAAGCCGGCCAAGGCGATGGAGTTCATGAAGGGCTTCGTTCCCGCGCTGGGCGCCACCCAGTCGCGCGAGCAGGCGATCCTGACCGAAGCCGCCAAGGCCGACGGCGTGACCAAGCTGGAACCGTGGGACTGGGGCTACTACGCGGAGAAGGTCCGCAAGGCGAAGTACGATCTCGACGATGCGCAGATCAAGCCCTACTTCAATGTGTGGAACACGCTGGAAAACGGCGTTTTCTATGCCGCCACGCAGACTTACGGCATTACCTTCAAGCGCCGCACGGACCTGCCGGTGTATCACCCCTCGATGCGCGCCTACGAAGTGTTCGACAAGGACGGCAGCCCGCTGGCGCTGTTCTACTTCGATCCCTATGCCCGCCCCAACAAGCAGGGCGGCGCCTGGATGACCAACTTCGTCGAGCAGTCCGATCTGCTGGGCGACAAGCCGGTGGTGGTCAACACGCTCAACATCACCCCGCCCCCCGAAGGCCAGCCGCCGCTGGCGACGTGGGATGATGTGACCACGATGTTCCACGAATTCGGCCATGCCCTGCACGGCATGTTCGCCAGCCAGAAGTACCCCTCGCTCTCGGGCACCAACACCGCGCGCGACTTCGTGGAGTTCCCCAGCCAGTTCAACGAGAACTTCGCCACGGTGCCGCAAGTGCTGCAGCACTTCGCCAAGAACGCGGCCGGAGAAACAATTCCCGATGCGCTGATGCAGAAGATCGAGGCCGCCGAGAAGTGGAACCAGGGCCTGGGCTTCGGCGAGACGCTGGAAGCGGCCATGCTCGACATGGACTGGCACACCCTGAACGAAGAGCAGGCCGCCCAGCCGCCGCTCGCTTTCGAGGCCAAGGCGCTGGCCGGCATGGACGCCGAAGGCCTGCACACCGGGATGATCCCGCCGCGCTACCGCACGCCCTATTTCCGGCACATCTGGAGCAACGGCTATTCGGCCGGATACTACGCCTATATCTGGACCGAAATGCTGGCCCACGACGGCTGGGACTGGGTGGAAAAGAACGGCGGCATGACCCGCGCCAACGGCGACCACATCCGCGCTACCTTCCTGGGCCAGGGCCACAGCAAGGACTTCTCGGTCATGTACCACAACTTCACCGGGCATGATCCGCAGCTGGAGCCGATGCTCGAAGCGCGCGGACTGACGGAAAGCCAGTAATACCAAGCTGCGATGATCGGAACCCATAGAGCCCTCTCCCCTTCAGGGGAGAGGGTTGGGAGAGGGGAAGTGCGCTGGCGTTCCCCTCTCAACTCCGGCTAGGCGGTCAAGCCGCCAAGCCTGCGTATCTCTCCCCTGAAGGGGAGAGAGTATATGAGTCATGTTCATCGCACGCTGGTATAAGCCACGCCCCCTCCCGCCTTTCACCTGAGGCGGGAGGGGCGCCTTGGGGTGGTCAGGAAACAGCCCCCCGATCACCTCATCAGTGCGGCACGTCCTTGCCCGGGCCATCGCCGGCCTGCGCGATCAGCAGCTTTTCACGCAAGCTGGCCCGCGACGTGGAAATGACGTGATCGACGCCTTCGATCGTGATCGCCAGGGTTCCGTGCTCGGTCGTCACGATGAAGCCCTTTTCCTTCAGATACCACAGATGAAACTCGAACAGCTCGTCCGAACAGTTCAGCAACTGGTGGACATAATATCTGCCGACACCGGCATCCTGCGCCTGCTCCCGCCTTCGCTTGTAGAGGAACAGAAGGATCTTCGCATGAGCATCGGCATCGGAAATCGCCGATCGTTCATCATCGAGTTCATCAGCGGCTGAAGGAAACAGGAAGCCCGTGACCTCGGAATAGACGATATCGTATTCGGCGCGCTTCTCAGGAGTTCTCAACGCCTTGTAGGCAGAGATGATCTTCGTCAGCTTCTCTACGTCACCGCCTTCGGAATGATCCGGGTGGTACTTCTTGGCCAGCAAGTGGTAGGCCGATTCAAGCGCCCTTGCACTGCAACTCGGACTGACTTCCAGAATGTCGTAATAATCAACGAATGTATCGTCTTTGGTCATCTTCGAATTACCTCGATCGGCACCGGTATTTTTTTACCGCAAGATGACGGAAACGCCAGTCATAGGCGCGAATTTCTCTACAGCTTCCAGAACAGGGCAGCCTAGACCAGACCGCCGGTCCGGGCCGTGACTGCGCCTAACCCACCGACAGCGCCCGCGCGCCGGGTTCGCCCACCCAGCGCGCCGGGCAGCCCCAGACGCGCTCGACCACGTCGGCGCCGAGCGCGAATTCGGGCGCGCCATCGGCCACGAGGCGCCCCCGGTCGAGCACGATCACCCGGTCGGCATGGTTCATCGCCATGGCCAGGTCGTGCAGCACCAGCACCACGCCGCGGCCCAGCACGGCCTGTCTGCGGAAGCAGGCCAGCAGCGCAGCCGCATGGGCCAGGTCGAGGCTGGCCAGCGGCTCGTCGGCCAGCAGCCAGCCCGGCCCCGTCGCCAGCACCCGCGCCATCAGCGTGCGCGCCCGCTCCCCGCCCGAAAGCTGCGAGACGCGGCGGTGGCGGAGCGCATCGAGGTCCATCGCGGCGATCGCCTCGTCGATCGCGACTTGCGCCTCGCTGCCGGGAACGCCGCGCCACGGCAGGCGCCCCAGCGAGACCAGCACTTCGACCGAAAGGTCCCAGGCCACTTCCGGCGCTTGCGGCAGATAGCCGATGGCCCGCGCGCGGGTTTCGGGATGGAGGCCGGCCATCGGCTGGCCGCCCAGCGCGACATGCCCCCGGTCCGGCGGTTGCAGCCCGGCCAGACAGGAGAGCAGCGTCGACTTGCCTGCGCCGTTGGGGCCGCAGATCGCCGTCACTTCGCCCAGATGCAACATGACCGTGAGATCGGCGATGCGGTCCTTCACGCCCAGATCCAAGGTCTGCAGGCTCATACCAGCCCCTTTCGCATCCGCAGGAGCAGGTTCAGGAAGAACGGCGCGCCCAGCAGCGACAGGGCAATGCCCAGCCGCAGCTCCCCGCCGCTGAGCGGCAGCACGCGGCACAGGCAGTCCGCGGCGAGCAGCAGCAGCGCCCCGGCCAGCGCGCTCGGCACGATCAGCGAACTGGGGCGCCGGTCGGTCAGCGGGCGGACCAGATGGGGCACCATCAGGCCGACGAAGCCGATGATCCCGGCGACGGCCACCCCCGCGCCGACCGTCAGGCCGATCCCGGCAATCATCAGTGCCTGCAGCCGCTGCGGATCGACGCCCAGCGAACGCGCCGCCGCCTCGCCCAGCGTCAATGCGTCGAGACTGCGGCCCGCAGCGATCAGCACGCCGATGCCTGCCAGCGTAAAGGGCGTCGCGATCCCAACTTCGCGCCAGGACCGGTCGGCCAGCGTGCCCATCAACCAGGTGACGATCTCGCTCATCGCGAAAGGCGTGGGCGAAAGGCTGATGGCGAGGCTCATCAGGGCCCCGGCCAGGCTGGAGATCATCAGTCCGGCCAGCGTGAACAGGGCAATGCCGCCCTCGCGCCCGGCGATCAACGCCAGCAGCGCCATGGCACTGCCCGCGCCGATCAGGGCGAAGACCGGCAGCAGCCACACCGAAGCGGCATAGCCGGTCCAGAAGCTGAGCACCGCCCCCAGCGCCGCGCCGGGGGCAATGCCGAACAGCCCCGGATCGGCGAGCGGATTGCGCAGGAACCCCTGCATCGCCGCTCCCGACGCGCCCAGCCCGGCGCCCAGCACCAGCGCCAGCGCCGCGCGCGGCAGGCGCAATTGCATGAGGATCACCGCGGCGTTGCGCGTCTCGGGCGCGAACGGGTCGATCCAGACCCGCCCCGCCAGCAGCGAGAGCGGCACAGCCACGATGAGCGCGGCCAGCAGGATCAGGATGAGGCGGCGGTTCATGGTTTCCCCACCCCTCTATCGCGGGCTTGAGCCCCCTCCTCTTCAGAGGAGGGGGGTGGGGGTGGTGCAATCCCGCGCCTGACCTCGGCCAGCCGCGCCACGGCGCGCGGGATGGTCGGCCCGCCGCACCAGAGCAAGGCACTTTTCAGCGGCGCGCGGACTGTGCCCTTGAGAGCCTGCAAGGCGGGATGGCGCAACATGCGGTCTTCCTGCGATTGTGGATTGCCCACGGCGAAGATCACGCGAGGCGGATCGGCCAGCACGCGTTCGAGCGGCAGGAAATCGGCCTGCGACAGCCCGCGCGCGGCCGCCCCATTGGTGAAACCTGTGTGCTGCAGGAGGTCCGCGATCAGCGTGCCGTCTCCCGCGACGATGCCGCCCGATTCCCACACCAGCGCCGGGACAGGCGCCCGGCCGGCGGGCGGCGCGGCCTTCGCCAAAGCCGTTTCGATGCGCGTGACCAGTGCTTCCCCAGCCTGCGCGTGTCCGGCCAGCCCGGCCAGATCGCGAACCTGCTGTTCGGATGCCGCGACATCGGACGGGATCGGCAATGTCACCACCCGGATGCCGAGATCCTGCAACGCCTGCCGCGTGGCCGGGGCGAGGAAGCTGCCCGCCACCACCACATCGGGCGCGAGCGCGGCGACTTCCTCCACCGATCCCGAGGTCGCCCGAAAGCGCCGCGCCTTGGCGAGGTCCATCGAACTGGAAGCCGGGTCCCGGCTGTAGTGCGAAATCGCCAGAAGCTGCCCCGGCGCGGCCACTTCGGCCAGGATCGCATCGGTGCAGGGATTGAGCGAGACCAGCGTAGGGCCTGCGGGGACAAGCGCCGCCGTCCCGCCCGCACCGGAGCCGCCGCAAGCGGCGAGCCCCAGCGCGGCAAGGATGACGGCGCCGCGCATCGTCAGAGCTTCACCCGGACCCCGGCATAAGCCGAACGGCCCGGCGTGCCGTAAGTGCGCACGACCTCGTAATGCTCGTCGAACAGGTTTTCCACGCGGCCATAGACCTCGATATTGTCCGTCAAGGCGTAGGACGCCCGCACGCCGGCAACGACATAGCCATCCAGATAATACGTGTTGGCCGTATCGTCATAGCGCCCGCCGCCCACGCGCAGATCGGCGCCAAGCTTCAAGCCCAGAGCCCAGCTCTTGTCCAGACTGGCGTAGAAGTTGTTCTTCTGCCGCCGGGCCAGCTGCGCGCCGGTATCCTCGTTGGTGGCGTCGAGATAAGTATAGGCCAGGTTCACGTCGAAGCCATGCCAGTTCGCCACCTGCATACCCAGTTCCAGCCCCTGTGCACGGGCACGGCCGACATTGTAGTAGTTCCAGTTGGCCAGATCGTAGTCGATCAGGTTCTTCGTCTTGCGATCGAAGTAGGTCAGGGTGAAGCGGCCGGTGCCTTCGGCGAAGGGCTGCTCGATCCCCACGTCCCAGCCCTTTGACGTCTCGGGATCGAGCGCACGGAAACCGGCATTAGTGTAGAGCTGATAGAGCGAAGGCGCCTTGAAGCCCTCGCCATAGCTGGCGCGCAGCACCGGCGCTTCGTCGCCCGAACCGATCACCCAGGCGCCGTTCGCGGCGAAGGTGGTCTTGTGGCCGAAATCCGAATTGTCGTCGTAGCGCAGGCCGCCGTTGAGCGTCAGCCCGGCGAGCGGGCGCAGCGTCAGGTTGCCGTAGTAGCTGTCGATCGAGGTCGAATCCTTCGAGCCATAATTGTCGTCAAACTTCTGCTTCTCGGTCTCGGCGCCGACGAGGATCGAGGCCATTTCCACCGGCGTGAAGGACACCTGCCCTTCGACCCGCTCGACGCGGCCATTGGTCTCGTAAGGGCCCCAGACGGCATCGTTCGAAATGCGGTGGGTGTCGGTCAGACCATAGCCCACGCGCGCATTGAGGCGATCGTCGAGGCCCGAATAGCGCAGATTGGCATAGCCCAGCGCATCGCGCTTGAGGCCGGTGTTGAGCGCATCGGCACCGGTGTTATCGTAATCGTAGTTGGCCTTGGTCCAGTAGCCGCCCACGTCGGCCGAAAAGCCCGAGACCAGTTCCACTTCCGCGCGGGCATTGGCGCTCTTGCTTTCGAAGCCATCCTTCTCGGTGCCGCCAAGCCGCTCGTCGAAGGCCGAGAAGCCATCGCCCTTCATCCAGTTGCCGCCGAGCGTGAGGCCGACCGGCCCCAGCTTGCCCATGGCCGAGGCGCTGGCCTGACGGCGATTGCGCCAGCCGTATTCGGCCTGCGCCCGGCCGGTCCACTGATCGGTGGGACGCGCGGTGATGAAATTGATGACGCCGCCGATCGCGCGGCTGCCCCACAGCACGCCCGAGGACCCGCGCACCACTTCGACGCGGTCGAACTGGCCGATGGTGAGCGAGCCGAAATCGAAGCCGCCGCCGACGTCGCCCGGATCGTTCACCGGCACCCCGTCGATCAGCACCAGGCTCTGCGCATTGTCGGCGCCGCGGATGAACACGCTGGCGGGCTGGCCGAAGCCGCCCGACTGGGTGAACGAGACCCCCGGCAGACGCGCCAGCACGTCGAGCGCGGTGGTGGCCTGGGTGCGCTCGATCTCGTCGCGGGTGACGACGCTGACCGACTGGCCGATCTGGGTGATCGGGGTGGGCTCGCGCGTGGCCGTGACGACAATGGTATCAGCGGTATCGGCGGTATCAGCCGCTTCATCGGCCCATGCGGGCGTGCTCACCGCCAGCGCGGTGCCGAGCAGAAACAGGGACTTCATATGCATTCCTCCAACCTGAACGATAAGCCGTTCATGGCGGAGGGCACGCTCTTCACGGCGTGCGTCTCGCTGCATTCCGGTACACCCCGCCCGGCGCGGAACGACTGTCTCTGGGCAGGTCTCCTGGCTTCCGGGTCGATGCCCGCCCCCGCCTTCCCGGTCTTTCGACCAGTGGCCTATCGGGGGCAGACTTCCCGGTCACAGTTGCGGGGGCAGCGCCGGAATCGAACCGGCTTCCCTCTTCGGTCCGGAACCTCTTGCAAGGCCCGCGGACAACCCATGACATGACCGCGCCGATAGAGCGGCGTTACGGGCTTGGCAAGCACGAGCCGCGCCCCGTCCCCCCGCAATGGCACCAAAGCGAAATCTTAAGGCCTTTAAGCCTATCCCTGCCCCCTGTCCCGCCAAGGGACGGTGCGCAAAGCGCGGATGCACGGCCCGCCAAGCCGGGTTAGGCCCCAGATTAGGCCTATTGTACGCGTCTTTGCGCCTGCCGCCGCGAAAGGAACCGAGTGCCCGCAGCCGCCCTCTTCTCTGACCCGCTCTGGGCCGAATGGGAAGAAGCGCGCCCGCGCGATTTTGCCGCGCGGTTCGCTCGCCGCGCGCGCGGTGCCGGTCACAAGCCGTTGAAAATGCAGCGCCGCTGGACGCTGGGCGTCACCGCTCTCGCCGCCATCGCCCTGCCCGCCTTCGCCGCGCCGGACGAATGGAACCGGTTCCAGATCGCCGATGCGGTGGAACAGGACGGCACAGTCGCGCCGATGCCCTTCGAACAGGCGGGATCGAGCTTCCCCGGCTCGGCCTTCTATTATCTCGAAGCCGAACAATCGGTGCCGCAAGTGGGCGAAGGCATCCATTCGGATGCCGATGACTCCGTATCCGGCCCCTCGCTCGGCAAAGGGCCCAGTGCCCGGCCGCTCTATATCGACAATTCGGGTGTCGACCGCACCCGCGCGCTGCAATGCATGACCGCCGCGATCTATTACGAGGCCGCCAGCGAATCCGACGCCGGGCAGCGCGCGGTAGCGCAAGTGGTGCTCAACCGCGTCGCCCATCCCGCCTTTCCGAACACGGTCTGCGGCGTCGTCTATCAGGGGTCAGAGCGCCCCACCGGATGCCAGTTCTCCTTCACCTGCGACGGTTCGCTGGCGCGCCGCCCCTCGGCGCTGTTCTGGAACCGCGCCGAGACCATCGCGCGGCAGGCGCTGGCCGGTTACGTCTATGCGCCGGTCGGGCTGGCCACGCATTACCATACCGTTCAGGTCAGCCCCTACTGGGCGCCGAGCCTGCATTACCTCGGCACGATCGGCGAGCACCGCTTCTACAGCTTCAATGGCCCGGCCGGAAATCCGGCCACGTTCCGCTATGCCTATGCCGGAGGCGAGCCGGCCGCGCGGCCCGCCGCCCGCACCAACCTGGCCGAGCCGGACCCCGCGCTGGATCCGGTCACGCTGCAACGCGCCTTCGCCGCGGCGCAACCGCCCCAGCCAGCGGAGACACTCGCTGCCGCGCCGGCAGCCGTGCCGGCTCCGGCCGTGCCCAACTATACCCGCGACGTGCGCGAACGCGGCGGCGATGCGGTCTATCGCGCCCAGAGCCTTCCCGAAGCCCATGGCATAAAGCCGGAGTTCGCCAACTCCGGCCGCTGGATCGCACAACCCGGCAGCTAGAAACTTTAATGGTTTCCAGCGTGTTAGCATAAGTAAATGCCCGCATCATGGTGATGAACGGCTAAGCAACCAAAGCTTCTCACCAATGTTTAGCGCCTGCCTCGCTAAAACCGGTGTCCATGCAGCTGACACGATTCGAGGCCCCCTGAAAATGACGATCCGTTTTGCTGCTGCCTGGGGTGGAGCGACTCCGGTCATCATGCGGTCCCTGTGCCGCTCGGCTCCGCTCGGCGCGGTCAACGACAACTACCGTATGCTGACCGTGCGCCGGATCACGCAGCGCCCCGCCCGCGCGATCGCGCCGGTCGAAGGCCATGGCGAGATCCTGACGGCAGCGCTGCGCCATTTCGGCCGCTACGGCCTTGCCGCCGCCGCGAAAGCCCGCACCGAGGCCATCCTCGCCCATGCCTCCGGAGACACGGAAGGCCGCGACCACTGGCTCGCAATCTGCCGCCAGCTCGACCGGCGCATGGCCTCGTCCTGCGAGCTCAGCCTCCTCACCGAAGACGACTGAGCCACCGGGCCAGACGGCCCGCCCGACCTTCGCATGGCGGAGGAATCCAGCCCCGCCTCATAGCCGTTGCCCCCGCAAGCAGGGATGACGAGGAGCAACGGCGCAATCTTCAGATTGGGATAAGGCGTCCGGCCCCCGGCCGACTCGCCCGGCAGCGTCCGGAACGGGTGAAAACGGCCTGTCGGGAGCGAAAATCCGCGTGCCGGAACGCTTGACTTTCCGATTTTCCTCCGCATTATTGATACTGCGAACTGTTATCAATTAAATCTGCAGTTACAGCTTCAAAATGCATCGTTTAGCGGTTGCAATGCCTGCACGACGGGCGTAGGGCGCGCTCTGCAACACCGGCGCCTGCCTTTAGCGGGATGAAGCAGACCGCCTTGAAGTCCGTCAATCCCGCCACTGGGAAGGACACGATCGCATCATGGCTCGTAAGAAGATTGCCCTCATTGGCGCCGGCAACATCGGCGGCACCCTCGCGCACCTCGCCGCGCAGAAGGAACTGGGCGACATCGTCCTGTTCGACATCATGGACGGCGTCCCGCAGGGCAAGGCGCTCGATCTTTCGCAGTGCGGCCCGGTCGAAGGCTTCGACGCCAAGATCACCGGCACCAGCGACTATGCTGACATCGCAGGCGCAGACGTCGTCATCGTCACCGCCGGCGTTCCCCGCAAGCCGGGCATGAGCCGCGACGACCTGCTGGGCATCAACCTCAAGGTCATGAAGGCCGTCGGCGAAGGCATCAAGGCCAACTGCCCCGACGCGTTCGTGATCTGCATCACCAACCCGCTCGACGCGATGGTCTGGGCGCTGCGTGAATTCTCGGGCCTGCCCCACAACAAGGTCGTCGGCATGGCCGGCGTGCTCGACTCGGCCCGCTTCTCGACCTTCCTCGCCTGGGAATTCGGCGTCTCGGTGCGCGACGTGACTTCGTTCGTGCTCGGCGGCCACGGCGACACCATGGTGCCGGTGGTCGAATACTCGACCGTCAAGGGCATCCCCGTTCCCGACCTCATCAAGATGGGCAAGACCACCCAGGAGCGCATCGACGAGATCGTCAAGCGCACCGCCAACGGCGGCGGCGAAGTGGTCGCCCTGCTCAAGACCGGTTCGGCCTTCTATGCCCCGGCTGCTTCGGCGATCTCGATGGCCGAATCGTACCTCGGCGACCAGAAGCGCATCCTGCCCTGCGCCGCCTACCTCGACGGCCAGTATGGCGTTGACGGCCTCTACGTCGGCGTGCCGGTCATGATCGGCAAGGACGGCGTCGAGCAGATCATCGAAATCGAGCTGAACGAGACGGCCAAGGCCGGCCTGCAGGTCTCGATCGATGCGGTCAAGGAACTGCTGGTTGCCTGCAAGGGCATCGACAGCGACCTCGCCTGATTGCAGTTGGGTCCGCGATTCCGGCCTTGTTCACAAGGCTGGTATCGCGGAACCGAATAGCTACTTGATACCTCCCCGGCCCACAGCGGCTGCTTCCAGGCTCAGGAACAGGAAAAACCGATGTCCATCCTCGTAAACAAGAACACCAAGGTCATCACCCAGGGTATGACCGGCGCGACCGGCAGCTTCCACACGCAGGCCGCGCTCGATTACGGCACGCAGATGGTTGCGGGCGTGACCCCCGGCAAGGGCGGCACCGAGCACCTCGGCCTGCCCCAGTTCAACACCGTGCATGAAGCCAAGGCCGCGACCGGCGCCACCGCTTCGTGCGTCTATGTGCCGCCGGCAGGTGCCGCCGACGCCATTCTGGAAGCCATCGACGCCGAGATCGAACTGATCATCTGCATCACCGAAGGCATCCCCGTGCTCGACATGATCCCGGTGAAGCGCGCGCTGACCGGTTCGAAGTCGCGCCTGATCGGCCCGAACTGCCCCGGCGTCCTCACCCCGGACGAGTGCAAGATCGGCATCATGCCCGGCAACATCTTCTCCAAGGGTTCGGTCGGCGTCGTCTCGCGCTCGGGCACGCTCACCTATGAAGCCGTGTTCCAGACCACCAATGCAGGCCTCGGCCAGACCACCGCGGTCGGCATCGGCGGCGACCCGGTGAACGGCACCAACTTCATCGACGTGCTCGAACTGTTCCTGGCCGACGACGACACCAAGTCGATCATCATGATCGGCGAAATCGGCGGCTCGGCCGAAGAAGAAGCCGCGCAGTTCCTCAAGGACGAAGCCAAGCGTGGCCGCAAGAAGCCGATGGCCGGCTTCATCGCGGGCCGCACGGCACCTCCGGGACGCCGCATGGGCCACGCCGGTGCGATCGTCTCGGGCGGCCAGGGCGGCGCCGAAGACAAGATCGCGGCGATGGAAAGCGCGGGCATCCGCGTCAGCCCCTCGCCGTCGCTGCTCGGCGAGACGCTGCTCCAGGCGCTCAAGGAAACCGTCTGATTTCCTCCGGCCGGGGCGCGGATTGAGGGCACAGGCCCGATCCGCGTCCCGGGCGGACAATCACGGCGACAATAACGACAAGGCGTTCAAGCGCCGGAACACATCGTGGACTGCGGCTTTTCCTCCCAAGAAGCCGACAGCCCGAAACTAGATTGCTCGATGCGGCGGCTGCAATGGCGCCGGCGCGTGAAAGGTGCTTCCTATGGGCAACGAGAATATGGATTTCACGCCCGATATGGGTCTCGACGAACCGCCGCAAGCTGGCCCCAGCTGGCAACGTTCCAACTGGCCCCGTGTCGGTGCCGAGTTCGAGGACGACTGGACCCAGGGCCTCGACCCCACTGCCCTCAAGGCGCAGATCGAAAAGGCGGCCGCCAAGGGCGGCGCCAAAGTTGACCAGGCCCGCATAGACGAAGCCGCGGCGGATGCCATCCGCGCGATGATGCTGATCCGCACCTATCGCGTGCGCGGTCACCTCGCGGCGGACCTCGACCCGCTCGGCCTCAACCAGCGCCAGCTTCCGGCCGACATGACGCCGGAATACCACGGCTTTTCCGGTGCCGCGCAGGACCGTCCGGTCTATGTCGGCGGCAACCTCGGCCTCGAATGGACGACCATCCGCGAACTCGTGCAGATCCTGCGCGCGAACTACTGCGGCAAGGTCGGCCTCGAATACATGCACATCGCCGATGTCGAAGAGCGCCGCTTCCTGCAGGACCGCATGGAAGGCGCCGACAAGGAGATCGAGTTCACCGCCAACGGCAAGAAGGCGATCCTTCAGGCCGTCGTTCGCGGCGAGCAGTACGAGAAGTTCCTCGGCAAGAAGTACGTCGGCACCAAGCGCTTCGGCCTCGACGGCGGCGAATCGATGATTCCCGCGCTTGAGAGCGTGATCAAGTACGGCGGCCAGCTCGGCGTCCGCGAGATCGTCTATGGCATGGCCCACCGCGGCCGCCTCAACGTGCTCGCCAACGTGATGGCCAAGCCCTACAAGGTGATCTTCCACGAATTCTCGGGCGGCACCGCCAATCCTGAGGACGTGGGCGGCTCGGGCGACGTGAAGTATCACCTCGGCACGTCCACCGACCGCGAGTTCGACGGCATCAAGGTCCACATGAGCCTGATGCCCAACCCCAGCCACCTCGAAACCGTGAACCCGGTGGTGCTGGGCAAGGTCCGCGCCTACCAGACCATCCACGACGATATCGGCGACGACATCGGCCCGGGCGCCAAGCACAAGCAGGTGCTACCGGTGCTGATCCATGGCGACGCTGCCTTCGCCGGCCAGGGTGTAGTGTGGGAATGCTTCGGCCTTTCGGGCGTGGCCGGCTACAACACCGGCGGCTGCCTGCACTTCGTCATCAACAACCAGATCGGCTTCACCACCTCGCCGGCCTTCGCGCGCAACTCGCCCTACCCGACCGATGTCGCCAAGGGTGTCCAGGCGCCGATCCTGCACGTCAATGGTGATGATCCGGCGGCCGTGACGTTCGCCTGCAAGCTGGCGATCGACTACCGCCAGACCTTCGGCCGCGACGTCGTGATCGACATGTGGTGCTACCGCCGCTTCGGTCACAACGAAGGTGACGAGCCCAGCTTCACCCAGCCGCTGATGTACGCGCAGATCCGCAAGCATCCGGCCGTGAGCAAGATCTACGCCGAGCGCCTCAAGGCCGAAGGCGTGATCGACGACACCTTCCTGCCCGAGACCGAGGCTGCGTTCAACGAGCACCTCGAACAGGAATTCGAGGCGGCCAAGACCTACAAGTCGAACCACGCCGACTGGTTCAGCGGCCAGTGGAGCGGCTTCAACAAGCCGGCCGATCCCGAAACCGCGCGCCGCAACGTGCACACCGGGATCGAGGGCAAGCTGTTCGACAGCCTCGGCCGCGTGCTCACCACCGTTCCCGAGGATCTGACCGTCCACAAGACGCTCGGCCGCGTGATCGATGCCAAGCGCGAGATGTTCACCAGCGGCGAAGGCTTCGACTGGGCCACGGCCGAGGCACTCGCGTTCGGTTCGCTCTGCTCGGAAGGCTACAATGTTCGCCTGTCCGGCCAGGACTGCGAACGCGGCACCTTCTCGCAGCGCCACGCGGTCTGGGTCGACCAGACCAGCGAGCGCAAGTACACGCCGCTCAAGACGCTGCCGCACGGCCGCTTCGAAGTGCTGAACTCCACGCTGTCCGAATATGGCGTGCTCGGCTTCGAATACGGCTTCGCCAGCGCCGACCCCAAGACCATGGTCCTGTGGGAAGCGCAGTTCGGTGACTTCGCCAACGGCGCGCAGATCATCATCGACCAGTACGTGGCCGCATCCGAAGCCAAGTGGCTGCGCGCCAACGGCCTCGTCATGCTGCTGCCGCACGGGTACGAAGGCCAGGGCCCCGAGCACTCCTCGGCCCGCCTGGAACGCTTCCTGCAGCTTTGCGCGAGCGACAACATCCAGGTGTGCAACATCACCACGCCGTCGAACTACTTCCACGTGCTTCGCCGGCAGATGCACCGCCCGTTCCGCAAGCCGCTGATCATCATGACGCCCAAGTCGCTGCTGCGTCATCCGATGGCGAAATCGAGCACGGACGATTTCGTGGGCGAAGGCCACTTCTTCCGCATCCTCTCGGACCCCAAGCCCGCAGCGGACAAGGACACGAAGAAGGTCATCCTGTGCTCCGGCAAGGTCTTCTACGACCTCGTCGAAGCACGCGACCAGAACGAAATCGACGATACCCAGATCATCCGCCTCGAACAGCTCTACCCCTTCCCGGGCGAGCCGCTGGCCCTGCGCCTTTCGCGCATGGCCAACCTTGAGGAGATCGTCTGGTGCCAGGAAGAGCCGCGCAACAACGGCGCCTGGTTCTTCGTCGAATCGCTGATCGAGGAAGCCGCCAAGGAAGCCGGGGTGAAGGCCCCGCGTCCGCGCTATGCCGGCCGCAACGCTTCCGCCTCCCCGGCCACCGGCCTCGCCAAGCGCCACACTGCCGAACAGGCCGCGCTGGTCGCCGATGCACTCCACCTTTCCGTCCGTGACGAACTACGACGCAAGCAGAAGGCTTGAGATAAACCATGTCCACCGAAGTCAAGGTCCCCACGCTCGGAGAATCCGTCTCCGAGGCCACCATCGGGCAGTGGCTCAAGCAGCCCGGCGAAGCCGTCGCCGCTGACGAGCCCATTGCCAGCCTCGAGACCGACAAGGTCGCCATCGATGTCATGGCGCCCCACGCCGGCGTCATGGGCCAGCAGCTCGCCGCCGAAGGTGACACTGTCACTGTCGGCGCGCTGATCGCCACCATCGAGGAAGGCACCGGAGCCGCCGCGGCTCCCAAGGCCGCTGCCCCCAAGGCGGAAGCGCCCGCGCCGGCTGCTGCCGCTCCGGCCCCCGCCCCGGCCGCCACGGAAGCGCCTGCAGGCGCCGCCGTGCTCTCGCCCGCGGTGCGCCGCGCGGTGCTGGAATACGGCATCGATCCCGCGACCATCACGGGCACCGGCAAGGACGGCCGCATCACCAAGGATGACGTGATCGCCGCCGCCAAGAACAAGCCGGCCTCGGCGCCCGCCGCTGCCGCGCCTGCCGCTGCTGCGGCCTCGGCCCGCAACGAAGAGCGCGTGAAGATGACGCGCCTGCGCCAGACGATCGCCAAGCGCCTCAAGTCCGCGCAGGACAACGCCGCCCTCCTCACCACCTTCAACGACGTCGACATGTCGGCCGTCATCGAAGCGCGTGAGAAGTACAAGGACGTCTTCGCCAAGAAGCACGGCATCAAGCTCGGCTTCATGTCCTTCTTCGCCAAGGCTTCGGTCCTCGCGCTCAAGGACATCCCGGCGGTCAATGCCCAGATCGACGGCGACGAGATCGTCTATCACGACTACGTCGATATCTCGATCGCGGTCTCGGCCCCGAACGGCCTCGTCGTGCCGGTGGTGAAGGACTGCGACAAGCTGGGCTTCGCCGGCATCGAGAAGGCCATTGCCGACTTTGGCAAGAAGGCCAAGGAAGGCACGCTGACCATGGCCGACATGGCCGGCGGCACTTTCACGATCTCCAACGGCGGCGTGTTCGGCGGCCTGATGTCGACCCCGATCATCAACCCGCCGCAGTCGGCCGTGCTCGGCCTGCACCGCATCGAGGACCGTCCGGTCGTGCGTAATGGCGAGATCGTCATCCGCCCGATGATGTACATCGCCCTCTCCTACGACCACCGCATCATCGATGGCCGCGAGGCGGTGACCGCGCTCAAGACCATCAAGGAAGCGATCGAGGATCCCACGCGTCTGCTGATCGATCTCTGACGTCCCCATGCCGCGCGGCATCCTTCGACAAGCTCTCAGATGAGCGGACGCTGCGCGGTATTCTTTTGAAGTAAGCACTATTCCCGCTCAGGCTGAGCTTGTCGAAGCCCAGGCGCGACGGAGGCCTAAAATGGCTGATTACGATTACGACGTCCTTGTCATCGGTGCCGGCCCCGGCGGTTATGTCGGCGCGATCCGCGCTGCGCAGCTGGGCCTGAAGACGGCCTGCGCCGAAGGGCGCGAGACGCTGGGCGGCACTTGCCTCAACGTGGGCTGCATTCCCAGCAAGGCCCTGCTCCACGCTTCGGAATACTTCGAAGCGGCCAAGGGCGGCGCGATGGCCAAGATGGGCATCAAGGTCACGCCCGAACTCGACCTCGACACCATGCAGGGCCAGCGCAAGGACGCGGTGAAGGGCCTGACCGGCGGCATCGAGTTCCTGTTCAAGAAGAACAAGGTCGACTGGCTGAAGGGCTATGCCCAGTTCAAGGATGCCCACACCGTCGAAGTGGCGGGCAAGACCTACACCGCCAAGAACATCGTGATTGCCACTGGCTCTTCCGTCACCCCGCTCCCCGGCGTCGAGATCGACAATGCCAAGGGCGTTGTGGTCGACAGCACCGGCGCGCTGGAACTGTCCTCCGTGCCCAAGAAGATGGTCGTCATCGGCGGCGGCGTGATCGGTCTGGAACTCGGCTCGGTCTGGCGCCGTCTGGGTGCGGAAGTCACGGTCGTCGAATTCCTTGACCAGCTCCTGCCCGGCATGGACATGGACGTGCGCAAGGAAGCCTCCAAGATCTTCAAGAAGCAGGGCATGACGCTCAAGCTTTCGACCAAGGTCACGGGCGTCGAAGTGAAGGGCAAGAAGGCCAAGGTCTCGGTCGAACCCGCTGCTGGCGGCGATACCGAAACGCTGGAAGCCGATGTCGTGCTCGTCGCGATCGGCCGCCGCCCCAATGTCGAAGGCCTCGGCCTCGACAAGATCGGCCTTGAACGCAACGCACGCGGCCAGATCGAAACCGACCATGACTTCGCCACCAAGGTGGACGGCGTCTGGGCCATCGGCGACGTGATCCCCGGCCCGATGCTCGCCCACAAGGCCGAGGACGAAGGCCTGGCCGTGGCCGAGAACATCGCTGGCCTCACCGGCATCGTGAACCACGACGTGATCCCGGGCGTGGTCTATACCCAGCCCGAAATCGCCGGCGTGGGCCTGACCGAGGAAGCCGCCAAGGAACGCGGTGCAGTGAAGGTCGGCAAGTTCCCGATGCTCGCCAACAGCCGCGCCAAGACCAACCACGAGCCCGACGGCTTCGTGAAGGTGATCGCGGACGCTGAAACCGACCGCGTGCTCGGCGTATGGTGCATCGCCTCGGTCGCGGGCACGATGATCGCCCAGGCCGCCCAGGCCATGGAATTCGGCGCCACCAGCGAAGACATCGCCTACACCTGCCACGCTCACCCGACGCACTCCGAGGCGATCAAGGAAGCGGCGATGGCGGTGACCGGCAAGCCGATCCATATCTGATCGGCTTCACGCCAACGCACACGAAAAGGCTGGCCTTGCACCTGCAACGCCAGCCTTTTTCATAGCGGCGAGGCTATGAACGCGGCTCGCCATGCGCCGGTTTACCGGTTATTCCCCGCACCATGACCCTGCGCCCCTTCCACCTCGCCTTCCCCGTCCACGACCTCGACGCCGCACGCGCGTTCTGGGGCGGGCTGATGGGCTGCGCGGAAGGGCGCAGCAGCGACCACTGGGTAGATTTCGATTTCTGCGGCCACCAGATCGTCGCGCATCTGGTGCCCGGCATGACAGGCGCCGATGCTGCCACCAACCCGGTCGATGGCCATGGCGTCCCGGTGCCGCATTTCGGCCTCGTGCTGGACATGGCCGACTGGCAGGCGCTGGCCGAGCGGCTCAAGGCCGCCGGGGTCGAATTCGGGATCGAACCCTATATCCGCTTCAAGGGCCAGCCGGGCGAACAGGCCACGATGTTCTTTCGTGACCCGTCGGGCAATGCCATCGAGATGAAAGCCTTCGCGGACCTGGGTCAGCTTTTCGCGAAGTAGCTCACTTCACCACGTCGGCTTCGTGCCACACCACCGCCTGCGCGGCCTTCATGCAGTTCTCGGCCGTATCCCAGCTGATCGTCGGCGAGCCATAGAGCCGCCAGCCCTGCGCCAGCGCCTCCGAGACGCGGTCACAAAAGGCGCGGTCATCCTGACCGGTGAGCAAGCGGTAGATCGGGCGGTCTTCGGGAGTCTTGTACATGGCAATCCTCTACATCTGTTGTTTTGTCATTGCGAGCAAAGCGAAGCAATTGAGTGTAGTTCTACACCGCTCTGGATTGCCGCGCGACCTACGGCCGCTCGCAATGACGAAGAAAAGGAGATGACCAAAGTTTAATGCCCTTCATCGTTGCGAGGAGCTCGGCAACAAAGCAATCCAGGGCGATGCGGCGCGATTTTCAACCGGCTGTCTACATCATGGCCAGCGAACGCAACGGAACTCTGTACGTTGGCGTCACCTCATGGTTGCCCAAGCGCGCATGGGAACACCGCGAAAGCATGATCGGCGGGTTCACCAAACGCTATGATTGCAAACTGCTGGTGTGGTTCGAACTGCACGCGACAATGGAATATGCGATCGCGCGCGAAAAGCAGATCAAGGGTGGATCGCGAAAAAAGAAGCTGGCCCTGATCGAGGCCGCCAATCCGCAGTGGCGGGACTTGTTCGAGGAAATCTGCCTGCCCTGAACACCCCTCTCTTCGTCATTGCGAGGAGGCGAAGCCGACGAAGCAATCCAGTGCCGGCGCAAACCGCCCTGGATTGCTTCGCCTACGGCTCGCAATAACGAAGCGGAAGAAGAGTATCATCAGCGGTGATGGAACGGCGCCCCTACGCGCCCTCACATTGCAAGCGCCTCAGGATCGCCAGTGCCCGCTCCCCGTCGCCCTCGGGCACGAACACGTGATCGTGGTGATAGGCCGCCACCATGTTGCAGGGGATGCCTGCCTCTGCGAGCGCGCCCGAAACCGCGGCCGTCAGGCCGGTCCCGTCCAGCGCCGAGTGCACTTCCAGCACGATCCGCGCCATCGGCAGCGAGACGTCGTGGCCCGCCTCCCGCGCGGTATCGAGGGGGAGGATCTGGCTCAGCCCCTCCTCCTCGCGGAACGTGGCAAGCGCATCCGCCTGTAGCGGGCCGCCGGTGCAGAAGACCCAGGGCTGCGGATCGGGGCGGGGATTCATCCCCGCGATCATCGCCTCGCGTCCCTTTACCGGCCCGCCCATCGCCGGCTCAGAGAATGTACTTCGAAAGGTCCGCGTTGCCCGCGAGGCCTTCCAGCTTCTCGCGCACATAGGCCTCGTCGACCGTCACTGTCTCGCCCGCGCGGTCCTCGGCTTCGAAGCTGAGTTCCTCCAGCAGCTTTTCCATGACCGTCTGCAGGCGGCGGGCGCCGATGTTCTCGACCGTCTCGTTCACTTGCGCGGCGATCTTCGCCACTTCGCCGATGGCGTCGGCCGTGACGTCAATCGTCACGTTCTCGGTGGCCAGCAGCGCGCGGTACTGTTCGACGAGGTTCGCGCGCGTCTCGCTGAGGATGCGCACGAAGTCCGCCTCGGTCAGCGCCTTCAGTTCCACGCGGATCGGCAGGCGGCCCTGCAGTTCGGGCAGCATGTCGCTCGGCTTGGCGACATGGAACGCGCCCGAGGCGATGAACAGCACGTGGTCGGTCTTCATCGGGCCGTACTTGGTGGCAACCGTGGTGCCCTCGATCAGCGGCAGGAGATCGCGCTGCACACCCTCGCGGCTAACCGAGCCGCCGCGCACGTCGGACACGGCGATCTTGTCGATCTCGTCGAGGAAGACGATGCCGTTGGTCTCGGCATTGGCCAGCGCCGAGCGGGCCACATCGTCCTGATCCATGCGCTTTTCGGACTCCTCGTCGACCAGCTTGTCCCAGGCATCGGGCACCCGCATCTTGCGGCGCTTCAGCTTCTGGTTGCCGAACGCCTTGCCCATGATGTCCGACAAGTTGATCATGCCGACCGAGCCGCCCATGCCGGGGATCTCCATCGGCGCATTGGGCGTGTCTTCCACTTCGATCTCGACTTCGGTGTCGTTCATCGCGTTTTCGGTGATGCGCTGGTGGAACGCGGCACGGGTCGCTTCCGAGGCGCCTTCACCGACGAGCGCATTCAGCAGGCGGTCCATCGCCGCCTTGCTGGCCGCCTCGCGAACGCTCTCGCGGCGGCGGTCCTTTTCGAGCCGGATCGCTTCCTCGACCAGGTCGCGGGCGATCTGCTCGACGTCGCGGCCGACATAGCCGACTTCGGTGAACTTGGTGGCTTCCACCTTCACGAAAGGCGCGTCGGCCAGCTTCGCCAGGCGGCGGCTGATCTCGGTCTTGCCGCAGCCCGTGGGGCCGATCATCAGGATGTTCTTCGGCGTCACCTCGTCGCGCAGGTCGAGCGGCAGACGTTGACGGCGCCAGCGATTGCGCAGCGCGACGGCCACGGCCTTCTTGGCCTCGCTCTGGCCGACGATGTGCTCGTCGAGCGCGCGGACAATGGCTTTGGGGGTGAGATTGTCGTTCATTCTTTCCTCGAACCTCTCTCCCCTTCAGGGGAGAGATACGGAGACTTGGCTGCGCAGCGGGCTAGTCGGAGTTGAGAGGGGATTGGCCACGCACGCCCCCTCTCCCAACCCTCTCCCCTGAAGGGGAGAGGGCTATTATACCGTTTCCACCGTCACGCGGTCGTTGGTGAAGACGCAAATATCGGCGGCGACCTGCATGGCCTTGCGCGCCATCTGCTCGGCGTCGTCCTCATAGGCATCGAGCGCGCGGGCAGCGGCAAGCGCATAGTTGCCGCCCGAGCCGATCGCGGCGATCTGCGACTGCGGGCCGCCTTCGGGCTCCAGCACATCGCCGTTGCCGGTCAGCACCAGCAGCGTTTCCGCATCGGCCACGATCATCAGCGCTTCGAGGTTGCGCAGATACTTGTCGGTGCGCCAGTCCTTGGCGAGTTCGACCGCGGCGCGCATGAGCTGGCCGCGATACTGCTCCAGCTTGCGCTCCAGCCGTTCAAACAGAGTGAAGGCATCGGCCGTGGCGCCGGCAAAACCGGCAATGACCTTTCCGCCCTCGCCGATCCGCCGCACCTTGCGCGCGTTCGGCTTCATCACGGTGTTGCCCATGGAGACCTGACCGTCACCGGCGATGACGGTCTTGCCGCCTTTCTTCACGCCGATGATGGTCGTACCGTGCCACTGGATCAGGCCGTGGCTCGCCCCGTCATTATGCATGGGCAGCATATATGCCGCCCCGGGCGAGGTTCAAGCCACCGCGCCGCCTGCGAAATCAGCTTCCGTTCGGACCGGGGCCAGTGTTGCTGCCTCCCGCACCGCTGCCCATGCCGGCAGCACCGACCGCGCCGATATTGCCGAACAGATCTTCCAGCAGCGAGCGGTGGCGGCCCAGCGTCTGCGTCTTGTCGCCTTCGGGGCTGATGCGCGCGACCTGCTCCATGCCGCGCTTGTCGACCGCGGTGACATTGCCCGCCGCATCGAAGCGCACGCGCAGGATCGTCTCTTCCGCCGTGCGCGGACGGCCGAACGGCGGCGTCTTCACGATCTGCGAGACGTAGTAGTAATCCTTCTGGCCGAACTGGCTGACGAACGTCGGGCGGCCAAGCGTCTTTTCCACCGAAAGCCGGTTGTCGATGCCCGGCTGGACCGAATCGAGCAGGGTCTGGTCGATCAGGTAGCCGCGGTGATCGCGGATCGACGTGCAGCCGCTGGCCAGCGCGGAAAGCGCCAGAACCAAGCCTGCCGTCCTGATCTTGAGACCAACCTTGCGCATTCTCATACTCCAAACCCGGCGGATATCGCCGCCGCCCCATCGAAGCTTCGACGAAGGCATTGCAGCCGGTATCCTAGCCCTATATCGCCCATGGCCTTAAGGCCCCGGAAGCGCCCGCGCAATGGGCGTTGGCCCGGATCGATTGAATTGCCGCTGAACGAAAGGCTTCACCCCCGTGATTTCCAGCCCTGTGATTTCAGGCCCCGTGATTTCGAGGTTCCCGTGTCCCTGATCTCCCGAATCCTCGGCAAACGTCCTGCTTCGCGCGAAGCGGTGCGCCCGCTGTGGCACCGCGTGGTCGAAATCGCGCGCGAGAAACCCTGGTATGCCGAGTGCGGCGTGGCCGACACCGTGGCGGGACGCTTCGATGCGATCACGCTGGTGCTGGCGCTGGTGATGCTGCGCATGGAAGACCATGACGCGCTGATCGAGCCCTCGGCGCGGCTGACCGAACTCTTCGTGGAGGACATGGACGGGCAGCTGCGCCAGTCGGGCGTGGGCGACCTTGTCGTCGGCAAGCACATCGGCAAGCTGATGAGCGTCATGGGCGGCCGGATCGGCGCTCTGAAGGAGGCGCTGCCGCAGGACGATGCCGCGCTGACCGCCGCGCTCCAGCGCAACGTGACGCTGATCGAAGGCGCCGACATGGCCCGCCTTGCCGCCGAAGTGCGGCGCCTCCACGCCCAGATCGGCGCGCTTTCGGACGAGGATCTGCTGGCTGCGAGGATCGCGCGATGACGGCGCCGGAAAACGCCGGAGCCGAATTTTCCCGCCTGCTCGACGTGCGGCAGGTGGAAGGCAAGGCCGCGCACCTCGAAGCCAACGAAGCCGAACGCAAGGCGCTGGCCAAACGCTTTGCTCTCGTGCGGGTGGACAGCCTCTCCGCCGATCTCGAACTGCACCGCAGCGACGAGCGCACCGTGGAAGCGCGCGGGCGCCTGAAAGCGCACTTCGTGCAGCCCTGCGCCGTCTCGGGCGAGGACCTGCCCGTCTCGGTCGACGAGCCGCTGTTCTTCCGCTTCGTGCCGGAAATGACCGGCTACCAGCCGGATGAGGAAATCGAACTCACCGCCGACGATTGCGACGAGATCGAATATACCGGCAGCCACTTCGACCTGGGCGAAGCCGTGGCGCAGAGCCTGGGCCTCGCGATTGATCCCTACCTCACCGGCCCTGAGGCCGATGCCGCGCGCAAGGCTGCCGGGATCGGTACGCCCGAGGATCAGGGGCCGTTCGCGGCACTCAAGGGGTTGAAGCTGGGGAAGGAGTAGGCCTCCCCGGCCCAGACCGCCCCCCCGAGACCACACTCAGCCGGGCAGCCCGCCCATTCCGGGGACCCACTCCAGCCCCTCATCCCAGTCGGCGCGGCTGGCAAGGCAGATATGGGCATCGGGGCGAAGGCCGACATCGCCGTCCAGACTGCCGGCCGGCACGGTTATCCATGCCCCGTCCCCCTGCACGTCCGGCACGGGCGCCCCGCACCGGGCACAAAAGCTGCGCGCGTGACGCGTGCCTTCGACCTTGTAGGAGGTCACGTTTTCACGCCCCGAAAGCCAGGTCAGCTCCGCCGCCGCCGAAATCAGATTGGCAGCGTGGGCCGAGCCCGTCCCCTTCCGGCAACGCGAGCAATGGCAAAGAAAGAAGCCGTCGAAATCGCCCTCGACCCGGAACGTGACGCTGCCGCAGAGGCAGGAACCGGTTCGGACTAACATCATGATCGCGCGATCAGAACGGGATATCGTCGTCCAGATCGTCGCCGAAGCCGCCGCTGCCGCCCGAGGAACCGCCGGTGCGGCCCCAATCGTCACCGCCGCTGGAGCCACCACCAGACGAACCGCCCGAACGGCCCCAGTCGCCGCCGCCGACCGAGCGGCTGCCACCGCCGAAGCCGCCGCCCGAAGAGCCGCCCTCGTTCCAGCCGCCGCCACCGCCGCCGCGCTGGCCACCGCCGCCGGGCGCACCGTCGAGCATGGTCAGCACGCCGCCCATGCCGCCGACCGAAATCTCGGTGGTGTAGCGGTCATTGCCGTTCTGGTCCTGCCACTTGCGGGTGCGCAGCTGGCCTTCGATATAGACTTTCGACCCCTTGCGCAGGAAGCGTTCGGCCACGCCGACAAGACCGTCCGACTGGAGCACGACGCTGTGCCACTCGGTGCGCTCCTTGCGCTCGCCGGTCGCGCGGTCCTTCCAGCTTTCGGAAGTCGCGATGCGCAAGTTGGCGATGCGCCCGCCGTTCTGGAACGACTTCACCTCGGGATCGGCCCCGAGATTGCCGATGAGAATGACCTTGTTGACGCTGCCTGCCATGATGGAATCGCTTTCCTGTGAACTTTGGCGGATGGGTTAGCGAAGGACAGGGCTTTCTGCCAACTGCCGCCGGGGCTGTTTTCCCCGTTTGGTGGGAATGGGCAGGCTGGGCGTTACGCTAAATTCCGGCCTGAACGACGGATGGCTTTCACGAAGGCACTAAGATGCCGGATAACCGGGAAGCAGGGGAACTCCCGGCGAAAGAACTCGTCACCCCGCGAAGGCGGGGCCCCGCTTCCTTGTCGTCACCTCGCCCAGACAGAGCGGAAGCCGAAGAAAAGCGGGATCCCCGCCTTCGCGGGGATGACGGGAATGGGTGGGAGAGAAGAGTGAGCTCGCTGGATGGCCGCTTTGTCAGGGTGAGCAGACATTGCTTTGAACCCAGCGATATGAAATCACTTGCTGCATGAGGATCAAAGCAGACGAATACGCGGACCTGCGGGATTGGCTCGCAGTTGTGTCGCCTCTTGTATTCAATTTGCGCGAACTTCCTCCTGAACTATCTCCAATCGCCACGTTGGACGGTATTGCTGAGAAGTCACCCGCGAAGGCAAGAGAAGGTCTGTCGATGGCGATCGGCGACATTGTTGAAATGACCAACATGTGGCCATCTCACACGATTTCCGGGCTGAACGAGAAGCTTGCTGATGCAGGCTTGCCTAGCTTCTCAACTGTTCGATCGCGATTCTCCCAGTCTATTCAGACCATACTCCGGAGGGGGAAGATCAAAAACAAACGAGAGTATTGTGCTGTTCGTAATGCCGTTGAAGAGTCGCCGCACAACGAGGGCGCTCTTTGGAGTTTGCTAGCGGACTACGAAAGACGAATTACACCTTAAGCGTCCGCTAAGTCGGCGTATCCGGAACGTCGCCTTTTGAGACGAAAGCATCCAAAAACGGCCATCGCAACCTGACGCGGAAACGCCCCTAAAGCCCCGCCGCCACCGCGATCCAGTACGTCGCGCCCGCCGCCACATAGGCAAGGCCAAACAGGTAGGCGAGCATGAACGCCGGCCACTTCCAGCCATTGGTCTCGCGCCGGGTCACGGCGATGGTGGACATGCATTGCGGCGCGAAAACGAACCACGCCAGGAACGCCAGCGCCATCGGCAGGGTCCAGCGGCTCTTGAGCTGGTCGCCCAGTTCGGCGGCCTGCTGGTCCTCGTTGTCACCGGCATCGACGGCATAAGTCGTCGCCAGCGAGGAGACGGCAACCTCGCGCGCGGCCATGGCGGGGATCAGCGCCAGGGCCATGTCGCGGTTGAAGCCGATCGGCTCGACCACTACGGCAAGGCCATTGGCGAGCTTGCCCGCGATCGAGGCATCGACCTGGCTCTCGCCGGGCTTGGCCTGCGGAAAATTGAGCAGGATCCACAGCACCACGGTGACAGTGAAGATGATCGTGCCCGCGCGGCGCAGGAAAATCCAGGCGCGCTGCCACAGGCCGATCGCCATGTCCTTGAGGCGCGGCAACTGGTACTTGGGCAGTTCCATGATAAAGCCCGAAGCCTCGCCCTTCGTCACCGAGCGGCGCAGGATCAGCGCAACCAGCATCGCGCCGAGCACGCCCGCGACGTAGAGCGCGAAAAGCACCAGCCCCTGCAGCCCCACGCCGCCGCCCACATTGGTGTTGGGAATGAAGGCAGCGATGATCACGGCATAGACCGGCAGGCGCGCCGAGCAGGTCATCATCGGCGCGATCAGGATCGTCGTCAGCCGGTCCTTGGGATCGGTGATCGAGCGAGTCGCCATGATGCCGGGAATGGCGCAGGCAAAGCTGGAGAGCAGCGGAATGAAGCTGCGCCCCGAAAGCCCCACGCGCGCCATCAGCCTATCCATCAGGAAGGCCGCGCGGGCCATGTAGCCCGAAGCCTCCATCGCGAGAATGAAAGCGAAGAGGATGACGATCTGCGGCAGGAACACGACGACCGCGCCGACACCGGAAATCACGCCTTCGGTGATGAGGTCGCGCAGCAGGCTGGGCGGCATCAGCGCCTTCACGGTATCGTGCAGCCATGTCACCCCGGCATCGAGCGCATCAGCGAACGGCGTTGCCCAGGCGAAGACGGCCTGAAACACCACGAACAGCAGCGCCAGCAGGATCACCGGGCCAAGCCAGGGATTGAGCAGCATCCGGTCGAGCCGGGCATGGAGGCGGTGGCGCTTCGATTCGGACAGGATTGCGGCGTCCGCCATGGCATGAGCGGCCACGCGGCGCTCGGTCTGTGTCAGATTGGTGATGCCGGGGCCCGGATGGCGCGCTTCGGCCGAGGCAATCGCCTCGCCCAGTTCGCCGAGCCCGCGCCGCCGCACCGCGACGGTCGGGATGACCGGCACGCCGAGTTCTTCCTGCAGCACCGCCGGATCGAGCACCAGCCCGTCGCGCTCGGCCAGATCGACCATGTTGAGCGCGACAACCGTGGGCTTGCCCAGCGCCAGCACTTCCTGCGCGAAAACCAGATGCTGTTCGAGGTTCGAGGCATCGAGCACCACGATCAGCACGTCGGGGGCGGCCTCCCCCGGGAAATGGCCGCTGATGACCTTGGAGGTCACTTCCTCGTCCGGACTCGTCGGATCGAGGCCATAGGCACCCGGCAGATCGGTCATCTCCACCGGTTCGCCGGTGGGCAGGATGAAGCGGCCCGACTTGCGCTCGACCGTCACGCCCGGATAGTTCGCGATCTTCTGGCGCGCGCCGGTCAGGGCATTGAACAGCGCACTCTTGCCCGCATTGGGATTGCCAACCAGCGCGACTTTGCGGGGACGGCTCAAATGCTGGCCCTCTCAAGGATTTCGACGTTCATCGCCAAAGCATGGGTCCGGCGCACGGCCACCGTCATGCGTCCGACCGTGACGGCGATCGGGTCCCGGCCGCCCAGAATGCCGCGATGGGCAACGGCGACACGCGCGCCCTCTTCAAGCCCCAGCGCGCGCAGGCGGCGGGCCTCTTCGGGCACGAGCGCCGACCAGTCGACCGCAACGATGCGGGCGGTTTCGCCGATGGGTAGCAAGTCGAGAGTCATGAGAGATTTGCTGCCAGATATTGCGACCAATTGCAACTGGTTCGCAATATCCATGAGGACTTGTCATTGTCCCGGATCAAATTGCCGCATCGCCCCGGCAAAAGCCGGAAATCCCGGCTCCCCGCACTGCGCCTCAATGCGCTGGATAGCGGATGCGGCCCAGCAGGCGAGTCATACTGAAACGCTCGTCCGGCTTGCGCAGGACCTGGCCCTTGGCCTTTTCGAAGCGCATGATTCCCTCGATCCGGCGATCCAGAAAAGCGCGGGTCTCGACCTTGTCCTCGCTGGTATCGCGGGCGAAGACCTGCAGCGTGGCAGCATAGATGCCCGCAAGGATCGCGCGCTTGGTGTAGTGGTTGTAATCGGTCGCGGTATCCCCCGCGAGCCGCCACATCCGGTCCGCGCTACGCCATCCCAGCCGTGCCGAGGCGGCCAGATTGCGAGGCAGCGCCATCACTGCCAGCGCACGCGTGAGCGCTTCCTCCCGCCCGGCCACGGCATCGAGCCGGGCCATGACCAGACGGCGGATGCGTTCGCGGATGGGCAGATTCGACAACGCCGCCGCGGGAACCGTTTCCGCCATGCGCGCATCGACATGGCCGATCCAGGCCTCGATCATCGCCATCTGCCCCTCACGGAAGGCGAACAGGGCAAGATCCCGGTCCACGCCCGCCATCTCGGCCGCGTGCTTCACGGCATCCGTGCTCCAGCCGTCGAAAGCGGCGGCATCGGCGATGGCCGGGGCCAGTTGCACGCGCAGGGCGTCGAGAGTCGCGGGATCATTCATCAATCGTCTGCCTCAGAAGACCGGGCCGTAGACCGGCTTGGAAGATTTGGAAGCGCCCTTCTTCGCGTAAGTCTCGATCGTGTTTACGAGACTGTTGCCGTCCCCTTCGAGCTTCGCATAGTCGCGCGCGCTGCGGCCCGAATTGTCCGCCCAGTCCGGATCGGCGCCTGCTTCCAGCAGCGCCTTGATGAGCTGCGTATCCTTGCGGTGCACCGCGGAAATCAGCGGCGTTTCGCCGGCATCGTTGGAAACGTCGGTGCGGGCGCCATGTTCGACAAGGAACTCGGCCCCGTCGCGCCAGCCCAGATTGACTGCCAGTTGCAGCGGGGTGAGCCCATGGTCGTCGCCCTGATTGACGTTGGCGCCCTTGCCGATGAGGTAGCTCAGCCAGGTCAGATCGCGCCGCTGGGTAACGATGTGCAGCGCCGTCTCACCGGTCGAGACATCGCGCGCGTTGACGATCGAACCCGAGTCCATGATCGCCTGCTCGACCTTCTCACCCTCTTTCTTCTTCACCGACTCGAGGAACTTGTACCCATCGGAAAAATCGGCCCATGCGGGCGATGGCAGGACCAGACCCATGGCCAATGCGGGAATGGCGGCCTTCAGGATGGCCCGCGAAAGGGAAATCCTGCTTGCGGTCTTACGCTTCGACACCTTGAAATTCCTCCGGACTTTTCTCGATCGCAGGACGCCCCGCCAGCCGCGCCTTGCATAGCCGCGTTTAGCAGAGCATGAACCGGCGCGCCATGACCTACCAATATTCCCGGATTGCAAAACTCGCGTTTGGCCTTGCCCTGGCCGCGCCTGTCATCATGCCGCTCGCCGCGTGCCAGCAGCAGCCGCAGGCGGAAAGCCCGCCGCTGGAAGGCGCGGCGATCGGCGGCCCCTTCACGCTGGTGGACAAGAACGGCAAGACCGTCACCTGGGACCAGTTCAAGGGCGAATGGCGGATCGTCTATTTCGGCTACACTTTCTGCCCGGACGCCTGCCCGCTGGACGTGCAGGCGATGATGCGCGGCTTCAACCTCTTCACCAAGGCGCACCCGGATCTGGCAGCGAAAGTGCAGCCGATCTTCATTTCGATCGACCCCGCGCGCGACACGCCCGAAGTCATCGGCGAATGGACCGGCGCTTTCGGCCCGCGCCTGATGGGCCTGACCGGGACGCAGGAGCAGGTGAACAAGGCCGCCGATGCCTTTGCCGTCTATCACAAGCGCGGCGCGGATACCGCCGGCGGCTACCTGATGGACCACAGCCGCATCAGCTACCTGATGGACCCCAACGGCAAGCCGATCGCCATGCTGCCGACCGACAAGGGCCCCGAAGCCGTTGCGGCCGAACTGGCGAAATGGGTGAAATAAGCCAGTGAGCGCAGACAAACCGTTCTGGGAACGGCCGCTCGCCTCGCTCAGCCGCGAGGAGTGGGAAGCCCTGTGCGACGGGTGCGGCCAGTGCTGCCTGCACAAGGTGGAGGACGCCGATACCGGCGAGATCTACCACACCAATGTCGCCTGCAAGCTGCTCGACCTCAAGACCGCGCGCTGCAGCGACTATGCCCACCGCCGCCGCTTCGTGCCCGACTGCATCCGCCTGACTCCGGAAACAGCAGGCGAACTGGCCTGGCTGCCGCTCAGCTGCGCCTACCGCCTGCGCGCCGAAGGCGATCCGCTGCCCGAATGGCACTATCTCGTCTGCGGAGACCGCGAGGAAGTGCACCGCGCCGGGATGTCGGTGGCCGGCAAGGTCATCAGCGAGACAGTCGCCGGGCCGCTCGAACACCACATCGTCTGGCCCTACGGCGATGACGATGACGACCTCGGGGACGGGGATGAATACGAAGACGATGACGAGGACGGCGTCACCCAGCCCTGGGATGTGAGCTGAGGCCCATGCTCGACTGGCTGCGCCGCGATCCCCATGCCGAGCCCACCGTGGAGATCGCCGGACGCGCCCTGCCTGTGGTGATCCGGCGGCTGGAGCGTGCGCGGCGCATGACCATGCGGCTCGCGCCCGACGGCAGCGAAGTGCGCATCTCGATCCCGCGCTGGACCCGCACCGCCGAAGCCCTCGCTTTCGCGCAGTCGCGCCAGGACTGGCTCGCCCGCCAGATCGCGGCGCTGCCCCCCGCCGTCACTCTGGCCCATGGCGCCGAACTGCCGTTCCGGGGCCGCCCCCTGCAACTGGTTCATGACCCGAAAGCCGCGCGCCGCCCGGTAGTGACGGACACCGCCCTGCATGTCGGGGGACCCCAGTCCTCGCTCGAAACGCGGCTGCTGCGCTGGCTGCGCGCCGAAGCGCTGGACGTGCTGGCAGTGGACCTTGCCGAATACTGCGCGCGCGCCGGACAGCCCGCCCGGCGCATCGCCTTGTCAAACGCGCGGCGGCGCTGGGGATCGTGCGCGCCCGATGGCTCGATCCGGATCAACTGGCGGCTCATCATGGCGCCCGACATGGTGCGCCGCTCGGTGGTCGCGCACGAAGTGGCGCATCTCGTCCATTTCGACCATTCCCCGGCCTTCCATCACTGCCTGAAAGAGCTGTTCGAAGGTTCGGTTCATGAAACCAACCGCTGGCTCAACACGCACGGCCGCGCGCTCTACGCGCCATTCGGGTAGCGTTCAGCCCGATTAGCGCCTAGATAGCGCCGATGGTTTTCATGAAGCGTTCGGGATACTGGAAAGACGTCAGCCCTACCGGGATGATCGCGGACTTCCGGCTGGTCTGGAATCAGGCCGGTCATAACCGCTGGCGCATCGCCGCGCTGGCCGGTGCCTGCACTTTCGGCGTGTTCTACCTGATGGCCCAGCAGGAAGGCGAAGCGCCGCATCCGCCGCCCAAGGTGATCTACATCTCCACCCTGCCCGCGCACCGCAGCGACGAGGAGATCATGAAAGAGAACCTCGCCAACCAGAAGCGCAAGGAAGCCTGGCTGGCCGAGCAGGCCAAGCGTGACGCCGAAGTGCGCGACATCTATCGCACCATCGGCCGCGCCTCGGGCATGGACGTCGACAAGATCGAGCACGACGCCGCCGTCGAACGCGCCGCCGAGGCAAAGGCCGCGGACGAAAAGGCCAAGGCGGAAATCGCCGCCGGCCGTGCTGCCGCCGAAGCCAAGGCGAAACAGCAGCAGGAACAGCAGCAGCAGTGACCTTGGCGGGGGACGGGGATGCGCGCTGGCTCGCGGCCGCTGCCGCCCTGGCCGCGCGTGCCCGGCCGCTGAGCCGCCCCAATCCGGGCGTCGGCGCCATCCTGGTAAAGCAGGGCCGCGTGATCGCGCGCGGCTGGACCCTGCCCGGCGGGCGCCCCCATGCCGAGGCGGTCGCGCTCGAAGCCGCTGGCGAGGCCGCGCGCGGGGCCACGCTTTACGTCACGCTGGAACCTTGTGCGCACCGGTCGGCGCGCGGCCCGGCCTGCGCCGATCTGGTCTGTGCCTCGGGCGTGGCGCGCGTCGTTATCGGCTGCATGGACCCGGACCCGCGCACGGCGGGCAGCGGCATGGCGCGCATCCGCGAAGCCGGGATCGCAGTCGAATACGTTCCATCGGCCGCGTGCGAGGCCAGCCTTTCGGGCTATCTCGCCACGAAGCACCTCGGCCGCCCCGAAGTCACGCTCAAGCTCGCCCTCTCGCTCGACGGCTGCATTGCCATGGCCAGCGGGGAAAGCCAGTGGATCACCGGGCCGGAAGCCCGCGCCCACACCCATGCCATGCGCGCCAAGGCCGACGCGATCCTCGTCGGCGGCAGCACCCTGCGCGCCGACAATCCCCGCCTCGACGTGCGCCTGCCGGGCCTTGGCCAACGCAGCCCCGAGCGCTGGGTGCTGACTCGCGGCGAAGCGCCCGAAGGCTGGCGCGCCCTGCCCTCGCCCTCGGCGATTTCGGCAATGGAAGGCGTGCAGTACCTCTTCGTCGAAGGAGGCGCGGTTACGGCTACCGCCTTTCTTGCCGCCGGTCTGGTCGACCGCCTGCTGATCTACCGCGCGCCGATCCTGGTCGGCGGCCGTCCGGCGCTGGGCGACTTCGGGCTGGCCTCGCTCGCCGGCGCCCACGGAAAATGGCACCTGCGCGAACGGCGGCAGCTTGGCAGCGACACTCTGGAAGTTTACGAGGCCCGCTTATGTTCACCGGAATAATCACTGCCATCGGCACGATCCGCGAAGCCCGCCAGGACGGGGACCTGCGCGCCGTCATCGCCTGCCCCTTCGACCCCGCCGGCATCGCCATCGGCGCCTCGATCGCCTGTTCGGGCGTGTGCCTGACCGTCGTCGAAAAGGGCGGCGCGCCCGGAGATGCGTGGTTCGCCGTGAACATCTCGGGCGAATCGGTCGCCCGCACCGTTCCTGGACGCTGGCAGGTGGGAACTCAGCTCAACCTCGAACCCGCGCTGAAACTGGGCGACGAACTGGGCGGCCACATCGTCACCGGCCATGTCGACGGCACCGGCACCGTGGCGAGCGTGACCCCGGAAGGCGATTCGAAAAAGTTCGTGATCGCCGCGCCGAAGGAACTGGCACCCTACCTCGCCCCCAAGGGCTCGATCACGGTCGATGGCGTGTCCCTCACCGTGAACGAAGTGTCCGATCAGCCGGATGGCACCTGCCACTTCACGCTCAACATCATCCCGCATACGGCCGAAGTGACCACTATCGGGGCGTTGAAGGCAGGGGACGGCGTGAACCTGGAGATCGACGTGCTGGCGCGGTATCTGCAGCGGATGCAATCGCTGCGGGGGTGAGGCAATGGAGCGGCTTGAGCGCGACACACCACTTCCAAGCCCAATGCAGGGAAGCTGGAGTGATACAAATGATCCCTCGTCAAAGCTGATCATCAACGGCGGTGAGATTACCTGCTTCGGCCAAACTGTCGAATATGACTATAAGCTCGTTAGTTATGAAGATGGCGCCCTCACTGTAAGCCTCAGGATCAATAATCCGGCATCCGAAGACGAATTTCAGCGCGTAAATATAACTGAACTCGTCATCACCCCAGAAGGTGAATTTCACGCCTACAATACCAAATTCGCAAGTGAGTTTATCCGGATAGATGGCTGATCGCAGCTTGTTCACCCCGAGCTTGCCAAAGCCTCAAATCCGCCGGATCGGCCCCGGATATTGCGCCACAATCTCGTCCGCCGTCACCAGTGTGATGCCCTCGACCATAGCCTGCGCAATCAGCAGCCGGTCGAAGGGATCCTTGTGGATCGCGGGAAGCACGTCGATCTCAACCGCATGTTCGCTCGCGATCGCCAGTTCGGCGTAGCCGTTATCCAGCAGACCGCGCCGGATCAGCCGGGCATTGGCGGAGAAATCCTCACGCCCCAAAGCGCTCTTGATCGCAATTTCCCACATGCTGGCCGCGCTGAAGACCAGTTCGTTGTTCAGGTCTTCCAGCAGGTCCCGCGCCGCCGGCGACAGCCGCTCCGGAAAGCCCGCCGCCCAGAGGAGCACATGGGTATCCAGCAGCAGCTTCACGGACGGCCGTCAAACAACGCGCCGATCTCATCCGCGCCCATGCGATCGAAATCGGCGGGCACCTTGAGCTCCCCCTGCATGAACCCCAGGCGCTTGGCCTTCCTGCCGGGCTCTCCCGCATCCAGCGGCACGATCTTGGCCACCGGCTTGCCCGCCTTGGCGATCAGGAAGCTGCCGCCATGCAGAACCCGTTCGAGGAGCCGCGACAAGTGCGTCTTGGCCTGATGAATGTTGACCGTTTCCATGACAACCCCGGACTTAGTCCACTTGACTTAGTCTATACTGTCCACAGTGCGTCATCAAGCCGCTTCGGCAGTACGGCACCGGTCAGCCGGAAAGCGGCCCGCCCGCAAACCCCTCGCGCGTGATCTCGTAGATCACATGCCGCACCATCGCGCCGCCGCGTTCGAACGTCCGCGTGCGGTCGGTCAGGACGCCGCCGATGTTCTCCATCGCCCGGCGCGAGATCACGTTGTCCTCGCCCACCTGGAAGATCGCGACGGGATAGTGCGCCAGCGCGTGGGCCAGCATCAGCCGCTTGAATTCGGCGTTGTAGCCCTTGCCCCAATAAGCACGAGCCAGGAACGACCAGCCGATCTCGATCTGGCCGGGGCCTTCGATCTCGGGCTTGTCGAACTGGCTGGAGCCGATGATTTCCCCGCTGGCCTTGTCGATGATCGCCAAGGCCCCGCCGCGCGTGAAGGCATCGGCGAAGAACTGGCGGAACACCGGCTCCTGCCAGCGGTCGTGCGAGGGATGTTTCGCCCAGATCTGCGGATCGCTGGCGACGGCGTAGAGCGCGTCCCAGTCTTCGCGGACGAGGGGCCGGAGCGTGAGCCGGTCCCCTTCGAGGACCGGCTGGCGGTCCATCAGACGGTCACGGCCGCGACGGCGGCGATGAACTGGTCGATATTGCCCATGGTCAGGCCGGCCACGTTGATGCGGCCCGAACCGGCGAAGTAGATACCGTGCTGCGAACGCATCGCCTGCACCTGCTCCGGGGTGAAAGGGATGATCGAGAACAGGCCGTTCTGCCCGCCGATGGGCGTGAGGTCGACGCCGCCGGTCTTGCCGGCCGCGGCGAGCTTCGCACGCACCTGCCGCATACGGTCGCGCATCTCGTCAAGCTCGGCGAGCCAGTCGGCCGTCAGCGCCGCATCTTCCAGCACCAGACGGACAGCGGCGGCACCGTGATCCGGCGGCTGCGACCAGTTGGCGCGGGCCAGCGAGTGGCCGTTCGACATGACCTTGGTGAGATCCGCCGGATCGGCGACCATCGCATAGAGCGCGCCGACGCGGTCCCGGTAGAGGCCGAAGTTCTTGTCGCACGAATAGGCGATCAGCGCTTCCGGCACGGCAGCAAGCACGCGGCGCAGGCCATAAGCGTCTTCCTCCATGCCCATGCCAAGGCCCTGATAGGCCAGATCGATGATCGGCAGCAGCTTGGAAGCCGCGAGCAGGCCCGCGATCTCGTCCCACTCGGCGTGTGAATAGTCGATGCCGGTCGGGTTGTGGCAGCAGCCGTGCAGCAGGATGGCGTCGCCTTCCTCAGCCGCCGCGATGGCGCCGCGCAGGGCAGCCATGTCCGTGGTGCCGTCAGCAGCAGCGTGGTTGAACTCGACGACGCCGAGGCCAAGGTCGGCGCAGATCTGGTTGTGGTTCGGCCAGCTCGGCTTGCCGACGATCACGCGCTTGTAGCCGGCGCGCTTCACCATGCCGAGCGCGAGACGCAGCGAGCCAGTGCCGCCCGGCGTCTGCATCCCTTCGATCCGGCCGCCCATGTCGGGGCTGTCCTTGCCGAAGACATAGGGCATCAGCGCCGCGACGAAGCCCATGTCGCCCTCGGGCCCGAGGTAGGCCTTGGTGTCCTGCTCGGCGGCCAGCTTCTTTTCCGCGGCCTTGATCGAGCGGAACACCGGGGTGTCCCCCTCCGCCGTCTTGTAGACGCCGACGCCGAGGTCGATCTTGTCGGCGCGCGGGTCCGCGTTGTGGAGCTTGATCAGCGCAAGAAGCGCGTCGGCGGGCTGTTGCTGAAGGTCAGTAAGCATGGCGGGCGCGGCCTTACTCCCGCTCGGCACGGGGTGCAACAGGGGAGTGCGCAAGATACTTTCGCGCGCTCAAACAAGGCGCGAAACTGTACTCGCCCGGATCAGAACGGCAGCCACCGCTGCTTGTGCGAGAACTTCATGTAGCCGATGTTCGCGCCCAGCCGCAGACCGGCCCCCGCGCGCACCGGGATCAGCACGATATTGCCGCGGCGCAGGTAGCTGACAGTGAACCCGCCCACCAGATAGGCCTGCCCTTCGCCCGCGCCGAAGCGGTGAAACAGATCCTCGCTATCGTAGAGATTGTACACCAGCACGAAAGCGCTGGCGGCATTGGCGCCCGCGTCGAAGCCGATCGAAGGGCCGGTCCAATAGACCGGCTGCTCGCCCTCGACCTTGTGGTGCAAGGTGCCCGAGCCATAGCGCAAGCCCACTGCCAGCGCGCCGCCGGCTTCGCGGCCGACGATATAGGCATTGGGTTCGCCCTGCTTGGCCAGCAGGTCCTTGATGAGATCGGCAAGGCCCTTGGCCCCCTTGCCGAATACGCCTTCGGCCGCGCCGATCAGGTCGTCCTCGCGATAGGTGGAGCTGGTATCCTGGACGGGGGGAACCGAACTGGCACCCGGTGCGGGCGCGCCCAGCTGATCCGCCTTCCAGTCCGCAACCCCGCTTTCGGTTTCGATCGGCGTGCCGTTTCCAGTGGCCTGAGCGGCAGGCTGCTGCGACGGCAGCTCTCCCGAAGGCGCCGGAGCCGGAGTCTGGGTAGCAGCGGGCGCCGGATTGAGATCGGCATCGATCGCGGCATCGGGATCGACCGTCGTAATCTGGGCCAGAGCCGGACCGGCCGGTGCGACAACCGCGAGCAGCGCCGCCGCCAGGGCAACGAGCGACCGGCCGGCGCGGCGGCGCACCGTCTCCGGATCGTGTTTGCTGACTGGCATTATGTGGCCCTCCCCTATGCTTGTACGGCCCGAAAATCATGACTGCCCCGAAAACCGGGACGGACGCGCCTGCCCCGATGCGGGACAAATGACGCACACTCAAGAGAATGCACTGCACCTTACCCCGCAATGAATGGGCGACGGAGCGAGTCGGTTTTGCGGCGGATCGAATCGCGAAGGCCCCTGTTCCGCCGCTTTCAAGGAAATCGCACAATCGGCATTCCCCCCCCTTGCTGCCCTGAAAGGCCATCGCTATAGGGACGCGCCTAGCCGCAGCCGGAGACGTGGGTGAGTGGCTGAAACCAGTTCCCTGCTAAGGAACCGTACTCGATTAGGGTACCGTGGGTTCGAATCCCACCGTCTCCGCCACTTTCCGGCCTTCACAGCGCACAGAAAGCGCCCGGACGGGCCCTGCAGGTCACTTTTTCGCGCAAGATCACTTGTCCGCGCGCAGTGACTTTCCGATCAGGAACAGGTGCAGGGCATGAATGCCCACGAACAATAGCGCCACGCAGAGAATCACCGGGACTTCCAGCCATTCCTGCCCTGGCCTTGGCGTCATCAGCACGGACAGGACGACCGTGAGCAGAAGCACGCAGGCCGCCAGAACCGGCGTAAAGGCAAGGGCGGCCCGTCTCGGCGCCGTCCAGATGACCGAACCATCCAGAAGCCACTGCATGGGCAGCCTGGCCTCACGATGAAGACGCACATCGGCCCGCCATGACATGGCGATGAGAACAGCCATGGCGATCAGCGCGATGAGAGACTGGGCCATACCGAAGTCCTTTCCCGTCAGTGTCCATCCCGAATCTACATCATCTGCACCGGATTATCTGCAACATTTCACCTGCCGCGGCTTCGCGCTATGGGCCCGCCATGCAGATCCCTCATCCCGAATCCAACGCCCCGGTTTGCGTGGCCGCTCTCTATCGCTTTGCCCCGTTTGAGGACTTCGCGGGCCTGCGCGATCCCTTGCTGGACTTGTGCACCCGCGAGGGCATTCGCGGCACGCTGCTGCTTGCGGCAGAGGGCATCAACGGCACGATCGCCGGATCGCGCGAAGGGATCGGCAAAGTGCTGGAACACATCCGCGCCCTGCCCGGCTGCGCGGATCTCGACGTCAAGCTGTCGGGCGCGTCGGCCATGCCGTTCCACCGCATGAAAGTGCGGCTCAAGCGCGAGATCGTCACGATGGGCCAGCCGGACATCGATCCGCTGGCGAGCGTGGGCACTTATGTCGAGCCGCAGGACTGGAATGCGCTGATTGCCGATCCCGGCACGATCGTGATCGACACGCGCAACGATTACGAAGTGGCCGTCGGCACCTTCGAGCGCGCGATCGATCCCAAGACCGCCAGCTTCCGCGATTTCCCCGAATGGTTCCGCGCCGAACGCGAACGGCTGCTGGGGACGGGAACGCCGCCGAAAGTCGCGATGTTCTGCACCGGCGGCATCCGCTGCGAGAAATCGACCGCGTTCCTCAAACAGGAAGGGATCGAGGAGGTCTACCACCTCAAGGGCGGCATCCTGAAGTACCTCGAAACCGTGCCCGAGGAAGAAAGCCTGTGGCGCGGCGAATGCTTCGTCTTCGACCAGCGCGTGACGATCGGCCACGGCCTGGTCGAGGGCAGCTATGAACTGTGCCACGCCTGCCGCCGCCCGGTGAGCGCGGAAGACCAGGCCTCGCCGCTCTACGAAGAAGGCGTCAGCTGCCCCGCCTGCTATGGTGAGCGCACCGATGAACAGCGCGCCTCCTACCGTGAACGGCACCGGCAGGAGCTGCTCGCGGCACAGCGCGGCGAGACGCATGTCGGGGCCCGTTATGTCGGAAACACGGATGATCCTGCCGGCTGATCCCGTCCTCTACAGCTTCCGCCGCTGCCCTTATGCGATGCGGGCAAGGCTGGCGCTGGCCGTCAGCGGCACCCGCTGCGAGCTGCGCGAAGTGAAGCTCTCGGCCAAGCCCGAGGCCATGCTGGCCGCTTCGCCCAAGGGGACCGTGCCAGTGCTGGTCCTGCCCGGCGACGCCGTGATCGACGAGAGCCTCGACGTGATGCGCCACGCCCTTGCGCTTGGCGATCCGGAAGCCTGGCTGGCGCGCAACGACGCCGCACTGATCGCGGCGAACGACGGGCCCTTCAAGCACGATCTCGACCGCTACAAGTATCCCGAGCGGCACGGCTCGGATGCCCTCGCCCACCGGGAAAGCGCGCTGGCCTTCCTGCGCGATCTCGACGCGCGGCTGGCGGCGGCAGGCCAGCTTTGCGGTCCGGTGCGCGGGCTGACGGACATGGCGGTGATGCCTTTCGTGCGGCAGTTCGCGGCAGTGGACCCGGCGTGGTTCGGCGCGCTGCCGCTGCCTCACCTCAAGGCGTGGCTGGCGGGGCACCTGGCATCGGACCTGTTCGCCGCGATCATGCTGCGCGTGCCGCCATGGTCGCCCGGCGATGCGCCAGTGCGATTTCCGCCGGATTAGGACATGACGGCCCCTTTCGTCATTGCGAGCCCGAAGGGTGAAGCAATCTAGGGCGGTGCCACTGTGCTCTGGATTGCCGCGGCCCTGCGGGCCTCGCAATGACGAAGGAAGGGGACAAAAGTCATCTGCACTTGGTTCCGTTCGTATCGAGCGAAGTCGAGACACGTTGAACCCGCGCTCCGGGGTCGCGACTTCGCTCGACACGAACGGTGAGGAAGCGGATTTCCCGTGCGATGCCTTATCCGGCGAATCCCGTCGCCACTTGCACCACCGCGGCTTCCACCTCGTCCGGCCGCGCCATCGCGGCGCCGATCAGCAGCAGCGCCGGGCCATCGCCCAGCGCCGTGCGCGCGGCCAGCGGCAGCAGGTCGAGCCGGGTGTGGAAATGACGCTCGGTGGGCAGGCTGGCGCTTTCGATCAGCGCCACCGGCGTATCGGCCGGGAGCCCCGCTGCGATCAGCCTGGCGGAAACTTCCGGCGCGGCCGCCTTGCCCATGTAGACCGCCAGCGTCGCTTCGGGATCGGCCAGCCGGTCCCAGTCGAGCTGCAATTCCTCGCCCGCGCGGGCATGGGCGGTTACGAAAGTCAGCTTGCGGGCAAGGCCGCGCAGAGTGAGCGAAGCGCCAAGGCTGGCGGCGGCGGCGCTGGCAGCAGTCACGCCGGGGCAGATGCGCACCGGCACGCCCGCCGCGCGGCAAGCGTCGAGTTCCTCGGTCGCGCGCCCGAAGATCGCCGGATCGCCGCCCTTGAGGCGCACGACCTTCTCGCCTTGCAGCGCCGCCTCGACGATCAGCTTGTCGATCGTCCCCTGATCCTTCGAATGACGGCCCGAGCGTTTTCCGACATGGACCAGCCGCGCCGAACGGGCGGCCATCTCCAGAATGTCCGGGCCGACCAGCGCGTCGTAGAAGACCACCGTGGCCTCCCCGATCAGGCGTTCGGCCTTACGGGTGAGCAATTCGGCATCGCCGGGGCCTGCGCCGACAAGCCATACCGATCCGAGGGGAAAATCGGTCATTGGGCAGCTTCCTGTTCGAGAGAGGAATAGATTTTGATGAGCTTGGCGATGGCCGGACGGCACGATCCGCAATTGGTGCCCGCCTTGGTGCAGGCGCCCACTTCGGCCACGGTGGCGGCACCGTCATGGACGGCGAGCGCAATGTCCTTTTCGCCGACGCCATGGCACACGCAGACGATCGGACCGCGATCGGGCAGCGGCGTGCTCGGTCGTCCGGCCAGCAGTTCCGATGCGCTGGCGTCGTCGAGGCCGAGTTGCCCTGCCGCCCAGGCTCGCGCCGGCAGTTCGCCCGAGCGGGTCAGATAGGCCGCCGCGACCAGCGCGCCCTGCTCGCCGCGCACGGCGATCCGGCGCATTCCGCGCACAGCGTCGGCCACTTCCAGACGCTCGCCTTCGGGCAGCAGCACGGCGAGGTCGATGGTGCCCTCACCGGCGAGTTCATAGAGCCAGCCCGTCTTCACCCGTGAGCGGGTCCAGTAGAGCAGGCCTTCGGGCGCGATCACATCGCCGCGCACGACGAAGGCCCGCCATTCGGGCTGCACTGCCACAACGCGCGCGGCGCTGTTCTTGTAGCCGGGTTGGCCGGAGACGGGGTCCACCGCCTGTGAGGGCAAACGGTTCGAGCGCCCCTCCCCGGCCATGGCGTCAGCCCAGTGCATCGGCACGCAGATTTCTCCCTGCCGCTGCCCCGGGGACACGCAAACACGATAGACGGACGCACCGCTGGCAGTCTCGACCCGGCCCAGCCCGCCATCGGCCAGCCCGAACGCTTCCGCATCGGCGGGGTGCACTTCCAGCAGCGGCTCGGGGCGGTGCTGCGACAGCGCGGGCGACAGGCCCGTGCGCGTCATCGTGTGCCACTGGTCGCGGTAACGGGCGGTGTTGAGACGCAGCGGGAACGCGGCGCTCGTCACCGGCGCAGGCGGCGTCAGGCTGACCAGCCGCGCCTTGCCCGATGCCGTGGGATAGCCGCGCGAGAGCGGGCGTTCGCCGCCCCACTGGAACGGCTCCAGCGCTTCGTATTGCGCCGCGCTGATCGCGGCATGGGCCGTCAGGTCCAGCACTTTGCCGCGCGCCTTGGCCAGCGCCGTCATCTGCGCATATTCGCGGAAGACATCCGCCGCGCTATCCCAGGCGAAGCTGTCGCCCCAGCCCATGCGCGCCGCCACGTCAGCCACGATCTGCCAGTCGGCACGCGCCTCGCCCGGAGCCGGAAGCAACATGCGCTGACGGCTGATGCGGCGTTCGGAATTGGTAACAGTGCCGTCCTTCTCGCCCCAGCCATGCGCCGGCAGGCGGACATGGGCGAAGCGCCCGGTGTCGGTATCGGCAATGATGTCCGAGACCACGACGGTCGGGCAGCGCGAGAGGGCTTCGCGCACGAACTGGCTGTCCGGCAGCGAAACCGCCGGATTGGTGGCCATGACCCAGAGGAACTTGATCCGCCCTTCGTGGACAGCGCGGAACATGTCGACCGCTTTCAGGCCCGGCCCCGCACAGATATTCGGCGCGTTCCAGAACTCCGCCACTTCCGCACGCTCCCCGGCGGAAAAGCCGAGGTGGCACGCGAGCATGTTGGCCAGGCCTCCCACCTCGCGCCCGCCCATGGCATTGGGCTGGCCGGTGATGCTGAACGGCCCCGCGCCGATCCGGTTGATCCGGCCTGTCGCGAGGTGGAAGTTGGTGATCGCATTGCCCTTGTCCGTGCCGCAGACCGACTGGTTCGCGCCCTGGCTGAACAGGGTAATCATGCGCGGATGGTTCGCCACCAGATCGCAGAGCTGTGCGAAGATAGACTCGGGGATGCCGGATTCACAGGACAGGCCGTCCCAGAACCCGGCATCCTCCTCCACATGGGCGGCAAGGTATTCCTCGTCCACCAATCCGCGCCGCTTCATCTCGGCGAGCAGCGCGTTGAACAGGGCAATATCGCCATCGGGCGCGACCGGCACGTGCAGGTCGGCTTGCTCGGCAGTTTCGGTCCTGCGCGGGTCGATGACAACTATTTTCGTGCCCCGCCGCTCGCGGGTCTTTTCGAGCCGCTGCCAGACCACCGGATGGCACCATGCCGTGTTGGAGCCGACCAGCAGCACGAGGTCGGTAGCGTCGAGATCCTCATAGGAGCACGGCACCACATCCTCACCGAACGCGCGGTTGTAGGCGGCCACGGCGCTCGCCATGCAGAGGCGGGAATTGGTATCGACATTGCCGGTGCCGATGAAGCCCTTCGCCAGCTTGTTGGCGGCGTAATAGTCTTCGGTCAGCAACTGGCCGGAAAGGTAGAGCGCGACGCTGTCCGGCCCATGCTCGGCCACGCATTCGCGCATCCGGCCCGCGACGAGATCGAGCGCCTCGTCCCACGACGCCGCGCGATCGCCGATCATCGGCGTCAGCAGGCGTCCTTCAAGACCCACCGTCTCGCCCAGATGCGTGCCCTTGGAGCACAGCCGCCCATGATTGGCCGGGTGCGCGCGATCCCCGGTGATGACAACCCCCCGATCATCACCACCGGAAACCTCGGCGGAAACCTCGGCGGCAATGCCGCAGCCGACGCCGCAATAAGCGCAGGTTGTGCGGATCACCTCCATGGCGGTCAGGCCGCCTTGTCCTGCGCGCCGATGACGGCGGAGCGCAGAAGGTAAATACGGCCGGCATCGACCTTGAGCGGAATGGTGGGCACGCAGCCCTCGTCATCGCCCAGCGCCTTTCCGGAGCGCAGCGAGATGTTCCAATTGTGCAGCGGACACGTCACCACGTCGCCATGGACGATGCCCTGGCTGAGCGGCCCCTGCTTGTGCGGGCACTTGTTGACGATCGCGAAGAATTCGTTCCGCATGGTGTGGAACACCGCGATCTCCTCTCCGCCGACGACCGGCAGGGTGCGGGCGGTGCCGGGTTCGATCTGGGTAATCGGACCGATATCGAGCCAGTTGCCGATCATCATGCGTTCTCCATCTGCGAAGCCGGGAAAGGACGGACTTCGGCAAGGTGCTGGTGCAGTTTCTCGTGCTCGCCCGCGGCGCGCTTGGCCCAGGGATCGTCCTGCATGAACTGCTGCGAGTAGTGGAAGCGCGCGGCATAACGCTCGACCGCGCCCTCTTCGCCCAGCGCGTCCTTGACGTATTGCAGGCCAACCCGCTCCACCCAGGGCGCGGTGCGTTCCAGATAGTACGCATCCTCGCGGTAGAACTGGATGAAGGCCGCGCACATATCGAGCGCCTCCTGCTCGGTCTCCACCTTGCACAAGAGGTCGGTCGCGCGCACCTTGATGCCGCCGTTGCCGGCGATGTGCAGTTCGTAGCCCGAATCCACGCAGACCACGCCGAAGTCCTTGATCGTGGCTTCCGCGCAATTGCGCGGGCAGCCGCTGACGGCGATCTTGAACTTGTGCGGCATCCACGAGCCCCAGGTCATCCGCTCGATCTGGACGCCAAGCCCGGTCGAATCCTGCGTACCGAAGCGGCACCATTCGCTGCCGACGCACGTCTTCACCGTGCGCAGCGACTTGCCATAGGCGTGGCCCGAGACCATCCCGGCGGCGTTGAGATCGGCCCAGACGGCGGGCAGGTCTTCCTTCTTGATCCCGAAGATGTCGAGCCGCTGGCCGCCGGTGACTTTCACCATCGGCGCGTTGAACTTCTCGACCACATCGGCGATCGCGCGCAGTTCCTTCGGACTGGTGAGGCCGCCCCACATGCGCGGGACCACCGAATACGTGCCGTCCTTCTGGATATTGGCGTGCATCCGCTCGTTGACGAAGCGGCTCTTCTGGTCGTCCTCGTACTCACCCGGCCATGCACAAAGCAGGTAGTAGTTGAGCGCGGGACGGCACGAGGCGCAGCCATCGGGCGTGGTCCAGTGCAGTTCCTGCATGACCTGCGGGATTTCCTTGAGCCCCTTCTCGACGATCAGCTTGCGCACGTCGCCGTGGGTGAAGCTGGTGCACTTGCACATCGTCTTCGGGCCACTCTCGACCTCGCCGCCCAGCGTCAGCGCCAAGAGGCTTTCGACAAGGCCGGTGCACGAGCCGCACGAGGCCGAGGCCTTGCAGGTGGAACGCACCGCGTCGAGCGAATGCGCGCCTCCATTGATGCACGAGACGACCTGACCCTTGGAAACGCCGTTGCAGCCGCAGATTTCTGCGTCGTCCGAAAGGGCAGCAACGGCGGCATTAGGGTCCGCGAGGGCGCCCCCCGAGGCGAAGGCCTGGCCGAAGATCAGCGCCTCGCGGATGTCCGAGACATCCTCGCCCTTCTTCATCAGGTCGAAGTACCAGGAACCATCGGCGGTATCGCCGTAGAGCACGGCGCCGAGCACCTTGCTGTCCTTGACGATCACGCGCTTGTACACGCCGCGCGAGGCGTCGCGCATGACGATGTCCTCGCAGCCCTCCCCGCCCGAGAAGTCCCCGGCGGAGAACAGGTCGATGCCGGACACCTTGAGCTTGGTCGACGTGACCGAACCCTCGTAACCCGAAGGGCTTTCGGTCACGAAATCCGCCAGCGCGCGGCACATGTCCCACAGCGGCGCGACAAGGCCATAGCACAGGCCCCGGTGCTGGACGCATTCGCCGACCGAAAGGATCGCCGGGTCGGACGTGACCATGTGGTCGTCGACCATGATGCCGCGCTCGACCTCCAGCCCGGCTTCGCGGGCCAGCCCGGTCGCGGGGCGGATGCCGACCGCCATGACGACGATGTCGGCGGGAATTTCGGTGCCGTCTTCCAGACGCACACCGGCAACCTTTCCATCCTTGCCGATAATTTCCTTGGTGTTAGCGCCGGTGAGGATCGTCTGGCCGCGCCGTTCCAGCTCGGTCTTGAGCAGCCAGCCGGCCGCTTCGTCGAGCTGGCGCTCCATCAGTGTGGGCATCAGGTGGATGACGGTAACGTTCATGCCGCGCAGGTTGAGGCCATGGGCGGCTTCGAGACCCAGCAGGCCGCCACCGATGACGACGGCCCTGCCCTGTCCACCATCGGGGCCGCCCTTCTCGGCAGCGTCGAGCATCTTGTCCACGTCATCAAGGTCGCGGAAGGTCACCACGCCGTCGAGGTCCTTGCCGGGAACCGGGATGATGAAGGGATCGGAGCCGGTGGCGATCAGCAGCTTGTCGTAAGGCTCGATCCGGCCCGACGCGGCGACGACGCGCTTGTGCTCACGGTCAATCTCCACGACCTTGTCGCCCGAGACCAGCGTGATGCCGTTGTCATCGTACCATTCCTGGGTGTTGATGACGATCTCGTCGAAAGTCTTCTCGCCCGCCAAGACCGGCGAAAGCATGATGCGGTTGTAGTTCACCCGCGGCTCGGCGCCGAAGATGGTGACATCGAACCGGCCGGGATCGCGGGCCAGGATCTCTTCCACCGCACGGCAGCCTGCCATGCCGTTGCCGATCACCACGAGCCGCTCCCGGACCTGTCCGGCGGGCTTGCCCTCCTCGAAGTTCATCGGTGCATTCACGTCACGTCTCCGTCCGCAACGCGCACAACAAAAAACCGCCTCGTGCCTGTTCCCCTTGGGGAAAGGTACGGGCGGCTTCGTTGCCACGCGTCTGTCAATCTGAAAGCGAGGCGCTGAAATCGTCCAACGGCGGACGGCGCTCTCTCGCTGATTTCTATTTAACCGATTCGCCCCTCCGTGGGCAAGCCGGTTTTTGCAGTGCAGCAGGAAAAGTGGGCCGAAGCCCACCTTTCCCTGTTATCGTCAGTACTTGAAGGAAACCTGCAGCCAGAACTTCTCGGTATCGGTGCCGAAAGCCTTGGCGTCATAGTTGGCGTACTTGAGCAGCACCGGATAGCCGGCCACAGCAAAGCCCAGGCTGGCATCCCATTCCTGCCCGTAGTTCACGCTGCCGAAATCGCTTTCGAACTTGTGATAGACGACGGCGCCGTTCAGCCCTTTCAAGGGACCGGCATTGCCGAACTTCTTGGAGAGGCCGCCATAGTAATCGCGCAGGCCGTTGGCCGGCGTGGTCAGGAACAGATCGGCCCAGCCGTTGAAGGCGTGAAGCGTCGCCAGCGGCGTCTGGAATGCGGCCACGCCATCGTCGCTGCCCAGCACTTCGACACCGCCCTTGAGACCGAAACCGGCCACCGATGCGCCCAGTTCCGCCCCGTAGTAGTCGGCCGAGTAGTGGACCGGGTTGAGCTTGTAGTCCTGCTGACTGGCATAGCGCAGCTTGAAATCGAGCTTGGCCTTGCCGCCCAGCGGCAGCGAGCCCGCCGCCATCACGCCGTAAGTCTGGCTGGAGAAGGCAATGCGGGTGTCGTAATCAAGCATATAGGCAAAGCCGGTGATCTTGACCGGCTTCACATCGACCGCGGCGTTGACGAGAATGAAGTCGCCATCGAAATAGGCATTCGGGCTGTCGACGCCGAAAATGGTGCGCTGCGAGATCGAATAGGTCGCATCGAGCGAGACCGGACCCACCTTGGCTTCACCGCGAATGGCATCGAAAGTCTGCTCGTTCTGGCGCCAGCCGACATTGCCGACGAAGCGCGCATCATCGAGGATGATGCGCTGGCGGCCGATCGTGACCTTTGCAGCCTTGCCCTTGTACGAAAGCTGGAACCGGTTCAGTTCCACGTTCTGCGGATCGGCCACCACCGAATAGGGCTCGGCACCGAGATAGCCGTTATTGCCCGCAATCGTATCGTTGTAGTGATCCGAGATCGCCAGCGTGCCTTCCGCTTCGGCCAGCAGCGAGAGACCATGCGTGGTCGCCTCGGCACCGGCGCGGATGCGCATGGTCACGGCATCGGCATCAAGGCCGGCGTTGTCCTGATCGACATGTTCCCAGCGCAAGTTGCCTTCAATGATCGGATCGATGGTGAGATCGTCGCTGACCTTGATGGGATCGCCCGCCTTGGCGGCAGCCGGCGCGGCCATGGCGAACGAAGCGGTGGTGGCAGCAAGTACGGCGAGAGAAAGTGCAGTCTTCATAAGCGTAGCCCTCCGAAGGGCGCCCACCCCCGGGCACCCTGTTTTCCAAAACTGGATCGAAGGCAGACGCCATTGCCCGCCGGTTATGTCCTCTCCCGGGCCCTTCCCGGCCCTTGTGTCGCGCCTTGCACGGCGGGCGCCCTTGCCCGTCCGCCGCCCCTCATGAGCCAGGCGCTTGCATTTTTCTTCAGCCCCTCCCCTTCAAGGGAGGGGTTGGGTAGGGCTTTGCCGCAAGCGCGGTGCCCGGACGAGAGGCCCCACCCCCGGCCCCTCCCCTGAAGGGGAGGGGAGATGAGCCCGGCCTTTCGCCCCCTCTTTCCTCAGGCCGCCTTCGCGGCCGGACCGTGATCGTATTCGGCCAGGAAATGCAGAACTTCCTGGCGGTAGTGATAGAACTGCGGATCATCGAGCAGCGCCTTGCGATCACGCGGGCGCGGCAGGTCGACTTTCAGGATCTTGCCGATCGTGGCATTCGGACCATTGGTCATCATCACCACCCGGTCGGCCAGCAGGATCGCCTCGTCGACGTCGTGCGTGACCATGATCGCCGTGACTTTGGTCCGGTTCCAGGTTTCCACCAGCACATCCTGCAGATCCCACCGCGTCAGGCTGTCGAGCATCCCGAAAGGCTCGTCGAGCAGCAGCAGCCGCGGGCTGAGCGCAAAGGCGCGGGCAATGCCGACGCGCTGGCGCATCCCGTTCGACATTTCCGCCGCCATCTTGTCCTTGGCATCGGCCAGCCCCACCCGGTCGAGGTAGTAATCGACGATATCGCGCCGCTCACCCTTACCGGCGTGCGGATAGACCCGCTCCACCCCCAGCGCGACGTTCTGGCGCGCGGTGAGCCAGGGCATCAGGCTGGGCGCCTGGAACACCACGGCCTTGTCCGGCCCGGCCACATCGATCTCGCGGTTGTCGAGCACGATACCGCCCGAGGAGATCGCATTGAGCCCGGCGGCCATGGTCAGCACGGTCGACTTGCCGCAGCCCGAGTGGCCGATGAGCGAGATGAACTCGCCCTTGTCCATCAAGAGGTTGAAATCCTCCACCACGGTCAGCGGCCCCTTCGGGGTCGGATAGACCTTGTGGAGCTTGAAGAATTCCAGATAGCGCCGCTCAACCGCCGACTTGCCGGCCTCGACGTAGGCGGCCGGAAGCTCCACTTCCTTCGCCCCGGCAAACAGATCCAGCGGCGCGACTTCGGGCAGCGCCACGCTGCTTTCACCGACGCTCGAACCCTGTTCGTTGAGCGCGCCGAGATAGCCGACGATCTGCTTGCGCAGCGACTGGAAGTGCGCATCGTCGTTCACCGCCTCACGGTCGCGCGGGCGCGGCACGTCGACGGTGAAAATGCGGCCGATCTTCGCGGCAGGCGCGGGCGTCAGGATCGCAACCCGGTCCGCCAGCAGCAGCGCTTCGTCCACGTCGTTGGTGACAAGGATGATCGTGCGCTTCTCTTCCTTGCGGATGCGCTCGATCTCGTCCTGCAGCTTGGAACGGGTCAGCGCATCGAGCGCCGAGAGCGGCTCGTCGAGCAGCAGGATCTCGGGCTCCATCGCCAGAGCCCGCGCCACCGAGACGCGCTGGCGCATCCCGCCCGAAAGCTGCCCCGGCTTGCGATCCATCGCATGGCCGAGGCCGACCAGTTCGACCTTCTGCCGGACCAGCGCCGCGCGTTCTTCCTTGCTGCGGTCCTTGTGGACGGCATCGACGGCCAGCGCGACGTTCTTCTCCACCGTCAGCCAGGGGAACAGCGAATAGGACTGGAACACCAGACCCCGGTCCTTGTCCGGCCCCTTGATTTGCTTGCCGTGCAGCAGGATTTCACCGGCATCGGGCTCGATCAGGCCCGCAATGGACGAGATCAGCGTGGTCTTGCCGGCCCCGGAGAAGCCGAGCACGGCGATGAATTCGCCCTCCTCGACATCGAGATCGATACCGTCGAGCACTTTGGTCACACCGCCGGTCACACCGGTGTAGGACTTCGAGACACCCTTGAGCGAAAGGATCGTGGCCATGGTCTTGTTCCTTTCCGGCTTTATGGATCAGGCGAGACGGTTGCGGCTGGCGAACTTTTCGACGGCCATCATGATCCGGTCGAGCAGGAAGCCGATCAGGCCGATGACGATCACCGCGAACATGATGCGGGCAAGCGACTGGCTGGAGCCGTTCTGGAACTCGTCCCACACGAACTTGCCGAGGCCGGGGTTCTGCGCGAGCATTTCCGCGGCGATCAGCACCATCCAGCCCACGCCCAGCGAAAGACGCATACCGGTGAAGATGTAAGGCAGCGCCGAAGGCAGCACGAGCTTGGTCAGCTTGGCGAACCAGCCCAGCTTGAGCACGCGGCCGACATTGAGCAGGTCCTTGTCGATCGAGGCGGTGCCCACGGCGGTATTGATGAGCGTCGGCCAGAGCGAGCAGAGCATGACCACGATCGCCGAGATCACGAAGCTCTTGGCCAGCATCGGATCGGCGCTGGTGATCGTGGCCGAAACCACCATGGTCACGATCGGCAGCCAGGCGAGCGGGCTGACCGGCTTCATGATCTGCACCAGCGGATTGATCGCGGCGTTGAACAGTGGCGAGAGACCGGCGGCAAGGCCGATCGGCACCGCGAACAGGGTGGCCAGCACGAAGCCCAGCGCCACCGTCTTGAGCGAGGTGAAGACCTGATCGAGGAAGGTCGGCGGCCCGGCATAATCGAAAGCGATGGCCTGCGTCCCGGCGGCGATGCGCGCATCCTGCGCCGCGTAGAACTCGGCCTTGGCTTCGTTCGAGGCCTGCCATTCGTCATACAGGGCGACACCCTGCTCGGCGACTTCCAAGGGGCCAGGAAGGGCGCCGAGCGAGGTATCGACCTGCGGGGCCAGAACCGCCCAGAGCGCGAGGAAGGCAAGGATTCCCGCCAGCGGCGCCAGGAAGGCCTTGCCGTATTTCGAGACAACCGCCTGCATGTTCCAGGCTGGGGCCGCCGGCGCGCTGCCCTTGGCGCCCTGTTCCGGCTGCGTCGTGGTCTGCGTCACCTTAATCTCCGTCTGGTCCTGAACCGGAGCCGCTTCCGAGCGAACCGGTTCCACGTCTGCAAATGCGGTTGCCATCGAAATTCTCCTTTAGAAAGGAACCGAGGCTGTCAGCCGCCGGTTACGCCCGAAGCCGTGACCTTCTGGCCCTGCTTGAGGCCGATCTTGAGCGACTGGATATAAGCGTTCGGCTTGTGTCCATCGTAGGGAACGTGATCGAGGAAGCCGTTGTCGACCGGCTTGAAACCGTCGGTTTCAGGCACGGAGGCAGCCGGGATCACCTTGTCCGCGACGAGCTTGTTGGCGGCGGCGAGATAGAGGTCCGGGCGATAGACGGCCTTGGCCTTTTCGACATACCAGCCATCGTCATGGTCGCCCGGGATCTGGCCCCAGCGGCGCATCTGGGTCATGTACCAGATGGCGTCCGAATAGAACGGATAGCCGGCGTACTTGTCGAAGAAGATGTTGAAGCCCGGCGCCGGACGGGTGTCGCCCGGTGCGAACGTGAACTTGCCGGTCATCGAGGCGGCGATCACGTCCGCGTCCGCGCCCACGTAGTTCGACTGGCTGAGGATCTTGACCGCCTCGGCCCGGTTCTTGCCGCCGTCGGCATCAAGCCACTGCTGGGCCTTGATGATCGCGCGCAGCATGGCAGCAGTGGTGTTCGGATACTTCTCGGCAAAGTCCTTGCGGATGCCGAAGACCTTTTCCGGGTTGTCGTGCCAGATGCCGTCGTCGGTCACGACCGGCACGCCGATCTTCTTCTGAACGGCAGCCTGGTTCCACGGCTCGCCCACGCAGTAGCCTTCGATCGTGCCGGCTTCGAGCGTCGCGGGCATCTGCGGCGGCGGCGTGACCGAAAGCTGGACGTCGGCATCGGTGGTGCCCTTGATGTCGCCCGGCAGGTAGTAACCGGGGTTCAGGCCACCGGCCGCCAGCCAATAGCGCAGTTCGTAGTTGTGGGTCGAAACCGGGAAGACCATGCCCATGTTGAAGGGCTTGCCCTGCTTCTTGTAGCTGTCGACGATCGGCTTGAGCGCCGAGGCCGAGATCGGGTGCACGGGCTTGCCGTCCGGGCCCTTGGGCAAGCTGGGTTCCATCTGCGCCCAGACCTTGTTCGACACGGTGATCGCATTGCCGTTGAGGTCGAGGCTGAGCGGCGCGATCAGGTCGGCCTGGGTGCCGATGCCCAGCGTCGCCGCGATCGGCTGGCCGGCGAGCATATGCGCGCCGTCAAGCTGGCCGCCGATCACGCCATCGAGCAGGACCTTCCAGTTGGCCTGCGGTTCGAGCGTGACGTTGAGGCCTTCCGCCGCGAAGAACCCCTTTTCCTTGGCAATCGCCAGCGGGGCCATGTCGGTCAGCTTGATGAAGCCGAGCTTGAGCACCGGCTTTTCAACCGCGCCGTTCGCCGAAGCGGCCTTCACGGTCTCGCCCGAAGGCGCCTCGCTCTTGTGGCCGCATCCCGCCAGTGCAACGCTCGCCATCAGCGCGATAACCGCTGCGCGACGTGTGAAACAGAACCCCCGATCCATGCTCATCGAAACCAACCCCACGTCCGAACGGCAAACGCGAAAAACCGCCTCGACGCACGTCCTCTGGGGACGACATCGGGCGGCTGCGTTGCCACTGATTGTTGAAAGCCACAGTCCGGTTCTGATCCGCTCCCGTCCTTGGGAGACAACCGTCCTGCGTCACGCACTGTTTAAGCGATTCGGCCCATTCGCGTAAAGCCCCTTTTTGCAGTGCAACAGCAAACGGGGATCAGGGAAGGCGCGAAATATACCCCTCGATATCGTTCGGATCGAACACCATCCCATCAAAGAAAATGTTCTTTTCCAATGTCATGGAACCCTGCTGCGTTCCCACGACAGTGGTCGATGCAAGGCTGCCCTCAACCTTCGAACTGGCTCCGGGAAGCGGCGCTCCAGTCCCCAGAAGTGCACTGCGGTACACATCGGGACGGAATACGCGGGCCGCCTTGCGGCACTCTTCCGCATCGAAAGGCGTGCCATCCCAGCGCACCATCTGGGTGTAGAGCCACTCCGCCTGACTGACCCAGGGAAAGTTCGCCGCCTCGCGGTGCTGGAACATGAAATCGGGGTAGTGAACCAGCGGCCCTTCCTGCGCGATCAGCAACTGGTCGGAAATCGCCCGGCGGATCAGTTCGGCGGACCCGTCGAGATACTCGGGACGCGCCAGAATTTCCGCATTCCGCTCCCAGTTCGCCGGGTCGACGAAATGCCCGCCAGCCTTGCACAAGGCCCGGATCAGACGCTCGACGCCTTCGCGCTTTTCCTCCAGCACGCTCTCGCGAAGGGCCAGAACCTTCTCGACCCCGCGCCGCCAGATCTGCGCCGTCGACAGCACGATCTCGCCTGCGCCCTGCTCCACCGCCACGCTGTTCCACGGCTCGCCCACGCAGATCCCGTCGACTTCGCCCTGCTTCAGCGCATCGGCGCAGAACGGCGGCGGAACCGTAGAAATATCAACATCATGGTCGGGCCGGATACCGCAAGCCGCGAGCCAGTAGCGCAGCATGTAGTTGTGGCTGGAATAGCGGTGGACGACGCCGAACGTCAGCGGCCGGCCAGCCTTGCTGCGCTCCTGCGCAATGGTCTTGAGCGCGGCACCGACTTCGGCCGGCGTGCCCATCCCGCCCTCGGGCCGGACTTGCCGCGCCAGCTCGGGCCGCAGCGTGATGGCATTGCCGTTGAGGCCCAGCACGAACGGCACCGACAGCGGCTGCGCGGGACGTCCCCGGCCCAGTGTGGCGGCAATCGCCAGCGGCGCCACCAGATGCGCGGCATCGCTGTGGCCGTAGAGCAGACGGTCGAGCACCGTGGCCCAGCTCATGTCCTTGACCAGCCGCAGCGACACCCCCGCCTCCTCGGCAAAGCCATGCTCGTGCGCGAGGATCGGCAGGCAGGCATCGACCAGAGGCAGGAAGCCGATTGTCAGTTCGGTGCTCACTTCGAAGAAACCCCCAGATTTCCCAACCCCATCAGACATTTCCCATGAGATTGTGGGCCGTGACTATGGCCTCGGCGATGTCCACGATCCGCTTGCCCTGGTTCATCGCCGCCTTGCGCAGTTCCGCATAGGCCTTCGGTTCGGGCAGCCCCCGGCTGTCCATCAGGATGCGCTTGGCCTTGTCGATGGTTTCGCGCTCGGCCAGCTTGCCCTTGGCTTCGGCAAGGTCCTGCTGCAACCGCGAGAAAGCGTTGAACCGGGTGACAGCCAGATCGAGAATCGGCCGGATGCGCCCCGCCGCCAGGCCATCCACGACATAGGACGACACCCCGGCCTCGACCGAAGCCACGATCGATTCGTCATCCGATTCGTCCACGAACATGGCGATCGGCCGCTGCAGCGCGCGGCTGACCGCAAAGTACTCTTCGAGCACGTCGCGTGACGGGTTGCCGAGGTTCATCAGCACGATATCGGGATTGATCTCGCCAATCCGGGCCAGCAGGCCGCGCCTTTCGGTGATGATGAACAATTCGCAATCATCGAGCGCGGCCATACCCTCCTGCAGGATGGAGGCGCGCGCGGCGCTGTCGTCGATGATGGCAATGCGCATAGGCGGCCCTTGTGCAGCGCAGCAGGCACCGTGGCAAGAGGGCCCGGCGATCGTTGCCCGGAGAGACCCATGCAAGCAAGGCGCGCATTGCATCCGAAACGGGTCCAGTTGCGATAACCGGCGTGCGCATCAACGGGTTACTCCTGCGGCAACGCACAACCTGCAGCCCGAACCGGCAAGACCATGGGCAATGCCAGAATTCCCGGAGCGCCATCTTGCAATGCACAGGACGCCCAGGCCGCGAATGCCCGAACCGGCCGAAGATGCGGCGGCGCGGAAATGCGTGACCCGGCGCCTTCCCGGCCAGAGGGCCTTGTGGTGGTGCTGGGCGGCGGAATCGCCGGGCTGGCCGCCGCGGACCAGCTCAGCCGGGCGGGCCTGCGCGTGCTGGTTATCGAGCGCAGCGCGCAAGCGGGCGGCCTGCATCGCGCCAGCCATATCGGCCCTTACACTTTCGATGCTGGATCGATCTTCTACGAACAGGGCGCAAGGCTGTTCGATCTGGCGCCGGGACTGCGGGACCTGTGCCCCACCGTCGCGCGGGTACAGCGCCGCATCGCGCCGGACGGAACTGTGCGGCACTATCCCTTCGAACCACGCGAATGGCTGGATCAGCCGCTGCCGGACATGGTTCGCACGATCGCGGATCTGGCATGGTCCCGGCTGACGGTCCGCCGGGACGGCACGCTGGATGCCCTCTGCCGCAAACGGCTGGGCCGCCGCCTGTTCGAGAGCAGCGGGCTGGCATCCTACATTGCCCGGTTCCACCACGTGCCGCCGCACGAAATCGACGAATCCTTCTTCTTCCACCGCATGGCTTTCGTGGCACGGGCGACCCGGCCCGGCGGGCTTGCCCGCATGGCGCTGCGCACCCTGACGGCAGCCAGCCCCCGCCCTCGCCCCCTGCTCCATGTCCGGCCGCGCGAGGGCTTTGCCCCCATCTTCGCGCGCATCGTCGCGCATCTTGCCGCGCGCGGCGTCGAATTCCGGTTCGGGGAAGAGCTGTTCGCGCTGCACCGCAAAGACCGCTTCTTCCTCCTGTGCACCACCGCCGGCACGCTGCGCGCCGAAGCGGTGGTGAGCACGATCGCGCTCGATTCCTTGCACAAGGTGATGTTCGGCACCGGCAGTGGGCTGGTGTCGCTCGACATGACGACCCTGTTCGTTTCGGCCGCCAGTCTCGATCCGCGACTGGGCAACGTGCTTTACAATTTCCACCGCGCAGGCTGGTGGAAACGGGCCACGATCCATTCGCGCATCTACCCCGAACCCCGCACGGGCCGGGAATTCCTCTCCGTAGAGGCCACCATCCCGAAACAGGGACGCCACGATCCCGGCGCGGCCTTTGCCGATTTCCAGCGCCACATGGCCGACCTCGGACTGGCCCAAGGACTCGCGCTGGAAGGGCATGAACGGGTCCGGAACTGCTACCCGCTCTACACGCCCGGTTCGAACGCGAACATCCGGCAGGTGCTGGACCGGATTGCCGGGGCCGGAATCGTTCTCGCAGGACGGCAGGGACGGTTCGAATACCTGCCCACGTCCTCCGGCGTGATCCGGCGCGTCGCCGAAGAGCTGGACGCGGCCCGCCATCTGACCGCTCTTTCCGGAAGGAGCCCATGAATTGCCCCTGACAGCCCTTTCCTCCAGCCAAGCCGCTCCCGCCCCGGACGATCGCGCTCCGGACGATCGCGCTCCGGACGATCGCGCTCCGGACCATCCCCCAGAGCGGCCCGCCTTGCAGAAAGCACGCCCGGAACAGCGCCAAAACGGCGTGCGGGTGCGTGTATTCAATGTGAAATACAGCCCGAACCTGGGCGATGGACTGCTCAGCGAATGTCTGGAGCAGACGCTGATCGATTGCGGCGCCGCGCCGGACACCTGGTCGGTGGACCTTGCCGGACGGACCACGTTCGGTGCCGGTTCCGCCAACCGTTCGGCGCAGATGCGCGTGCTCGATGCCTGTCCCGCGCCTCTGCGGCGCCTCGCGGTGCGCGCGCCGTTGGCGATCCAGTCGCGGCGGGTCTGGCGGCCGCACTACCGGCAGGCGCTCGACGGGGCGGACGGCGTGGTGATCGGCGGGGGCAACCTGATGACCGATCTCGACCTCAACTTTCCCACCAAGATCGGCCTTGTCGTGGAAGAGGCCGCCCGGCGCGGGTTGCCGGTTTTCTTCCATGGCTGCGGCGCGGCCGGAAACTGGAGCCCGCGCGGACGGGCCCTGCTGGGAAAGGCCCTGCGCCATGGCGTCATCAAAGGCGTATCGGTCAGGGACGAGCGCTCACGCCGGATCTGGAACGATCTTGCCGGGACGCAAAGCGGCCTCGAAGCCACGCTGGTGCGTGATCCGGGCCTGCTCGCGGCCCGGCGCTATCGCGTGGCGCCCGGCCGCCAGACGAACGATCCGCCCGTGATCGGCCTCAATGTGACCAGCCAGCTCGCGCTTCGCTATCACGCCGAGCAGGCGCCCGACGCCGCCAGCCTTGACGCCTGGTATATCGCCCTCGCCCGCGCGCTCGTCGCACGGGGCAACCGCGTCGCGGTCTTCACCAACGGCTCGCCGGAAGACCGCGCCTGCGCGCAGAGACTAGAGCCCGCTTTCCGTGCGCTGGGCAGCGCCGTCAGCTTCCCCGATCCCCGCACGCCGGAGCAACTGGTGCACCTGATCGCCGGTCTCGACGCACTGGCGGCCTTCCGTATGCACGCGGTGATCGCGGCCTATGCCTGCGGCGTGCCCTTTCTCGCGCTGGCCTGGGACCCCAAGCTGGACGCCTTCCTCCGCTCGGTCGGGTGCGAAGACCGGCTCTGCCGCCCGGTCCGGACATCGGGCGAAGCCGCGGCCGTGCGGCTACGGGACGCGATGCAGCGCCCCGTCCCCACCGAAGAGCGCGACCGCGCCGTGGCCGATGCGCACGCAGGCGTCGCCATGCTGCAGGACGCGATCGCGCAAGCTCTCCGGCGGCCGTGATGCCCCAAGCCGGACTCCGCATCGCCTGCGCGGCGGCCATGGTGATCGCCATCGCGGCAAAGGCAAGCGATGCGTCCCCGCCCCCCATCGAACTGGGCGCGGCGTCAAACTTTTCCCAGGGGTGGAGCCTGCGGACCGCGCAAGCGGCGCTGGACCTGCCGGTGCCGCGCCTGCGCGACAGCATCCGCTGGGCCGATGTCGAGCGAACACCGGGCCGCTACAGCTTCGACAAGCCGATCACGACATGGCCTGACCGTTTCGCGGACAGCAAAGTCAGGATCACGCTGACACTCAACTGGGGCAACCCGCTTTACGATGACGGCCAAACGCCGCACTCGGCCCGGGCGCTCGCCGCTTTCGGCCAGTTCGCCGCTGCCCTGGTGCAGCGTTTTCCCCGGATCGACACGCTGGAGATCGGCAACGAAGTCAATAGCGGCAATTTCGTCTCCGGCCCAGTGAAGGACGCCGGGCTCAGCGAACGCGGGCGCTATCATCTGGCCATGGTGCGCGCCGCCGCGCAGGCCGTCCGGCAAGTACGGCCGGACGTGAAAGTGCTCGGCGGCTCTACCCATTCGCTGCCGGGCGGCTTTCTCTGGCCCCTGCTCGACCTGCCCGGCGCCGATGCCATCGAAGGACTCGCGGTCCATCCCTACACCACGCCGATCGACCAATTGCCGGCCCAGATCGGCCTGCTGCGCGGCTATGGCCCGGCCGCGCACCTGCCGCTCCACGTGACCGAGTTCGGCAGTGCGGACCCGCAACGCGCCCCCGACGATCTGCTGCGCGGCTATGCCACGCTCGCCGCGCTGGGCGTCAGCGAGATGGACTGGTATCCGCTCAACGAGCGGGGCGACGGGCTTGTCCCGCTGGTGCGGCGCGACGGCGCCCTGACCGGCGCGGGCGAAGCATTCCGCTTCATGCAGGCGCGGCTGGCCGGCCTGCAAGCCCGCGATACGAGCCCGGACCGGTTTACTTTCGTCCGCAAGTTCGGCCGCAGGATCGAAGTGCTGTGGGGCGCGCCGCGTGCGGTCAGCATCGATACCCGGACTGTCTCCGCCTTCGATGCCACCGGCGCTCCGCTCGATCCCCGTTCGCTCGCCCTGCGGGATGACCGGGCGCTCGTGCTGATCGGCAAGGCGCCGCTCACTGCCGCTTCCGTGCAACTGGGATGCAATCCGCTGGTGGCAGACAGTTTCTATCAGTTCGGCTATCCCGCCCCCGGACAATTTCAAGCCTCGGGTGACGGCTTCCAGCGCTTCGTCCGGATCGCCGGACGCGACATTCCATTCGAAGTCATGGCCGGCCAGCAGCGCACCGGCGTACCCTGGACGCCCTATCTGGGGCGAAGCGACATGCGGGATCTGCGGCTTGCGGCAGACACCGTGCTCCCCGCGGTAAAAGGGCCCGACAGCGCCGTTGTCCTGCGCCACATCGCCGCGCGCGACAGCCGGTTGCGGGTTCTGGCCGAGTTTACGGTATCCCCCCGCAGCAGCGACGGTATTGTGGCCGCGCTTTCCCGCAACGAGCATACCCTGCTCTCGCGGGCCGGCACGGCGCCGGGCGATATCGATCTGAAACTGACCTTGCGCAAAGGCCAGAGCCTCTCGCTCTCGATAGCGCCCCGCGCCAGCCCCCAGGGCGATACGACGCGCTACCGCATCCGCATCTTCGACGAAGAGCGATGTCCGCAAGACCGCGCCTCCGGCACCTGACCCCCGGATGATCGCGCACCGCTGGCCATGAAACGAATCCGTTTTGAACCGGGACAAGGAAACGCAAAACAGGCGCCGGCACCCATCCTCTCAACACACAATCGATTAAATCAAAAATAATACTTATATATAAATACCTATTTTCTATCCATTATTACGAATAAAATCAATCACAACGAAATGACAACACCTCAACCATGTTGCAAACATTTCACAATGCAATTTATAAACCACCTATCTCATGAAGAGATATATTTGCCGATAATATCAAACAGGGGAGCCGGCACCACGTGATCAAGAGGCACTGCTCATGCAGTGCAGATTGACACAGGGCAGAAGACGGAAAGGAAATTCTCATGACGGATATTACCGGCGATACTTACGCCAACAAGATTGAAGGCACCCCGGATGCGGACATCATCGATGCCGGCGGGAGGAACGATGCCGTCCACGCCGCGGGCGGTGACGACACGGTTTACGGCGGCGCCAACCAGGACCGCCTTTATGGCGATGACGGCAACGACGTCCTCTATGGCGAAGGCTCGGACGACAAGCTCTACGGCGGTGCCGGGGACGATACGCTGGACGGGGGCGGACAGGACGACCGCCTCTATGGCGGCGACGGCAATGACGTGATCATCGGCGGCGACGGCAATGATGTCCTCTATGGCGACAATGCCAACGACGGGAACGACAACGAAGGCGGTCACGACATCTTCATGTTCGATTCCGCCGACGGGACCGACAAGGTCTTCGACTTCGAGCATGGGATCGACCAGGTCCAGCTCACCGATGGCGGCAGCTACACGCTCGACTACACCGGATCGGGCAACACCGTCCTGACTTACGGCACGACCACGGTCACGTTCTACGACGAGATCCTCGACTCTTCGGACATCCTCGTCGTCTGACGGCTTTCCGGTTCGCCGGAAGGATGCAGGAATGGGGTGCGGCCACGGCCGTGCCCCATTTGCGTTTCGCGCCCGGTGCAGATTTTCATCCGATTTGGCGGATTGATGCCCGCCTCTGACACCAAAGTTCGCTGCTGATGACGCTCGTCCCTTTGCTTCGTCATTGCGAGGAGGCGAAGCCGACGCGGCAATCCAGAGTCGGCGCAAACCGCCCTGGATTGCTTCACCCTTCGGGCTCGCAATGACGAAAGAACAGGACATGCGTTCTGATCAACGAGTCACGGTATGAAACGCCGCCTCCAGCCGCTCAAAGCCCCGCTCCTGCGCAGACTAGGATCATTCCCGAGCATACTCGTTTTCCGCGAGAGGGGCCGGGCGGATAGGCTCGAACGCAGACTACTTCCCGATCCCGGAGGCACGTTTGATCCCGCATGTTGCAGCCCCCTGTGCAGATCCCCCCGCAGCTTGCGCTGCCTATCCGCGCGCCGGCCCCAATCTCTTCATCATCGGTGCCTCCAAGGCGGGATCGAGCGCGCTGCACGCCTATCTCGATGCCCACCCCGGCATTTGCATGAGCTCCGAGAAGGAGCCCTGTTACTTCGTCGATCAGGACAGACTGCGCACAGCCTGGCCGATCATGGCGCGCCAGCCCTGCTCGCACGACTGGCAGGCCTATCTTGGCCTCTGGCCCGGTGGCGAACAGGCCCGTTACCGCGGCGAAGGCAGCGTTTACTACTCGCAGGCCCCGCACCACGGCGATGTCGCCGCCCGCATCGCCGCAGCCTGCCCCGATGCGCGGATCATCTATACCGTGCGAGAACCCGTCACGCGCGCCATCGGCCACTACTGGCAGCGCTTCAAGGAATTCCAGGAACCGCTTCCGCTGGACCGTGCCGTGCGCGCAAATGCGCTCTACCGCGATACCTCCGACTATGCCTTGCAGCTGCAAGCCTATCTGGACCACTTCCCGCCATCGCAGATCCACGTGATCGTGGCCGAGGAACTGCGCGCCAGCCGCCGCGAGGTTCTGGCGCGCTGCATCGACTGGCTCGAACTCGCGCCGTTCGAATACGAAGACGCCCAGCTTGCGGATCGGCACCGCTCCCCGCCGACCAGCCGCAAGCCGCGCTTCCCACTAGTGGCAAGCGTCCGGGACTCCGCCCTATGGTCCATCGCGCGCAGGCACTTGCCCGCAGGAATGGTCACGCACCTGCGGCAGGCATCGACTCGCACGTTCGACAAGGTCCGGATCGACGAAAGCGGCGCGCGGGCCTGGCTGTCGGACTACCTTGCCCCGCGCCGGGCCGCATTCGAGGCGATGATCGGGCGGACCATCACCGCCTGGGACCACGCCTGAACCGAGGCAGAGAGCGTGAACGCCATCCCGATCGCGTTGTTCTGGGCGCTTGCCCTGTGGGGCCTGTCCAGCCGCAAGCCGGTGCTGCTCTACTTGTTCTTCGCGACGATGCCGGTGGGGGCCTTTGCCGTCATCCCCACCGCCCTGACCGGAGGGCTGACATTCACCGCCACGCCGGTGGTGTCGCTGCTGCTGATCGGCCGGACATTCCTTGATCGCGGGGGGCCGGCGGCCTTTCTGACATTGGCAGTCTTGCCCGAACGGCTGATGCTGCTGACGCTGTTCTGGCTGGTCGCGCTGATCTCCACGCTGTTTCTGCCGCGCCTGTTCGCTGGCGCCGTGATGGTCGTGCCGATGCGGGGGATCGTAAGCGCGCCCTCACCGCTGCAGCCCAACATGCAGAACATCTCGCAATTCGCCTATCTTTCGATCTCGGTCTTCTCCGTCTTCGCCTTTGCCCGCCTGCTGCAACCCGCCGCGATGCGCCAACATGCCTTGCGCGCGATGTGCCTGGGCGGGTTCGTCACGGTCGCCACCGGCCTGCTGGACTATGCCAGCCAGTTCCTTCCGATCACGCCCCTGCTGGAGCCGTTCCGCACCGCCAGCTACGCGCTGCTGACCGAAATCGAAGTGCTGGGCGGAAAGCGCGTGGTCGGCCTGATGCCCGAAGCCTCGGCCTTCGGCGCGCAGTGCCTGGCCTTCCTGAGCGCGCTCTATTTCTACCGCCGCGCCATGGAATCCCCCCGGCTGCGCGATCTCCTCGCGCCGGCCGCGATGGGGCTTCTCGCGCTCTGCGCCTGGCTGTCGACCTCTTCGGGGACACTCGTGGGCGTGGGCGTATTCGTGCTTGTCACCGCGCTCGAATGGCTCGCCCGCATCAATGCCGGCGAGCGCAAGGGCGCCATTTACCGGCAGGGGCTGGGCGGCGAAATGTCGGTCACGGTGCTGGCCGTGGCCGCAGTGGCGCTGGCAATCATCCTGCAGCCGCAAGTGCTCGATCCCGTCTATGCCATGGTCCAGCGCATGGTGCTGGAAAAGCAATCGTCGAGCTCATTTACCGAGCGCGGCATGTGGCGCTCCACTGCTCTCGCCAGCCTGACGGACAGCCACGGCTTCGGCGTCGGGCTGGGCAGCACCCGCTCGTCGAGCAGCGTGGTGGGCGTGTTCAGCAGCACCGGCCTGATCGGCGGCGCCCTGTTCTATGCCTTCGTGCTGCAATGCCTGCTGCGTCAGGTTCGCGGCGCCACGGCCGAGGCCCGGTTCATCCTGCCAGCCTTCCGATTTTCCTATATCCCGCCCTTCGTCGTCTCGCTGATGGTGGGTGATGCCGATTTCGGCGGCATGGCGGCGTTCGGCTTCGGGATCGTTACCGCCGTGGCGATTGCGGAGCGCAGATCGCTGCCCGCGCCGTATCAGCTTTATCCGGTGTAAAACGCCTCATTCCCCCGGCAAGTCGTTCTCAAACGCCTGCCGCCGCAATCCGATCAGCCAGAACAGCCCGAACAGCACCAGCCAGACCGGCCAGAAGACCCCGTCACGGATGTCGCGGCGCAGGCGCCCCGGCACGGAGACAGGCCCCTGAATGCCCGAAAAGCACCATGCCGTAACGCACCACCCGGCCAGATAAAGGCCCGCAAAGGCCAGCAACGCTTCCACCATACCCGTCCCCATCACATGTCCAGAATCCGGCGCGGATCGACGCGGCCGCGCAGGCAGTCCATCATCGCCAGCAGGTTTCCGGCCAGCCGCCCCCGGCGGTCAATCGCCGGTTCCGGCTTCACGCTGCGCAGCGCGTTGACGAACAGGTTCTTCGTCACCAGCCGGTTGGCGAAACCGGGCCGCATCGTGCCCTTGCGCTTGAGATAGACGATATTCGCCACTTGCGAATAGCCCAGCCGCTTGCCCGAAGTGCGCCCCCCGCTGAAGCCGAGATGGACGCCCGTCACGCGCGACGAGGCGATCATGCGCCCCCTGCGGCCCAGCCGGTTGGTGAAATCCACGTCTTCCTGCCAGCCGTAGAGCGGGAGGTTCTCATCGAAACGCAGCCCCCGCGCCGCTTCGACCCGGATCGCCATATTGCACCCGTAGAGTTCGTGGCGGGTGATCATCACCGGCGGGAAACGCTCCGGGCGGAGGGCGATGATCTGCAGCGCCTGTTCGACAGTGAATCCTCCGGACTGCACCCCATCAGCCAGCAGATCGCCGGTAAGGCCGACCAGCCCCGGATCCGCTGCAAACAGCGCCTCGACATGGGCGATGTAGTCCGGCGCGGGGATGAAATCATCGTCGAGAAAGACGATCACATCCGCCCGCCCTTCCAGCGCGGCGAGGGCGCGGTTGCGCTGGCGGCACAGTCCTTTTTCCGAAAAGAGGATCTCGGGTGAACCGCGCGCCTGCTCCACGCCCGCCACGTCCTGCGGCGCAACGCTGGCGATCACCACGCCGTCCGCCGGGCGAGTCTGATCGGCCAGCATATCCACAGTGCGGCGCACCAGTCCGGCGCGGCCGACCGTGGCGATCACGACGAAAATCCTCAGACCTCGGCTACCGGTCATCATGAATCAGGCCTCTTGCAACGCCGGTGCCGGGCGCCGGAACTGGTGTTTCAGGATCTTCGACAAGCCCGCTTGCAGCCGCCGCTCGATCAGCAGGGCAAAAAGGCCCGCGAACACTGTGCACAGGCCAGCGGCCACGATCACCGCAAGCACTGGCGCGAGCCCGCTGCGATAGCCCAGTCCCAGCAGGAACCCGCCGGTAATCTGGTTGATCAGGTAAAGCGGATAGGTCAGCAGGCCCGCCATCGTCGCGAACGGCACGAAGCTGCCTTTCGAGCCGATCCGGCGCAGGACGCATCCGCTCATGACCAGCGTTGCAACGCCCCATACGCCCACGGCCACAAGCGGCGTCTGCCCGAACTGGGCGACACCCACACTCGAACGCGCCGCGTAAAAGGTGGAGACCAGGGCGGCGAGGAAATTCAGCCCGAACAGCGCGGCATGAACCGGAACATTACGCCGCATGAAGATCTGATAGAGCGATGCCCCGACGGCGAAATAGCAGTTCGTCGAGATCAGCGTGACCCGCAGCTTGTAGGACGAGGCTGCCCCCGCAAGGCGATGCCCCGCCTCGCCCAGAATGCCCGCCTCACCTGCAAGAACCGCGGCCCAGAACAGGACGTTGAAAAGCGTGACCGCCACCAGGACCGGCGTGATGCGGCCGATCATGTCCATCCGGATCAGCACGAAAACCGCAGCATAGAAAACCGCCTCGGCCACGAGCGTCCAGACCGCCCCGTCCACCCAGGGACCGACCGGAAACAGGACCATCGATCGCAGGAACCGCACCGACAGTTCCCCCAGAGGAAGAACACTGCACGCAAGCACGATCGCAGCGGAAAGCACCGTGAAGAACCAGAGCGCCGGCGCGATGCGCGTGACCCGCCCGATCAGGAAATCGGACGCGGACTTGTTCTGCGCCGACATCAGGATGACGAAGCCCGATATCACGAAGAAGATCTGCACGCCGACCCAGCCCACGCTGGCCCAGGCAACCGCCTGCGGAAACGCCATGGGGTTCCCGACAACGGCCCGTATCCCGTGCGATCCTGCAGATTCCGCCCAGGACAGGAATACCAGATGATAGAACATGACCGCCTGCGCGGCGAGCAGCCGCATCACGTCCAGAGACGAAACCTCGCGCGTTCTTCCTCCCGTCATGGCCCCTCTCTGCGTCATATCCCCTCCCCGCATCATGTTCCCTCCCTGCGCCGGGCCATCCGCAGCGGCGCCCGGGGTGCGACAACGGCGCGGTAGTGCCCAACGATCTCATCGGCCCAGGTTTCCTCGCTGTTGCACAGCGTGTGGTACGAAGCGCGTCCGGCCCGCGACATCGCCGCAACGCGCGCATCGTCCGCGTGCAGTTCCGCCATTGCTGCGGCAAAGGCGGCGATATCGGACGTCTCGACGGAGAGCCCGAAACCGGCCTGCGCGATCTCCCCGGCCACCAGCGCGCGATCACTCGCGATAACCGGGACGCCCGAGCCGATCGCCTCCAGCGCGACCAGCCCGAAAGGCTCGGCCCAGCGGCTGGGCATGACCGCCAGCCGCGCCTGTGCCAGCGCCCGCGCCACGCCGCCCCGGTCCTGCCTCCCAAGGAAAGTGGCATGGGGGTTCAGCGCGCGGATGCGCGCCACCTCGCTTCCGTCGCCCACGAAAGTCACCGGCAATCCGGCCAGAGCGGCCGCCCGCGCCGCAAGATCGGCCCCCTTCTCCACCGAGATTCGGCCGATGAACACCACGCCCCGGTTGTTCTCGGCCTGCACCCGCTGCGTGCAAGGCGGGGAAACGGGATTGCGGACGGCAAAGAGCTTTTCCGGCGGCCATTGCCCTATCGCGAAAGGCCCGGCCTGCCCCGGATGGATCAGCAGCATCCTCTCGGCAGGAGCTACCCCGCCACCAAGGCCGCGCCGCAGACCCTCACGCCCGGAACGCCACAGCTTTTGGGCATAAGAGGCCTTGTCGCAGGAACTGCGCAAGCAGGCGCGGGACAGTGGTTCCAGCCCGCATTCGCGCTCGGCCCCGTAGTGAAAGAAAGCGCCATTGGGGCAAGTATTGAAATAGTCGTGCCCGTGCAGGATCAGCCGTTCGCGCACCGGCCGCAAGGCTGCGAACAAGGAAGGGGTCAGGATCTTGGACCAGCCGTGCAAGTGATAGACAGTGCCCGGCGTATCGTTCCGCCGGATCCAGTCCCGCACCGCCAGAAACCCGCGCGGATTGCACAATCCCAGAGTCAGCGCACCAAAGGCCGAGCGCTCCAGCAGCGGTTTCCCGTGAAGCGGGATGAACTCGACGTCATCGCGCTGGAAATTGGCGCCATCGTCCCCGGCAAAGAACGTCACCGGAATCCCGCACGCGCGCAACTGGCCGATCAGCACCTGCACCAGATAGGAAGCGCCGCCCAGAGCCTCGCTGAAATCGTGGAACAGCACCACGCGTTCAGGCCGGTCCGCACGCAGGAGAGGATCGTGCCGCACTGCCCGCGCCTCAGATATACCGCGGCCCGATCCGGACCGTATCGCCCGGCAGCACCGATGCGCCGCTCGTCAGTTCGTAAGCCGCCTCCGAGGCTTCCCCGGCGTGCCGTATCCAGACCACATGCGCGTTCGCGCGGTAGGTGAAACCGCCGGCCTTGGCGACCAGCGCATAGACCGACATCCCGCCGGCAAAGGCATATTCCCCCGGCTTCTCCACTTCGCCCAGGATGTAGATCGGGCGGTAGCTGACCACGTCCAGGTTGATCCGGGCATTGCGGACATAGTCCCGCCGCAGTACCGCCGTCAGGTCACTGCGCAACTGGGCCAGCGTCTTTCCGGCCGCCCGGACGTCGCCCATTTCGGGTACGCCGATCATGCCCTGATCGTTGATCGTATATTCGCCCGAGAACCCCGCTTCCCGGAAGACGTCGAGCCGAAGCTTGTCGCCCGGAGCAAGGCGGTATTCGACGAGATCGACACTCGGCAAAGGGCGCGTCGCTGTGCTCGCGCAGCCCATCAGCATCGCGCATCCTGCCAAGATCATCGTGCGAAACAGCATGTTACCCCCTGTTTTAGAGACCGGGTTCATCGAATCACGCCACCTGCCGCATCTGGCCGTGGCGGCAGGATTCCAGCGCCGCCAGAAATCCGGCGGCGAAGGCATCGCGGGAAAACCGTGCGGCGTTCGCGATCGCATCCTCGGCCCGGAACCGGGGCAGCCACGCCTCGAAACGGGTCATGGCCTCGGCCAGCGAGTCCGCGGTCTGCTCGCCGAAGAACAGGCCCGTCTTCCCATCCACAATGGAATCGGTGACGCCGCCCCGCCCATAGGCAATCACCGGACGCCCGCTGGCATTGGCCTCCACCGGAACGATCCCGAAATCCTCCTCAGGCGTGAAAACCAGCGCCTTGCAACTGGCATAGGCCTCTTTCAGCTCGGCGAAACTCAGGCGTTTGCGAACCTCCACGTTGGGACCGGCCTGGGCGCTGATCGATTTGAACATCTCGCCGTCCCCCACCATCAGCGCGGGCACGCCCAGCCGGTTGAAAGCCTCCAGCGCCACGTCGGCGCGCTTGTAGGGCGTCATCTGGCTGACCCAGAGATAACGGCCGCCGACTTGCGCGGACGGCTTGAATTCCTCCACCGCCACGGGGGGATGAACCACTGTCGCTTCCCGGCCCCAGACCTTGCGGATGCGGCGGGCGATGAAGCTGCTGTTGGCAATGATCCCGTCCACCCGGCTGGCCGAACTGACATCCCACTGGCGCAAGCGGTGGAACATCGGCGGCATGGCCATCCGGCTGAAGGTTCCGGCCGAAGCCTTGTAGTCCGGATAGTGGTCCCACAAGTACCGCATGGGCGAGTGGCAATAGCAAAGGTGCAAGGCATCCGGCCGGGTGATGACGCCCTTGGCGGGACCGGATTCGCTGCTGATCACAAGGTCGTAGGCACGCAGGTCCAGTTCCTCCAGCGCCATCGGCATCAGCGGCAGGTATTTCTGGTAGTGCTTGCGGGCGCCGGGCAGCCGGCCAATGAACGTCTCGCGCACATGGGCGGCCCGGATCTTTTCGGACATCTTGGCGGGATCGTAAACGTGAGTGAACACGTCCGCGTCCGGAAACAGGTCCAGCAGCCCTTCCAGAACCCGCTCGCCGCCGCGCATGGAGACCAGCCAGTAATGCACGAGCGCCACTTTGACGGGGCGGAACGGAGACCTGCGCGTCATGCGTAATACCCCTCGTATTTCTTGTAGAAGCTTGCGGCATCATTGCCGCCGAAACGCACCTGCTTGCGCATGTCGACCTGATTGAGCACCACGCCGAAAGACTGCACCGTGCGCAGCGGCAACTGACGCAGCGCCGCCTTGACCACCCGGTCGGATGTCTTGCGCCAGTGGACGACGAGAACCGCGCTATCGGCCAGCGAGACGATCTCGCGCGATTCCGCGATGGGCAGGATCGGCGGGCAATCGAGGAGGATCACGTCGAAGTCTTCGCGCAGGCGCGCGATCACGCGATGCAGCCCGCCGCGCTCGGTCAGCCGCCTGCCCTTGGGAAAGGGCCGGGTGATGGGGACCACCCGCAAGGGAGAATCCGGCTCCTCGTACTGGGCCACCAGCCCCGCCTCCGCCTGCACGGCCTCGTGCAAGCCGGGTTCGCCGCCAGCGAGGCCGAACTGCTTGCTGAGCTGCGCGCGGATGACGTCGCAGTCGATCACCACGACGCGTTCGCCCGCCATCGCCAGCGCCCGGCCCATGCAGGCCGTGATCGTGGTCTTGCCCTCGCCCGGCACGGCCGAAGTGATGGCCACCACCTTGCCGCTGCCCGGCGCCGCGTGGCGGATGGAAACGATGACATTGCGCAGCGCTTCGGCAAAGGCGCCATCGGGATGATCGCGCACCGTATCGAGCGGCGATGCCGCATGGGGCTCGACCGTGCGGTAGGCCGGCACGGATCCCAGCCCGCGAATGCCCAGCCGGCTCTCGACATCCTCCAGCGTGGTCAATCCGTGGTAGGACAGCTCGGAAACGATCGCCAGGAACGCGCCGAGCAGGACGCCAACCGCGCCCCCCAGGGCAAGGTTGAGCGGCAGGTTGGGCGATACCGGCAGAACCGGCGCATCGGCAGGGGAGATCAGCCGCGCCGCCGGCTGCTCAGCGCCGCTGCCCGCAACCACCTCGTTGTAGCGTTCGAGATAGGACTGATAGAGCGTCTGCGCCGCATCCGCGCGCTTCTCCAGATCGGCAAGCGCGACCAGTGCGGCGTTGTCCGTGCCCAGCTGCGCGCGCGTGCCGCCGCGGCTGGCCAGCAGCGAGGAGAGACGCTGCGCGGAGGACTGCGCGCGGGTGTCCAGAGCCTGGATCGAACGGTTCACTTCACCCGCGATCTGCCGGTCGAGATCAGCGATCTGCCGGCGCACGGTGACGAGATCGGGGTTGTTGTCGAAGTAGCGCTGGGACAAGTCCCCTTCCCGCGTGACCAGCTGGGCACGCTGCCCGCGCAAGGCGGAAATGACCGGCGATGCCGCCGCCTCACCCACGCTATCCGCCCCGCCAGACCGCAGCTGCCCCCGCGCGCTGGCAAGTGCCGCCGTATCCCGCGCGGCTTCGGCGCGGGCAGCAGCGATCTGCTGGTTGTAAGTGGAAATTTCCTGTTCGGTCAGGCTCGTCGCCGCGGAACTGAGCAGGCCCGTGCGCACCCGGTAGGACTGAACCGCAGCAAAGGCCTTGTTGGCAGCCTGCCGCAGTTCATCGACGCGGATATGCAGCACTTTGGCCGCCGTGGCATGGGAACGGGCGCGTTCGCGCGCATCGTCGGTCGTGAACAGCCCCGCATAAGTATGGGCGACCAAGGCCGCGCGTTCGGGATCGGCATCGCCAAAGGCCATGCGCAAGTTGAACGAATTGCCGACACGCGCCACGCTCAGGCGGTCGGTCAGATAGGTGATCGCCTTTTCGCGGAGGGCCGATTCCCCATCATCGGACGGTGCGGCACCGGTTCTGCTGCGAATGCCCACCGCAGACAGGATGTTATCCAGCGCATTGCGCGGCTCCATCACATCGGCGCGGAACGCCGCGTCCCGGAGCAGCCCCGTCCTGTCCAGCACTTGCCCCGCCATCTCGCGCGAATGGATCAGCTGGATCTGCGTCTCGACATCTTCGTCCCGGGGAATGCCGGCCTCGGCGGGATCGGCCGCATCCGGCACCACTTCGACGGGCCGCGCGATCATCACCACATCGGCGCTGGAACGGTAGATCCGGGGCAGCGCCGCCGTCCAGACCAGCGCCAGGACAAGACAATTGACCAGTGTCAGCAGCAGCACTTCCCGGCGGCGGCGCAGCATCGCCAGCAGGAAGCGCACCGTAATCGGGTCCTCGGAGGCGTGATGCCCCCCGCCTTGCGGCAGGACCTGCGGCACGCCGGCGCGCGGCTCATAGAGGGCGGGAAGGTTCACGACCATGGCTCCCGGCGCCGCCTCATACCGTCACCGTCATGCCGAACCCGGCGCTGAAGCCAGTGAAGGCATTCACCAGCGGCGGCCCGCTGACATCCTGCCGCACGAAAGCCGCATAAGCTCCGAACGAGAGCGAGCGGTTCACGCTATACTGCGCCTGCACCCGCGCCGCCTTGCGCCAGGTGCGAGTGCCCGCCTCGCCGAAATCACCCCGCTCCAGAGCCGCCATGGCGGACAGGCGCACATTGCGCAGCGGATCGTAATAGGCGCTCAGCACGAAAGCGTCTGTCAGGATGGCACCGACCTTCCGGTCGCCGCTGTTGCGGAAGGTCCGGCTCGCCTGCGCGCGCAGCGTGACGAGCGGCGTCACGTACCATTGCAGATCGGCCCGGAACGTCACGCCCTGGAAATCGCGGTAGGCCGGCAAAGCATAGTCGCGCCACTGATAGCCCACGCGCACTTCTCCGGAGAGCAGCGGCGTCAACGCCCCGCGGAAGCCCGCCACAACCACATAGCTGCGCGCATCGCGGCGCTCGTCCGCCGGTGCGGAGGTCGAAACCAGATCTTCATAGGAAGCGCTGCCGAAAACCGACACGAGCCCGGAGAGGTCATAGTCCAGACGCGCCTCGCCGCGCAGCTTGCGCGTATTGCGGAACGACTGGTCCGCCTTGCCGCCATCCGTAAGCGAGACCGGATCATAATCGAGCCGTTCGTATTGCACGGTGGGGGCAAGACGGAACGCGCCGAACGCCAGCCCCGCGCCCAGCTGCGCTTCAAGCCGGTTATAGCTGACCGGCTCGGCGGCGTCGGGAACCGACCCCGCGCTGCTGCGCGGCTCGATCAGATGGGAAAACCCGCCCGAAGCCCGGATCGCATTCCGCGCTCCGAAATCGAGCCTGCCATTGGCCGAGACCGCGAATTCCTCGCTGTTCTCGGTCCGGTAGCGCGCAAAACGCCGCATTGTCCCGGCGGCGGACACGGCAAAGGCGTGACGCGGAAGATTGGCGCGCAATTGCAGCGAGGGCATCACCATGGCGAACGCGTCCCCCCTGCCGTCCGGACGATTGAAGACATTGCCGTCATACCCGCCAACCAGCGAGACACTCGGCTGCGCGAACATCGGGCCGACGAGGACGGGGCGCGGCCGCAGCGCCGGTTCGATGCGCGCTCCGGCGACATCATCGCGGTCCAGCGCCGGGTCGATGACAATGGACGTACCGGCGCCTATCGCCTGGGCTCCGGCAAGCGTGGGCGCCATGGCGGCTCCCGACGACAAGGCCAGCTTGGCGAGGCCTCGCTTCATCGGCTTCACCGCGCCTCATACCCTGGCTCGTTGAGCGGAATGCATGTCCCGTTCTTTCGTCATTGCAAGCCCGCAGGGTGAAACAATCCAGGGTGGTTTGCGCCCGCTCTGGATGGCCGCGCCGGCTTCGCCGCCTCGCCATGACGAAGCAAAGGGACGAGAGTCATCATCAGCACGGTTTGACATCAATGTCGCTCTCCAAACATGCCCGAAGACAACCTCGTAAATTGCGCGCCCGAAAACCTTTCGAACGTCGAGAATTACTTCTGAAAATCACCAATTATTTGAATAATCCCCCGATACGCCCGAGTGTATTACAGTTACTCTCGCATGGCGCGCTTGAATTGATCCGAAAGCGGGCGAATTATGTATTGAAGCATTGTCCTTTGCTGGGTCTGGATGAAAGCTTCGACCGGCATCCCCACAGACAACCGCGCTTTTCCCAGCTTGCGGAACTCAACATCCGGAATGGAGACAGTGACGGAATAATAAGAGCGGCTGGTCCCGTGATCGACCGTGCGGTCTGCCCCGACTTGCGTGACCGTCCCTGCCAGCTCGGGCGTGGTGCGCATATCGAGCGCGGTGAAACGCACGTGCGCGGGCTGCCCGATGGCCACGCTGTCAATATCGGTCGGCTGCACTTGCGAGCGGACCACCAGCCGGTCCCGCGCCGGTACGATCTCCATGAGTGCCTCACCGGCGGGCACCACGCTGCCGACCGTGCGGACCTGCAACTTGTCGACAATGCCGTCCAGAGGCGCGCGGATCGCGGTCCGGTCGTTCTGGTCGCTGGCGGCGGCATCCTGCTTGCGCAAGTCCGATATCGCGGCCTGCACTTGCGCCAGTTCCAACGCCGCCTCGCTGCGGGCCGTGCTGGTGACAGAGGCCATCTGCACCTGCAGTTCGCCGATCCGCGCGCGCGCCTGCACCATGCCGGACTGCGCGGCCGCCTTCTGCGCCTGCACGCCGACCGCGGACCGTTCCAGCGCATTGAGACGATCGAGCGTGGTAAGACGCCCTTCGTAGAGCTGGCGGGTCTGCACGAGTTCCTCATTCACCAGCTTCTCCTGCCGGGCATAGGCATCGGCCTGACTGGCATAAGTCGCGATATCCGCGCGGCTCTGGGCGATCCGGGCCTGAAGCTGGCGCACCTGATCCGCCCGCGCCTGCTGGCCGAGCACAAGACTGCGGCGCTCGTCGTTCATGGCGGCCTTGACCGCAGGGTCCTGCGCCTTGGCCGTCAGTTCCGCGGGAAACGCGACGTCCGCCGCGCCGCTCTGGAGCGCCCGGAGCCGCGCCGCCCTGGCCAAAAGCTGGTCGAGCCCCAGTCCGGTATATTCGGCCTCCGCGCCCGAGACCCGGCTGTCCAGCCGGATCAGCACCTGCCCCCGCTTCACCACATCGCCATCGCGCACCAGAATATCCGAAGCGACGCCGCCGAACGGATGAGAGATTTCCTTGACGTGCGTTTCCACCGTCACTTCACCCGGCGCGATCACCGCCCCCGCCATGGGCAGAAACGCGATGAGGCCGCCCACCCCGAACACCAGCAGCCCCACGGCGCCCAGTCCGAACCGGATCAGCCCGGACAATTCCTTCTCCGGGACACCCGGCAATTCCCCGGCGATGACGGGCAGCGGATAGACGGGCGCCCCAGCCGCGAGTTGCACGGACTGGTTCACCGCCCGGCCTCCACGGGCACGCCCGCATCCTCTCTTGCCGGTTCGGAAGCGGAGCGAACCGCACGCGGCGCCTCGCCGCCGAATTTGGGGGTGGGCAGCTTCATCCTCGCCTCGAAATCCTCGCGCGTCTCGAAGCGCTCGACCCGGCCATTGTTCATCACCATGATATGGCTGACATGGGCAACGACACTGGGCCGGTGCGCGATCACCAGCACGATCCCGCCGCGTTCGCGCACATGCCGGATCGCCATGCCCAGCGCCGCTTCGCCTTCGTGATCGAGATTGCTGTTGGGCTCGTCGAGCACGATCAGGAAGGGATTGCCGTAGAGCGCGCGGGCCAGCGCAATGCGCTGCCGCTGCCCGGCGGAAAGCCCGCCCCCTTGCGGCCCGATCCGATAGTCGTACCCGCCCTCCAGCCGCACGATCAGGTCATGGCAGTCGGCCGCCTTCGCCGCCTCCAGCACCGCCTCGCGGTCGGCATCGGGGCGGAAACGCGCGATGTTCTGCGCGATCGTGCCTTCGAACAGCTCGATCGACTGCGGCACGTAGCCGACGATGCGGGCGATCTGGTCGGGCGACCATTGGTCCATCGTCGCCCCGTCGAGCCGCACCGCGCCGCGCAGGACCGGCCAGATACCGCAGACCGCGCGCGCCAGCGTGGTCTTGCCCGAGCCGCTTCGCCCGACCACCGCCAGCGCCTGCCCCGCCGCCAATTTGAAGCTGACATCGGCCAGCGTGACCGCGCGAGTGCCCGGCGGCGCGGCGGTCATGCCCGAAACCACCAATGCGGATTTCGGCTCTTCCAGCCCCATCGGCTCGATCCGGCGGGGCACGGCCTCCAGCAGGCCCCGCAGCCGGTCCATCGCCTGCCGGCTCGACACCATGCCTTTCCAGTTGGCGATCACTTGCTCGACCGGCGCCAGCGCGCGGGTCGAGAGGATCGAACTGGCAATGATGATGCCACCGGTCGCGCTGCCGTCGATCACCAGATAGGCGCCCAGCGCCAGTGTCGAGGATTGCAGCAAGGTGCGAAACGCCTTGGTCGAGCCCGACATCGTGCTGGAAATGAAGGAAAAGCGGTCATTGGCGCGCAGATAGGCCGCCTCGATCCGGTGCCACTGCTCGCGCCGCGCACCCGCCATGCCCATGGCGCGGAGCGTTTCGGCATTGCGCAGCGTGGCATCGGCCAGAGTGGCGCGCTCAGCCCCCGTGCGCATCGTTTCGAGCGCGAGCGGCGCCGTCATCCGGTTGTTGAGCAGCATCAGCGAGACCAGCACGAAAACGCCCAACAGCGCCAGCAGCCCCAGGGCCCAGTGGAATATGCTCAGGATCAGCAGATAGACCGCAATCCACGGCAGATCGAGAATGGCGAGCGGCCCCGGCCCAGACAGATAGCCACGCACGGTATCGGCATCGCGCACGATCTGCGTGCCGTTGGGCATCGCGCCCCGGTTCAGTTCGTAACGGGAAATCACGTCCAGCACCCGGTCGCTGATCGCGCGCATGAACAGCGAGCCGACATGGACCATGATCCGCCCCCGCGTCACGTCGAGCAGGGCCTGAAACGCATAGGCCAGCGCCACCAGCACCAGCAGGCTGACCAGCGAGGGAACGGAGCGGCTGGGCAGCACGTCGTCATAGGTCAGCAGCATGAAGAACGAACCTGCGAGCAGAAGCACGTTGTAAACGCTGCTGATGGCGATCACCGGCAGCAGAACACGCCGGATCGGAGCTATCGCCGCTTTCAGTTCGGCGGAGAGGCTGACCGAGAAGATCACAGGCAAGGCCACCGCAGCGCCGAGCCTGCCTTGCGGCAGCCCCGTGCCACGCATCCCGTATCGCCTGTCATCAGCCGCCAGCCCGCGCGTATTCGCATAATTATGTCCTGTCCGGAACAATCTCGCGCTGCAGCAAAACAGACGAACCCATAAACAACTAGCGCGAATAGATCAGTTTTGGCGCTTCCGTCCGGACGGATCTTCAGTTCTTCATCAAACAATAGGGGAAAGTTCTTGGTAACTTATACCTATAGATTCGCCTGCCTGACCGCCGCATGGGCACTCGCGGCGAGCCCCTCGCACGCCGACACGCTCGAACAGGCGCTGACGGCGGCTTACGAGAACAATCCATCGCTGCAGGGCAATCGCGACCTCGCCAGCGCCACCGACGAAGGCGTGGTGCAGGCGCGGGCCGCCTACGGGCCGACGCTCAGCGCCAGTGCCCAGCATACCTATACGGCCACTCGAATTCGCGGGACCGCCTACCCTTCCGAATACGACGGCTTTGCAACCTCGGTGGACGTCACGCTGTCCCAGCCGCTGTTCACGTCCGGCCTGCTGGCGGCACGAGTGGACGCAGCGGAAGCCGCCAGCATGATCGAGCGGGAAAACTTGCGCTCCAGCAGCCAGCAGCTGATCCTCGACGTAGTCAACGCCTATGTCTCGCTGCAGCGCGATATTCAGCTCTATGGCGTGGCGCTGGAGATCTACCAGTTGCTGCGGCAACAGCGCGACGTGATCGCCGAGCGTTACCGCCTGCACGATTCCACCGCGCCCGACGTCGATCAGACCAACAACCGGCTGGAACTGGCCGCCGGCCGCGTCATCATCGCGCGCTCCACGGTCGAGGCCAGCGCGGCGCGCTACCGCAATCTGGTGGGTGCCTATCCCGAGGCGCTGGCCCCGTTGCCGGCCCTGCCGGACCTCCCGACGCTGGAAACGCTCTATGTGGAGGCGGAAAGCCACAATCCGGCGCTTGGCGCCGCCAGATTCACCGAAGCCCGCTCGCGCGCGGCCGTCGGCGCGGCGCGGGCGCAAATGCGCCCGCAAGTCCATGCCTTCGCTTCGGCCTTGCGCAGTCCCGTCACGGCCTATCAGAACACCTTGCGCGAGGAATCGCTGGAGGCCGGGATCAGCCTGACAATGCCGCTCTATACCGGCGGCCAGCTTTCCTCCGCCCTGCGCGAAGCGGCCGACCGCAACCTGGCCGACCGGCAATTCATCGAGCAGGCGCGCCGCGACATGCGCGAGACGCTGGCCACCGACTGGAGCCTGCTGCAGGCCTCCAGAGAAGCCATGCCGCGCTACGATGCGGCCGTGCAGGCCGCGGAACGCGCGGTGGAAGGCGTGAAGAAGCAGGAAACCTCCGGCATCCGCACTCTGCGCGAGGTTCTCGACGTCACCAACGACCTGCTGAACGCGCGCACCGCCGCAGCCCAGACCCGCGCCGAGATCTACCTGCGGCGTGTGGCCGTGCTGCGCGACGCGGGCCTGCTGACGATCGGAATGTTCGCGCAGATCCGGCCCTACGATCCCGCCAGCCGCAAGGCCGGCATCGCCTATCTCGCGGGACTGCCGCTGCGGCCCATTCTGGAACCGGCAGACCGCGCCTTTCTTTCAGAGCATGTCCGGCCCGAACCGGTGCAGCAGGAAAGCTCTGCGGTTTACGGCTGGACTCGCTCCACCGGAAACCCACTGCAACCGCCCGCCGGGCCGCCCGCTGACCAGTAGCAGAGGTATCCGACAGAGCCTCGCATCCGGAAACGCGGTCAGAATTGCTCCGGATCGGAGGAAATACCGGCCAAACTTCCTCAGAAAGCCAACACGCATTGCCGCACCAATACTGGAGTCCTTCACGGGGCGCGTCGCCCACCCGGCACTGAAAGCAAAAACACCTTCCGAATTCGATGCAAAACAGACTGAATCCGATTTGAAGCGCACCGTTCTCGAACCTATGATACGGTCGGTTCTATCTCCACCTGACTTCCAACGGTGGAACACGAGCCCAACATAAAGCGCATGAATATCAAAAACGAACGCAAAAAGACTTCGAGAGGTCGCATGAACAGGCTCACACACCGGACACCGGCCGTGCCGTCTTTCCATCTGGGAGACCGCATCTCTCCTGTCGGCTGGGGCATTGCCATCGCCATGGGGCTGGCACTTTGGGCGCTGCTGTTCTCGCTGGTGTGAAGCAGCCTGTCCCTGCGCCACGCGCGCCCCTCACCTGCGAGGGATGATTAGGAAGCCCGCACCGGGCTGGCAAAGGCCGGCATGACGCGCTCGGCGAAGAGCCGCATCGAGGCCAGTATCCGCTCTTGCGGAAGGTTGCCGAACCAGAAACTGCAATTGAAAGTATCGGCGCCCAGCCCTTCCTCGATGCGGCGGATCTGGTGGATGCAATGGTCGGGCGAACCGATCACCACTTTGTCCGCCAGTATCGTTTCCAGGCCGGGCTCGTTCGCAAACGGCTGCGGCAGTGCGATCCCCTTGACGATCTGGCCGAGGTCATGGCGCATACTCACGCTGACGCGGCCATTCCACTGCACTTCCTCGACCGCCTCCACCGCCTCGCTCTCGCTATGCGTGACAAAGACCGGGCGCTGCGTGCCGATCCGGACGCGGTGCGGAAGATTCAGCGCATCGATCTGCGCGCGGACATTGGTGAGCCGGGAAATCGGTTCCAGAACCCCGGTAAAGAGGTTGAAACCGCGCCGTGCCGCAGCCGCCACGGCATCGGCATGGGTGGAATTCACCACATACCAGATCGGCGGCGGCTGTTGCACCGGATGCGGATAAAGCAGGGTTTCAGGCACATGCCGCGTCTGGCCATCGAACCGGAACGGCTCTCCGCACAGAGCCCTGACCGTCAGGTCGACCATTTCGTCGAAGGCGGCCGGGTCTTCTTCCTTGCGGCTGGCCAGACGGTCGAACTGGTACTGCTGGTAGCCCTTGCCCAGCCCCAGTTCCAGCCGGCCATGGCTCAGCACATCGACAGTCGCGGCCTGTTCAGCCACCAGCAGTGGATCGTGCAGCGGCAGAGGGACAATCGCAGTGCCGAGCCGGATGCGCCGGGTGCGGGCGGCCAGATGGGACAGCAGCACGAAAGGCTGCGAACTGTGGCTGTAATTGGTGAAATGATGTTCGGCGAGCCAGACAGCCTCGAAGCCAAGCTGCTCGGCCAAGTCCACGATTTCCAGCGCACGCGCATAGACCTCCGAAGAAGGCTGCGCCGTCGGTGACTGCATCAGGAGGAAAATGCCGAATTTCATGATCCCATCCCTGGATTAATAGCGGCGATCACCGGGATTGCCGCGAGACGCACACGTTCAGGGCGCGCAATATTGTGCCGTGGAATACGTGCCGATGAACCGGGTCATCGTCCCCTTCGGCACGACGTATTCGCTCTCGCCGACGCGGACATATTGCATCAGCTTGCTCATCGTCTCGGGCTGCGGAGCCCAGTCAAACGTATAGCCGAGCGAGGTCCAGGGATATTCGGCGGGCATCGCGGTTCCGTAGGAATCGTAATACTGCTGATAGAAGAACGGCTGATTGGCCTGCGGCGCGCCAGCGGCGCAGGACGTGGTGTTCGTTGCGGGGATGGCGCAGGGCCGGAAAATCATGCCGCCGCTGTTGGATGCGGCCGCATCGATCTCCAGAACCGCGAAATAGGCCTTCGCCGACACCGGCGGCAGGCCGAGACGCTCTTCGAGCCGCAGGTTCAGCGCCGCCGGGTCGTCGCTGACCGTACTCACGTAATTCTTGCAGAATTCCTGGAGATACGGCTCCAGCGTCACCCAGGTATCCCCGCCTACGGCATAGTTGAAACCGCTCGACGGCGAGGAGGGATAGCGGCCGACCTGATCCGCGCGGATCCATGTCGCCACGCGATACGTGCCGGTTTGCGGCAGCGGATCGAGCGTATCGACCGCTTCCCACGGCTCGGCGAGCGCCATGTCGTGCACGGCATTGAGATACCGATTGTACCGGCGGCGCATCCGTTCGGCTTCCCCGATCTGCGGGATGCACACCTTGCTGCCGGGCGTGAGCTGGTTCGGATCGCCAATGAACGCGAAACTGCCCTGCCCCGAACGGGCATTGGTCGCCAGCATGATCGCGTAGCGGAAACTGCCATCACCGAACCAGATATCGGACAGATCGGTGAGGCTTGTCTTGCTGTCGATCACGGGTTCTGCCGCGCAGCCGGATGCCTGCACCTGCCCCCGCGCCGCCGCCGGAGATACCGCAAAGACGGCAAGACAGCCGATCACCGATGCCGAAAGTCCCGCAAACCTGCGATAGCCCTGCATGGCGCGCTCCTTTTTACATACCTCTCAGCACCCCAGCATGTAATCCCATTCGCAAGATATCGTAGTGAAAAATTAGAAATGTATATTCATTTATATGAAATTTATTTGTGAAATATATATTTATATAAATAAACTAACGGAATATTTCAAAAACAACTGCAATCCATACCACCTCAAATTCATATTGCCGGAAGTGCACAGCCGCGCCCCGGCGCTGGCCGGTGCGATCAAGGCGTTTGTATTGGAGATGCCCCAGCTTGCCTGCGGCGTGCCGGACGGCCTGCCTCAGGCGTGGAAGCGGCGATAGCGCCCCTTGTCAGCCAGCACTTCATGCGCGCAGTTGTGCCCCGGCGCGCCGGTCACACCGCCGCCCGGATGGGTGCCCGCGCCGCACATGTAGAGCCCCTTGACCGGCCCGCGATAGGCGCCGTGGCCCAGCACGGGGCGCGCCGACCAGAGCTGGTCGAGCGTCATGTTGCCGTGCATGATGTCGCCGCCGATCAGGCCGAACTTACGCTCCAGCCCCTTGGGGCTCAGCACCTGACGGCCCAGGATCGAGGCGCGGAAGCCCGGCGCATGAGCCTCGACCGTATCGATGATCGTATCGGCGGCCTTGTCCTCTTCATCGTCCCAGTCGCGCCCGTCGGGCAGCTCGGGCGCGAACTGCTGGCAGAACAGGCTGGCGACGTGCTGCCCTTCGGGGGCTAGACTGTCGTCGATGGTCGAGGGGATCAGCATCTCCACGATCGGCGCCTTCGACCAGCCATGGATTTTCGCATCGAGGAAGGCGCGGTCCATGTAGTCGAGCGTCGGGGCAATGATGATGCCCGACTGGTGATGCTCGCCCGGCTCCGGCAGGCAAGTGAAGCGCGGCAGTTCGGACAGCGCGACGTTCATGCGGAAGGTGCCGCTGCCCGCCTTGAAGCTCTTCATCCGGCGCGCGAAATCGGCGGGCATGTCGGCACTGTCGACCATCTTGCCATAGAGCAGCTTCGGCCCGACATTAGCAATCACGCGCGGCGCCGCGATCTCCTCTCCGCTTTCGAGGCGGACACCCGCCACTTTGCCGCCATCGACCAGCACTCTGTCGACCGGGCATTCGAGGCTGATCTCGACGCCCAGATCGCGGCAGACTTTGGCCATGATCCGGGTGATGTTGCCCATGCCGCCGACCGAATGGCCCCAGGCGCCCTTCTTGCCGTTCACTTCGCCGAAGACGTGATGCAGCAGGACATAGGCGCTGCCCGGCGTGTCCGGGCTGGCATAGTTGCCCACCACCGCGTCGAACCCGAACGCCGCCTTCACCGCCTCGCTTTCAAACCAGCCGTCAAGCAGCGCGCGTGCGGACTTGGTGAACAAGTCCAGCACGTCGCGCTGCGCCTCGATCGGAAGGCCTGCCAGTTTGCGACCCTGAAGGGCTCCGGCGATCAAGGTGCGAATGCCGTCACCGACATTCGGGGGGGATTTGAGAGCAAGGTGGCGCAGCACTTCAGCCACGCCTTCGAGAGCATCGTAATAAGCCGGCAGCACTTCGGCATCGTGCGCGGAAAAGCGGCGGAATTCCGCCTGCGTGCGCTCCAGCCCACCGCCGAGCTTGAGATAGCCGCCGTCTTCCTGCGGCAGGAAGTTGGAGATCGGGCGCTCGATCACACGATAGCCGTGATCGGCCAGACGCATGTCGGCAATGACCTTGGGCTGCAGCAGACTGACCGTGTAGCTGGCCACCGAATTGCGGAAACCGGGATGGAATTCCTCGGTCACCGCCGCCCCGCCGACGACGTCGCGCCGCTCGACGATCCGGACTTTCAGCCCCGCGCGGGCGAGGTAGAAGGCACAGACGAGGCCGTTGTGGCCCGCGCCGATGATGATCGCGTCGTACTTGGTGGTCATGCGTGGCTCCAGCCGGGCGCGGGCCGGGTCTCGCGGCGGGCCTCGGGAATGATCTCGCGGATGCGCTTGCAGAAGTGGCGCAGACACACTTCCTTGTCCGACAGCGGCCCCACCGTGAAGCTGCGCGAGGCCATGCCCGCCTGCACGCGCGTGATCAGCGCGGTATCCTCGGCATTGACCTGCCGGTTGATACGCCAGTTGAGATAGCGCGCAGCGCGCATCTCGCGCCGGTCATCGTCCAGGACATAGCTGATTTCGCGGATCAGGCTGGTGGTCGGGCTGACCGGCAGCCACTGCATGAAATCGACCTGATCGGGATAGATGTCGAAAGCGACATTGGGCCAGAGCTTGAAATAGAACCAGTGGCGCTGCTTGTCGGCCGGCAGGTGCGGCACTGGCGGCAGCAGGTTCTGGTAGAGCCGCTCGGACCAGTTCGCAGACGGCTGATCGACCAGATCGCCCCACATGCGATCAGCATGGCGCTCCGCCTCGACGCCGTAGCCCTTGCCGAACAGCCGGGTGAGGCCGGGATGAGCGACCGGGATGTGGAGGCCGTCGGAATAGTTGTCGCCGATGTTCTTCCAGTTGACCGTGCGCGGGCGCATCGTCACGCGGCCGAGCGCTTTCAGCTCCTCGAACCGGTAGGGCGCGACCATCGCTTCGTAAGGCGCCATCATCTGCGCCACCGAAGGGCCGCCGTCATCGACGAGACGCACGAAGATGAAACCGCGCCAGATCTCGATATCGACTTTGGCCAGCCCATGGCCGGCACGGTCGAAATCGGGGTAGCTGGCACTGTCGGGCACACCGGAAAGGCGGCCGTCCAACTCATAGGTCCATGCATGGTAGGGGCACACGAGCTTCTTCGCGCAGCCATGCGAACCATCGACAATGCGCGATCCGCGGTGGCGGCAGACATTGGTGAAGGCCCGCACCTCGCCATCGGTGCCGCGCGCCACGATCACGCTTTCGCCGATGTAGTCGAGCGTGTGCCAGTCGCCCGGCTCGGGAATGTCGCTGACATGGCAAACGACCTGCCAGCTCGGCGCGAACACGCGGTCCTTCTCCACCTCGAAGAACTCGGGATCGGAATAGATCCAGGCCGGCAGACTCCAGCCTTCCAGCGGGTCGTTTCCAGCGATCTGTACGGCCTGCGTTGCCAATGCGCGCTCCTTGTTGTACGATCGTATAACAAGCTTATGACCGGGCATCAATCCTTCCGTCGCGCCGATCCCGACGAGCGCCGCCAGAGCCTGATCGAGGCGACCGCGCGGTGCCTTGCCGAAAACGGCGTGGGCGGCACCTCGGTGCGCTCGATCTGCACGCTGGCAGGCGTCTCCCCCGGCCTGCTGCGGCACTATTTCGCCGGTGTGGGCGATGCGATCGCCCAGGCCTACCGCTGGACCGGCAACCGCGTGGCGGCCGCGCTCTCCGATGCCGTGGCGCAGGCGGGCCAGGACCCGCGCGCCCGGCTGCTCGCCTATCTCAATGCCAGCTTCCGCTCCCCGATCGCCGATCCCGAACTGCTGAGCACCTGGCTGGCGTTCTGGAGCATGACGCCCGCCGATCCATCGATCGGCGCCCTCCACACGGAAATCTACGGCGAGTTCCGCGGCGGCATCGAAGATCTCATCCGTGCATTCCGCCCGGACCTGACCGATACCCGCCTGCCCGCGGTCGCGCTGACCGCGCTGATCGACGGCCTGTGGCTGGAACTGAGCCTGGGCAAGGCGCCCTTCACTTCGGAAGAAGCCGAAGCTCTCGCGGAAAAGTGGCTGGACTGCCTGATCGGCTAAAGCCAGCAGCTTTGATTATAGTCTTCGTCATTGCGAGCGCAGCGAAGCAATCCAGGGCAGTTTACGCTCGCTCTGGATTGCCGCGGCCCTGCGGGCCTCGCAATGACGATGCAAAGTAAAGCGATCGCGCTTTAGAAACTGCCCTGAACCGGCTTGCGGTATTTCAGCCAGAGCCAGATCGGCAGCCCCAGCGCCATCAGCACGAAGCTGAGGCCGCTGGCGGTGAGCCCCGCCCCCCACAGCGTCCAGAGCGAATAGAGCACGCCGATCAGGGCAGGAATGCGCGCCACGCCCAGCCGCAGCGCCGCCAGCGCGCAGGCGAGATAGAGCCACAGCGCGGCCGAGGTCGACAGCAGCAACAGGTATTCGAACAGCGCCTGCATCGCGCGGCTGGCGCTCATTGCGGCGAAGAGGCTGGCAATCACGGTCGAGATCACCAGCGCCCGCCGCGCGGTGCCGCGCCGGTCGACGGCCGCGAACCATTCCGGCAGCATCCGCCGCGCCGCCATGTCGCGCACCATCTCCGCTTCCAGCAAAGTCCAGCCGTTCACGGCGCCCACGCAGCTGATGACAGCAAAGATGGCAATGAGACCGGCGATCTGCGGGCTCCAGAAACGCCCCACGAACGTGGCGAAAGGTGCGGGCGACTGCGCCACTACCTCGGGCGGCAGCAGCAGGCCGATCGCAGAACAGACCAGCAGGTAGAGCACGCCGGTGAGCCCCGTACCCCACAGCGTCGCGCGCGCGATGTTCACTTCCGGCCGCTCAACCTGCCCGGCCGCAACGCTCGCCGATTCAAAGCCGAGGAGCGCCCACAAAGTCAGGCTGGCAGCGCCGTTGACGCCGTGAAACGTGACTTGCCCCGGAACGAAAGGCGGCGGTGCCACTTGCCCTGTCGACAGCACGATCACGGCCAGCACGGCCACGACGAGCAATGGCAGCACTTTCAGCGCGACCGTCACGATCTGAAAGCTGCCTGCCGCCCGCACGCCGCGCAGATTGACGAGTGCCAGAAGCCAGAGCAGCACGATCGCCGCAAGCGCCGGGATGTTCCCGAGCACCGGCACCATGCTCGAAAGATAGCTGATCGCGGCCACGGCAATAGTCACCACCGCCGTCCAGATCGAGACCAGATAGATCCAGCTGATGAAGAACCCGGCTGAATAACCGAAGGCAGCGGACACGAAACCCGCCGGCCCGCCCGCTTCCGGCAAGGCGCGAGTCAGACGCGTCAGGACATAGGCCAGCACCAGGGCCCCTGCCGTCGTCGCGATCCAGCCGATCACGGCGGTCCAGCCATAAGGCGCCAGACTGGCCGGAAGCAGGAAAACGCCCGAGCCGATCATGTTGCCCATGACCAGCGCAGTTGCGGCAACGAGGCCGAGGCGTCCCCCTGTGGTCACCCCGGCCCCGGCGCACTCCGCCCTTTTCAGCGGTTCAAATGGGGTCTGCGGTTCAGAAATCGGCGCCGACCTTCAAGCCGATCACTCTCGGCTTGATCACGTAGTCATAGAAAACGCCGCCCGTGCTGCTGATGTTATACGGATCGCCGCAGGTGGTTTCCAGGCACTGCACCCCTCTGTCGATCACGCCGTTGCTGTCGAACAGGTTGGTTGCATAGAGCTCGACCCGGTACTTGTCGTTCTTCACGCCAATGCTGACATCGGCCGTGGTATAGGCACCGAACTCACCCTTGAGCGAATTTTCGAAAAGGCGAAGATCGCTGCGCCGCTTGCCGATGTAATTGACCGCGAACTGGACGTGCCCTTCCCACGAGGCGACGGGGAATTCGTAGCGGGCAACAGCATTGCCCTTGAACTTCGCCGTGGTTGGCAGGCGTGTTCCCTTGGGAGCCAGGAGTGCGTTTTCGGTGCCATCGGTGCCAGCCAGACTGCAATCGAAGCTGGAATTGGCGATGAGGCAGAAATCCTTGCGGATCGTCGCATCGTTGTAGCTGCCGCCCGCGCTCAGCGTGAGGCCGTTCTTGTGATAGCCGAGATCGAATTCGATGCCGCGAATGCGCGCGACACCGGCGTTGCGAATCTCGGTCAGGCCGTTTTCGCCCAGGAACGAGAGCTGGATATTGTTCCAGTCCTCCTGATAAACCGCGCCATTGAAGCGCAGCGGCCCCCACTGGGTCTTCCAGCCCAGTTCGTAGTTGTCGAGCTTGTCCGGCCCATAAGGCGCCAGCGTGCCGCGCCGGTTGATACCGCCCGGACGGAAGCCGCGCGACCATGTCGCATAGATCATCGCATCGGGCGTGATCTTGTAGGTGAGGTTGAGCTTGGGGATGACGCCGGTGTCCGATGTCACCTTGTCGAGATTGGTACAGGGCGTGCCGCTGACGATGGCGTCGGCGAAGCAGGCCGCCACGCCGGTCCGGCTGGAATAGCCATCGCTGTATCCGAAGAAGCCAACCAGCGAGTTCTTGTACTTGTAGGCCCTCAGGCCCCCGGTCGCCGTCAGCTTGTCGGTCAGATCGAAGCTCACTTCGCCGAACAGGGCATAGTCGCGGTCGATGCGCTTCTGCTTGGTCAGCCAGATGTCGCTGGCCGTGCCCGGCACGGTGATGGAATCGGCGATGTTATCGACGATGTAGTTCTGCTCGATCAAGTGCGACTGGCGCTGGTAGAACATGCCCGCGATCAGGCGCAGGCGGCTGTCCTGCGGCGAACTGATGCGCAGTTCGCCGAACTGGCGGTGATAGACGTCCTTGCCCTGAATGTACTGGTTGGGGCTGACCAGATCGCCATTGTTGTCATAGAAATAGGCGCCGGAGCCGTAGAGGGCATCGTAGAAATAGGAATAGTCCGAATAGTCGGCGTCCGTGTAGTCCTTGCGGTTGAGGATGCCGCCGGTCGCCACCAGATCCCAGTTGCCCAGCTTGCCCTCGACCGTCAGAGCGGCCTGATACCACTGGTCCTTGCTCCACTCCGGATTGTATTGAACGGTTTGAAGCTTGCCGGTGACCGCGCTCGAACGCTCCTGCGCGAAGCTGCCATGGGTCTTCTGGATCTGCCCCATCAGGGTCGGCTTGAGCGTCCAGTTCTCGTCCAGCTCGATGCCGAGCGCCATGCGGCCGCCGTAGGTATCGACATCGTTGTAGTTCTTCTTGACGTAGTCCGCGTTGTTCTGGGTGATCCCCGAGGTCGGATACGTGCGGCTGCCGTAGATATTGTCGATATAGCCGCCGTCATGCCGATACCATGCCACGACGCGCAGCGCCGCATGGTCCGACAGGCGGAAGTTCACGAAGCCTTCGGCCACCCCGCCCATGGCGCCATGCGCCACGCTGTTGAGTTCCACGTCCTCCCCGCCGTAAGTGCCGGAGTAGTCCGGCTGGTTGGTGACGATCTTGACCGTGCCCGCCATCGAGCTGGCGCCGTAGAGCGTGCCCTGCGGCCCGGCCAGCGCCTCGACGCGGGCCAGATCGTAGGCGTGGATGTCGAGCGCGCCCTGGATCGTGGTGATCGGCATTTCGTCAAGATAAGTGCCCACGGTCGGGAGCGGGCCCGAGTGGTTGGCATTCTCGCCCGACGCGACACCGCGGAAATAGATCTGGCTGAAACCCGGCTGGGTGGTCTGGATCGTGACCGAAGGCAGGAACTTGACCGTATCCTGCATGTCCTTGACCTGCAGGGACTCCAGCTTCTCGTTGCCCAGCGCGGTAATCGCGATCGGCACGCTTTGCATGTTCTCGGTACGCTTCTGGGCCGTAACGTAGATGACGTCGCCCTCATCGGCGCCGGCCGGAGCGTTCTGCGCAAGCGCTGGTTGCGCCGCGGCAAGAACAGTTGAACCCAGCAGCACGGCAACCATGCTGCGACGACGAACCGGAAGCGACATACCCATCAGCAACCCCCTGGACATTGCCCGATCGGGAAGGCGCCACAAATTCGCGGCCTTGACAACAGCTTTAGGAAGACGTGGGAATCGAGCGGTGTAACCTATGACATTTCTGCCACATTAGCGGATCCGGCTGTCAGCGCTCCGCGTAAGTATCCACCAGATCGCCGAGCGCGGCCTTGAGCGGACCAAGCCAGGTTTCATAAGGCCGCCACTGCCCCACCCCGTCACGATTGATCGGCCGCCGCACCTGCTCGCTCGATGCCGTGCGCACCGCGCGCGTATTGGTGTGGAACTGCAGGCACGCCTCTTCGAACGGCAGGCCCAGATAATCGAGAAGCCGGCGTACTTCGCCTTCGGGATCGTCGAGAAGCTGTTCGTGGATCACCCGGTGAACCCGGCCCGGCAGGACCTGGTCGTAATGCGCCATCGCCCGCACATAGTCCGCATAGTAGCGCCCTATGTGGGACAGGTCGTAGGCAAAGGCCTGCCCTTTGGCGAAGTGCTGCCGGAAATTGGAAAAGCAGCAGTCGAGCGGGTGGCGCCGCGCATCAATGATTTTCGCATTCGGCAGGATCAGCGCGATGAAGCCCAGGTAGCCCCAGTTGTTGGGCAGCTTGTCGATATAGAACGGCTTGTCCGTCTTGCGCTGGATGCGCGTGCGTTCGAGGAATTCGGCGCCCAGTTCCGCCAGCCTGCCGGGCTCCATCGCCGCCAACGCATCGGGCCAGTCCTGCCGCTTGCCGCCTGCCTCGCGCGCCTCTCGCATGGCCAGCTGCGGAATGTCCGGAAGTTCCATGGTCCCTTCGATCTGCGAATGGCTCGAAAGGATCTGTTCGATCAGCGTGGAGCCCGCGCGCGGCAGGCCGAGGATGAAGACCGGATCGGGCGAAGGATCGCCCTGCCCCATGCGTTCGGCGACGAACGCCGGCGTCAGCGTCTCGATCACATGGTCGACCTGCGCGGCGATGACATCGGGATCGTGCTTCAGCTCCTCGCTGCGCAGGCGATTGCCTTCGGCGTAGTGGGTGAAGGACTTGCCGGGCTCCGCCCGGTCCTCGAAAGCCTTGCCCAAGGCAAAATGGAGATGCAGCCGGTCCTCGTTCGAGAGTCCCGTTCCGCTTTCCAGCACCGCTTCCATAGCGGCCACGTCCGCATCGGCGAACTGCACGGTCTTGAGGTTCGCCAGACTCCACCAGACCTCGCCCAGCCCCGGTTCGATCTCCAGCGCGCGGCGATAGGCGGCGATGGCCTCGGCCTGATCGCCCACGGTCTTGAGGATGTGGCCCAGGCTCATCCACAGCTTGGCATGATCGGGGAACGTGCGGGTCAGCTCGGTATAGATGCGCAAGGCCTCGTCATAGCCGCCGATCCGCCCCAAGGCGGCGGCCTTGAGATTGAGCTTGCCGGCATCGACCTCACCCGCCGCCAGCACCTTGTCGAGTTCCCCGACCGCCTCGGCAAAGCGGTGCTGCTTGTAGAGCACAGTCGCCAGATTGGCGCGGGCCGCGGCGAAGGCAGGGGCCAGTTCCAGCGCGCGGCGCAGCAGCGCCTCGGAATCGCGATAGCGGCCGATGCGCGCGGCCAGTTCCGCCATCAGCCGGATGGCCGCGACATCGAACGGGTCCTGCTTCAACCGCTGGCGCAGCAGGGTTTCCGCCGTGGGCAGATCGTTGTCGATCATCGCCCGGGCAATGGCGATCATCACCGGATCGTGGACCGAAGCCCGGATCGCCGCCATCTCCGACACTTCGGCTTCCCCGTCGCGGCCAAGCGCGCGCAAGGCCCGGCCCAGCATACGGTGCTTGGCCGCATTGGCAGGGTCGCGCGCGACGGCCTCGCGCAAGTCCGGCAGTGCCGCAGCGGCGCTCACTTCACAACGTCTCCGACCTTCATCACATGCGCCACGCTCTCCAGCACGCGCACGTTCTGCAGGGGATCACCGGCAACGGCAATCATGTCGGCAAACTTGCCGGCGGTGATGGAGCCCAGTTCCTTGTCGTGGCCGATCAGCGTGGCGGCATCGATCGTCGCCGCACGGATCGCCTGCAACGGCGTCATGCCATAGCGGACCATGTAGGCAAACTGGCGCGCGTTCAGGCCATGCGGATAGACGCCCGAGTCCGTGCCATAGGCGAGCTTGACGCCCATCTTCACCGCCTTGGCGAAACCCTCGCGCTGGGTCTCGGTCGTCTCGCGGTTCTTGCGCAAGTATTCTTCCGGCCAGCCTTCCTTGGTGCCGACGTCGTTGATGTAATCGCCGTTGTAGATGTCCATGACCAGCCAGACGCCCGCCTTCCTGGCCATGCGCAAACCTTCATCATCGATCAGGCTGGCGTGTTCGATACTGTGGACGCCAGCGCGGATCGCGGCCTTGATCCCCTCGGCGCCGTGGGCATGGGCCGTTGCATAGCTGCCATGCGCTTTCGCCACCTCTATGGCCGCGCGCATCTCGTCCTCGGTCAGCTCCGGCTGGCCCGGCTCGGTGCCGATCGCCAGCACTGCGCCGGTGGCAATCAGCTTGAGGAAATCGACGCCATGGCCGAACAGGTATTCGGCCTTGTCATGGGCCTCCTGCGCATTCTTCACGACGCCCAGACGCATGTCGGGCGGGAGCTGGTCATTGGGGACCACGCCGTTCAACTCGCCGCCGCCGCCCGGGATCGTGATATAGGCGCCTGCCACGAACATGCGCGGCCCCGGCACTTCGCCCGCGGCAATGGCATCGCGCAGCGCGACATCGGTCAGCCCGCGATAAGTCCCGACATCGCGCACCGTGGTAAAGCCGGCATCCAGCGTGACGCGGGCGTTCTGCGCCCCAAGCAGCGCGGTGGCCGCGGGCGAGGTCTTGAGCGGAGCGGCAAGGTCCGCGCTCTGGCCGGTATCGGCAAGGTGGGTGTGCAGGTCCATGAGGCCTGGCAGCACCCAATAGGCCGACCAGTCGAGCCGCTCGGCCCCCTCCGGCGTCTTGCCGCAAGGCTCGATCCGGGCGACGCGCTCGTCCTCCACGAGCACGCACTGCCCGGTCTTCACCGCACCGCTTTCCACATCCAGCAAGTGGCCCGCTTCCACGTAGAGCGGCCGGGCCGAAACCGGCGTGGCCGCCAGCGTCAGAGCCAGCGCGGCGAATGTCACCGAATGCCTCATTTCGCGGAGAGATCCTTGTAGAGGCTCAGGTAGTAGGTAATGCCGGGGCGGATATTGAGCAGCGGCTCGCGTTCGTTGAGGCCGTGGGCAAAGTCTTCCGATTCCTTGATCATCGTGGCGCTCGCGCCATAGCTGGGCACGCCCAGCGCGCGATACCACATCGAGTCAGAGGCGCCCGAAGCCTGCATCGGAATGATCGGCACCGGCCCCCAGGCCGCCTTCACCGCCTTGCTCACGGCCGCCACGAATTCCGGGTCCATCGGCGAGGCCGGTGCCATCACCGAATCGTCGCCCGTGACATCGGAGAACTGCGCGGCCGGTTCGGCGGCCACTTTCTCCAGCTCCGCCATGATCTCCTCGCGCGAATGGCCCGGGAAGATGCGGCAGTTGATGTTCGCCGTCACGCTCTGCGGCAGCGCGTTCTGGGCATGGCCGCCCGAAATCATCGTCGGCACGCACGTCGTGGCAATGCGGCCCACCATCGCCGGATTGGCGCGCAGCACCTTGAGCGCGGCAGGATCTTCCGGATTGGCCGCGAAGGCCTTCATCGCCGCGGCCAGTTCGGCATCGGGTTCAAGCTTTGCCGCCTCAGTCCAGTAGGCGCGGGTAATGTCGTTGAGTTCCGGCTTGAAATTGTAATGCCCGATCCGGTCCAGCACTTGCGACATCTGGACAATGGCATTGTCCGGGCGCGGCATCGAGCTGTGGCCGCCGGGGTTGGTGATCTCGATCTTGTAGTCGATGTAGGTCTTCTCTCCGCCCTGCCAGCTCCAGTAGAGCGGCTTGCCGGTTTCTTCCGACAGCGTGCCCGAGGCGCCATCGACATTGATCACGATCTTCGCGTTCTTGAGCCGCTCGGCGATCAGCTTCGAGGTGTCCATCGTGGTTTCCTCGTCACCCGAATAGGCGATCACGAGGCTGCGCTTGGGCTGGAAGCCCTGCCGGCGCAGTTCCATCATCGCTTCCATCGCCAGCACTGCGTCAAACTTGGTATCGCTGGCCCCGCGCCCATAGAGATAGCCGTTCTCCACCACCGGCGTGAACGGATCGCGCTCCCAGTCCTCGGGCTTGGCCTCGACCACGTCCATGTGCGCGGAGACCACCACCGGTGCGAGCGAAGGGTCGCTGCCCGGCCAGGTGGCGATGAGATAGGCAGTATCCTGGAAGGGGACGATCTCGATGGCCTTGGGATCCCACCCGCCCTTGATCAGCGCCTCGCGGAACAGTTGCGCCACTTCGGGGGTCTTGTTGCCTTCACCCTTGACCGAGCGCAGGGCGATGGCCTGCTTGGAAAGCTCCAGCACCTCTTTCTCCGCAACCGGATAAGTCTTCGCGGCCAGGCACGGCGAGGACAGGAGGAGAGCCGGGGTCAGCACAAAAACAGGAAGCGATCCGAAGCGCATTTACGTTTTCCTTGAAAGATCAGCCACCGGCGAGGCGGCCGTGGCCATGGGAGAAACTTACCGCGCGATCCCACGATCGCAAGGTGGCGCACGCGAACAAATCGCGCGCAAAAAGCAGGAAGGCGGCAGGCAGGCGCCCCCCGCTGGCAACAGCCGGTCCGCCTCGGCGACAGCCGCCAGACCGGCCGCCCGGCCCCGGCGCGAAACCGGTCACTTCGTCACCTGTCCGCGCTGGTCGGCCATACCCATCGACACGAGCAGGGGCTGGCTGTCCTGCCGCGTGCGGAAATCGTCCTTGCTGCCGAGCCCCTGCCATTGGGCGAGGATCAGCGACTGGGCCACGGCACCGCCCAGGGTCGTGCCGGGCCCGAGGATCACGAACAGATCGGGCGCAAACTCGCGCGCGGCGACTTGCAGGGCCTTGGTGAAGTCGTACGGGCAAGTGACTTGCTCGCCCAGCGTATAGGCATAAAGCGCCCGGCAATCCGTGGCGCCGGGATTCCAGATCTTCCCCCGTCCATCGATCATCGGCAGGCCGGGTTGCCCGAACAAGTCCTCCGGCAATTGCGCCCGCCCTTCGGCAGCCACCGGCTCCTGCAAGGGCGTATGGAAGGCCGCATGATTGCCCAGCCGCATCGGGAAGCGCTGCTGCACCGGCTCGACGGCCTTCTCGAACGCCTCAAGCCCGGCAGCGTCACCGGCGATCACCAGCATCCCGCCCAGATCGATCGACAGATAAAGCTCCCGGCCCGCCTCCGCCCCGATCCGCGCGACGAGATCGAGCAGCTCCCGCTTGCGTTCCGGCCGGGGCACCCAGTCCTCGTCCACCCAGGGGTAGATCAGCTGCCCGCCGATCAGCGAGCGCTGCATCAGCGTTCCCATCGTATTGGCCACCTGGAACCCGGCCTCAGGCGTCAGCGCCCCGCCGCAGGCAAGCGCGGTGTACCAACCCATCGAATTGCCGGTGACGGCGACGATCTCGATCTCGTCGCGGTCGATCGCCAGAAAGTCGCCGTAGGAGGCGGCGAAAATCAGGCCCGAGGCATTGTCCCCGCGCGTATGCTTGGCCATGGAAAACCGCGCCGCCCCGTCGAGCGCGCTCAGCGCCTCCTGACCGGCGGCCTCGCGCCGCGCATCGAACCGGGCCAGCAGATCCGGATCGGGAAAGCGGCGGCCGAGATAGCCAAGCTCGCTGGCATTGTACGTCCCCCGGCCGGGGCAGATCGCAACCGCTGTGAGCATCAGTCTTTCCCCAGAAGCTGCAGCGCCGCAGCGACAATGGCATCGCGCGAAGGCATCGTTGCCGCGTAGGCGGGGCCGGTCGGGATGAAACTGTCCTCCGCCGTCAGCCGGGCGTGCGGCAACACCGTGCGTTCCGAAACGAGCGTCATCAGCGCTTCGGCCAGACCACCCGTGCGCCGGGTCTCATCGACGATCAGGACCGCACCGCATCCTTCCAGAGCCTCCACGATCGCATCTTCCGGCAAGGGCGAGAGCCAGCGCAGATCGATAATCCGCACTTTCACGCCCTGTTCGGCCAGAATGGCACGCGCCTGATGCGAGAAATAGGCCCCGTTGGCGAATGTCACGATGGCAAGGTCCGTGCCCTCGCCATGCACGCCGACTTGCCCCAGCGCGATCCGCTCGCCGGGCTCGGGATACGTCGTCATCCAGAGCCCGTCGCCCGGTTCGTGCAGGTCCCGCATGGGATAGAGCGCGATCGGCTCAAGGAACACGACCAGCCGCTGCTCCTCGCGCGCCAGCCGCACGCATTCGCGCAGCATCAGCGCTGCGTCGCGCCCGTTGGACGGGCAGGCAAGGATCAGCCCCGGAATGTCGCGCAGTACCGCCACCGAATTGTCATTGTGAAAATGGCCCCCGAAGCCCTTCTGGTAGCCGAGCCCGGAAATCCGCACGACCATGGGATTGGTGAACTGGCCGTTCGAGAAGAACGGCAGCGTCGCCGCCTCGCCCCTGAGCTGGTCCTCGGCATTATGGAGATAGGCGAGGAACTGGATTTCCGGCATCGGCACGAAGCCGTTGTGCGCCATACCGATCGCCAGCCCCAGGATCGACTGTTCATCCAGCAGCGTATCGATCACCCGGTCCCGCCCGAAGCGCGACCAGAGCCTTTGGGTCACGCCATAGTTGCCGCCCTTGCGCCCGATGTCCTCGCCCATCATCACGATCTCGCCATGCTCCAGCATGAGATCGGTCAGCGCCATGTTGATGATCTTGACCATCGGCTGCGGTTTATCCAGCGCCGAAGCGTCGGCCCCGAACACTTCGGCGCGCCAATCCGGATCGGGTCCGTTACCGGGGCGGCACGCGCGTTTCGGCGGGATCAGGCTGGCCATGACCTGCCGCGCATCCTGCAGGCGCGGGCGCGTGATGACTTCGGCCGCGATCCGCTTCACGCGGGCACCGGTCGCTTCATAGACGGCAAGCGCCTCTTGCGGGGCCAGAGCCCCGGCTTCGGACAGTTGCCGGACCATGTGCAACAGCGGATCGTGCGCTTCTTCCGCCTCGACTTCCTCGCGGCCCAGATAGGCAAGCGGCATGTCGGCCCCCGCATGGCCGTAAAGGCGGATCGTGCGGATATGCAGGAACGCGGGCTTGCGGCGCGTGCGCACGTAATCGGCCGCTTCCGCCACGACGCGGTAAGTCTCGTAGATATCGAGCCCGTCGCACGCGAAATACCTGAGCGCGGGCCGGTGGGAGAACGCCGCTTGTATCCAGCCCGAGGGAGTCTTGGTCGAAATGCCGATGCCGTTGTCCTCGCAGACGAACAGCAGCGGCAGAGGCACCGACTGATAACTGGTCCATTGCGCCGCGTTGAAGGCGCCTTGCGCGGTGGAATGGTTCGCGGAGGCATCGCCGAACGAGCCCATTACGATCGCATCGTCCGGCATCGTCTGGAATTGGGGCGGGTGCCTCCTGGCAAGGCCCAGCGAATAGGCCGCGCCCATCGCCTTGGGCAGATGGCTGGCGATCGTCGAGGTCTGGGGCGGAATGCACAGCGCTTTCGAGCCGAGCACCTTGTGCCGCCCGCCCGAGATCGGGTCTTCGGACGAACAGGCGAAGGACAGCAGCATATCCCAGGCGATGGTCTGCCCCGGAACCTGTTCCGCCCGCTGGATCTGGAAGGCCGCGTCGCGATAGTGCAGGAACGCCATGTCCGCCGGGCGCAGCGCCGCGGCCACCGCCGCCATGCCTTCATGCCCGGACGAACCGATGGTGTAATAGCCCTGCCCCGCCGCCTGCATCGCCCGGCTTTCCCGGTCGAGCGCGCGCGTCAGGCAGGCCGACCGGAAGATGGACACCGCCAGTTCATCGCCGAGCGGTCCGGACGGAGGACTGCCGGCCGGAAAATCCGCTTCCGCAACCCGGCGCAGGAAGTTCTCATGTACGATGGCAGCGCGGTCCATGGCCCTATGTCCCTAGATGCTGGGTGTCCCTAGATGCTGGCGTCCTCAGAAGAAGGCTTGCAGACCGGTCTGCGCCCGGCCGAGGATCAGGGCATGAACGTCATGCGTGCCCTCGTAGGTATTGACCGTTTCGAGGTTTATCATGTGACGGATCACCTGAAATTCCTCGGAAATGCCATTGCCGCCGTGCATGTCGCGCGCCATCCGCGCGATATCGAGCGCCTTGCCGCAATTGTTCCGCTTGATCAGCGAGATCATCTCGGGCGCGGCCTTGCCCTCTTCCATGAGGCGACCCACGCGCAGACAGGCCTGAAGGCCAAGCGTGATCTCGGTCTGCATGTTGGCAAGCTTGAGCTGGAACAACTGCGTCTGGGCCAGCGGCCGGTTGAACTGCCTGCGATCGAGCCCGTACTGGCGCGCCGCGTGCCAGCAGAACTCGGCCGCGCCCATCGCGCCCCAGGCAATGCCATAGCGCGCACGGTTGAGGCAGCCGAACGGCCCCTTCAACCCTTCGACACCGGGCAGCAGTGCGTCTTCGCCCACTTCGACGCCGTCCATCACGATCTCGCCGGTGATCGAGGCGCGCAGCGAGAGCTTACCGGCGATCTTGGGAGCGGAAAGCCCCTTCATCCCCTTTTCGAGCACGAAGCCCCGGATCGCCCCGCCGTGCGCCTCTGACTTGGCCCACACCACGAAGACATCCGCGATCGGCGCATTCGAGATCCACATCTTGCTGCCGTCAAGGACATAGCCACTCTCGACCTTGCGGGCTACCGTGCGCATACCGGCCGGGTCTGAGCCCGCATCGGGCTCGGTCAGGCCGAAACAGCCGATCAACTCGCCGCTGGCGAGGCCGGGAAGGTACTTTTCCTTCTGCGCCTGCGATCCGTAGGCATGGATGGGGTACATCACCAGGCTCGACTGCACGCTCATCATCGAGCGGTAGCCGGAGTCGATACGCTCGATCTCGCGCGTGACGAGCCCGTAGGTCACATAGCCCGCGCCCAGCCCGCCGAACTCTTCCGGGATCGTCACGCCCAGCAGCCCTGCCCGCCCCATCAGGCGGAACAGTTCCGGATCGGTGGCCTCCTCCCGGTAGGCCTCGATGACGCGCGGCTGCAGCTGGGCATTCGCGAATTCGCGCGCGGCATCCCGCAACATGCGCTCGTCCTCGGTAAGCTGGTCTTCGAGGTAGAAGGGGTCGGACCAATCGAAGGCCGAAAGCGAAGGGCCGTGACCGTCAGACATGAACGTAACTCCTCAGAGAAAGCGGAAAGAGGGTGTTGCCATCCGCAGCGATACGGGGAACAGGGACGCACGGGGCAGGAACCACGCAAAAGATCGGCCCTTTGTCCTTCCGCCGCACATCCATGACGCGGGAACGACGCAGGGGAGATTGAACAGGCATGCCATTTCCGGGCCTTGGACTCAGCACAGCATTGGTTCCTCTCGCAAATCTCTTGCCGCGGCACACGCCGTGGGATTTCAGCCGCCGCCCTTTGCGCTCTCAAGGCAGAGCAACGTACAATCAAACGACTGAAAAGAAACTATTCCCTCAGGGAATACCATCAGCATCCGCAGCAGCCTTACCCCGGAGCACCAAGGCCCAGAAGCGATAATGTTATTCCATCAGAGAATATTATTATGAATCAACGTAAGATAGCAACGCCGCAGGAGCAATCCCTGTGGGCAGGCCCCGCCATGAGCTGGCCCGGTGGTTTGTCCAGCTTGCCCGGCCCGATCGCCCTGACCGTCACCCTGGCCGCCACCCTGGCCGTCACCCTTGGCTGCGCCAGTCCCGCGCGGGCCCAGGAAGACGAACCGGCCAGCCCGATCATAGTCACGGGACAGGGACTGGACAGCGGCCCCGCGTTTCCCGCCTACGACGTGACCACGATCGAACGCGAAGCGCTTACCGCCAGCGCCTCGGGAAGGATCGAGGATGTCCTGTCCTCCGTTGCAGGTTTCGCGCAGTTCCGCCGCTCCGACAGCCGCTCGGCCAATCCTTCGGCTCAGGGCGTGACATTGCGCGCGCTCGGCGGCAATGCCTCCAGCCGTGCGCTCGTGCTGCTCGACGGCGCGCCCATCGCCAATCCGTTCTTCGGCTATATCCCGCTCTCGGCAATCAGTCCGGACCGGCTCGCCAGTGTACGCGTGGTGCGCGGCGGCGGCATGGGCGCCTTCGGCATGGGTGCGGTTTCCGGCACGATCGACCTGACCAGCGCGGGGCCGGACGAGATCGGAACGCTCAAGGGAGAGGCCCTGATCAACGATCGCGGCGAGACTCAGGTGTCCGCCACCAGCGCGCCCCGGCTGGGCGAAGGCTTCGTCGTGGCCAGTGTGCAATGGGACAAGGGTGACGGCTTCTGGACCACCCCGAAAGATCAGCGCGTCAATGCCTCCGCCCGCGCTGCCTATGAAACATTGTCAGGCAGCCTTCGCGCCGTCGCGCCGCTGTCCGGCACGATCGAGATCCAGGCCTCGGGGCTGGTCTATGACGACAACCGTACACTGCGCTTCAAGGGCGCGGATTCCACCTCGTCAGGCCAGCAGGGCAGCTTGCGGCTGGTCGGCCGGGGAGACTGGCAATTCGATGTTCTGGGCTATGTCCAGGCACAAGACTTCTCGAACATCGTCATCAGCTCCTCCAGCTACAAGAAGACGCTCGATCAGGCCAAGACGCCAACGCTGGCCATCGGCGGCAAAGCCGAAATCCGCCCTCCGGTGGGCAATGCGCACGTGCTGCGCCTCGGCACCGACCTGCGCCTGTCGCAGGGGCACCTTGTCGAGCTGCCTTATTCCACCGCAACCGGACTGCCGACTGCCTTTCGCCGCGCCGGTGGCGACCAGTCCGATCTCGGCTTCTACGCCGAAGACGACTGGACGCTCGGCGCGCTGGTGCTGACCGCCGGGGTCCGGGGCGATCGCTGGACGATCCGCAACGGTTTCTACCGCGCCCTGACAGCATCGGGCGCTGTCAGCGAAGACATCGCCTATGCCAATCGCTCGGGCTGGAACGCCAATGCCCGCGGCGGTCTGGTCTGGCACGCGAGCGAGGCGATTTCCGTCCGCGCCGCAGCCTATACCGGGATGCGCCTGCCGACGCTCAACGAACTCTACCGCCCCTTCGTGGTCTTTCCGGTGAGGACCGAGGCCAACGCCGCCCTCAAGCCTGAACGCCTGCGCGGCTACGAGGCGGGCATCGAAGTGCATCCTTCCGATGCGATCTCGCTGTCGCTGACGGCCTTCGACAACCGGCTCAAGCACGCCATCGCCAACGTCACGATCGCCACCAACCTGCGCCAGCGCCAGAATGTCGATGCGATCCATGCCCGCGGCCTTGAAGCCTCGGCCGATCTGACCTTCGGCACGGTCAGCCTGAACGGCTCGCTGTCCTGGACCGATTCAAAGGTGGAGGCCAGCGGCGATCAGGCCGCTCTCGACGGTATGCGCCCGGCCCAGGTCCCCAGGATCGCCGCCAGCGCCACCCTTGCCTGGATGCCGCGCGGCGGCTGGCGCCTTGCCGCCACCCTCCGCCACGTCGGCGCGCAGTACGAAGACGACCTGCAGACCAACCTCCTGCGCGCCGCGACCACGCTCGACGCCTATGCGCGGGTGCCGCTGACGGGCCCCTTCGCGCTCGTGCTGCGCGGAGAGAACCTGACTGATGAGACCATCGTCACCCGCAACCAGTCGGGCTCAATCGATCTGGGCACGCCAAGAACGCTCTGGGCCGGGTTTGCCATAAGCTTCGACTGATAAGCCGGCGTTCAGGCCGCGATCAGCGGATCGCTCACGCCATGGCCGCCGTCTTCAAGGCGGCCTGCCAGCCTCACGCTCCCTCCCGGCCCGGTGATCGCGAAATCATACCAGCGCTGGGTTTCGGCGACGGGCCAGCGCAAATGCTGCGCCGCGCCCGCGCCGATGCGGACAGTCTGCGGCGGATTCGCGCCGTATTGATCGCCGCCGACCGTCAGTTCCGCAGGACCCGAAGCCGGATTGCTCAAAGCCAAAACGAGCGCCTTGTCCTTCACATCGTAGCGAGCCGTCAGCGCGGGCAGCGCATCGGCCCGGTCCGCCGTGAAGGACCGCCTGAACCCATTGGGGCCGAGCACCAGAAGATCGAAGCCCTGCCCCTCGTGCGGTTCCCAGGTATCCGCCAGCGCCTTGCCCGCTTCCACGCAATAGCGGCGGGGAAGCCGATCGAGGCGGTGCGTGTCGTAAACGTGGAAGACGGCACCTGCCTTGCCCTCGTTGACGAAACGAAGCGTGACGGAACCGGCCGTGGCACCGGGCGCGGCATCGACATGCAGCACATAGGGCAAGGCGCGCGAGCGGCGCAGGCCCGGTTCCTGCGACGGGTGCGCACCGGCGCGCGGCGGCAGGATCCTGGGCCGCTGCAGATGCAGCGCCAGCGCTTCCTTGGAGCCTGTCGCATCCGGCAATTGCGGGAAAGCCCGGTCCGCTTCCATGCGGAAATCAAAGCATGACGTCAGATCGCCGCACATGGCCCGGTGCCAGGGGCTGATCGCCGGGATGGTGACGCCGAAACGCGCTTCGAGGAAGCGGCCGACCGAAGTGTGATCGAACGCCTCCGAATTGACCCAGCCGCCCTTGCTCCACGGCGAGACCACGTACATCGGCACGCGCGGCCCCAGCCCCCAGGGCCGCGTGGTGCCGGTGATCGCGTCGTCGCGCGAGGTGTACTTGTCCTCGTGATCGTCGAAGTATTCGCCGTCGAGCGGGAACGTCGCCTTGCCCGCCAGTGTCCCGTCCTTGTTGAAAGAGGGCGGCGCGGGCGGCGGGACATGATCGAACAGGCCGTCGTTCTCGTCGAAAGTCTGGAAGAAGACGGTGCTGGCCCAGACCTCCGGGTTGGCAGTCAGCGCATCGAGCACGCGCGCGGTGAATTCGGCGCCTTCGATCGGAGTCGAGGCGGAAGGATGCTCAGACCATTCCCTGGGCGGCAGCACCCAGGACACCGCCGGCAAAGTGCCGTCCTTCACATCCTGTTCGAGCTGTTCGAGCGACCAGTGGCGCATACCGCGTTCATAAAGTGCGTCGCCCGGCTTGCAGGTGCGGAAGCCCTCGAAGGCCAGGCCGCCGTGCATCGCGCCGGTCCAGTTGTCGTTGGGGTCCTGATAGATGCGCCAGCCGATCCCCTGCTGCTCCAGCACTTCGGGGATCGTCGCCCATTCAAGGGCGTTTCCGGCATAGGTATAGCCCGGCTCGGGCAGAGCCCCCTTGATCCAGCAGCGCAGGTTGTTGGGCTCGGACTTGTCGTCACGGCAATTGACGCCGCGTGCGCGCTCGCGCGGATCGAAGCTGGAGCCGGACCAGAAGACAATGCGGTTCGGGTCCGTCCCCGAAGTGACTGAGCAATGGTAGGCGTCGCAGATGGTGAAGGCTTCGGCCAGCGCGAACTGGAAGGGAATGTCCTCGCGCTTGAAATAGCCCATCGAATAGTCGGTCTTGTACTTGGGCCAGAGGCCGAAGTTCCCCTGGTTCCAGGCTGCCTGCGCATCGGCGAAGGAATGCGGCGTGCCGGGGACCTTCATCGCGTTGGTCGCCTCGGTGTCGAGATGGAACGGCGGCAGCACCCGCGCGCCGTTGGACTGGTCCCAGACCGTGCGCCCGTCCGGCAGCGGCACCGTGTGCCTGTCGCCGAAGCCGCGCACGCCCTTCAGCGTCCCGAAGTAGTGATCGAAGGAGCGGTTCTCCTGCATCAGGATGACAACATGCTTCACGTCCCGGATAGTGCCGGTGACGCGCCGCGCCGGAATGGCCAGCGCTCGCCCGATACTGGCGGGAAAGGACGCTGCGGCGCCGAGCACGCCGGCAGCCTTGAGGAAATCGCGCCTGTTGTTCGTCACCATGGATCTCTCCTGCGGGAAGGGGTCAGAGAAAACGCCGCCGCAAGCGGGCGGAAATCTGGTCGAGGATCAGCACCACCAGGAAAATGGCGATCAGGATCGTGCCGACGTAGCCATATTCGTACATGTCGTAGCGGCCCTTCAGCTCCTGCCCGATGCCGCCGGCACCGACGAGGCCGATGACCGTCGCCATGCGGACATTGCGGTCGAGCACATAGAGCGTCGCGCCGATGTATTGCGGCATCGCCTGCGGCAGAACGGCAAGGCGCCAGATCGCGAGCCGCCCGCCGCCGATCGCCGCCAGCGCCTCCTGCGGCCGGCGGTCGGCGTTCTCCGTATCGTCGGCGTAGAACTTGCCCAGCACGCCCACCGCGTGCAGGCCGAGCGCCATGAAGCCGGCGATCGGGCCGAAGCCGTAAGCGATCACCAGAAACAGCGCGCTGATCAGCTCCGGCAAGGCACGCAGGAAGCTCACCATCGAGCGGGCCAGAAAACGCACGCCGCCATAGGGCATGACATTGCGGGCGCCGAGCAAGGCCAGCGGAAGGCCGAAGAGCATACCGATCAGCGTGCCCCAGAGCGCGATTTCCAGCGTTTCGAGGATCTTGATCGCGACATGGCCCAGATAGCCGAAGGGCTGGACCAGATACGTCCTGGCAACAGGCCGCGCCGTCATCTCCAGCGTTTCGGGATCAAGCGTCTGCTCGCTGCTGCGCACCTCTTCCAGATAGGCGAAAGGCGGCAGATGGGCGGGATCGAAGTTCGCGATGCGCGATACGTCCTGCCGGTCGGAAACCTGCAGCGGGAACAGGCGCGCCAGAACATTGCCTTGTCCGCTGTCCGAGGGGCCCTTGCCGAGCAGCGCCGCGCCGGTCAGCGACAGCATCCGCCCGGCCTCGACGCGTCCGCCGGTGTAGAACAGCAGCGCCAGCGCCGCGATCAGGACCAGCACGCTGCGCGCGCCGAACGGCTGAGGATAAATCCAGCCGGGCGCGCCACCGATGGGAGCAGCGGCCTTCATACCGCCTCCCGCAAAGGCAGGCCCGCATGAGGCGCAGGCACTTCATCCTTGGCGTAAATGATCGCCACATCCCGCGCGTTGAGCGCTTCGGGCGGCCCGTCGAAGATCACACGCCCGCGGTGCAGCGCAACGATCCGGTCAGCAAAGGCACGGGCGAGATCGAGCTGGTGCAGGCTGCACAGCACAGTGGCGCCCCGCTCGCGCGCCTGCGCCTTGAGCAGTTCGAGCACCTCGCGCCCCAGCGCCGGGTCCAGGCTCGCCACCGGCTCGTCTGCCAGAATGACCGCCGGATCGAGCATGAAAGCCCGCGCCAGCCCGAGGCGCTGCTGCTGGCCGCCCGAAAGCTGCTCGGCCCGGCGGCGCAGATGCGCTTCGTCCAGCCCCACCGCCTTCAGCAGATCGCAGACCTTGTGCTTGAGGCTGGCGGGATAAAGCCCGGTCAGAACCCGCCAGAGCGGGAGCACCGGAACCGCCCCCGCCATGACATTGGCCGCGCCACTGGCCCGCGGGACAAGGCCGAAATGCTGGTGCACCATGGCAATGCGGCGGCGCAAGGCCGGCAGCGACGTCCGGTCGACCGGCCGCCCGTCAATGGAGACGCTGCCGCTGGTCGGTGTCTCCAGCCCGTTGACACAGCGCAGCAGCGTGGACTTGCCCGCCCCGGAATGGCCGAGCAGGACGCAGAACTGCCCGGCCGGAACCGTCAGTTCAACCTCGCGCAGGGCCGTCGTGCCGTCGGGCCATACCTTGCCGATGTTGCGGAAGTGGATTTCCATGGTCCGCCCTCCTCAGCGCTCGGACGACTTCTTGAGGATTTCGCCCTTCAGCTCATCGCTCACCAGCGCCATCTTGCGCGCCGCGTCGTCGAAGCGTTCCGCGGGGAACGCCGAGTCATAGCCATCGACCTGCTTCCCGCCGTAACCACGGATCATCTCAGGGCGGATCCCCGGCGCCTTCGCCACATCCGCGAAGGCCTGACGCAGCTTCGTCTTGAGCGCCTCGGGCAGCTTGCTGTTCATGACCAGCGGCGGATAGGGAATCGGCTCGCTGCGCGCGATAACCTGTACGCCCTCCACCCCCGGCACGCCTTCGCGCACCGCCTTTTCGAAGGAATCGAACGAAAGCGCCGCGGCGTCGACGCGCTTTTCGAGCAAGGCCGCCAGACTGTTGGCATGGCTGCCGGTCAGCCGCAGGGCGCCAAGGTCCGTTACCGGATCGAGCTTTGCCTCGACCAGCATCGCGACCGGAATGACAAACGAGGACGTGGAGTTCACGTCGCCCAGCGCAAGGCTCCGTCCGCGAAGGTCGCCGATCGCGCGGACCGGCCCGTCCTTGCGCGCGAAAATGCCCGCGAAGTACTCGGACTTGCCGTTCTCCACCGCCACGGCCAGCAATTGCGCGCAGCCGCGCTCCTTGGCCTGCAGGTACGTGACCGGACCAACAAAGGCGACATCCGCCGTGCCGTTGCACAGCGCCTCGACGACAGCGCCATAGGACTGCGCCACCTTGAGATCGAAATCGATGCCCGCCGTCTTGCCCACCGCCTGGAACACCGGCTTGTAATCCGCCAGCGTCCCGCTTTCGGTGCCGCCATCGGCGGGTATCAGCAGGACATGGAGCGGAACAGCGCGGTCCGTGTTCTCCTGGCCCGAACAGGCCGCCAGTCCGGCCAGCACCAGTATCGCCAGCGCCCGAGCGAAGATCCTTCTCATTATCGTTTCCCCTGTACCGCGCATAAGCGCGCGCCGGTCGCTAGGCGGCCGGCATGACAAGAAGGTGAAGGCTGATGCGGGGGACTGAACGCAGACACGGCGGCTCCGGAAATCGATCCGGGCGGACCACGACCCGCCCGGATCTCCACGAGGCTCAGAAGCTGGTGGTGTAGGAGAAGAACACGCTGCGCGGTTTGCCCTCGAACGGATAGCCGAAGTAGTAGTCCGGGCTCTTCGTGGTCATCTCACCGCGAATGAAGGCCGAACTGAAGCGCATGTTGCCGTAGCCGTAGCGTTCGGCATACTTCTCGTCGAAAATGTTCACGAAACGCAGCTGGAAACGATGCTGCTTCTCGTCACCCGCCCAGAAGGCGATCGAGCCGTTCACGACGAGATAGTTGCCGAAGTTGTGGCGCAGACTACCGCCGACACCACCCGTCGCATATTCCGGTCCCTGATAGCGCGGGAACAGGTTGACGTGGAAGCGATCGTCCGGCGAGCTCCAGGCGGCCGTGCCCTGGATCATGTATTCCGGCGTCTCGTTGATCTGCAGGTCCGAACCCTTGAGGTGGGCCTTCTGGCGCGTGTAGCCGAGATTGAAGGTCCACTGGCTGCCGATCGCCAGGTTCAGGTCGGCCGTCAGGCCACGGATCTGCGTGACGGCGGTATTGTTGTAGTAGGTGTTCGGCGTCAGGCCCGAGGTGGACTGGATACGGTCGGAAATGTCCGTATGGAACAGACCCACTTCGCCGCTGAAGTTGACGTTGCCGAAGGTCTTCGCAAAGCCGATCGCGCCGTTGTAGGTTTCCGTCGATTCTGGCTTGAGGTCCGGATTGCCGACGCGGTCCACAGTGTCCATGAACAGTTCGTTGGTCTTGGGCAGGCTGTAGGAGGTGCCACCGTTCGCGCGCAGGTAGAAGGCCCCGATCGGCTGCCTGAACCCGAACTTCCAGATGAACTTGGACCCGAATGACTTGGCGAAATCGACGCGCCCGGCAAGGCTGACCTTGGTGTTCGGACTGAACGGCAGAACCGGGCGTGCATCCAGATATACGCCGGTCGTGTTGTCCCAGGCATGGCTGATGTTGAACACCGGATCGGAGTCGTTGCGGAACGAAGTGCGCTGCACGCCGAAGACCGCTTCGCCCACATTCGGAAGCGTCAGCGTGTTGCGCAGGTTCAGGCCGTACTCCATGAAAGCGCTGACCTTGGAATCCTCCCCGAAACCCTTGTTGGGATAAGGAATGGAACGGCCGGTCGCGTCACCGAAGGCAATGGCAGCGCCGGTCGCGGGGTCGATGCAACCTTCCGACTGACGGCAGACCTCGGCATAAGTCTCCGTGTTGTTGAGCTTGGGATTGCTCCAATAGGCGGAGAACTCGGTCAACAGCTTGTCCGACCAGCGGTGGGTAATGCTGCCGTCGATGATCGGGTAGCGAACGCGGTTGGGAGAGATGACCTCGTTGTCCGGGAACGCGTCGTCGAACTCGATCTGCGTGTACTGGCCGTTCAGGCGGATTTCTGTCGCATCGCTCGGCTTGAACAGGAACTTCATGCCGACATTGGTGCGGTTCAGCGGGTAAGTGTGAATGGCGCCAGCCGCGGCGACATTGTCCACGAAGTCGTCGGGGTTGAACAGGCGCGGACCATCGGTGTCCTGCATGCTGCCATAGACCATCGCGCTGATGCGGCCGTCCTTGTCCAGCGTGCCGCGGGCATTGCCCCACAGTTCGCGCGAATTGAACGAGCCATAGCTGGCGCCGAGTTCGACCTTGTTGGTGCCGTCGGGACGCTTGGTGACGATGCTCACCACGCCGATGCCGCCGTTCGAACCGAAGAACAGGCTGTTACCGCCGCGGAACACCTCGACGCGCTCGATCATGTGCGGGTCGATCGTCGTCGTGCCCCAGATTTCCTCCAGCGCCGGCCCGCGGTCATAGAGCGGCACGCCGTCGAGCACGACCAGCGTATCGCGGTCGCCGCCGCCATCGAGACGGATCGTGTATTCGCCTTCGTCGGGCGAATATCCGATGTTGGCGCCCTTGATCAGGAACTGGGCGAGTTCGGCGAAGTTGCTGGCGCCGCTGGCCTCGATCTGCTTGGCGTCCACGATCTGGACGTAATTGCCGAATTCGACGGCTTCTTCAGCCACCTGCGTCGCTTCGACCGCCTGGCCGGTCACGACGATGGTCGAGGGATCGGCCGCCGAGTCAGCGTCGCTTGCCGCGTCCGCGGCGCGAGCCGGAGCCGCGCACAGCAGAGCGCCCGTCGCCGCCGATGCCAGAATGTAGGTCAGTTGATGTTTAAAGCGCGTGTTCACCGATCATGCCCCCGCAAAGGAAAAGGTATCTCGCGCAGTTTCCGGACTTCGCCGCATCCGAGCCCGAGCAGAGGCTCAGCGGTTGCGGTTCCGGCACTGGCGATGCCGGGGAACTAGAGATTCGATGTGACAGTTGAGTGAATGTTTCTCAATTTATATATCATTAAACATGAGATATACGCACTCGTGATTGAGCAGATCATGCTCGAACCCCCGGATTTCCGCGCCCGGCGACCGCTTTTCAAAGTTGAGTTTCACTCATGTCTGGCCAGAAAGAGTTTGAGCATCCATAGTCAGGCCCAGCGAATCCCTGCCCAAAAATCCCGGAAAGCCCTCCTGCATGGCCAACACTTCGAAACCACAGAACGGACGAACCAGCCCGGCCGACACCCGTCCTGTCGAAAACGCCCTTGGCCGCATCCGGATCGCCCTGCCGACCATGGCCCGAAGCGCCCAGCGGATCGCCGAATTCATCCTGGAGCGGCCCGAGGACATAGTCGGCATGTCCGTGACCGAACTGTCCGAAGCGACGGGCGTCAGCGAAGGCAGCGTGATCAACTTCTGCCGCAGCATCGGCCTGTCCGGCTTCCAGCACATGAAGCTGAGCCTCGCGCAGGAAATCGTGCAGCCGGTCCAGTTCATCCACGAGGACCTGGACCGCAGCGACGACATGGAAACCGTCTGCCGCAAGGTCTTCCATTCGGGCATTCAGGCGCTGCGCGATTCGCTCTCGGTGCTCGATCCCGTCTCGCTGTCGCAGGCGGTGGACGCGGTTCGCAGCGCGAAGCGTGTGGAAATCTACGGTATCGGCTCCTCGGCGCCAATCGCCGAAGACACGCATTACCGGATGCTGCGGATCGGCCTGGACGCGCGCGTGGTCACGGACAGCCACGTCCAGGCCATCAGCGCCTCGCAATGCGATCCCGACGTGGCGACGATCACCATCTCGCACAGCGGCGCCACGCACGAGACCGTCACAGCCACGAAGCTGGCAAAGGAAGCCGGCGCCAAGACGATCGTCGTCACCAATTTCGCGCGTTCGCCGATACAGGCCCATGCCGACATCGTGCTGTTCACGATGGCCCGCGAAACGCGATTCCGCACCGAGGCCATGACCAGCCGGATCGCGCAGCTTTGCGTCATCGACGCGCTGATCGCCGGCCTCGCCCTGGCCGACTACGATCACGCCACCGACGTGCTCAAGAAGACGTTCGACGTGCTCTCGATCAAGCGTTTCTGACCTTACGCCGCGACCGGCTCCAGCAGGTCGAGCAGGCTGAGCCGGGAAGCGCCACCGATCAGGATCGGCCTGATGCCAAGCTGGGCCGCCCCTTTGCCATCCGTTTCGGGATTGTCACCGATCATCACCGCCTCCCCCGGCGCGATCGCCAGCCCCTCGCACGCCCGCTCGAACAGCATGGGACAGGGCTTGCCTATCACGCAGGGCTCCACGGCCCGTTCGCCCACACAGGCCAGCAATGCCGCCAGCAGCGCGCCGGTTTCCGGCACCACCCGGTTACAGGCCCCTGGGTGAGTCCGGTCGGTGTTGGCAACGATCAGCCGGGCGCCCTGCCGCAAGGCATTGGCCGCCCTTTCCAGCTTCCCATACGTGAAATGCGCATCGCGCATGAGGACCACGGCCTCGGGGTTCTCCTGCACGAGGCGCAGCCCCAGCGAGCGGGCAAAGCCGCGCATCCTCGGCACCGAGCACAGCATCACCCGCCGGACGCCCGACTGCGCAACGCTGCACAGAGCCTCCACGCCCGCAAGGAATATCCGGTCCGGCGGGAAAGCAACCCCGTGCCCGGCCAGAATCTCTTCGAGATCGGCCGGCAAGTGCGTCGAATTGTTGGAAACGATCGCCACCCGCTCTGCATTGCGGGTGATGAACTGCTTCGCGCCGGGAAGAATGCGGTTGTTGACAGCGATGCAACCGTCCCAGTCCAGGAGGACCCCGCGCGCAGCGCTGAGCATGTCACGCTCATCCAAACCGTCCCCACCACGCTGCCTTACGGACAAATTCTACTCCTCTGGCTCGATAAAGCACGGCGCCGTTAATACTCAATTTCAAAATCAAATAAATATGAAATTTGCTCATTTTCTGGAGAGGCAATGTCATGCCTGACCTTGCGCGGGCAGAATGACGGACAAGGGCAGGCTTTCAGGAACGGGCACAGCCATGCTGGCCATCCGGACATCCACCGGCAGGGTTTTTCGTGACAGGAAACACGTCAAGGCCCGCGTGCCTATGCGCAGGCCGCTTCCCGCGCGGGACTATTGCAGAGGCATAAAGAACCGTACAACAGCCTGCGGGGCCGACGGGAAATAGAAGTGCATGTAGCTTGCGGTCAGGGAACCGCAGCGAAACACCGGCTCGCCCTGGCGCCCGTCTGCGGTGGTTGCCCGGGTCAGAGCCGCCCGTTCCGTTTGCATACGCGAATAGTGGAAAGTGTGCCCGCGCAAGGTGCCGCCCGGCAGCGCGGCCTGCTGCAGCCCCAGCGCCGCCAGACGCGGCTGCATGACCGCTTTGCCGGGCATCAGCCCCGCCATCGGGGCACACGATCCGTCCTGCCCTTCGAGCTCTTCCAGACAAAAGAGCATACCGCCGCATTCCGCGAGGATCGCCTTCGCCGCCGCATGATGGGCTCTCAGCGATGCGATCATGGGCCGGTTGGCGGACAGGCGCTCCAGATAGAGTTCGGGATAGCCGCCGGGCAGCCAGACCGCGTCGCATTCCGGCAGGGCGGCATCGTGCAGCGGCGAGAAAAACGCCAGCCGGGCGCCCATGGCCTCAAGGCAGGCCACATTGGCAGGGTAGATAAATCCGAAGGCGGCATCGCGGGCAACGGCGATGGCGACGCCCTCAAGGAGCCTTTCCGGCCCATTCCCGGCAGCAGGCGCGGCAAAAGCCACTTCCGGGGGCAGCCATCCGGCAGCGGCGGGCAAGTTGGCCGCCGCGCGGTCCAGCCGGGCATCGAGATCGGCGATCTCGGCTGCCTGCACGAGGCCCAGATGGCGTTCGGGAAAGGCCGCCGCGGCATCGCGCGGCAAGGCGCCCAGCCATGTGATCGAGGGCGGCAGGCTCTCTTCGAGCATCTGCGCATGACGCGCGCTGCCCACGCGGTTGGCCAGCACCGCGGCAAGAGTCACATCCTTGCGGTAGCTGGCGAGCCCATGGGCCAGCGCCCCGAACGTCTGCGCCATCGCCGATCCATCGATCACCGCCAGCACCGGCAGACCGAAGCACGCGGCAAGATCGGCGGCGGAAGGATTGCCGTCATAAAGACCCATGACGCCTTCGACGAGAATGACATCGGCTTCCTGCGCCGCCTCATGCAGCAGGCGGCGGCATTCGTCCTCGCCCACCATGAACAGGTCGAGCTGGTGCACCGGGGCGCCGCTCGCCTGTTCGAGGATCATCGGGTCGAGGAAGTCCGGCCCACACTTGAACACGCGCACGCGCCGCCCGGCCTTGCGGTGCAGCCGCGCGAGCGCGGCCGTCACCAGAGTCTTGCCCTGCCCCGAAGCTGGAGCGGAGACCAGAAAGGCCGGGCAACGCGCCGTTTTGGTCACAGATCGATGCCCACTTGCGCCCGCACGCCTGCGCGGAAAGCGTGCTTCTCGTCGCGGATCGCGCTGACCGTATCGGCCAGATCAACCAGATCGGCATGGGCAGCGCGGCCGGTGATGACGACGTGCTGCATGTCCGGACGGTTCCGGATCGGCGGCAGCACTTCGTCCAGCGAGAGGTAGCGGTAATTGATGAGATAGGTCAGCTCATCGAGCACCACCAGCGACACGGCGGGATCGGCCAGCGCCTGCTTCGCCTTCTCCCACCCGGCCCGGGCCGTGGCGATGTCACGCCGCAGGTCCTGCGTTTCCCAGGTGAAGCCCTCGCCGCAATTCTCCCAGGTCACGCCCGGCTGGCGGGATAGGAAGGCGCGTTCGCCCACGTCTTCCTTGCCCTTGATGAACTGGAACACCGCCGCCGTCCGCCCATAGCCGAGCGTGCGCGCGACCATGCCGAAGGCGCTGGAGGACTTGCCCTTGCCGTTTCCGGTGAGGACCAGCACCAGCCCCTTGTCCACTTTGGCGGCGGCGATCTTCGCATCGACCACCGCCTTGTGCTTGCGGGTGCGTTCCTTGTGGCGGCGTTCCTCTTCGGTGAGGTCTTCCGTGACGCTCACCGCGTAGGCTCGCGGCGCAGGTCCGGCCGGGCCGTGAGCAGGAGAGCCCACAGCGCCACGGCAACCCCGGCCCACATCAGGCTCGACATCAGCGCAAACGGGAAATAGCGCGCGATGCGGGGCAGGAATTCGGAGACCGTGGGATCGGGAAAGCGCCCGCCGAGGAAATAGAACCCGCCGCTGGAAAACAGGTGCGAGACGAAAGTCGCCGCGACCAGCAGCACGGCCGCGCCCGGCAGCGACTGCAGGCGTTCGGGCAGGCGCGCGGCATAGCGGCCCGCCAGCCACATCACCCCATAGGCCGGGATCAGCATGGCGTAGGCGGGCGTATAGCAGAAGTCCGATACGCCCAGCATCGAGATCGACACGACGTCGATCGCATAGCCGAGCGCGAACAGCCCCGCGAAACCGGCAAAGCGGCGCACGAAATAGCCAAGTACGAAATAGCTGGCGAGCGCCGTGCTCGGGATGTGGACCAGATGCGTCAGCGCGTGCGAGCGCGTCAGCAGCATCACGGCGGCAAGAATGCCGAAAACCGTCAGTTCGAAACGGTTGAATTGCAAAGCGGTGGAACGCAACATCGTCAGTATCTCCGGACAAGGTCGGGAGGAATGCGTCTGGGTGCGCAGGCCGAACGCGGCCTGCGCGGGAGCCAGGGGCAAAAAGCCCCGGAAGGTTCAGCAGTTCGGCATGACTTCACAGGCTCCCTTCGACGCGACACACGAATGTCGTCCGCCAAGGGATGTCCCCGCATCAGCGAGGCCCTCGTCCGCCCGGTTCATCCCGCCCGCGCGAAGGAACGACGGCATCGGGCCGGTTTCCTGACTACCCGGTTCATCGCGCTGGCCGCCGCCTTCTCGGGAGGAAACCTCCCAATGGCATGTGACGGTGCGCTCACCGGTTACAGTTGCGGGAGCAGTGCCGGTTTCGGCAGCTTTCGCCGCCGTCCGGACTTCCCGATTAAGCCCTTTCGGGCACCCGATACGCCCTCCCGATTAAGCGAGGTTGTCCCGCTCCGCAAGCATATTGCACTTGCACACAGCCTGCCTGCACGATAGTTGCCGCGCCGCGACAGGTTCCCCGACAAGGGATCAAAAGGGAACCGGGTGAGAAACCCGGGCTGCCCCTGCAACTGTAAGCGGCGAGCCATCCGGCCACTACGCCATTGGGACCACACGGTCCTGAGAAGGCGGCCGGACCGGCCCTGACCCGCGAGCCAGGAGACCTGCCTGACGCAGTCGTTCTTCATCCGGGCAGGGTGCACCGGGTGTTCGAGGGCCCTGGCGTGACGTGAAGAGCGTCCAGCAGGGTCATCCCTCGCGCAACGACAGCCACCGCCTTGCCGGCCAGATCCGTGCGAGGGGCGTCGTGTCGGGCTCACTTGTGAGCGTGCGGGAGCGTTCCTTCGTGCGGATTGCAACCGGCGGGCACAACGCCGTTTGCATGAAGGGACCTGTCCCATGTCCAAATTGATCCGCCTGGCCGCCATTCCGGCCGCGCCCGTTCTTCTCTCCGTTACTCTCCCCTCCCCGGCATTCGCCGATGATGCGCCGGATGACAGCATCGTCGTCACGGCGCTGCGCACGCCGGTCGCGGCGGACCGCGTATCCTCCAGCGTCACCGTGCTCGACGAAGCCGCGATTGTCGAAAACCAGCCGATCGCGCTGACCGACATCCTGCTGCGCACGCCCGGCATCAGCCTGTCGCGCAACGGCGGTTACGGCACCACCACCAGCTTGCGCATCCGCGGTGCGGACGGCGGCCAGACCGTGATGGTGCTGGACGGAATGCGCCTGTCCGACCCCTCCTCGACCGCAGGCGGCTTCGGCTTTGCCAACCTGCTGCTCGACGATGCCGAACGCATCGAGATCCTGCGCGGACCGCAGTCGATCCTGTGGGGCAGCGATGCCATTGGCGGCGTCGTCAACGTCACCACCCGCAAGCCCGAAAAGGCGCTGGAAGGCAGCTTCGCCGCGGAAGGCGGCAGCCATGACACGTTCTCTGCCCGCGCCGGCGTGGGCGGCACCAGCAAAACCGTCGACTGGCGCCTGTCCGGCTCCACCTTCACGACCGGCGGCATCTCGGCGCGCGCCAATGGCACCGAGGCCGACGGCTACCGCCGCAGCGCCGCCAGCGGCACCGTGACTGTGCATCTTGCCCCGCAGGTCTCGCTCGACTTGCGCGGATACTACTCCGACGCGCGCAACGATTTCGACGGCTATGCGGGCGATTCTCCCAGCTTCGGGCTGACCCAGGAATGGTCGGGCTATGCCGGGCTCAATTTCGGCCTGCTGGACGGGCATTTCACCAACCGCCTCGCCGTGACGCAATCGGTAACGGATCGCGAGAACTACGATCCCACCCGCGACGTCCGCCCGCTCAATTTCGACGCGCACGGCCGGGTCCGCCGCTTCGAATACCAGGGCACCTACAGCTTTTCGGACGCGATCCAGCTCCTGTTCGGAGCGGAGCGCGAGGAACAGCGGATGACCACCGCCTCCCCTTCGAACAGCACGGCGGCCTATGCGAAGACACCGCACAAGGCCGATACCAACAGCATCTATGGCCAGTTGCGCGTCACGCCGGTGACGGGCCTCACGCTTGATGGCGGCATGCGTTACGACCACCAGTCGCGCTTCGGCGGCAATACCGTGGTGAGCACCGGCGCAGCCTATACGCCCAACGGCGGCACCACGGTCCTGCGCGCCAGCTATAGCGAAGGCTACAAGGCGCCTTCGCTTTACCAGCTGTTCAGCGCCTATGGCGTGGCGGACCTCGGCCCCGAAAAGGCCAAGGGCTGGGAAGTGGGCGCGGAGCAGAGCCTCGGCCAGATCCTGCGCGTCTCGGCCACCTGGTTCGATCGCGATACCGACAATCTGATCGACTTCGCCTATTGCCCCACCAGCGGCACTCTGCCCGACGCGTGCTATATCCCGGGCACCACCACGACCCGCTTCGGCTACTACGCCAATGTCGACAAGAGCCATGCCCGAGGCCTCGAACTCGCAGGCTCGGCGCGCTGGAAAGTGCTCTTCGCCGAAGCCAATTACAGCTGGATCGAGGCCGAAGACCGCACGCCGGACAGCAGCACTTATGGCCGCCAGCTCGCCCGCGTGCCGCGCCATCTCGCCAATGCCGAAGCGGGCGTGGAACTGCCCTCGGGCATTCGCACCAGCGTGGCGGCGCGCTATTCGGGGCGGACCTTCGACAGCACCAGCGGCACGACCCAACTCGGCAGCTACTGGCTGTTCGACGTGCGCGCGCAATGGCCGGTCACGGACGGGCTGATGCTGCAGGGCCGGGTCGAGAACCTCGCGGACAAGACCTATCAGACCGCGGGCGGCTATTCGGCGCTTGGGCGGACATTCTACCTGGGCCTGAGGAGCCGCTTCTGATGCTGCGCGCGGCAGAGCCCGGAGCGGCAGTGGTGGTCTGTTCCACCTGCCGCTTCAGCGCCGCCGCGCGCGAGGAGGAAGGCGGGCAGCCCGGCGGCGTGCTGCTCGCCGAAACCCTGCGGGCGGTGCAGACGGAAGACCCGGAGCTTGCAGGCGTGGCAGTGCAGGAAATGCCCTGCCTCTTCGCCTGCAAGCGCCATTGCACCGTCCACATCCGCGCGCCCGGCAAAGTCGGCTACGTGCTGGGCGACTTCGCGCCGGACCGCGAAGCCGCCCGCGCCATTCTGGAATATGCCGCCCGCCATGCCGCCAGCGATGAAGGCGTGGTGCCTTATGCCCAGTGGCCCGAGGGCGTGAAGGGCCACTTCATCACCCGCACGCCGCCCGAAGGATACCTCTGCACATGATCCGCTTTGCCGATCGCGCTGCCTTTACGGCGGCCCTCTCCACCCTGCCCGCCCCGGCCGAGGCCGCCATCGCGGCAGCCCGCGCGCGTCAGGCCGAATTGACCAAGCCCGCCGGCTCGCTCGGGCGGCTGGAGGAAATCGCCGTGTTCATGGCCGGATGGCAGGACACGCCGCGCCCCCGGATCGACCGGGTCCAAGCCGTGGTCTTCGCCGGCAACCACGGCGTCGCCGCGCGCGGGGTCAGCGCTTTCCCGGTGGAAGTGACCGTGCAGATGGTCGCCAATTTTCAGGCCGGGGGCGCGGCCATCAATGCCTTGTGCAGAGCGTGCGGAGCGGAGCTTTCAGTCGTACCGCTCGATCTCGACCGGCCCACCGGCGACATCTGCGAAGAGGCCGCGATGAGCGAGGCGGAATGCCTTGCCGCGCTCAATGCCGGAGCGGCGGCCGTCAAAGCGGACACGCAACTGCTGTTGGTGGGCGAAATGGGCATCGGCAATACGACCCCCGCCTCCGCGCTGTGCGCCGCTGCCTTCGGCGGCGAGGCCGCGCAGTGGTGCGGCAAGGGTTCGGGCATCGACAGCGAAGGCGTAGCGCGCAAGATCGGCGCGGTGGAGCAGGCCCTGGCCCTGCACCTGCCGGATTGCGGCGATGCGTTCGAGACGCTGCGCCGTCTTGGCGGGCGCGAAATCGTGGCCATGGCAGGCGCAATCCTGGCTGCCCGGCTGATGCGCGTTCCGGTGCTGCTGGACGGCTTCATCGCCTGCGCATCCATTGCCCCGCTGGTGGCGCAAGTGCCCGGCTTCACGGACCATTGCCTTGCCGCGCATTGCTCGGCCGAAGCCGGGCATATCCGCCTTCTCGGCCATTTCGGACTGGAACCCTTGCTCCACCTCGGGATGCGGCTGGGCGAAGGATCGGGCGCCGCCACCGCCGTTCCCATCCTGCGCGCGGCGCTGGCCGCGCACGCCGAGATGGCGACATTCGCCGAAGCCGCGGTGGCCAGCGGATCATGACGGCCCGCGTCGTCCATTTGCTGCGGCACGGCCCTCCTGCCCGCACGGGGCTGCTGCTGGGCCATCTGGACGAACCGCCGCTCGCGGCCGAATGCCCGGTCATGCTCGGCCGCGTGGCGCACCTGCCGGTCCGCTCGATCGTCAGCTCGGATTTGCGCCGCACCAGTATCCAGGCGGCGCACCTTGCGGAATGGCTGGACGTGCCCTTCCTGCGCGATCCATGCTGGCGCGAGCTGGATTTCGGCGCGTGGGACGGGCTGTCTCCCGAGGATATCGACGAGGCAGCCCTCTCCCGCTTCTGGGAAGACCCCGATGCCAGCCCGCCGCCGCAAGGCGAGCGCTGGTCGGACTTGTGCCGGCGCGTGCACGAGGGTCTTGCCGGGCTCTCGACCGAAACGCTCGTCGTCACCCACGCAGGGGCCATGCGCGCCGCGCTTTCGGTGCTGACCGGGCTGGACCACCGCGGGGTCTGGGCGATCGACCTGCCCTATCGCGCCCTCGTCTCGCTGCGGATCTGGCCGGGGCGGCCGCTGTCCGGCCAGATCATCGGGCTTGAAACCGGGTATCGCGAATGAAGGCGCTGATCCTCGCCGTCCAGTTCATGACGCGGTTGCCGCTGCCTGCCATCGCCGCGGACGAGGACGACTTTGCACGGGCAATACGCTGGTTTCCCATCGCCGGCATTGCTGTGGGACTGTGCGTGGCCGCAGCGGCATGGGCCGGCCTGCGCCACGATCCCTGGGCCGGCGCGCTGGCGGCCCTGCTCGCCTGGGTCGCCGTCACCGGCGCGCTGCATCTCGATGGCCTGGGCGATATCGCCGACGCCGCCGGGGCTGCCCACAGCGACCCCGCGCGGCTTTCGGCGGTTCTGGCGGATCCGCATATCGGCAGCTTCGGCGTCACCGCGATCGGCCTGCAACTGATCGCCAAGCTGGTCCTGCTGCGGCTGGCCATGGATGCGGTCCCTCTCGCCGCGCTGGTGGCGGTGCCGCTCGCGGCCAGGATCGGGCCGCTGGTCTGGACGCTGACTCTGCCGCCGCTGCACCGGGGCATGGGAACCAGCTTCGGCGCCGGGGCCAACTGGCCCGCCTGCGCGGCATGGTTCCTGGTGCTGGGCGCCTCGGCGTGGTGGACCGGGCCCGCGCTGCTGCTGGCCCCTGCCGCCATCGCCTTGTGGGGCCTCTGGCTGCACCGGAGGATCGGCGGCATTTCGGGCGATGGCCACGGCGCCGGGATCGAGCTGGCCGAAACCGCCACGCTGGCCGCATTGGTGTTCTTGCAGTGAATGCCTTCGTCACGCATGGCGGCCGTCTGGACGAGGCCTGCGCCCGCTTCGGCGGCGATCCCGGCGACTGGCTGGACCTTTCGACCGGCATCAATCCCTGCCCCTGGCCCGGCGCGGAAACGATCCGGCCCGACTGGCGCGCCCTGCCCGATGCGCGGGCGCTCCGACGGCTGGAAGAGAGCGCCGCCGCCCATTTCGGGGCCGATCCCGCCTTGTGCTGCGCGGTTCCCGGCAGCGAGGCGGGCCTGCGGGCGCTGGGCCGGATTCTCGACCTGCCCGCCCGCCATGTGCCGCTGACTTATGGGACTTACGCCAAGGCCTTCGCCAGCCCGCCACCGGGTCATACCGGGCCCACCGCGCTGATCGTCACCAACCCCAACAACCCGGACGGGCGGCTCTATCCCCCCGGGCATCTCGTCTCCGCACTGGGGCGGCAGCAGCACGGCGGCGGATGGCTGATCGCCGACGAGGCCTTTGCCGATTGCCATCCGGACACAAGCGTGGCGGGCCTCGTCGCGAATGGCCGCAACCTTGCGGTGACGCGCTCGTTCGGCAAGTTCTTCGGGCTTGCAGGGGTGCGGCTCGGCTTCGTGCTCGCGCCCGAACCGTTGCTGGCCGAGCTGCGCAGACTGCAAGGCGACTGGCCGGTCTGTTCCGCCGCGCTCGCTTTCGGGACCGACGCCTATGCCGATCCCGGCTGGATCGCCGCCACCCGCGCAGGCCTGCCGGAACGGGCCGCAAAGCTCGACACCGTTCTGACGCGCCACGGGTTGCGGACCACGGGCGCCTGCCCGCTGTTTCGCCTGACCGATACCGGGGCGGCGGCCGACCTGTTCGCCTCGCTCGCCCGCGCGCAGATCCTGACGCGCCCTTTCGCGGACCATCCGCGCCTGCTGCGGTTCGGACTGCCTGCGGACGATGCGCAGCTGGCCCGGCTGGATGCCGCGCTGGCCTTCTGGTCGCGCTATGGTTGAGCCGGTCGCTCTCGGCGCGCTGGTGCTGGACGCCGCGCTGGGATGGCCAGACGGGCTGTACCGCCATATCGGTCATCCCGTGGGCGCCTTCGCGCGGATCATCACGACCTGCGAAACCCGCTGGAACCGGCCGGATCGCCCCGCCCGGCTGCGGCGCCTGTCGGGCCTTGCCGCCATGCTGGTACTGATCCTCGTCAGCGGCGGTGCGGCCTTTGCCATCGAGTGGATCGTCCGCGCGCTGGCCGGGCCATGGGCCTGGTTGCTGCTCGCCTGCGCGGCCTGGCCCGCACTGGCGAGTAGGAGCCTCTACGAGCATTACCAGCCGGTCGTGCAAGCCCTGAACCGGGGAGACCTGCCCGCCGCGCGCGAAGCTGTAGGACACATCGTCGGCCGCGACACCGCCGCGCTCGACAGGCCCGGCGTGGCCCGCGCCGCGATCGAGAGCCTGGCCGAAAGCTTCTGCGACGGGGTGATCGCGCCGCTGTTCTGGCTCATGGTGCTCGGCCTGCCCGGCGCGTGGATTTACAAGGCCATCAACACCGCCGACAGCCTGATCGGCCACCCGGAGGAACCCTTGCGCGCCTATGGCTGGGCCGCCGCGCGGATCGACGATGCGGCAAACCTGATCCCGGCGCGGCTGAGCGCGGTGCTGATCTGCCTTGCCGGGATGGGAGGATGGCGCGTGCTGTGGCGCGATCATGGCCGCCATGCTTCCCCCAATGCGGGCTGGCCCGAGGCCGCCATGGCCGGGACACTGGGCATCCGCCTCGCCGGGCCGGTCCACTACGATGGCGTGCTGGCGCAAAAGCCATGGATCGGCGATGGCGCGGAAGCGGATGCAGGCACTATGGCGCGCGCGGGGAATATCTATCTGCGGGCCTGCCTGCTGGCATGGATCGGTGCGGGAGGCGTGGCATGGCTGGCTTGATGGTGCAGGGAACCGGATCGGACGTCGGCAAGTCGGTGCTGGTCGCCGGGCTGTGCCGCGCCTTGGCGAACCGGGGACTCAGCGTCCTGCCGTTCAAGCCGCAGAACATGTCGAACAACGCCGCCGTCACCGCCGATGGCGGCGAGATCGGGCGCGCGCAGGCGCTGCAGGCGCTGGGCGCACGGGCCGAACTCCACACCGACATGAACCCCGTCCTGCTCAAGCCGCAGGCGGACCGGACCTCGCAGCTGATCGTCCACGGCAAAGTGCGCGGCACGCTCGGCTCCGCCAATTTCCGCGAGGACCGGCGCAATTTGATGACCGAAGTGCTGGAAAGCTGGCAGCGGCTTTCGCAGCAGTGCGATCTGGTGATCGTCGAAGGCGCGGGATCCCCCGCCGAGATCAACTTGCGCGCGGGCGACATCGCCAACATGGGCTTTGCCCGCGCGGCCGATGTGCCGGTAGTGCTGGTGGGCGATATCGACCGCGGCGGGGTGATCGCCGCGCTGGCCGGAACCCGCGCCGTACTCGATCCCGATGACGCGGCGATGATCCGGGGCTTCATCGTCAACAAGTTCCGCGGCGATCCCGCGCTGTTCGAGGATGGCTATGCCGCCATTGCCGGGCTGACCGGGTGGCGCGGCTTCGGCGTTGTGCCCTGGCTGCCCGCCGCCAGCCGCCTGCCCAGCGAGGATGCCGTCGTGCTCGAACGCGGGCAGGCTCTGCCGGGGGGCAAAGTGCTGGCCGCCTGCCCGATGCTGCCGCGCATCGCCAATTTCGACGATCTCGATCCGCTCAAGACCGAAAGTGGCGTGCAACTCGCCATGATCCCGCCGGGCCAGCCGATCCCGGGTGAGGCCGCGCTGATCGTCCTGCCCGGATCGAAAGCGACCTTGGCCGACATGGCGTTCCTGCGCGAACAGGGCTGGGACATCGACATCCTCGCTCACCACCGGCGCGGCGGTGCGATCCTGGGCATCTGCGCCGGCTACCAGATGCTCGGCCGCACGATCGCCGATCCGCTCGGGATCGAGGGACCGCCGGGCAGCATCGCCGGCCTTGGCCTGCTGGACCACGAAACCGTGCTCGGCCCGCAAAAGGCCCTGCGCCTGGTGCACGGAACGGCGCTGACGGCCCGTTTCGACGGCTATGAAATGCACATGGGCGAGACGCACAGTGCTGCGGCCGCCCAGCCGTTTGCCCTGCTCGACGGCGGACGGCCCGACGGGGCCATCTCGCATGACGGCAAGGTCATGGGCACGTATTGCCACGGCCTGCTGGCCTCGGGCGATCTGCGCCGCGCGCTGCTGGCCAGGATCGGCGTGCGAAGCCATGCCCGCGATCATGGCGCACTGGTCGATGCCGCGCTCGACGAACTCGCCGCCGGGCTGGAGGAGCATCTCGATATCGATGGCCTGCTGGCCCTTGCCCAAGGCGCCGCCGCGTGAGCGTGCTGCTGGTCCTCGGCGGCGCGCGATCGGGCAAGAGCCGCTACGCGCAGGCCCGCACCGAGGCTCTGCCCGGACGCCTCGCCTTCATCGCCACCGCGCAGGCCTTCGACGCCGAGATGGAAGACCGCATCGCCCGGCACCGTGCCGATCGCGGGCCTCGCTGGGAAACGCTGGAAGCGCCCGTCGATCTGCCCGATGCCCTTGCCCAAGCGGCCCGGTCCGCCGATGCCGTGCTGGTCGATTGCTTGACCTTGTGGATGTCGAACCTCATTCTGGGCGACTGCGACGTGGCGGCCATGACCGGCCATCTGCGCGAGGCCCTGATCGCGTGCCCGGTCCCCGTTGCCCTTGTCGCCAACGAGGTCGGGCTGGGGATCGTGCCGGACAACGCGCTGGCCCGCCGGTTCCGCGACGAAGCCGGACGGCTGAATCAGGACATGGCCACTATTGCCGATGAAGCCGTCTTTGTCGCTGCGGGACTACCGCTTGTGCTCAAATCTCCGTAAGCTGGCCGGGCTATCCTCCGGCGGGAGCCAGCGTGCCCAGAACGGCAACCAGCGCCACGATCAATCCCCCGGCCAGTATCTCAAGCAGAAGAGAGACGCATAAGCGCCGCCCGGCACCGGGTTCACCGGCCTCCATCGCCGGCACCAACCGCCAGCGGTTCGACGCGGCCAGACCGAGCATCGCGGCGAACAGCACGAGCTTTGCGGCAAGCAATGCCGCCCAGCCGCTCTCCAACGCCCCCTCGGGAACCGGCAGGCCGAGGATCGCCAAAGCGCTTACCGTCCCGGTTATAGCCAGGACAGCGACGATCACACTGCCGATCGTGGCGAAACCGCGCAATCTTCGCATCTGCACGTCGCTTGACGCCCCGCCCAACTGGCCGCCAAACTGCCCGCCCAGCAAGGCTGCCAGCGCGCCCAGCCACGTCGCTGCGGCCAGCAAGTGCGCAGCGTCGATCAGCCGGCGCATCATTCCTGTGGCGCCCTCGCCCGCCCCCGCGTGCCCGGTCCATGATGCCGTGATCAGCGCCGCTCCGCCGCATAGCGCCGCCACCGGCAAGCGATATCTGCCCGGAAGTCCGAACAGGCCCAGTACCAGCAGCACCAGAGCCATGGCCCGCGTTTCCAGCACCATGCCGAGCGGCGTTGCGGCAAGCACGGCCTGCACTGTTGCAAAATCGACCGCGCCAAGCGGCAAACCGGCCATGGCGGCCACGCTAGCCCAGACCCACCAGAGCGATGTCACGAGCGCGGCTGCCGCAAGACCAAGCAGGATCCTGCGCATGGCGCCCGAAAGGCACCTTTCGCCCATGGCCAGAGAATAGAGCGGCAGCCCCGCCACCAGCAGCAATGCCAGATAGCTCGCCCCGCGCGCGGCGGCGAGGTCTGCGTCGAACACGGTCCGCTCAGCGCACGGTAAAGGTATAGCTGCCCTCAACGCGGTGCTGGTCCGCAGCGACCGCGTGCCACTTGAGATCATAAGTCCCGGCGGGAAGAGCGCGCGGCAGCGATACCGTCAGCGTCTTGCCGTCCGCTGCGCTGGTAAAGCCCTTGACCGGCATCGGCTTGTGGTTCGCCATGCCGGGCATTCCGGTCATCGTCAGTTCGATCCCCGAAAGCGGCCCGACAAGCGTTTCGGAGAACGTCAGTTCCAGCTTCACCGGCTCGGCGACCGTGGCATCCGCTGCCGGGGTTGCGGAAACCAGCTTGGGATGGGCGGATGCTGCCATGGGCAGCAGCATGGCGGCGCTGAAGGGAGCGATGAAAGAAAGGGCAAGGCGGCGCATGGCTTCTCCAAGGATTATCTGTCAGCCGCATCGGGTCATTCCGCTCCGGCCTGATCTGCGATACGCACGCTCTCGCGCCATCCCTTGCCGCCCGGCAATTTTTCCTTGCCAGCTACCGCCCCGCGCATGAGGGATAAGTCCGCGCGCTGCGTATCCCACTTCGAAACCGCATTGGAATGACGCGTCATGACCGAACTCGACACCCTGCTGGCCCGGCTAGGCGAAGAAAGCGCCGGAGCGCGCCTCGATACGCTTGAGGCCCGCGTCATGACCGGCTTGGCCCAGCGGCGCGAACAGACCGCGGCCCGGCGCGGATACATGCTGGCGAGCTGCCTTGCCGTGATCGTCGGCTCGGCTGCCGCCGTTGCGCCCCACACGCCGGCCTCGTCCGCCCCCCTGCTCGGCGTTCCGGCGGCAGCGCCCTCTCACCTGCTGGTGGACTGATGGGCGGGGCCAAGCGCTATGTGCTGACCGCGCTCGTCGCTTTCGCCGCCGCGCTCGCCGCGACATGGGCCGCGACATGGGTGGTGCGCAGCGTCTCGCCCTTCGATCACGCCGAAAGCAGCGAACTGCACACCCTGGTGCACGAGAAACTGAATTTGGACGCAGCGCAGGAAGGGCGCATCGAAGTCCTGGAAGCCCGCTTCGCCGAGCAGCGCAAAGCGCTCGATGCGCAGATGCGCGAGGCCAATGCGGCGCTCGCCCAAGCGATCGAGACCGAGCATCAGTATGGCCCCAGGGTCGCCGAAGCGGTGGACCGTTCGCACCAGGCCATGGGCGAATTGCAGAAAGCCACGCTGGCCCATGTCTTCGCGATGCGCGCGGTGCTGCGGCCGGATCAGGCGGCGCGCTTCGATGCCGAGATCGGCAAGACTCTGACCCAGTCCGATCGCAAGTAGGCCGCCGTGGCTGCCGGCCAAGCCGAGACGCCTCCCGAAACCGGCGATGCCACGCTTGTGGCCCAGGCACTGGCCGGGCGGCAGACGGGCTATTCGGGCCTCATGCAGCGCCATCGCGAGGCCGTATTCCGCCTCGTCCGCAACCACTTGCCGGACGAGGCGGATGCGCTGGACGTGACGCAGGAGTGCTTCGTTTCCGCGTTCGCCGCGCTGCACCGCTATGACCCGGCCCGCCCGTTTCGCGGCTGGCTGCTGCGGATCGCGCTGAACAAGTGCCGCGACTGGGCGCGGCGCCGGGCCGTGCGCGCGTTCTTCACTTTCGCAAGGCCGCTCGACGATGCCCTAAATCTGGCCGACAGCGCTCCCGATCCCGAACGCGCGCTCAGCGGGAGCGAAGAGGCCGCACGGCTGCGCACCGCCATTGCCGCCCTGCCAGCCCAGCTCAAGGCCCCCCTGCTGCTCTGCGCCATCGAAGGGCTTTCGCAGGACGAAACCGCCGAGGTTCTGGAAATCAGCCGCAAAGCCGTGGAAACACGCATCTACCGCGCCCGGCAGAAATTGAGCGCGGCGCTTGAGGGATAACCTCCGGGCCTGCGTATAGCTGGCAATGGAACAGGGATTTCGGATCGATCGCCGCCGCCTCCTCGCTGGAACGGGCGCCGTTGCCTCAAGCCTGGCATGGTCCGCGCTGTGCCCGGCCTGGGCTCGCAGCGGCACCGCGGGACTGGCCGCCGGGCCGGTGCTTTCGGGCGAGACCATCGCGCTTTCGATCGGCGAAGGGCACTTCGCCACCGGCGGGCGTTCGGCGCGCGCGGTCATGGTCAACGGCACGCTGCCGGCCCCGCTGATCCGCCTGAAGGAAGGCCAGCGCGTGCGGCTGGCCGTGACCAATCACTTGCAAGAGCAAAGCTCGATCCACTGGCACGGCCTGCTGCTGCCCGCGCAGATGGACGGCGTGCCAGGCCTCAGCTTTCCCGGCATCGATCCGGGCGAGACGTTCACTTACGAATTCCCGCTGATCCATTCGGGCACGTACTGGTATCACAGCCACTCGGGTATGCAGGAAGGCGTGGGTCTCTACGGCCCGCTGATTATCGACCCGGCGGGCGAGGACCCGATTCTCAGCGAGCGCGAACATGTGCTGGTCCTGTCCGACTGGAGCCCGTTGGCGCCCGAGGCGCAGTTGCGGCGGCTCAAGATCATGGGCGGCTATTTCAACCGCCAGCGCCAGACGCTGGCCGGCCTGCTGGCGGGCAAGGACCAGCCCCTGAAAGAGCGTCTGGAATGGGCCGCCATGCGCATGGACCCGACCGATATCTCGGACGTGACCGGGATCACCTACAGCTACCTGATCAACGGCCATGGCATGGCGGAGAACTGGGCCGGCCTGTTCGCGCCGGGCGAGCGGGTGCGGCTGCGCGTCATCAACGCCTCGGCCATGACCAATTTCAATTTCCGCATTCCGGGCCTGCCCATGACCGTGGTCGCGGCGGACGGCAACATGGTGCAGCCGGTCGAGACCGACGAGATCCAGATCGCCATTGCCGAGACCTATGACCTGATCGTCGAGCCCGCCGAGGCCAAAGCCTATGGCGTAGTCGCCGAAGCCATCGACCGTTCGGGACAGGTCCGCGCCACGCTGGCCCCGCAAGCGGGCATGGTCGCCCCCGTCCCGGCCCTGCGCGAACGCCCCCTCCTCACCATGCGCGACATGGGCATGGACATGAGCGCGATGGACATGGGCAACGATGGCGAGATTGACCTGTCGAAGCCTGCCAACGCTTCGATGGCCAATTCGTCGATGGAGGGCCATTCGATGTCGATGCGCGATCCTTCGGTCGCGCCCGGCGTGAAGATGGGGCCTGGCGTTGCCACGCTCTCGCCCATGCCGGTGGACCGGCTCGCCGACCGGCCGACCGGACTGGAAGCCGTCGATCACCGCGTGCTGACGTATGCCGATCTGCGCAGCCTTGCCCCCAATCCCGATCCCCGCACGCCCAGCCGCCAGATCGACGTGCACCTGACGGCCAACATGGAACGCTACATGTGGTCGATGGACGGCCAGACCTTCTCCGACGGCGCGCAGCCGATCCCGATGCGCCTGAACGAGCGCGTGCGGGTGAACCTGATCAACGACACGATGATGCCGCATCCGATCCACCTGCACGGCCACTTCTTTGAACTGGTCTGCGGCGAGAAAGGCCACCGCGCGCGCAAACACACGGTGAACGTGCTGCCCGGCGGCAAAGTCTCCTTCGACCTCACGGCCGATACCGAAGGAGACTGGGCGTTCCACTGCCACATGCTGCTGCACATGCATTCGGGGATGATGCGCGTCGTCGCCATTCGCCGCGAAGGAGACGAAGCATGAAACGGGCTGTCCTCGCCCTCACGCTGATCGCCGCGCCCGCTTTGGCTCAGGAAGAAATGGACCATTCCGGTCATGACATGGCGGGGATGGCCATGCCGGACGGCATGGCCAGTCTGGACGACCAGCCCGGCAATGCCACCCCGCCCCCGGTCCCCACCGACAATATCGAGGACCGCTATTACGATGCCAACCGCATGGAAGCGGCACGCAGGCATCTGGCGCACGTCGGCCATTACGCCACCTCGGCCGTGCTGATCGACGAACTCGAATACCGCGCGGCGGACGGGCGCGACGGCTATGGATGGAAGGCCCAGGGCTGGTACGGCAACGACTATGACAAGCTCGCCGTGACCACCGAAGGCGAAGGCACTTTCGGCAAGGCCCCGGAACGGGCCGAAACCTCGCTGCTGTGGCGCCATGCGGTGAACCCGTGGTTCAATCTGGAAACGGGCGTGCGCCACGATTTCCGCCCCGATCCCGAACGGACTTATGCCGTCGCCGGAATTCAGGGCCTGGCGCCCTACTGGTTCGAACTCGAAGGCCAGATGCTGATTTCCGACAAGGGCGATGTCCACTCACGGCTGAGCGCCAGCTACGATCAGCGTATTACCCAGCGGCTGATCCTGGAACCCGAGGCCGAAGTGAACCTGGCGCTTCAGGACGTGCCGGAACTGGGCATTGGCGCCGGTTTCGAACGGATCGAGCTGGGCGCGCGGCTGCGCTACGAGATCGAGCCCGGCTTCGGCCCCTACCTCGGCGTGCACTGGGAGCGCAGGCTGGGCGGCAGCGCAGACTACGCGCGGGCGGAAGGCGAAGATCCCTCGCAGGTCGCCGCCGTCTTCGGTCTGCGCGCCTGGTTCTGACAAGTCCCCCGGATCACACCGGCGCCGCAGTCAGCGCTTGAACGGCACTCCCCGCCGCGCAGGCTAGGGCCAATCGCCATTCAG
>NZ_BCTX01000004.1 GCF_001590985.1 Novosphingobium naphthalenivorans NBRC 102051
TTGAATGTCGATCGGCCCTAGGCCGGGTCCGGCGGAGGCGTCCCGCACTGCGCCAGCAGCAGCCGGCAATGGCCGCGCGATACGTCCTGATGCAGGGCCAGCGGCAGCGCGGCCACGGCATAGAGCGTGAGCGCGGCGAGTACCGGCCAGGCTACCCACTCGGCGCGGCCGATGCTGCGCCACGCCCTTGCCGCGAGCCCGTATCCCAAGAGGAGCGGGATGAAATAGTGATAGAGGTACATCACGCGCTGGCCGTCCAGCCAGACGAGCGCGGCCATGTTCAGCAGCCAGCCGCCCAACAGCAGCGCCGCCTCCGGATCGTCCCGCAGCCAGCGGCCCCGGCCCATGACGGCGCGGGAAAGGGCCCATAGGACGCCGGCCAGCGAAACCAGCCAGGCCACACGATTGGGAACGAGCGCGACTGTCGAGACGCGATTGCCGGAGGCATCCCAGCGGTACAGGATCGCACCGCCGCCCAGCAGCCATTGCGCCGGATGCGAGGCATTGGCGTCGCTTCGGGCCATGCCCTGCAGATCATCGCGCATGAAAGCGGCATAATCGGCGCCATAGGCTACGATCGACGGAAGCAGGCCTTCCTGCTGATAGTCCCGCGAGACATGCGCGGCATCGATGCGGCCTGCCCCGGTCGAACCATCGGGCGGCAGCGGGGACATGGCGAGCATGACGGCAAGGACCCAGCCCGCGGCCAATATCGCCGCACCGGCACCGGCACCGATACGGGCCGCAGCGCATCCCCAATCACGCCTGCCCCGATCGCCCCGGCGCAGACAGGGCACCGCCAGCGCGAGGCCGAGCGGGGCAAGCATCAGCGCATTGACCCGCACCATCGCCGCCAGCATGATCGCGGCGCCGAACCCGGCCGACCAGACCCGCGCCCGCATACCATCGCTGCGCAGTCCCCTGACCGCGCAGATCAGGCCCGCCAGCACGAAGGCGAGCTGGAACGCATCGAGCTGCCCGGCCCGGAACTGGGCCAGAAGCGCCGTATCGCACAGGAACAGCGGCGTCATCAGCAGCCCCGCGCCGGTGCTGCCGGTCAGGTCCGCCATCAGCAGAAAGAACAGGCCGGCAGCCAGAGCACCGAAGATCGCCGGGGCAAGCCGGGGGCCGCGCCAATCAAAGCCCGGTGGCATGTCCTCGCCGCGGATCGACTTGTCCCCGGCGATCTTCCGCCAGTCGGCATCGCGATTGAGGCCGCTGGCGGCATCGCCACCCGCCATCAGCAGAATGCCGAGCGGCGGATGCGAAGCGAACTGGAGCTGGCCCTGATGCACCCGGGCCTCGGCCGTTACGTAATAGGCTTCATCCCAGATCGGTCCCGCGACCGCATCGAGGCGCCAGCCGAGCAGGAACCCGGCCAGCGCCACGACTGTCCAAAAGGCAAGCCTGCGCGCGCGGCGCTCTCCCCAAGGAGGCACGCCGCGCGCAAAAGCCGGAAGCGTGACCTCAGAACGCGACACTGAGCGAAGCGCGGGCCGATACACTCGTGCTGTCCGACGTCCGCTCCACTCGCGTGGTGAGCTTCCAGGTGAAGTCATAGCCACCTGCCAACATGCTCGCCTCGCCGATCCACGCGCCCTTCAGGCTGTCGGGCGTGATCGTGAAGCTGTCGCCCGCGTCATAGCTGTCGCCGCCGTTGAAGTAGGCCGTCGTGCTGCCCAGGTTTCCGGTCAGCACTTCGCGGCGGCCCGCTTCAACCTGGAAAGTAAGCGGACGCCAGTCGGGCGAGATCGTGCCCAGCGAATAGGCCGCCGTAATGGTCGGCGTCGCCGTCAGCGCCTTGCTGGTGCGGCTGGCAACGGTCAGCGCGATGGCATCGCTGTCCGCCGTTTCGTCGTAGCCGTTCTCCTTCAGCCACATCTGCTCCAGCTCAATCTTGGGCTTGAGGCTGAAGCGGCGCGAGGCCTGATAGCGATAGGAGGCGCCGGCAAGCCCCGAAAGCAGCCAGCCCGACCACTTGCCGTCCGATTCATACGTGAAGTCGGTATCGTCGATGGTGCCGGTGAACGTCCGCGTCGAATCGACCGAGACATGCGCCCCGCCCAGACGCGCCCAGGCCATGAACGGACCCTTCGCGGTCCGCCAGAACAGGCCGAAATCATGCTGGGTCAGGTCGAGCTTGTCCGTGCCGCCGCTATCCTTCACCGTGCTTTGCAGCCAGGCATAGGACACGCCGACGTAGCCGATCGACGTGCGCCGTTCGACGCCGGTGGAAATACCCCAACCGGAAACCTTGTAGCCCGCCGTCTGCCCGGCATCGCGCGTGGTGTTCCAGTAGACCGGTTCCAGCCACCCGCCGACATCCGAAATATCGAACATCGTGGTATCGTCGCTGATGTGCCGCGCTGCCAGCCGGTCGCCGGTGGTCACGGCGCTGAACACGCCGCCCGCATGATCGGGCAGCAGTCCGTCCATCTGGCTCTGCAGGGTGTCCGTATCCTCCACCTCCAGCAGGCTGCTGGTCAGATCGTCGTCGTTCTGCGCGGTGGCATAGACGGCATCCCACGCCGACGCCGCGGCACGGGTTAGGCCCAGCTCGGAGCCGGTCTTGCGGTTGATCGTCAGGTAGATGTTGTTGGCATCGGTGGAGACCGAGCCGTCGTAGATGAACGGCAGATCCACCGAAGACGTCAAAGCGCCCTCAACATCGAGATTGTCGGACGTGAGCACGGTGTAGGTGCCTTCCGCGTCCGCCAGGCTGCTCACCGTCGCGGTGATGCCGGCGCCGTCCTCCAGCGTGGCATTGGTCACGTTGAAGGTCGAGCTTTCATCGCCATCAACATAGACGCCGAGCGTGCCGCCCGAGGCGACATAGAGCGTGCCGAAGCTGACCGTCGACGTGTCGCCCGGCGTCAGCGTGCCGCCGTTGACCGTCACGGTAAGGTTGCCGGCATTGCTGAAGTCGCCCGCATAGCTGGCCGAATCGCTAAGTGTCAGCGTTCCGATCTCGCCGGCGAAATCCATCGTGCCCGAAAAGCTCGACGTACCCGACATCGTGGCCGTCGCCGTGCCGCTGCCGAAATAGACATCGCCAGTATAGGCCAGATCGCCCGAGAGATTGAGCGTGTCGTTGCCGCCGTTGAAATAGGTGTCGCCGGAAATCGCACCCGAGGAGGCATTGATCGTATCGTCGCCCGAGCCCAGCAGGATGTTGCCGGTGATCTTGGTATAGACGGTGGGGTCCACGTCGACGTCATTGTCGTCGAGGTATTCCGCGCTCGTCTCGGCATCATAGTCGTTGAGGTACTGGTTGATCGTCACGCCGGTGGTGTTCGTGGTCAGGTCGAGCGCAACGCGGGTGTCGGTGCTCGATCCGCTGGCGGTGATGAAGCCGGTGTTGTCGATCGTCGTCAGCGTGCCCGAAAGGTCCTGGATGGCCGTGGTACTGCCTTCGCCCGGCGAACTGATCGTCGCCGCGATCGAGCCGCTGTTGTAGAGGTAACTGACCGTGCTGCCCGCGTTGATGAGCAGCGCCGTGGCCGACGAATCGTACGTGGTCGCGCGCACCGTGCCGGAAACGCCAATGCCATCGGTCAGCGTGACATTGCCGCCCGCGCCGCCGATCACCAGGCCATAAGCGGCGGTGTTGCTGTAATAGGCATTGCCGGCCACCGAGCCTTCGATGGCGATCGAGTAAGTCCCGACATTCGCATCGACCGCGCCGATCGTGATATCGCTGGTGCCTCCGACCTGCAACGCAGGGCCGTTGCCATAGGACACGATCGAAGCCGTGCCCTCGTCGGAATCGTCCACCCCGTCGCCGTCTTCGTCGTCGTTGCTGCTGTCGGTGTCCACCGGCGGCGCCGCGATATAGATACCGCCATCGACATTGCCGGTGATCGAAACGGCTGCCGTCCCCGTGCGCAGGGCCGCGCGCGACAGATAGATCGTGTCGCTGTCGTCATCGGTATAGGAAGCCGCCTGAGTGACAGTCCCCTGGATCGTGACCGTGCCGGTCACGTCACCATTGACGGCCACCCCGGTCGCGCCTTCGCCGATCGCCTTCACCGTGCCTTCAACCGTCAGGTCGCCGTCGATCGCCTGGGTCGAGATGCCGGTGGAATAATCGCCGATGACCGTGATCGTGCCGGTGTTGGTGACGGTGCCGGTATAAGTGCCGTCGAGCACGATGCCGCCCGAGTTCAGCCCCTCGACCTTGATGATCCCTTCGTTGAGGATCGTGCCGGAAGCATCGCCGTCGACATAGACGCCGTAACGGTTGCTGGCCTCGGCAATGGCACCGTCAGCAATGGAATTGCCGTCCTCGTCCTCCGGGACATAGTCCTCCAGCACGTAGAGGGTCGCGTCCTCGCCGATGGTGATCGTGGAATTCGTGCCCGATTTCACCGTGATCCCGGTCGCACCATCGGCATCGCCCATTTCGATCCCGCCGTCGGTATCGACAGTGGCATCGGAATCGACCGTGATTGCCGAGCCGCTGGACAGCGTGATCGTACCATCTTCTGTGACCGTCACGTCACCGGCGCTCGACGTGACGAGAGCCTTGGTTGTGTCGGTGGAAACCGTAGTATCGGCCAGCGCCGGGCCCGCCGCGAGCGCGAGGACGAGAGCGCCAAGGCTCGTGGAAGCGTGAAGGGATCGCATCGGAAAGACTTTCTCTGGGAAACTGCAACACACCCGAGATCCGGACCGGCCTCGGGTTTCACTCGCGGAAAGGGTCAGACGGCAATGCCGATCAGGGCGCTGCCGGTGTAACCGGCCGAAAGGCTGCCGCTGATCGTGGGCGTCTGCTGCGCCATCTGTGCCGCAGTGTTGTCGCTGAAGATGTTATCCGACGCGAGCGACACCGAGTTGTAGGGCGAGATGCTGGAAGTGTAGCGCGTGTCGCCGGTATAGACGGCGGTGTTGGTGGCCGCCGGCATCGCCAGCTGGGAGATCAGGCTGGCCGTGCGCCCGGTGCTGGACGTGCCGAGGCCATCGGCGAAGACTTCAAAGTGAATGTGCGGCCAGCGCCCCGAATAGCACCCGGGATAAATGGTGGTGAACGTGACCTTGCCGTCGCTGTCCGTCACCTGGACCCCGCGCAACCAGCTCTGCGTGGTCACGCCGCTGGAATAGAGCGAATAGAGGCCGCTAGCATTGCAATGCCAGATATAGATCGCCGCCCCCTCGATCGGGGCGCAACCGGTGTTCACATCGACCAGCTGCAATTCTAGATCCAGCTGCACACCTTCGGTCGTCGTGGTCAAATTGATGAAGCTGGAACGAATGTCGGAACGCACCACCCCGCTCTGGGTCAGCACGTTCGAGGTCGAGCCGCTCGACGTATTGGTGCCATCGGCCGGATAGGGCCCGTTGGTTTCCGTCGAATCGACCACACAGCTGCTGGCCGAGGAACTGCTCGACGAGGACGATGAACTCGACGAGCTGGAACTGGACGACGATGAAGACGAAGAGGAAGACGACGAGGTGGTCGTGCTCGACGTTCCCGATGTCGAGGATCCGTCCCCGCCGCAAGCAGCAACGGTCGCGGCGGTTCCCGCACTGGCCAGAAATGCCAGGGCCCGCCGCCGGGCCAGCATCTCGCGGCTCATGGCCTTCAGATCATGGAACAGGCCATGATCGTGGTCTTGTTCTTGCATCGAATTCCCCTCTGCGTTGAGACGGCACGGGGAGCGCCGCCGCCAGAAGCGCAGGAGTGGTCGCCGGCGTTTGCCGGAAGATTTCAGGAGATTTGCAGGAAGGTTACGAAGCGTCGCACCGGTAGCGGCACCTGCTTTTCCCGGTGCGGCGCTGTTCCGGCCGCTACTTTGCCGGCTGCGCCGCCGCAACCGAGGGAACGAACAGATAACCTTCGTTGCGCACGGTGCGGATGATGTCCTGCCCGCCTTCGCCTTCGGCAAGCTTGCGGCGCAGGCGCGAGAGCTGGACGTCGATCGCGCGATCGTAATGATCGCTGTCCTCGCCGCGCGACCAGTCGAGCAGCTGGTCGCGAGTCAGCACGCGGCGCGGATGCTCGGCAAAGGCGCGCAGCAGGCGGAATTCGCCATCGGACAGCGTGATAAGCTGGTTGGCGGGATCGAACAGCAGCCGCAACCCCAGATCCATCCGCCACCCGGCGAAATGCAGTCCTTCGCCCGAATCGGCTTCGACCGGCACCGGCGCGTCTTCCTCGATCGCTCTTGGAGGCGGATTGTGACGGCGCAGGACCGTACGGATCCGGGCCAGCAGTTCGCGCGGATTGCACGGCTTGGCGAGATAATCGTCCGCACCCATTTCCAAGCCGACGATGCGGTCGACATCGGTGCCGACGGCAGACAGCATAATCACCGGCGGCGCATCGGGGCCAAGCTGGCGCAGCGCGGTCAACCCATCCTCACGCGGCATCATCACATCGAGCACGATAAGGTCGAAATGTTCGCGTCCCAGCAGCTCCCGCATAGCCGGAGGGTCCGCCGCAACGGCGGTTTCATATCCGTGCTTCGCGAGAAATTCGCTGATCAGCGAGCGGATACCCTCGTCATCGTCAACGATGAGGATGCGGGTCTGCAGGTCCATCGGAGGCGTTTCTAATAGCATCCGCCCGCAATAGAAACCCCGTGTACTCCGCGCATTTCAGGAGCGGGGCGATTTCGGATCACCTTTGAAATGCGATTGCAAAACCCGTGAAATGCAGCAGCAAACTGCAAGGTCCAGATCCTTGGCCATGGAAAGTCGAACGCGCTTAGAATCGTTTCGGGCGAGCGGCTTTGCGAAGCACCTGGCTCTCGGCCTCCCCCCCGCTTTCGCGAAGTCCGTCATGCCCGAAGCGTTCCAAGCCACCATCCGTGACGCCGCCGCCATGGCGCCGGGTGGTGCCGGGGCCGTTCGCCGGGCAGGAATCGAAGTCGCACCCGCCCTGCCCGGCGACGGCCCCGGATCTCATTCCGGATCCGGGATCACCGTGCCTTTCTCGCCAGAGACGGCACGGCCAGACCGCGGTCCGGTTCATCGACCCGAAAGTGACACAGGCGCATGCTACCCGCCGCGCCGCACGTCCGCCCGAGCCACCCCGCCGGGCCCGGACCAGAGATATTCCGCCCCGATGCCGTGCGAAACGCCGCACGCACCGGAAGCGGCCCGAGGTGACCGTTCCCGCATACCGGCCTTGCTGCCGGAAGCGGGAACGCGGAGCGGGAACAGGAGGGACGTGTCCCTCTCTCCTGTACCCGCTCCGCAATCTTCCCGGCGCTGTGCGAGCGCCACGCGGCCTTCTCGCATTCCCTGCGAAATTCTGGCAAATCGGCAGCCATGAACGTGCCCGCACTTCCCCGCCGGCTTGGCCTGCCTCTGGCGATGCAGATGATCGCCATCCTCGTCTGCGCCCTGCTCGCCGCCCAGCTTGTCACTCTGGCTCTCACCGTGATCCTGCCGCCGAGCCCGGCCGCGCGGTGGAACATGGACGAAGTCGCCGCGGCGCTGCAAACGCACGACCTGCCCGACCGGCTCGAACGCCGGGCCATGAGCGGCCCGCCCGATGTCAGCGGGCAAGGCTGGCTGGTCTCCGAATCCTCGCGGGAAGCGCTGGCGAAACGCCTGGACCGCAACCGGCAGGACGTGGTTCTGGCCTTCTACACCCAATTGCCGGTCGGCGGTGTCGCCGTGCCGGCCAATAGCCGTTCCCCGCTTGCCGCTGCGGAAACGCCCTCGCGCGGACTGGGTTCTCTGCTGATCGATACAGCCGAAGCCCATTCGATCCCAGGCGGCCCGCCCGCCGGCGGCGCGACGGGGCCGGGCGGCGGGCCCGGCGGCGGATTTCCCGGCGGTATGCCACCGGGCGGTTCGGTGCCGCACGCGCCTTCCATGCCGGGAGGCAGAATGCCCCGCGCCGACCTGCCCGTGAGAGGAATGCCGCAATCGCCCGGCGGCTCCGGCCGCCCCGGCGGCGCGCTCCCGGGCGGCGCATCTCCGGGCGGTTCGAATCCCGGCAATGCAAACCCGGGCGGAACGGCCCCGGGAGCTTCGTCCCCCGGACAGAACCCGGCCCTGCCCTCCGCAGGACCGGTAGCCCAGCCTGGCGGCACGCCTGGAACCACTCCTGGAACCACCCCGGGCGGCAATGCCGTGCCCGGCGGATTGCCCGGGGCCAATCCGGGCAGCGGAACCCTAGGCACTGCGCCCGGCCGTACAGGCGGCCCCCTCGGCCTTCCCGGCGGAGCGCCTGGCGCGCGGGGGATTCCCGCTGGCGGGATTGTGCCGGTCCTGCCTGAACGGGCTGCGGTCCGTCAGGTCATTGTCCCGCACGCTGCCGCGACCGAAGCGGCGACGGCCCGGTCCGAAAGCAGCGCCTCCAGTCTCCCGGTCAGGACGCCGGTCACAGTGGCTTCCGCAGCGCCGCAGCAGGCCGCAGCCCCCCGGATTGCCACGGGGGAAGCCCCGGCGCCTGCCCAGACAGCGGCGATCGCCAGCGGCACCCCGCAGCCGATCCCGTTCCGCCGCACGCCCGATTCCGTGTTCGAGATTGCCTCGCCGCCCTTCATCGAAGGTGATTTCGTCGCGGCGGCCCGCCAACCGGACGGCACCTGGCTCGCCGTCGCGCCGCGCGCCGAGCCTTTCCCCAATGCCTGGCAGAAGCGGGTCATGCTGTGGTTTGCACTGTCGCTGGCAGTGGTCAGCCCGCTGGCCTGGCTCTTCGCCCGGCGCATCGTGCTGCCGCTCAGGGACTTCGCCAAGGCCGCCGAGCAACTCGGCCGCGATCCCTCCGCCACGATCATCCCGCTTTCCGGCCCTGCCGAAATCGGCCGGGCGGCCAACGCGTTCAACCAGATGCGCAACCGCCTGCGCGCCTTTGTCGACGATCGCACGGCCATGGTCGGCGCGATCAGCCATGACTTGCGCACCCCGCTCACCCGCCTGCGCTTCCGCATCGAGGATGTGCCCGACGAACAGCGCGATGCCCTGCTCAAGGAAGTGACCGAGATGGAAGCGATGATCAGCCAGGTCATTGCCTTCATCCGCGACGCATCGACGCCGGGCCCTCGTGAACGGGCAGACTTTGCCGATCTCGTGCGCGGCAGCGTTGCCGACGCAAAGCTGATTGGCGCCGATGTCGAGATCGAGCACAGTGCCCATATTCCGGTCGACGTCGATCCCGTCGGTATCCGCCGCCTGCTCGGCAACCTTCTGGAAAACGCCGTGAAATATGGCGACCGTGCGCGCGTGCGCGTCTCGCTGGCAGATGGCGAGGCCGTGGCCGAGATCGTCGATGCCGGCCCGGGCATTCCCGAAGACGAATTCGATCGCGCCTTCGAGCCGTTCTACCGCAGCGAGTCCGCGCGCAAGTCCGGCCGGAACGGCAACGGTCTCGGGCTTGCCGTGTGCCGCTCGATCGCACGGGCGCACGGCGGCGATGTCTCCTTCGCCTATGCCAACGATGGTTTCGTCGCCCGCGTCCGGGTGCCCGCTGCCTTCAGCATGAAGCTGCGCCAAGCGGCATGACGGCCCTGCTTCGAACAGCCCCGTGGCTGCTTGCCGCAGCCACGGCGGCGGCATCGCTTCCCGTGCAGGCGCAGGATTCCGGCAGCGATACCGCCCAGATTCCGGAGACACCTGCGGAGGCCGCCCCGGACGGCACTACCGCTGCCACGCAGATCGAGCCCCTGCCGCTCTGGAGCATCGCCGCCTCGGCCGGGATCAGCAACCGCGATGACGGCCCGGACGGGACATGGGAAGCCTTGTCGCTGACCCGGCAGATCGGGCGCGGATACGTGCGCGGCGCGCTGATGCGCTATCACGGCACCTTACTGCAGGCCGATACCGCATTGCCGTCAGACTACCTGGTCGGGACTCTGGCGGCAGGCGGAAACTTCCATGGTTGGGTGACGGATGGCTGGATCAGCCTGGGCCGGCAGGACTACGGAAAGATCAGCACGGCCGACGGCAGCCGCGCCAGTAACGGCGCGACAGGCAGCACTTATTTCGCCATCGGCGGCGACTTCGGCAAAGTTCTGCCTCTGGGACACAACTGGTATCTGACCCCCACGGCCACCGTATCCTATGCGCACGGCAAGCTCCTGCGCCCTGCCCCCACGGGAACCACCTTCAACGACGTGGAAACCGACGAGCCCACGTGGACGGCCGGCGGGGCCGTGCGCCTCGATCATGCCTTCGGCCCCGACAAGCGCCACTATGCCGGGATTTCGATCTCTCGGAACTGGACCAGCAATGCCGTCTCCGCCGTGCATCCCATATCGATCGACGAGGAGACCGGCGCCGTGGAGCTGTTCAGCGTCCACTATTCGGACAGCTGGTTCGAAGCGGGCGCCACTGCGAACATGGAACTGACGCCGACCCTCCATCTCGACGTATTCGCCACGCGCGGCTTCGGGATGCTGTCCGGAAACACGACTTCGGGCGGAATCTCCCTGCGCAAGTCGTTCTGACCCTGGGATCAGAACCATACCGGCCGCTCTGGCGGGGCCGGGCGTTATCCTCTAGGGCACTTTTCGCGTTTAGGCCGCCACCAGAGGTTTGGAGAGTTCATGGTCCGGAGTGATTCGACGGTACTGGTAACGGGCGCGGCTGGCTTCATCGGCGCCGCGGTGTCCGAAGCGCTCATGGCGCGCGGCCAGCCGGTGATCGGCATCGACAACATGAACGACTACTATCCGGTGTCGCTCAAGCAGGCGCGGCTCGACCGGCTCTCGGCCCGGTTCGGCAACCTCTTCCATTTCCGCAAGGCCGACTTTTCGGACATGGCGGCGCTGACCGATGCCGTCGGGGAAACCGGGTTCGAGGCCATCATCCACCTCGGCGCACAGGCCGGGGTACGCTACTCGCTCGAAAACCCGCAGGCCTATGTCTCCGCGAATCTGGCCGGGCACGTCAACATGCTCGAACTGGCCCGTGCCCGCGGCGTGGCGCACATGGTCTATGCCAGCTCCAGCTCGGTCTATGGCGGCAATACCAAGCTGCCGTTCGCGGTCGAGGATCGCGCCGACCACCCTGTCTCGCTCTATGCCGCCACCAAGAAGGCGGACGAGCTGATGAGCGAGACATACGCCCATCTCTTCCGCATCCCCTTGACAGGGCTGCGCTTTTTCACCGTCTACGGCCCTTGGGGGCGGCCCGACATGGCCATGTGGAAGTTCGCGGAACGGATCCTGTCGGACCGGCCGATCGACGTTTACAACCACGGCGAGATGCACCGCGACTTCACCTACATCGATGATATCGTCGGCGGTGTCCTCGCTTGCCTGGACCGTCCGCCGCTCGACGATGGCGAGGAAAAGGCCGGCCGCAGTGTCAAACCACACGCGCTCTACAACATCGGCAACAACAAGTCCGAGCACCTGATGCGCCTGATCGAGCTGCTCGAACAGGCCTGCGGCCGCAAGGCGCAGCTCAACCTGCTGCCGATGCAGCCGGGCGACGTACCCGCGACATATGCCGACATCACTGCCCTTACCCGCGACACCGGCTATGTCCCCTCGACACCGATCGATGTGGGTGTTCCTCGCTTCGTGGAGTGGTTCCGCGCGTATCACGGCATGTGATTGCTGTGCGGGATAGGGTTGGACCTGATTGAATTTGGGCCCTAAAGACAGAGCGGATTTCGACCGGATGAGGTTTTCATGAAGATTGCGATGGTGGGCTCGGGCTATGTCGGACTGGTATCGGGCGCATGCTTTGCCGATTTCGGTCACGATGTAGTCTGCATCGACAAGGACCAGTCGAAGATCGACCGACTGCGCGAAGGCGTAATGCCGATCTACGAGCCGGGGCTCGACGCGCTGGTGGCCAGCAACGTCAAGGCCGGACGGCTTTCCTTCACCACGGACCTCGCCGAAGGCATCAAGGATGCCAGCGCCATCTTCATCGCGGTCGGCACGCCCTCGCGCCGCGGCGACGGCCATGCCGACCTCTCCTATGTCTATGCGGTCGCCCGCGAAGTGGGTGAGAGCCTGTCGAACGATGCGGTCGTCGTCACCAAATCGACCGTGCCGGTCGGCACCGGCGACGAGGTGGAACGCATCCTCAGGGAAAGCGGCACCACGCATCGCGTGGCCGTCGTCTCCAACCCCGAGTTCCTGCGCGAAGGCGCCGCGATCGGCGACTTCAAGCGCCCGGACCGTATCGTCATCGGCGCCGAGGACGATTTCGGCCGCGAGGTCATGCGCGAAGTCTACCGCCCGCTGTTCCTCAATGAATCACCGATCCTGTTCACCTCGCGGCGCTCGTCCGAACTGATCAAGTATGCCGCCAACGCCTTCCTCGCGACCAAGATCACTTTCATCAACGAGATGGCCGATCTGTGCGAAAAGGTGGGCGGCAACGTGCAGGACGTGGCGCGCGGCATCGGCCTTGACGGGCGTATCGGCGGCAAGTTCCTCCACGCCGGCCCCGGCTATGGCGGCTCATGCTTCCCCAAGGACACGCTGGCCCTGCTCAAGACGGCCGAGGACTATGAAAGCCCGGTCCGGATCGTCGAGGCCGTGGTCAAGGTCAACGACCTGCGCAAGCGCGCCATGGGCCGCAAGGTCGTCGAAGCGCTGGGCGGTGCCGAAGTGGCACGCGGCAAGCGGGCCGCCCTGCTCGGCCTGACTTTCAAGCCCAATACCGACGACATGCGCGATTCCCCGGCCATCGCCATTGCCCAGACTCTCGCTGACGCGGGCGTTTCGGTGGCCGCCTACGATCCGGAAGGCATGGAACTGGCCAAGCCGCTCATGCCCGAAGTGGAGATGGTCGCCGATCCCTATGCCGCGATCGAAGGCGCCGATGTCATCGTCATCGTCACCGAGTGGGACGCCTTCCGCGCGCTCGACCTCGGACGCGTCAAGGCGCTCGCCAAAGCGCCCGTGCTGGTGGACCTACGCAACGTCTACAAGCCGGAGATGATGCGCGAGGCAGGCTTCGCCTACACCTCTGTCGGCCGGCACTGACCCCGCGATCGCGCGGCGTCCGCACGGGATGCCGGTCAATCAACCGGGCTAACATGCGTCAGCCCGGCGACCGGCAACCCCGCACGCGCTGTGACATCTGGCGGATCCTGGCCACAAATTGCCTAACGCTTGCCCGGCACGCTAGAGTCAGCCATCCGCATTTCGAGGGTCCGACCATTGTCCGGCAGCTCCGTCGAATCCCTGACCGACCGGGTCTATATCGAGCAGGTTCGCAGCCTCTACCTGCACCTGCTGCCTGCCGCGGCCATGTGGGCCGCGTTCGCGATCACCTTCTGGCTGGCCTATAGCCGCACGCCCGAGCCCAGCTTGCTCCCTCTGGGCATCGCCGGCATTGCGGCCAGCTCGCTGCGCATCGGGCTGACGGCCCATTACCGCGATCTGGCCCTCACCGGCGCGCTCGACCGCGCGCAGGCCCGGCGTCTGGAGTTGCTCTTCTCGCTGCCCTATTTCGCCTTTGCGCTGATCCTGGGGCTGTTCGGCATGTTGGTCTTCCGCTCGCCAGTGCCGGAAATTCACATGCTCACGATCTGCATCATTGTCGGCTTTTGCGCCGGCACGGCGACCAGTTGCGGCTTCAGGCCCCGGCTGGCCATCGCCAGCATCCTTGCGGCGGTCGGCCCGGTCATCCTCGTTTCCGCGTTCCTCTCCGACCCCGCCTATCTGGCCATGGCCTTCATCGCGGCATCCTTCGTGCTGGGTGCGGCGCGCTCGATTGTCGTGCGCGTCGAGGCCACCAAGGCCGAAATCGCCGGGCGCCTGGTCTCGATTTCGCTCGCCCGGAGGGACATCCTGACCACCCTGCCCAACCGGCTGGCGCTGCAGGAATATTTCGACGAACACGCGGTCCTGATTTCCTCCCACCAGCCGATCGCCGTCCATTATCTCGATCTCGACGGCTTCAAACCCGTCAACGACCAGTATGGCCACGCGACCGGCGATGCCCTGCTGCTCGCCGTGTCCGACCGCCTGCGCGGTTCGGTCCGCAGCGGAGACCTGGTGGCCCGCATCGGCGGCGACGAGTTCGCGATCATCCAGTTCGGCCTTCACCACGCGGACGAAGCCGCACTGCTCGCCCGGCGCATCATCGCCGCGATCGAACAGCCGTTCATCATCGAGAACCACAGCCTTGTGATATCGGCCAGCGTGGGCACGGCGGTCAGTCACGACCGGAACCAGCAACTGGATTCGCTGCTGAAAGCGGCCGATGCCAAGCTCTACGAAATCAAGCAGGCCCGCCGGAATTCCAGCATGTTCGCGATGACAGCGTAAACCGCGGGAGAAATGGGCCTACCGCCGCGTGGCTTCCGGGCGGATATCCCATTCGGCGACGGCCCCTTCCTCCAGAGCGAAATGGGCGGCCTGCAGCGCCGTTGCGGCATGAACGGCCGGAAACGTGAGGCCCAGACGATCGTAGAGCGAAACGATCTGATCCAGGACCGCGATCGACTCTCGAAGCGCCTCCTCCGGGGAATTCGCTTTTGAGAACATGAACCCCACTTCCCTATGAATCGAAATTCTTAAATCGAAATTCCTGCCTGGCTCCAGCTTAGCGCACTACGGACAAGAGCCTAACGGATTTCCCCGCCGCGCTCCGGGAACATACCACCCACAATCGTTTGCAGAAACGGGCTTCATAAATTTTAGTTCCAAAACGGATTGAAGTGAGTTTACTATCAGCACAGCGATCATATCGCACAAGGGGCGCAAATGAACAGAGAAACGCTTGCCGAAGAGCTGCGTACCGATCTTCCGGAAAGATTAGTGCAAAATTTCTCGCAAGACACGTCAGCCAATCTAATAGAAACATCCTTAACCAGAAATACAAATCCAAGAAAAATTGCCCGCAGAATTTATAATATTCGACAAAAACGGGAGCAGTTTTTCTCATCAGGGCTATTCAGCGATCCAGCCTGGGACATCATTCTTGACCTCTACATGGCTGAAGAGGACAAGAAGGAAATATGCATTACCAGCGCATGTATTGCCGCGGGTGTTCCGACGTCCACCGGGCTGCGCTGGATCACAATTCTGATCCAGAATGGATACGTCGAACGGCACGATGATCCGGCAGACGCAAGGCGATCGCTCCTGCGCCTGACCGACGCCGCCCGCGATGCTCTGGAAGCCCTTCTGGGCCAACTCGGCGACGACTGATCCCGCCTGAAGACGGACATTTCGCCCCGCGCTGAAGCGCGTCAGGACATGTTCCCTTCCTGCGCCAGAGTGATAGGTTCCATCTATCACCCTGGCAACCGGACGCGGACATGCAACTCAGAGCCCTGCGCTATTTCGTGACTCTGGCGCGCGAACAGCATTTTGCCCATGCCGCGGAAGCCTGCGGCGTGACCCAGCCAACCCTGTCTTCGGCCATCGCGGCTCTCGAAACCCAGCTCGGTAAACGCCTTGTCGAGCGGGACCGGCGGTTCATCGGCCTCACGGACGAGGGGCAGGCCATGCTGCCCTGGGCGCAGCAGCTTCTCGCGGCGCACGAGAGCATGGTACATGCCGTGGAAGCACTCGACGGTCCCTTGCACGGGGAATTCCGTCTTGGCGTCATCCCGGCAGCGGCGCCCGAAGCGGGCCGCCTCTGCGAAGCGCTTCTGCGCACCCACCCCGGCATGACACTCTCGGTCCGCTCCCAGACCTCGCGCGAGATCGTGCGCGCCATCGAGGCTTTCGAAATCGATGCCGGCGTGACCTACCTCGACCACGAGCGGCCGTCGAACGTCATCAGCGTGCCGCTCTACGCAGAGACTTATGTCTTTGTGATGGGGCGCGGAATTGCCAACCCGCCGCCGGGACGCATGACCTGGCAGGACGCGGGACGCTATCCGCTGTGCCTGCTCCATCAGGGTATGCAGAACCGGCGCATTCTCGACGGACTGATGCGCGAAGAGGGCATTGCCGCCACGCCGCGCGCCACCGCGGACAGCTATGTCGCACTGCTCGCCATGGTACGCTCCGGCGGCCTCGCGACGATCATGCCCGAACGCTATGTCGGCCTGATCGAAGGTGCCGACTGGGCGAGCGTCCACCCGCTGGCGATGGAAGTGCCGGTCAGCCGCATCGGCCTGATCGTCGGCGACCGGGCACCGCTCGATCCGGTGGCAGCGGCCGCGCTGGGATGCGCCCGCGCGATCGCGCAGTCGCCCATTGATTGACAAGTCCTATCAGGCATCGCGCTAATCAATTTGACCGCCCCTGCGCGATGCCTCAGCGTGGCTGCAAAGAGAAAAGCACCATGACAGACATTGCCGAGATCCAGACCGTCATCGACGGCGCCGTGCGCGACAGCGCACGCGGCGCCCTGCTCCCGCTCCTGCACGAATTGCAGGAGCACTTCGGCTTCATCGATCCGGCCGCCGTGCCGCTGATCGCTGCGGCGCTGAACCTCAGCCGCGCCGAAGTGCACGGGGTCATCAGCTTCTATCCCGACTTCCGCACCGAAGCCCCTGCCCGCCATGTGATAAAGCTGTGCCGCGCCGAAAGCTGCCAGGCGCGCGGCAGCGCGGCGATCGAGGCCGCGCTGGCCCGGCACCTCGGCGTCGCCATGGGCCATGCCCGCAAGGACGGACAGGTCGCTCTGGAGCCGGTCTATTGCCTCGGCCTCTGCGCGATTGGTCCCAACGCCCTCGTCGATGGCCGCCCTGTGGCGCGCATCGATAACGAGGCCATCACGAAGATCGCCTGCGAGGTGGAAGCATGACCCGCGTCTTCATCAGCAGGGACATGGCCTCAATGGCACTCGGCGCGGATGCCGTGGCCGATGCTTTCACGAAGGCGGGCTGCGACGTGGTGCGCACCGGATCGCGCGGCCTTTTCGCCATCGAGCCGCTGGTCGAGGTTGAGACGGAAGCCGGGCGCATAGCCTATGGTCCGGTCGGCCCCGAAGACACCGCCAGGGTGCTCGACGGCAGCCACCCGAACCGCATCGGCCAAATCGAGGAGCACCCGTTCTTCTCCGGCCAGCAGCGTTTCACTTTTTCCCGCTGCGGCGTAATCGATCCGCTCAGCATCGCCGACTATGCCGCAAACGGCGGCTGGAAAGGCCTCGAAGCGGCCTATGCGCTTTCCCCGCAAGCGGTGGTGGACGCGGTCAAGGCCTCGGGCCTGCGCGGCCGGGGCGGCGCGGGCTTCCCCACCGGCATCAAATGGCAGACCGTGCTCGACGCAGCAGCGGACGAGAAGTTCATCATCTGCAATGCCGATGAAGGCGACAGCGGCACTTTTGCCGACCGGATGCTGATGGAAGGCGATCCCTTCCACCTGATCGAGGGCATGGCGATTGCCGGGCACGCGGTGGGAGCGAGCCACGGCTATATCTATATCCGCAGCGAATATCCCTTCGCAGTCGAGACCATGCGCGCAGCGATTGCCCGTTCGGCGGCCAAGATCGCCCCGTTCACGCTGGAAGTGCGCGTGGGCGCGGGCTCCTACGTCTGCGGCGAGGAAACCTCGCTGCTGGAATCGATCGAGGGCAAGCGCGGCGAAGTGCGCGCCAAGCCGCCTCTTCCCGCGATCGAGGGCCTGTGGGGCAAGCCCACCGTCATCAACAACGTGCTCAGCCTCTCGGCTGTGCCTTTCATCCTGTCCGAGGGGCCCCAGGCCTATGCCGATGTCGGCTTCGGCCGCTCGCGCGGGACGATGCCGATCCAGATCGCGGGCAATGTGAAAAACGGCGGTCTCTACGAGATCGGCTTCGGCGTGACGCTGGGCGAACTGGTCAACCAGATCGGCGGCGGCACCGCGAGCGGCCGCCCGGTGCGTGCGGTACAGGTCGGCGGGCCGCTCGGCGCCTATCTCCCGCCTTCGATGTTCCACCTGCCCTTCGATTACGAGGCCTTTGCCGAGGCAGGCGGGCTCATCGGCCATGCCGGGATCACCGTGTTCGACGACACCGTGGACATGGCCAGGATGGCGCGCTTCGCCATGGAGTTCTGCGCGGCGGAAAGCTGCGGCAAGTGCACGCCCTGCCGCATCGGCTCGACGCGCGGCACCGAACTGATCGACCGCATCATGGCCAAGGCCCCGCGCGCGGCAGGCACGCTCGAAACGCTGCCGCAGATTCGCAACGCCCGCACCGCCGCACGCACGCATGACGAGGAAATCGACCTGCTGCGCGACCTCTGCGACACCATGAAACACGGCTCGCTCTGCGCGCTGGGGGGCTTCACCCCCTACCCGGTGCTGAGCGCGCTCGATCATTTCCCCGAAGACTTCGGCGCCAGTCCTGCGCTGACCGAGGCGGCGGAATAGTATAATGGCAGCGCAGCCCATCCGCCGTCCCTCTTCGTCGCCCCCGCGAAGGCGGGGGCCCCGCTTCCCGACCTTCCTCTGCGCCGCCAGAAGCGGGATCCCCGCCTGCGCGGGGATGACGTGGGCAGGGATGCTAGCTTCGGATTCAGGTGAGTAGAACGACATGACATTCACCCGCGAAAAGGATTTCGGAACGCCGGAAAAGCACGGCGAGACCGTATCGCTCACCATCGACGGCCAGCAGGTTTCGGTCCCCGCCGGAACCTCGATCATGCGCGCCGCCGCGATGGTGGACACCGCGATCCCCAAGCTCTGCGCCACCGACAGCCTGGAAAGCTTCGGCTCGTGCCGCATGTGCCTGGTCGAGATCGAGGGCCGCAAGGGCTATCCCGCCTCCTGCACCACCCCGGTCTCGCCGGACATGGTGGTGCGCACCGAGACTGAGAAGCTGCGCAAGCTGCGGCGCGGGGTGATGGAGCTCTATATCTCCGACCACCCGCTCGACTGCCTGACCTGCTCCGCCAATGGCGATTGCGAGCTGCAGGACGTGGCGGGTTCCGTAGGCCTGCGCGATGTGCGTTTCGGCTACGAAGGCGCCAGCCACCTCGAAGGGTGCAAGGACGAGAGCAACCCCTATTTCACGTTCGATCCGGCCAAGTGCATCGTCTGCTCGCGCTGCGTGCGCGCCTGCGACGAAGTGCAGGGCACGCTGGCGCTCACCGTCGACGGGCGCGGCTTTGCCAGCAAGATTTCAGCGAGCCAGGATGAGGGGTTCCTCGCCTCCGAATGCGTCTCCTGCGGCGCCTGCGTGCAGGCCTGCCCGACCTCGGCACTGATCGAGAATACCGTCATCGAAAAGGGCACGCCCGAGCGCGCCGTCGTCACTACCTGCGCCTATTGCGGCGTGGGCTGCACCTTCCGCGCGGAGATGCGCGGTGAAGACTTGGTGCGCATGGTCCCGTGGAAGCAGGGCAAGGCGAACCACGGCCATTCCTGCGTGAAAGGCCGCTTCGCCTGGGGCTACGCCCAGCACCGCGACCGCGTGCTCAATCCGATGGTGCGCGCTTCGGTGGACGAGCCCTGGCGCGAGGTTTCGTGGGACGAGGCCATCGCCCATGTCGCCTCCGAATTCCGCCGTATCCAGAACGCCTACGGCACCCGCGCCATCGGCGGCGTGACCTCCAGCCGCTGCACCAACGAGGAAACCTTCCTCGTCCAGAAGCTGATCCGGCAGGGCTTCGGCAACAACAACGTCGATACTTGCGCGCGCGTCTGCCACTCGCCGACCGGCTATGGCCTCAAGACCACGTTCGGCACATCTGCGGGCACGCAGGACTTCGACAGCGTCGAACAGGCTGATGTCGTCCTCGTCATCGGCGCCAATCCCACCGACGGCCACCCGGTCTTCGGCAGCCGCCTGAAGAAGCGGCTCAGGCAGGGCGCGAAGCTGATCGTCATCGATCCGCGCCGGATCGATCTGGTGCGCTCGCCCCATGTCGAGGCCGGCTATCACCTGCCGCTGCGCCCCGGCACCAATGTCGCGCTGCTGACCGCCATGGCGCACGTGATCGTGACCGAAGGGCTGGTGGACGAGGCTTATGTGCGCGAGCGCTGCGACGGCGAGGCCTACGGGGAATGGGCCGCCTTCGTCTCCGAACCCGCCCGCTCGCCCGAAGCGATCGAGGACCTCATCGGCGTTCCCGCCGCCGACGTGCGCGCCGCTGCGCGCCTCTATGCCACCGGCGGCGGCAAGAGTGGTGGCAGGGGAGCGATTTACTACGGCCTCGGCGTCACCGAACACTCACAGGGTTCGTCCACGGTCATGGCGATTGCCAACCTCGCCATGGCAACCGGCAATGTCGGCAAGCCCGGCACCGGCGTGAACCCGCTGCGCGGGCAGAACAACGTGCAGGGCTCGTGCGACATGGGCAGCTTCCCGCACGAGCTGCCCGGCTACCGCCATGTGTCCGACAGCGCCACGCGCGCGCTGTTCGAGGCCGACTGGGGCACCGCGCTCGATGCCGAGCCGGGCCTGCGCATCAACAACATGCTCGACGCCGCGACCGACGGCACCTTCAAGGGCATCTTCATCCAGGGCGAGGACATCCTTCAGTCCGATCCCAACACCACCCACGTCGCGGCCGGGCTGGCGGCAATGGAATGCGTGGTGGTGCAGGACTTGTTCCTCAACGAGACCGCCAATTACGCCCACGTCTTCCTGCCGGGCTCGACCTTCCTCGAAAAGGACGGGACTTTCACCAATGCCGAACGCCGCATCCAGCGCGTGCGCAAGGTGATGGAGCCCAAAAACGGGTACGCAGACTGGGAAGTCGTCCAGCTCGTGGCCAACGCCATGGGGCTGGGTTGGACCTATACCCATCCTTCGCAAGTGATGGACGAGATTGCCCGGCTGACGCCCACCTTCGCGGGCGTGAACTACGATGTGCTGGAACAGCGCGGCTCGGTGCAGTGGCCCATGAACGCCGCCGCGCCCGAGGGCACGCCAACCATGCACATCGACCACTTCGTGCGCGGCAAGGGCCTGTTCGTCGTCACCGACTACGTGCCGACCGACGAGCGTACCGGCCCACGCTTCCCGCTGCTGCTCACCACCGGCCGCATTCTCAGCCAGTACAACGTCGGCGCGCAGACAAGGCGCACGCCCAACGAGGCCTGGCACGCCGAGGACCGGCTGGAAATCCACCCCCACGATGCCGAGAACCGCGGCATTCGCGACGGCGACTGGGTCTCGCTGCGCAGCCGCGCGGGCGAAACGAGCTTGCGCGCACTGATTACCGACCGGGTGGCGCCGGGCGTGGTCTACACGACCTTCCATCACCCGGACACGCAGGCCAATGTCATCACCACCGACTTTTCGGACTGGGCGACCAATTGTCCCGAATACAAAGTGACGGCCGTGCAGGTCGCCCCTTCGAACGGCCCTTCGGAGTGGCAGAAGAGCTACCGCGCGCAGGCGGAGCAGAGCCGCCGCATCGAACCTGCCGAGCCTGCGGAGTGACGGGAGTTATGGAGTGACTGGAGTGATCGAGTGACTGGGGCCATGATGTCCACCGGCGAACGCCTTGCCTATATGGCCGGGCAGATCCTGCGTAATTTCGCCGTGAAAGGGCAGGAGGCAGCCATAGCGGCCACCACCGATCATATCCTGCAATTCTGGGACCCGGGCATGAAAGCGCGCGCCTGCGCCATGCTGAGCGATCCTGACCCCGCCCTGCCCGATGACGTGCGCGCGGTCTTCCTCCGGGTACAGGCGAATGCGGCATCGGCGTAACACGCAGCGGCGCGTAATGCCTAGCGATGACAGGCGCCGCCGATCCGGCTAACGCTTCCGCAAATGCCAGAGCTACCCGAAGTCGAAACCACCGTCCGCGGTCTTGCCCGCTTCCTCGAAGGGGAGCGAATCGCGCGCGTGCAGGTCAACCGGCCGGACTTGCGCCGCCCCTTCCCGCCCGATCTGGTCCAGACGCTGACCGGCGCCCGCGTCACCGCGATGGGGCGGCGCGCCAAGTACGGCCTCATCCATACCGACCGCGAACAGACCATGGTCTTTCACCTGGGCATGTCCGGCCGCTGGCGGATCGAGCCCGAGAAGCCGGAAAAGCACGACCATCTCGTGCTGGAGACCGAATCGGGGCATGTGCTGGCACTCAACGACGCGCGCCGGTTCGGCTCGGTCGATCTGGTGGCGACAGAGGCGCTCGATAGCTGGGGCCCCTTCGCCGGGCTTGGTCCGGAGCCGCTTGGCCCAGATCTGACCCCGCAGCACCTGAAACGCGCCTTCAGCAGCCGCATCGCCCCGGTCAAGCAGCTGCTGCTCGATCAGACGATCGTCGCCGGGCTCGGTAATATCTACGTCTGCGAGGCATTGTTCCGCGCGGGCATCCGCCCCGACAAGGAAGCGGGGCGCGTTTCGCTGCCCGCCCTCACCCGGCTGGTGCCCGCAATTCAAAGCGTGCTGTCCGAATCGATCGCAGCCGGCGGCTCGACGATTCGCGACTACGCGCAGCCTTCAGGCGAGCTGGGATATTTCGCCGCTTCCTGGCAGGTCTATGGCCGCGAGGGCGAACCCTGCACTTGCGGCGCCCCGGTCCTGCGTTTCGTTCAGGGCGGGAGAAGCACGTTCTGGTGCCGGCGCTGCCAGCGGTAGCGCCAGCCCGCGCGGAGCCTGAGCGGATGCCGTTTCCGGTTACGCCGGGAGGCGCAAACGGGGCAAACCTGCAGAAATAGGCGGTTTCGGGAGCGACCACCGGGTTGACGCAAGTCACCTCCACCGCTAAGGGGCGCGCTTTCCGGCGAGTCCGCTCGCCACCCGCAGATTCGTTAGGTAGGGGCCGCAGGTTCGGCCAGACAGAGGAAATTCGATGGCCAATACGCCGCAAGCCCGCAAGCGCATCCGCCGCAACGAGCGTCGCGCTGAAATCAATACCAACCGCATGAGCCGCATCCGCTCCTTCGTGAAGAAGGTGGAAAGCGCGATCGCCGGCGGTGACAAGACTGCTGCTGCCGATGCCCTCAAGGCTGCCCAGCCCGAGCTGGCCCGTGGCGTCGCCCGCGGCGTGATTCACAAGAACACGGCTGCGCGCAAGATGTCGCGCCTGACCAAGCGCGTCTCCGCGCTCTAAGTCGCAGGCCGATTCGGCATTCAGGGACAGGCGCTGGACGCCTTCCCTGAGCTCAAAACAGGAACGGAGCCGGAGAGGCAATCTCCGGCTCCGTTTCGTTTTACGCTGCAGTGCACTGCACAGCGACCCAAAGCTGTGAAAACGCTGCGATTCGCGGTGCCGCACTGCGGAAGATGCTGTTTTTTAGCCACAAAATATTTTTTGTGGCGGAACCCCGCAGTCATCCGTGTGTCAACTGCGATAATTTTTTTTATTTGGCTGAGCCTGTATTGCACGCTGGCAAAACCCCTACCAAAAGGGTTCTCGGCCGTTGCGGAACTGGCCGGGGAAAACATCGATAGAGTGGATAACTAGAGCTGCAAACCAAGGTTTGCGGCTTGGGGGTTTATTTGCTCTTCGTCGATGGGAATCGGTTCCGGCACGGCTGCTTGAGGTCAGACGAACCAGGGGAGTTCGAGCGGGTGTCAGGGTCATCAACGGGTCAGAACGCTAATTCAGCGAACAGGAAGTCCAAGGCGGTGCGTGCAGTGATGGAAGAGGATCAGGAAGCCGTAAATCTGGCGGCCGACTGGGCAGATATCAGCCAGGGCCTGCGCAAGGACCTGGGCCATCAGGTCCACAGCCAGTGGATCAAGCCGATTCAGCCGGGCAATTACTGCAACGAAACCGGTACGCTGGACCTTTACCTGCCGACCGAGTTCTCGGCGAACTGGGTGAACGATCGCTTCGCCGACCGTCTTTCGCTCGCGTGGAAGATCGCCCGGCCCGACGTGCGCCACGTGCGCATCCTCGTCCATCCCGGCCGCCGCCAGCTGCCCGAACTGCGCCTGGGCAGCGGTGGCCGCCCGGGGAGCGCACCGGCCAACGATTCGGCGCATGGCACCGCCGACCCGCTTTCGGCTGCGCTGGCAGGCGAATCGTTCACCGCGCTCGGCCAGGGCCCGGCCAGCATCGACGCCTCGCAGACGTTCACCTCGTTCGTGACCGGCACCGCCAATGTGCTGGCGTTCAACGCCGCACAGCGCATGGCCGCCAACGAGAAGCCGCAGTTCTCGCCGCTCTACCTCAAGGCAGCGACCGGTCAGGGCAAGACGCACCTGCTGCACGCGATTGGCCACGCCTATCTGGCAAACCACCCGCACGCGCGCATTTTCTACTGCTCGGCCGAGCGCTTCATGGTCGAATTCGTTCAGGCGCTGCGCCAGAACCAGATGATCGAATTCAAGGCCCGCCTGCGCGGTTTCGACCTGCTGCTGGTGGACGATATCCAGTTCATCATCGGCAAGGCATCGGCGCAGGAAGAGCTGCTCTACACGATCGATGCGCTGCTGGCCGAAGGTAAGCGGCTGGTCTTCGCCGCCGACCGTGCGCCGCAGGCGCTCGACGGCGTCGAGCCGCGCCTGCTCAGTCGCCTGTCGATGGGGCTTGTCGCGGACATCATGCCCGCCGACATCGAACTGCGCCGCTCGATCCTCGAAAACCGCCTGCAGCGCTTCGCCTCGATCGACGTGCCGGCCGACGTGATCGAGTTCCTCGCCCGCACCATCAACCGCAATGTGCGCGAGCTGGTGGGCGGCCTCAACAAGCTGATCGCTTATGCCCAGCTCACCGGCCAGCAGGTCTCGCTGCAACTCGCCGAAGAACAGCTGACCGATATCCTGTCGGCCAACCGCCGCCGGATCACGATCGACGAGATCCAGCGCACGGTCTGCCAGTTCTACCGCATCGACCGTACCGAGATGAGCTCCAAGCGCCGCGCCCGCGCGGTCGTGCGCCCGCGTCAGGTGGCGATGTACCTCGCCAAGGTCCTGACGCCGCGATCCTATCCGGAAATCGGCCGCAAGTTCGGCGGGCGCGATCACTCCACCGTGATTCACGCGGTGCGCCTGATCGAGGAACTGCGCACGCGCGATGCCGATATGGACGGCGACGTCCGCTCGCTGCTGCGCCAGCTCGAAAGCTGATTTCATCCCCCGGTCCTGCCGGGATAGCCCACAGGGTTCTCAACAGGGTCTGCAAGGCGCCATCCGCTTTGCAGACCCTGTTCTTTTGCAGCAGCGGCAAGTGTAAACAGCCCAAGCAAGACCCGTCTGAAAAGTAAAACTACCATTTCTGGAAATACAATCGATTTCCATTCACGCCCTTACCCCCTCTTCCAAATTTTAACGCTTTGATAAGCGCCTTCTCATACTATCTTTAGATAGATATGCGAGCGAATCGCAGACAGAGACAACTGGAAGAGGCACCCCCCGATGCGCTTCTACAAAGCCACAGTCTTTCTGTGTCCAAACCACTACGAGCGAAGAATTCTGCTGATCTGCGGCAGCGTGACCCTTGTTCCGTCAATAGCTTGCGCCGTTCTGCAAGCCGCGAGCGGAAAGTGGGACATCCCTGTGCTGGCAACCGTGCTGGCCGCCAGCGTGATCGGCGGCGGGCTCGGGATCTGGGCGATCCAGGCCTTGCTGGCACCACTTGCCCAGGCCGCTGCCATTCTGGAGACCATTCAGACCGGCGAGCCTGTCGAACAGATCCCCGAAGGCGGAGACGACCTCGTGGGCCGGCTGCTGCGCGGCGTCGCGACGGCCGCCAACGAGTCGGCCGCGCGTATCAGGCGCCTGGTCGATGCCGCCGAGCGCGATCCGCTCACCGGCATTCGCAGTCGGCGCGGGTTCGACGATTCCGCCCGGGAAGTCCTGCTCGGCCAGCATACCGCCGTCCTCGCCCTGGTCGCCGTTGATCACTTCGCCCTGATCAATGAGCAGTTCGGCCGGGAAGCCGGAGACGAAGTGCTGAGAGCCGTGGGCTGGCACCTCGAAAGCGAACTGCGCCGCACCGATATCACGGCCCGCTGGAGCGGCGAGAAATTTGCCGTACTGCTGCCCGACACCCTGCTCGACGAAGCGCGCCTGATCATGGAACGCCTGCGCGCCTCAATCGCGCTGGACCAGAGCCTGGCCAATCAGGGCTGGCCGGTCACGTTCTCCTGCGGTCTTGCGCCGATCCGGGACTATGCCCAGTTCGACGAGGCCTGCAGCCGGGCCGATGCTGCACTCGACGATGCGAGGAACGGCGGCCGCAACCGGATCCACGCCGCCACCGACTGATCCCACGCCTTGCCCCGGACCGGCCGGCTCCGCACACACTGCGCGGCCGGCCGGTTTCGTTTGTGCCGGAGCCGGCCGGCCATTTCCCGCTTCACCGCCCGGGTTGCTTGCTGTAGGCCCGCTCCATGATTCCAGCCACTTTCGTCCAGGCCGCGACCCGCGGCATCCGCGGCAAGTGCCCCCGCTGCGGCGAGGGCCGCCTGTTCCGCAAATGGCTGAAGCCGCGCGACCATTGCCCGGTCTGCACGCTCGATCTCACACCGCAGCGCGCAGACGATTTTCCGGCCTATATCGCGATCCTTGTGACCGGCCACCTGATGGCGCCGCTGATCATCATGCTCTCGCTCGATTTCGAGCTGGGTCCGCTGGCCATGGTCTCGATCCTGGTGCCGCTGGCGCTGGTGATGATGCTGGGAATGCTGCAACCCGCCAAGGGTGCGGTCATCGCAGCGCAGTGGTGGTTTGGACTGCACGGCTTCGTCAAGGAACGCCTGCCCGACGACAAGCCCTCGGACGCAGCATGAGCCTTGGCCCCGACCGGCTGGCCCGTTTCGCCCGCCATATCGTCCTGCCCGAAGTGGGGGGAACCGGACAAGTGGCACTGGCCGGCGCGCACGTGGTGCTTGTCGGCTGCGGCGGGATCGGCAGTCCTGCCCTTCAATATCTCGCCGCAGCCGGCATAGGGCGGCTGACGCTGGTCGACGATGACGCCATCGACGTCAGCAACCTCCAGCGCCAGACGATTTACACGCCGTCTGATCTCGGCAAGCCCAAGGCGGAAGTGGCGGCCGAGTGGGTGCGGCGTTTTGATCTTGGCCTCAAGGTCGATTCAGTCGTCGCGCGGGTGGGGGGTGACAACGCTGATCAGGTCCTCTCCGGCGCGCATCTCGTATTGGACGGTTGTGACAACTTCGCGACTCGGCTGGCTGTGTCAGATTCCTGTGTCAAACAGGCAATCCCGCTCACCAGCGCCGCCGTCGGCCGGTTCCAGGGCCAGGTCGCAAACTTCGCCGGACACCTGCCGGATCAGCCCTGCTACCGCTGTTTCGTGGGCGATGCCTTCGATGCGCAGGACTGCGACACGTGCGCGGCCGATGGCGTGCTGGGGGCCATGGTGGGCATGGTCGGCACGTTCGCGGCGATGCAGGCGATTCGGGTGCTGCTGGCCGGCCATGCCGCTTTCGGCGATCCCCAGTTCGGCACGCTGCACCTGATCGACGGCATGGCCCCTTCCATGCGCCCGCTGCGAATCGCCAAGGATCCGGCCTGCAAGGGATGCGGAGCGCATTGAGCGCCTGCCGTCAGGCTCCCAGCATCTCCTCGACCCACGCCGGCACCACTTCGGTCGCCGGACCATGGCGCGCCTCGTCGAACCAGGCCGTGCCCTGTGACGGCTCCAGATTGAGTTCGAGGGTCTCCGCCCCCAGATCGCGCGCATTGCGCACGAACCCGGCGGCGGGATAGACTACGCCGGACGTGCCGATCGAGACGAACAGGTCGGCCTCGCGCAATGCCTCGAAAATCTCGTCCATGCGGTAGGGGATCTCGCCGAACCAGACGATGTCCGGGCGCAGCGCCGCGCTGCCGCATGACGGGCAGGCCGAGCGCGTGATCAGGGGGCCGGCCCAACGCGAGCGCGTATCGCAGGCCGTGCACCAGGCATTGAGATGCTCGCCGTGCATGTGGATGAGATCGGGCGCCGCCACGCCCAGCGCCGCCGCCGCGCGGTCGTGCAAATCGTCGACGTTCTGCGTCACCAGCGTCACCCGCCCCGGCCACTGCGCCTGCAGCTTCGCCAGGGCCAGATGCGCCGCATTGGGCTGCTTGGTCTGGATCGCCGCGCGCCGCATATCGTAAAAGCGCAGGACCAGATCGGGATCGCGCGCGAAGGCCTCAGGCGTCGCCACGTCCTCCACCCGGTGCTGCTCCCACAGCCCGCCCGAATCGCGGAACGTGTCGATGCCGCTTTCCGCCGAAACGCCGGCGCCGGTGAGGATCACGATATTGCGGATAGTGCCCATGGCGCGACCATACCGTCCAACGCGAGGTTGTCGAAGCGGCTTGTTTGCGCCATGCGGGCGTGCGGCAGCCTTTCGGCAAGACCCCGGCCAGCGGAGAAGACGAATGAGCAGAATCGGTATCATCGGCAGCGCCGGACGCATGGGGCAAGCCATCGCGATAGCCCTGGCCGATGCGGGCGAGGATCTTGCAGGCGGCACCGACAAGAACGGTGACGTGGCAGCCATGGCTGCTCAGGCCGATGTGCTGATCGATTTCTCCAGCCCCGCCGCGCTCGAAGCCAATCTCGAAGCCGCGGCGGCGGCGGGCGTGCCGATCGTCATCGGCACCACCGGCCTGGAAGAACGCCACCACTGGCTGATCGACAGCGCCGCGCAGACGATCCCCGTGCTGCAGACCGGCAATACCTCGCTCGGCGTGACGCTGCTCGCCCATCTCGTGCGCGAAGCCGCCAGCCGGCTCGGCGAGGACTGGGACATCGAGATCGTCGAAACCCATCACCGCATGAAAGTCGATGCTCCCAGCGGCACCGCCCTGCTGCTGGGCGAGGCAGCGGCGGACGGGCGCGGCGTCGCCCTGGCGGACAGCGCGGTACGCGGGCGCGACGGCATCACCGGCAAGCGCGAGCCCGGCACGATCGGCTTCGCCGCACTGCGTGGCGGTACGGTGGCGGGCGATCACACCGTCCACTTCCTCGGCGACAACGAGCGGCTCTCGTTCGCGCACATGGCCGAGAACCGCGGCATCTTCGCCAAGGGCGCAGTCAAGGCCGCGCAGTGGCTGGTGGGCCAGAAACCGGGACGCTACACCATGCCCGAGGTGCTGGGCCTGTGAGCCCCCATCCGGCTCTCGCGGCCTGCCGCTGGCGCGAACCGGGCGGTGCCACCGCCGCCGAGCGCATCATCGCCTTCCTCGACGGCATCGGCATTGCCGTGGAACCGGAGCCGCCCCACGAGGCCATCGTACTTCCCGGCCTTGGCGTATGCGGCACGGCGATCCGGGTCGATCCCGAAACCCCGGTCTGGCCCGGTGATCTCCTGCACGAGGCCGGGCACATCGCCGTTGCCGAACCCGCCCGCCGCGCCGCGCTGGTCGAAGTCGGCGACGATCAGGGTGAGGAAATAGCCGCGATCGCCTGGTCCGTCGCCGCGGCAAAAGCGTGCGAAGTCGGGCTCGACGTGGTGTTCCACTCCGGCGGTTATCGCGGCGGCGGCGAAGCGCTGAACACCGCCTTTGCCGCGGATAACGGCGGCCCCGGCGTGCCCCTGCTCGCCTGGTACGGCATGACGCGCAGCATGGGCGTCGGGCCCGAGAGCGCCCCCGCCTACCCCGAAATGGCACGGTGGCTGCGGTGAAGAAGGACCAGATCTTCGAGTTCTTCCGCCGTCTCGCCGAACTCAACCCCTCGCCCGAGACCGAGCTGGAGTTCGGCAACACTTACCAGTTGCTGGTTGCCGTGGTGCTTTCCGCGCAAGCGACCGACGTCGGCGTCAACAAGGCGACGCGCGCGCTGTTTCGCGAGGTGAAGACGCCGCAGCAGATGCTGGATCTCGGCGAAGAGGGTCTCAAGCAGCACATCAAGACCATCGGCCTGTTCAATTCCAAGGCCAAGAACGTCATCGGCCTCTCGCAGATCCTCGTCGAACGCTATGGCGGCGAAGTGCCGGAGGACCGCGACGCCCTGGTCGAGCTGCCCGGCGTGGGGCGCAAGACCGCCAACGTGGTGATGAACTGCGCCTTCGGGGCCGAGACTTTCGCTGTCGACACCCACATCTTCCGCGTCGGCAACCGCACCGGCCTGGCCAAGGGCAAGACCCCGCTGGCAGTCGAAAAGCAGCTGGAAAAGAAAGTGCCCGGCCCCTTCCGCGTCGGCGCGCACCACTGGCTGATTCTGCACGGGCGCTACATCTGCAAGGCCCGCACGCCCGAGTGCTGGCGCTGCCCGGTCGTTGACTTGTGCGCCTACAAGCCCAAGATCATGGAGAAGGGAGCCGGCAGGAAGGCTTCCTGAGAGGAGGATCTCATGAAAGCTGCTCTGCCGATGCTCGTGCTTGCTCCGCTGGCGCTGGCGGCCTGCACCCAGGGCGAACCGCGCAAGATGCCCCCGCCCAGCCCCGCCGCCGAAGCGGTCGGCCCGGCGCTGAACTGCCTGTCGGTCACGCAGCTATCCAGCAGCAAGATCCGCGACGACCAGACCATCGACTTCTTCGGCGCCGGCGGCAGGGTCTGGCGCGTGACGCTGCCCAACCGGTGCAGCGGACTGAAGGCCGCCGACAGCTTCACCTACGAGACCTCGCTCTCGCAGCTGTGCCGGACCGACATCATCTATCCGCTCAACCGGTACGGCGGCCAGCTCCAGCGCGGCCCCGGTTGCGGCATGGGTCCGTTCGTGCCGGTCAAGCTTTCGCGGTAAAAAAAATAGCCCTCTCCCCTTCAGGGCAGAGGGTTGGGAGAGGGGAAAGCAAGCCCCTCTCTACTCCCGCTTAGGCGGACAAGCCGCCAAGCATCTCTCCCCTGAGAAGGGGGGAGAGATAGCACAATGCGCCTCTCAGCTCTCGTACTGCTCGGGATCGACATTGAGGCCTGCACGCCCGTGTGAGGACGTGCGGGTGGGGGCATGGGGCGGCTCCGCATCGTCGTCCATCAGCGGCTGCAACATGCCTTCGCTGCGGGTGATGACCGAAGTCGCCACTGCGTTGCCGATGACGTTGGTCGCCGAACGGCCCATGTCGAGGAAAGTGTCGATACCCAGTAGCAGCGCGATGCCTTCCACCGGCAGGCCGAACTGGCTCAGCGTCGCGGCGATCACCACCAGGCTGGCGCGCGGCACGCCGGCGATGCCCTTGGAGCTGACCATGAGCGTCAGCAGCATCAGGATCTGCGTCTCGATCGGCACGTGGATGCCATAGGCCTGCGCCACGAAGAGTGTCGCGAAGCTCATGTACATCATCGAGCCGTCGAGGTTGAACGAATAGCCCAGCGGCAGGATGAAGCCCGAAACGCGGCGCGGCACGCCGAAACGGTCGAGCTGTTCGAACAGCTTGGGCAGACCCGCCTCGGACGATGCGGTCGAGAAGGTCAGCAGCAGCGGCTCGCGGATGTAGCGGATCAGCGTGAAGATGCGCCCGCGCAGGAACACCGCGCCCAGCGAAAGCAGGATCGTCCAGAGCAGCAGCAGGCCGAAGTAGAACTCGCTCACCAGCACGCCGTAAGTCACGACGATGCCGAGGCCCTTGGTCGCGATCACGCTGGCCAGCGCGCCGAACACGGCGACCGGGGCGAAGCGCATGACGTAATCGGTGATCTGCAGCATGAGGTGCGACAGCGCCTCGCTGGCCTTGACCACCGGTGCGCCCTTTTCGCCAATGGCGGTGAGCGCAACACCGGTGAACAGCGAGAACACCAGGATCTGCAGAATGTTGTTGTTCGCCATCGCGTCGAACGCGCTGGTCGGGAAGATTTCGAGCACGAAGTGGCGGAACGAAAGCTCGCCGGTCGCCAGTTCACCCAGGTCGTCCGCCGTCTCCAGCCCCACACCCACGCCGGGGCGGAACAGGTTGACCAGCACCAGACCCAGCGCCAGCGACAGCAGGCTTGCCGAAATGAACCAGCCGAGCGCCTTCGCACCGATCCGCCCGAGCGCGGCGCTGTCGCCCATCCCGGCAATGCCGGTGACGATGGTCGCGAAGACCAGCGGGGCAATGATCATCTTGATCAGTTTCAGAAAAACATCAGGCAGGAGCTTGAGATAGTCCGCCCACACTTTGAGCGCCGGATCACCGGCCACATGCGTGATATTGAGCACCCAGCCAACCAGAATGCCGAGCACCATGCCTGCGATAATCAAGAACGTCAGCCGTTTGGCCATGCAACCCCCGGGAAGAAAATCACGAAGAACGTAACAGGCGAACCTGTCGGGTCAATGTCACGGACCGTCAGGAATTTGCCCCGGGGCTTTTGAACACCGCCTCGATGACGCGCCCGTAAATCCGGGTCAGAGCATCCAGATCGGCGATCGCTACGGCCTCGTCGCGCTTGTGCATCGTGGCATTGCACAGGCCAAATTCGATCACCGGGCACAAGTTCTTGAGGAAGCGCGCATCCGAAGTGCCGCCGCTGGTCGAGAGCTCTGGATCCACGCCGGTTTCCGCGCGAATGGCCTCCACCAGCAGGGCGGAAAACGCCCCCGGCTCGGTCAGGAAGGCCTCGCCGGAAATCACCGGCCGTGCGGTGCCGCCGTGCTTTTCGGCAATCGCCGTGACGCGCGCGCCCAGTTCGGCACCGGTGTGCAGGTCATTGAACCGGATCGAGATACGGGCCGAAGCCTGGGCCGGAATGACATTATGCGCCGGATTGCCGACGGTGATGTCCGTGATTTCGAGATTGCTCGCCTGGAACCAGTCGGTCCCCTCGTCGAGCACCAGCGCATCGAGTTCGGCCAGCATGGCCACCAGCTTCGGTACGGGATTGTCCGCCAGATGCGGATAGGCGACGTGCCCCTGCACGCCCTCGACATCGAGGAAGATGTTCACCGAGCCGCGGCGGCCGATCTTCATCGTGTCGCCCAGCCGGTGCACCGAAGTCGGCTCGCCAACGAGGCACAAGTCGGGGATCTCGCCGCGCTCGCGCATCAGGTCCATCAGTGCCAGCGTACCGTAGCGGGCCGGGCCTTCCTCGTCGCCGGTAATGACGAAGCTGATCGTGCCCGCTGCGGCCGGAATGTCGCGCACGGCCGCGACCATTGCGGCGATCGAGCCCTTCATGTCCACTGCGCCGCGTCCGTAGAGCAGCTCCCCGCGCCGTTCGGGCAGGAATGGCGCCGTCGTCCAGCCCTCCCCCGGCGGCACCACGTCGAGATGGCCGGCAAAGGCGAAATGCCGGGAGCCTTCGGGCCCGCGCCGTATGGCAAAGAGATTCTCGACCGGCCCATCGGGCGCCTCGCCCGCAACAAAGCGCACAACCTCGAAACCCAGCGGCGCGAGCTGCTCTTCCAGGCAATCGAACACCATGCCCATGGCCGGTGTGACACTGGGGCAGGCGATCAGGGCTTCGGCAAGGTCGGTAACACTTGCAGCAACGGGCGCGGTCTGGGACATAGCCCGCGCTCATCGCACAAGCCGCCTGCGAAAACCATAGCCGCCGGAGGAAGACCCATGCCCAAGCTCTATATCGAAGACATCCCCCCGTCGAACGCGACCGGCTATCCGGCGCCTTTCGACGAGCCCGTGGCCGGCCGCTGGTGGCGCCGCCTCGCCCCGGCGGGCGGGCTCACCGAAATGGGCGCGAGCCATGTGGTCCTCAAGCCCGGCGCCTGGTCGAGCCAGCGCCACTGGCACGACGACGAGGACGAACTGCTCGTCATGCTGACCGGCGAAGCCGTTCTGGTCGAAGATGCCTCAGGAGACAGTGATGGCAGGACCGTGCTCAAACCCGGCGATGTCTGCGCCTGGCCGAAAGGCGTCACCAATGGCCACCACCTGATCAACGAAAGCGATGCGGACTGCAGCTTCATCGCGATCGGTGCCGGCAACCAGAAGGGAACGGGCGCCTATCCGGACATCGACATGATGTTCGACGACAGGGCCTACTTCCACAAGGACGGCACGCCCTATCCGGCGAAGTAGGCAAGACAGGCATCCCGCGGCGGATCAGGCGATAGCCACCTCCAGGGCAGAACCGGCACTGGGGGCCGGCGCGGGATGGCCGAAATAATACCCCTGTGCCTCGTCACAGCCTTCGCCGATCAGCAGTGCAAGCTGTCCTTTGGTCTCCACGCCTTCGGCCAGAACCGGAATATTCAGGCTCTTGCCCAGCGCCAGCACCGCGCGGATGATCGCGCGGGCCTGCTCGTTGGTTTCCGACCGCAAAAGAAACGACTTGTCGATCTTGATCTTGTCAAACGGGAACGAGTGCAGCGTATCGAGCGAGGAATAGCCGGTTCCGAAATCGTCCATGGCCACGCTGACGCCCAGCGACTTGATCTTGCGGAGGCTGTGCAGCGCACGCGCCTTGTCGGCAATGATCGCGCTTTCCGTGATTTCGAGTTCCAGCCGCCGCGCAGACAACCCGGTTTCAAGCAGGATCGACGCGACCAGTTCGGGCAGATTGGCCTTGAGCAGTTGCACCGGGGAGAGATTGACGGCGATCTTCTGATCGTGGCCCCATTGGGCCGCTTCCGCACAGGCCATGCGCAGAACCCATTCCCCGATGCGGACGATCTCACCCGTTTCTTCCGCAATGGGAATGAACTCGACCGGCGAAACGATACCTAACCGGGGATGCTGCCAGCGCAGCAAGGCCTCGAAACCGCTGACCTGGTTGGTCTTCAGCGAGCGCTGCGGCTGATAGAGAATATGCAGTTCGCCGCGGGCTACAGCCTGCCGCAAATCGTTTGCCAGCTGGCGCCGGTAGCGGGCGGACTCGTCCATACCGTGCTCATAGTAACAGATATGTTCGTCGAGACTGCTCTTCGCGCGGTACATGGCCAGATCGGCATTGTTCAGCAACGGCTCGCGCGCCTGGGCATCGGCAGGGTAAACCGCAATGCCCAGACTGGCACCGACGGCGATACCATCCTGAGCGCCATGCGGAATCTCGAAGCAGGCGTTCAAGCGTGCGACGAAATCCGCCAGTTCGGCAGTGTCCGAGAAATATTTCGCCGCAGCGAACTCGTCACCTCCCAGCCGGGCGACGATCTCACCGTCCCTGGCCGATTCCGTGAGAGCACCGGCAATGCTCTGCAGCACGCGGTCGCCCGCTGCATGTCCTTGAGAATCGTTGATTTCCTTGAACCGATCGAGATCGATCGCCACCAGGGCAACCTGCTGCCCCCGCACGCTGGCGAACTCGATTTCCTTATCAAGCCAGCGATTGAAGCTTGCGCGGTTCGGCATACCGGTCAGCCCGTCGTGAAGGGCCATGTGCGCGATCTGCTCTTCAGAGCGGCGGCGTTCGGTAATATCCTCGAATGTGGCGACCCACCGCCCGTCGGGAAGCTGCCTGCTCGAAACCGACACAATGAAGTTTGTACCATACTCCGAAACAATCGGCGGAAGGCTGGGATCGCGCAGGGTATCGAGGAGCGTAAGCCGTGCGTTCTCGACCCGCTCGGACGTGACGCTCATCCCCGTCTTGGCACTGAGCGCTGCCTGAATGATGTCGGTGAGCGCCCATCCGGGCAGGCAGCTGTCCTCAGGCAGGTTCCACAACTCCGCGAACCGGCGGTTGCGAAGCACCAGACGTTCCTCTGCATCGAACAGGCACAGGCCGTGCTGCATGTTCTCCAATGCGGCATCCAGGTTGCCGCTGGCTTCCTCGATCCGGTCCTGATCCTGTTTGAATCGAGTCATGTCGCGCGTAATCTTGACGAAACCCAGCAGCTTTCCGTCTTCGCCCTGGATCCGTTCGATGGTGAAATGGGCCCAGAAGCGCGAGCCGTCTTTGCGCACGCGCCAGCCTTCGGCACTGAACTTGCCGCAGTCCCTAGCCTCGCTCAGGGCCTTTTCGGGAAGGCCGGCCATGCGATCTTCCTCGGTATAAAAGCACTCGAACGGCATGCCGAGCACCTCATCGATATCGTAACCTTCCAGCCGCTGCGCGCCGGCATTCCAGTTGGCAACCCGCCCGCTGCGATCGAGCATGTAGATAGCACAATCGGATATGCCCTTGACCAGAATGCTGAGCTGCCGTTCGCTCGCCGCAACGGCCGCCCGCGTCCTGCGCGCAGCCAGCCAGGCCGCGATGCACAGGGCCAGCAAAGCCACAGATACGGTGCCGATCACTACAGACATCGTCCGCGGCGACATCAACATCGCCTGCGAATGCATATGCGAGGGAATGAGATGGATCGCGGTCATGCCGGTAAAGTGCAGACCCACGACAGCCACTGCCATGATGAGTGCCGCAGCAAGGCCGCTCGGCACGGCCTTGCCCCTGACCACGAGGAACAGGGCCGGGTAGAGCGGCACAATCGCCAGTGCCACTGACAACCCAACATATGACGCCTGCCACTGTATCCGTGCCGGCATTTCGAGAGCCGCCATGCCGACGTAGTGCATGGCCGCAAATCCCCCGCCGGCGATCACGCTTGCAGCAATGAGACATCCCGCAGTGCGGCAATGGCGCGCAACGACAAACGCGGCGACCGTCGACATCAGCACGATCAGCAGTGAGCCGAGCGTAAGTCCGACCTTGTAGCCCGCAATAAATCCCGGATCATAGCCCAGCATGGCGATGAAATGGGTGGCCCAGATGCCGAACCCCGTGGCGAGACCGCCCATCACCGTCCATAGATGCGCCGAAGCGCGCTGGGACAAGCTGGACTGCCTGAGCATGAGCACGGCAGTTGTCGTCGTCAGCAGGCAGACCGCAGCGGCGAGCGGCACCAAACGAAGGTCGTGCTCGTCGCGAACACATAGCAGAATTTCGAGCAATTTCAGTACTCCGGGGGGACTACACACGTTTGCAGTGAGAAAATTAAAAATTACTCACTCGAACCCGCCCGGCCGCGCCTCCATACACAAACCTGCCGCAAAGCATTGTTTTAAAAAGAAATATGTTCCACCCACACCCTCGTGAACGGTCACAAGGAAAGATCACGAAAAAGTGGCGACCCAGAAAAATTGATCCGAATCAATGCAAAGGATCAAAATACCAGTCGCGCCCCTGCGCAGGTGCAATTCCCGACTCTGATTCGAAGGGGCCGAAGCCCCAAACCTCAGCCCAGCGCCTTGTCCAGCATCTTCGCCAGCCGCAGGCCCGCCCGCTCGATCCGCTCGTCGACGATGGGGATCGCCTTTTCGATCGCCGCGTTGGTCCACTCGACATGATCGGGTTCGGTGCCGTTGCAGGGCAACTTGCCGAAAGCGGCAGGGTAAAGGAAGTCGCGGGAGACTTCCCAGCTTTCCTTGGCCCAGTCCGCCACGCTGCCGGTGGCAAGACGCGTCTTTTCCCCATCACTGTAGCGGCGCACCAGCGGCGGGCTGGCCGAGGAAATCGCGCGCTCGGCCTCGGGACCGTCCCAGATGCTGTGCAGATTGAGCCCCGTGGCCATGCCGTAATCGGCCTTGACCCTGTTGCCGCCAAGATCCTGATTTTCCCCCACATGCAGCGGCTGATGCAGGTCGCCGACGAAATGGGTGAGGAAGATCAGCGCTTCCAGCCGCCGTTCGGTGGACAGCCGCCGGTCCGCCAGCAGCAGGGCATTGCGGTCGATCTGGGCCGTGACGCAATTGCCGTAGGAGCAGTTCGCCTTGACGTCGAAAGGCTTGCACACCGAAATGTTCTGATAGTGCCAGGGGAACGTATAGGCCCAGCGTGCCCCGTCGCGCCGGACGCAATCGGGCCAGACCGAGGCATCCTCCAGGCTCTTCACCGGGCATTCGGGCGTGACCAGTTCGGGCGCGGCGTGGAGCAGCCTGCGGATCTGCGCCCGCGTGGCCGGCTTCACGTTTTGCAGCGCAATGGCCGCAATCGTGCGATGGCCGTAGGCACCCCAGGCCAGGGCGGGCGAAGCCGCAAACGGGGCAGCCAGCGAAGCAAACGCCGCAACGACAAGGAACAGACCACGCATCATCGTCAGGCTACCGGCATCTCGTATTGTTCGATCACCCAGTCCTCGGCCTCGGCCGCGGCGATCCATTGCTGCATCCATTCGTGCTCCCAGACCGCCTGCATATAGGCCTGCGCAAAGCCCGGAACGGCAATGCCATAGGTCAGGAAGCGGCTGACGACCGGGGCATAGATCACGTCCGCCGCGCCGAACGTGCCGAACAGGTAGGGACCGCCCTTGCCGAAGCGTGCCCGCGCCTCTGCCCACAAAGTGAGGATGCGCACGATATCGGCCCGCACGTCCTCGTCGATCTCGGCGGCCTGCACCCGTCCGCGGATGTTCATCGGGCAGGACCGGCGCAGCGGCATGTAGCTGGAATGCATCTCGGCGACCATCGAACGCGCCATCGCGCGCGCATCGTCCGCCTTGGGCCAGAACCGGTCGCGGCCGACCTTGTCGGCCAGGTATTCGATGATCGCCAGACTGTCCCACACGACCGCCTCGCCGTCCCACAGGATCGGCACTTTGCCGTGGCTGGGGGCAAGATCGTCGGACGTCTGCTTGAGATGCTCCCAGTCCTCCCCGAACAGGGGCACGGTCAGTTCATCGAAATGCAGGCCGGACTGCTTGCAGGCCAGCCAGCCGCGCAGCGACCAGCTCGAATAGTTCTTGTTGCCGATGATGAGCTTCACGGGGCGGGGGTTCCCTTTGGCTGAAACCGGAGGACCTAAGGGCTAAGCCGCCCCCTGTCGAGGCGCAAAGGGCAAATCAGAACCGGTCAGATCAGAACAGGCCAGATCAGAACAAACACGTGATCGCGTAGAACAAGGCGCCCACGGCCGCGCTGGCCGGGATCGTGATGACCCAGGCCACGATCACCCGGCTCGCCACCGACCAGCGCACCGCGCTCGCCCGGCGCGCGGCGCCGGTGCCGACGACCGAGCCGGTAATGACATGGGTGGTGGAAACCGGAATGCCCAGCGCACTGGCGCCGAAGACCACCATCGAACCCGCGCCCGAAGCGCAAAAGCCCGAGTGATGGTTGAGCTTGGTCAGCTTGGAACCCATCGTCTTGATGATCTTCCAGCCGCCCGACAGCGTGCCCAGGGCCATCGCCGTATAGCAGGACAGAACCACCCATTCCGGCACATGGAACTCGCCCGACAAGTGCCCGGTCGAATAGAGCAGCACGGCAATGATGCCCATCGTCTTCTGCGCGTCGTTGCCGCCGTGGCTGATCGAATAGGCCGCGCTGGAAAGCAGGTGCAGCCCCTTGAACGACTTGTTGGCGGAGCGTGACGAGGTGCCCCGGAACACCCAGCTGGTAATCAGCATCAGCAGCATGGCGATCACAAAGCCGATCACCGGCGATGCGACGATGGCCACCACGGTCTTCGTCGTGCCCGAACTTTCGACCACGGCGAACCCGCCATGCGCCATGCCCGCGCCCAGCAGTCCGCCGATCAGCGCGTGGCTGGAACTGGAGGGAATGCCTTTCACCCAGGTCACGACGTTCCAGAACATCGCGCCGACCAAGGCGCCAAACACCACCGCGGGCGTCACTGCATCCTTGTCGATGATGCCCTTGCCCACGGTCTCGGCAACGTGGAGGCCGACGAACCAGTAGGCCGCGAAGTTGCCCGCCGCCGCGAACAGCACGGCCACGACCGGAGACAGCAGGCGCGTCGCCACCACCGTGGCAATGGCATTGGCGGCGTCGTGCAACCCGTTGAGGAAGTCGAACGCCAGCCCCATCATGACAAGGCCGATCAGCAGCGGCAGGGCAAGACTATGATCCATGGTCCGCTCGTGCGTGTCAGGCGTGGTCGATCACGAGACCGTCGATCTCGTTCGCCAGATCCTCGAACCGGTCGACCACGCGCTCCAGCCGCTTGAACATCTCCTGGCGCACGATGAAGTGCAGCGGATCCTTGCCGCTGCTCGCCTTGAACACGCGCTTGAGCCCTTGCGCGTGGATCTCGTCGGCATGGCCTTCCATGCGCACGAGGCGTTCGGTGAGTTCGTGCAGGCGATGACCGTTGTCGGCGATCTTGCGCAGCAGCGGCATGGCTTCGGCCGTAAGGCGCGCGGCATCGACGATGATCGCCGCCATGTCGCGCATTTCCGGCTCGAACTCGGAGACGTCATAGAGATCGACGGCCCCGGCGGTCTGCTGCATCTCGTCGATGGCATCGTCCATCGTGGTGATGAGGCTGGTGATCGCCGAACGGTCGAACGGGGTCAGGAAACTGCGGCGCACGGCGTGGAGCACATCGCGGGTGATGTCATCGGCATCGTGCTCGCGCTCCTCGATCTCGCGGATGTGCTGCGCCCGGCCGGCCCCGCCCTGCGCCAGCCGCGCCAGCGCATCGGCACCGGCCACCAGCGTTGCCGCCTGTTTTTCGAACAGATCGAAGAAATGGCTCTGCTGTGGCAGCAGCTTCTGGAACCACGCGAACATCGTATTGACCCCTGTTTTGTCTGCCACGGCCCCGATCAGCCGCGCGGGACTGGCCGCCGCGCGGAACTCGCGGGCGCCGAAGGAACGGATAAGCGCGCGCAAGTCTTCCTCGTCGACGGCGTTTGCCGCCTCCGCCAGAGAGAACCAGCGGCGCTCGCGCTGATGCTGCTCGTCCCAGGTTTCCAGTTCCTCGGTGACCGCGAAAGGAAACACATCGACATCGGCCCACACCAGAGCGCCGGAACTGCGCTTCTTGCGATAGCGGTAGGACCCGAGCGGCGTCGGGCAGGCTGCGCCCAGCACGCCCGCCTCTTCTTCCGCCTCGACCGCGGCAGCCGCGTGCGGCGGCAGGCCCTTCATCAACCCGCCCTTGGGAACGACCCAGCGCCGCGTCTCGCGCGACGTGATCAGCAGGATCTGGATCGGCGCATCGACCGCCTGTCCGACGGTACGGTAAGGAAGAACGGCAATCTGGCGCATCGGCAAGATATCCTCCTTCCCCGGCGCATGGAAGCGCGAGCCCATAATCGAGCACAGGCTGTCACGCAATCGTCACATTGCCGAAAAACGGCAGTTTTCCGAAGAAACCTTCAGCCTTGTATCAAAGTTCCGCGTCGCCCAGCACGGCAGCGCGCAACTCTTCTATACCAAGCCCTTTTTCCGAACTCGTGACATGGACGTCCGGAAAGGCCGCAGGGTGCTTGCGCGCTTCGGCCACGGTGGCGGCGTGAACCTTTTCCAGTTCGCTAGCCTTGATCTTGTCTGCCTTGGTGAGGACGATGCGGTAGCCGACGGCGGCTTCATCCAGCATCCTCATCATCTCGGCATCGACAGGCTTCACGCCGTGACGGCTGTCCACCAGCAGCAGCGTGCGCTTGAGCACGACCCGTCCACGCAGAAACTCGCGCACCAGCCGCCGCCACTTCTCGACCACGGCCGGCGGCGCCTTGGCAAAGCCATAGCCGGGCATATCGACCAGGCGGAACTGCAGCGGCTCGCCCACGTCGAAGAAGTTCAGTTCCTGCGTGCGCCCCGGCGTCACCGAAGTGCGCGCGATCGCCTTGCGGCCCGTCAGGGCATTGAGCAGCGAGGACTTGCCCACGTTGGAGCGGCCGCAGAAGGCGATCTCCGGCACCTCCGGATCGGGCAGAAACTTGAGCGCGGGCGCGCTCTTCAGGAACGTCACCGGCCCTGAAAACAGCTTGCGTGCGCGCTCGATCAGTTCACCGGCGCCGGTATCCTCCGAAGTCTCTTCCACCTCAGGCCTTGCTCTTCTCGCGATCAAGGGCGCGCTGCTTGTCCTGCGCGTCCTTGTCCGCCTGGGCCTTCAGCTGCGGATGGCGGCTGTAGAGGTACTTCTGCTGGGCAATGGTCAGCAGGTTCGAAGTGATCCAGTAGATCAGCAGGCCCGAAGCGAACGGCGCCATCACGAACATCATGAACCACGGCATCAGCGCGAAGATCTGCTGCTGCGTCGGGTCCATCTGCGCCGGGTTGAGCTTGAACTGGAAGTACATCGTCACACCCAGCAGCAGTGCCAGCACGCCGATCCCCAGGAAGCCCGGCGGATCGAACGGCAGCAGGCCGAACAGGTTGAGGATGTGCAGCGGATCGGGCGAGGACAAGTCCTTGATCCACAGCACGAAGGGCTGGTGGCGCATCTCGATCGAGAGGATCAGGGTCTTGTACAGCGCGAAGAACACCGGGATCTGGAGGAACATCGGGAGGCAGCCCGCAAGCGGGTTCACGCCTTCCTTCTTGTAGAGCTCCATGATCTCCTTCTGCTGGCGTTCCTTGTCGTCCTTGTAACGGTCCTGGATCGCCTTCATCTTCGGCTGGATCGCGCGCATGGCCGCCATCGAGGCGAACTGGCGCTGGGCGATCGGGAACATCATCCCGCGCACGATCACGGTCAGCAGGATGATCGCGACGCCGAAATTGCCGGTGAACTTGAACAGCGAGGTCAGCAGCCAGAAGATCGGCTTTTCGAACCAGCGGAACCAGCCCCAGTCGATCGCGAGGCCGAAATTGGTGATGCCCTGCTTTTCATAGGCATCGAGCACGGTGTGCTCCTTGGCACCCGCGAACAGCTTGGTTTCCTGCGTCAGGACCTTGCCCGGCTGGACCACCGACGGGCTGTAAACGACGTCTGCGCGGAAGATGTGGTTGCCCAGCGAACGGAACGTGCCTTCCGCCTTGGCCTTCACCGGGATCAGCGTCGACATCCAGTAGACGTCGGTAAAGCCGATCCAGTCGGTATTGCCGGTTTCCTTGACCGTCTGAGCGTCGGAAACGTCGCTGTAATTGGTGCCGAAAGTCACCGAGCCGTCAAACGCGCCGATCGGACCGGAATGGACGTTCCAGGTGTCGAGGCTGGCGGTTTCATCGGTGCGGTTGACGAGACCGAAAGGCTGCACCGAAACCGGCGCGCCGCTCTTGTTCGCCACGCTCTGATCGGCCGTGATCATGTAATTGTCATCGATCTTGAAGGTGATCGAATAGACCTGGCCCTTGCCGTTGTCCCAGGTGAGCGTCACCGGGGTCGACGGGGTCAGCTTGGCACCGGCAGGCACGGACCAGACCGTCTGGGCGCTGGGCGCGATACCCTTGTCACCCACCCAGCCGAACTGCGCGAACTGCTGCGCGGGCGTGCCGGCGGGCGAATAGATGCGGACCGGACCCGAATCCTTCTTCACCGTCTCCTTGTGACGGTTGATCACCAGATCATCGATCAGCGCGCCGGTGAGATTGATCGAGCCCGACAGCCCCGGCGCCACGACCGGCACGCGGCCGCCAGTGGCAAGCGCGGTCTTCAGATCCTGCTTTTCGAGAGCGACTTCCGCCGCATCGCGCAGGCCGCCCTCACGCGTGGGCTTGATCTTGCTGGCATCGGCCGGCTTCGCGGCGTCCTCTGCGCTACTGGCTTGCTCGACCTGCGCCGGTTCCTTGGCCTGCGGATAGAAATAGCCGACGCCGGCTTCCCATCCGAAGAGGACAAGCGCGGTCAGAACGACCGCCAGGATGATGTTGCGCTGATTATCCACGAAGGCTTTTCCTGTCGTATTCCCGTCAGCCGCGGCGTGATTCGCCGCCCGCTTCTCGTCGATCGTTATAGTCAGTCCGGTACGGGATCATGACCGTGCCCGCCCCAAGGTTGGCAGCGCAATAGACGCCATATCGCCAGGCATCCACCCTTAATCGCACCGTGCTTGCGCACCGCCTCAATCGCATATTGCGAGCACGACGGCGTATAGCGGCAGGTCGGCGGCATCATCCGCGACGGCCCGAGCTGCCACGCCCGGGCAATGCCGATCAGCAGCAGGCCCGGCAGCGAGACGATAAAGGCCAGAACCTTCTTCACCGGCCCCCCTTTCGCGGTGCGCCCTTGCGCCGGGCCGGATCGCCCTTGCCGTCACGCGCGCGGCCGAGCGCGGCCACCAGTTCCTCGCGCAGCAGGGAAAAATCGCGCTCGATCCCGTTCTCGCGCCCGATCAGCACATGATCGGTATCGGCAAGGCCATATTCGGGCAGCACGTCGCGCAGCAGCGCGCGGAAACGGCGCTTCATGCGGTTGCGTACCACGGCATTACCGATCTTCTTGGTGACGGTAATGCCTGCCCGCTGCCCCTGCCCGCCATTGGCATTCGCCAGCAGCACGAATCCGGCGCGCGCGACTCGCAGACCGCGATTGGCGGCCAGGAAGTCCGACCGGCGAGTCATCGTCTGGTATGCGGCAGTCATCGCATGAGCTCTACAGCGATTGCCCGGGCAGGGAAACCGGAAGAGCCGATTCGCATCCTGCTGCAAGCAAAACGGCACCAGCTCACGCCCCTGTTCCTTGCCGCAAAGGCCGGACGGGGGCGTGGGTTGGTGCCGAAAGGCAAGGGCCTGGGCCCCTGCCCGCTGCCAGGCAGATTACGCCGAGAGCTTCTTGCGGCCGCGGGCGCGGCGAGCGCGAAGCACCTTGCGGCCACCGACGGTCGCCGTGCGGGCGCGGAAGCCGTGACGGCGGGCGCGGACAAGGCGGCTGGGCTGGAAAGTGCGCTTCATGTCAGTCCTCGAAATTCCAAAATCGGCCCCGAAGGACCCGAACAAAAAAGGCCATCCGCGCGGCGGACAGCCGATTACAGACGCGGGCCGTTACTGGAGGCGTAGGCGAGAGTCAAGGACGAGACGTCCTGATAGGCCAAGTTCGCGGCCGGATTTTCCGATGCGGAACGGTCAAGATTGACCCAGAGCCCCATCGTGCCGGTGCCGAACCACTTTGCCGATTCGAACGGCACCGAATTGGTCATGGCATAAAAGGCCTCGGCCTCAATCGGGCTCATGCCCATCTGCTTGTAATATTCAAGGTAGCGGCGGTTCTCGGGCGCGCTGGCCGAATAGTCGGCCGCCTCAAGCCCGGTATCGTCCTTCCACGAATGGACGGCGAACTCGGCGCCCGGATCGGCATAGCGGTGTGCGCCCGCCAGAAACAGTTCGACGCCGCCCGAACGGACCGAACCGCCATCGGGAACGTGCGTCGCAATCCCCCTGTCCCGAATCATCCGGCCCAGCCGCAAATTGGCAAGGTCGTCCTCGGTGCCGGGGCATTCGACCATCTCGATTTCGGCAATCCCCGGATGATCGCGCAGCATCGCGGCGAACTGGCCCGGACTGCGGGCATCGGTGACGTCCACCAGCGCGGCACGGCCGGCATCGAGCACGCGAAATGGCCCATAGCTGGCGATACCCGCCGGGATCGCTGCCGCAGGAGCCGACTCCCACCGTACCGGAAGGCTGCGCTCGCCACCGCCGCTGAAGTAGTCGGCATCCACGTCAACGGACTCGTAATCGATGGTCTGGGCCGACACAGGGGACACAGCAGCCAGACTTATCAACCCAAGGAGAGCAGTGAACGAGCGCATGGAAGCAAACTGCGCCGCACCGCCTTACCCAAATCATGCGCGAATTGGTTAAAACGTTGTAAGGTATAAATTATCGATGCCCATCGGCGCGCGAATAGGGTAGTAAAACTAATCCGTTAATTAATATCTCGAAGAAGCAGAGGAGCTCCTCGTGGTCGCGCTGGTTTCGACCGTGGCCTATCTCGGGCTGGAAGCGCGTGCGGTCGAAGTCCAGTGTCAAATTGCCCCCGGCCTGCCGGCCTTCGCGCTGGTCGGCCTGCCCGACAAGGCGGTCAGCGAGAGTCGCCAGCGGGTCTCTGCCGCGCTGACCGCGATGGGTCTTGCGTTGCCGCCCAAGCGGATCACGGTCAACCTTTCCCCGGCTGACCTGCCCAAGGACGGTTCGCACTATGACTTGCCGGTGGCGCTGGCCCTGCTGAGTGCCATGGGCGTAGTCGATGCCGAGCAGATGGCGGACTTCGTCGCGGTGGGCGAACTCGCGCTCGACGGGCGGATCATCCCCTCGCCCGGCGTGCTGCTTGCGGCCCTGCACGCCAGCGAGATGGACAAGGGCCTGATCTGCCCGGCCGCGCAAGGCAGTGAGGCGAGCTGGGCCAGTAACGGCACAGGCGGGACGCCCGTTGTCGCCGCGCCCAACCTGATCAGCCTGCTCAACCACCTCAAGGGCCGGCAAGTCCTGCTGCCGCCCCAGCCGGGCCTCGTCGATCCGCCCGGGCGCGGGCCGGACCTCAAGCAGGTCAAGGGGCAGGAGACGGCACGGCGCGCGCTGGAGATCGCGGCAGCGGGCGCGCACAACCTGCTGATGATCGGGCCGCCGGGCGCGGGCAAGTCGCTGCTCGCCTCATGCCTGCCGGGCATTCTTCCGGACCTGACTCCGGCCGAGGCGCTGGAAGTCTCGATGGTCGCCTCGGTCGCGGGCACGCTGGAGGACGGGCGGATCAGCCGCGCCCGCCCCTACCGCGCGCCGCACCATTCGGCCTCGATCGCGGCCCTGACCGGCGGCGGGCTGAAAGTGCGGCCCGGCGAAGTCTCGATGGCGCATCTGGGCGTGCTGTTCCTCGACGAACTGCCCGAATTCCAGCGGCAGGCCCTCGATTCGCTGCGCCAGCCGCTGGAGACCGGCGAAGTGACCGTGGCGCGCGCCAACGCCCATGTCACTTATCCGGCCCGGGTCCAGCTGATCGCGGCGATGAACCCGTGCCGCTGCGGCCACTTGGGCGATCCGGCACTAGCCTGCTCGCGCGCGCCGAAATGCGCGGCCGACTACCAGAGCAAGGTTTCCGGCCCGCTGCTCGACCGGATCGACCTGCATGTGGACGTCGACCCGGTGCGCGCCGCCGATCTCGCCCTGCCACCCCCAGCCGAAGGCAGCACCGAAGTCGCCGCGCGCGTAGCCCGCGCCCGCCAGGTCCAGATCGCACGGCTGGACGGCACCGGACGGCGCACCAATGCCGAACTCGACGGCGACCTGCTTGACGCCCACGCCACGCCCGACGAAGCCGGACGCAAGCTGCTGATGCAGGCGGCCGAGGCCATGCACCTTTCAGCCCGCGGCTACACCCGCGTGCTGCGCGTCGCCCGCACCATTGCCGACCTTGCCAGCGCGCAAAGCGTGGGCCGCATTCATGTGGCGGAGGCGCTGAGCTACCGGCGGCAGGCGCCGAGGGCGTAAAAGTTTAACTTCACCCACAGCAGCACCGGTAACTTTCAAAAAAGCCCGTGTTCGCAATATCTTACGGCGGCGATAATTTCACACCCCCCGGCACGACACGCCGAAGCGGAATTTGACGGTTCAAAGAGCAAGGCAAACAGATGCCGCGCGCAGTGTGTCAAGCGCCGGGGATGTAGGAAAACGTTTTGGGAGAATGCCCGCCTATTCGCCAAGGGGCATCCGGTTCGCGTAAAAATCGGCTTCGTCATCAGCGGAAAGCGCATCGAGGTTGGCGAGCGCCACGACGACCGCATCGAGTTCAGGATAGACGCGAAACGCGGCATTCATGCCGGGGGCACCGCCGCCATGGCCCCAATTCCGTCCAACGCCCTGGCCACTGATAAGGAATCCAAAACCATACCAGCCATCGGGCCGCTGCGGCGACGTCGCTTGCGCCAGCAGTGCCTTCGACAGCAGCTTGCCCGAGCGCAGGGCATCCGCGAACCGGATCATGTCACCCGCGGTCGTATAGCCGCCCCCTGCCGGAGAGCCCCGGTAGGGCAAAGTATCAGCATTATCGACGAGCTTGCCCTCCCCGTTCAAAGTATAGCCGCGTGAACGGTTCGGCACGGCCACGTTCTCCGGCAACGATCCGGAATCCCGCATGTCTGCAGGGGCATAGATGTGTTCGCGCACGTAGCTGTAATAGTTCTGGCCACTGACCGCTTCGACTATCCGGCCGAGCAGCACGAAACCGTAATTGGCGTATGCCCCTTTCCCGTCCTTGCTGACATCCTGCGCACGGTTGCCGAACAGCTTCACGTAGTCAGCCGGGGTCTTCACTTCGAGGCGCTTTGCCTCGTACTCCGGCGTAAAGATATCTCCCGCCCCGCCCATATGTGTGAGGAGTTCGCGGATCGTCACCGTTTTCGCAAAGTCGGTATTGGGATAATCCGGCAGATAAGTGCCGATTGTCGCATCGAGGGCAATCTGCCCCTTCTCCACCAGTTGCAGCACGCTGATCGCGGTGAACATCTTGTTCGCCGATCCGATACGGAAGCGGGTGCTCATCGTTACCGGCGTTTTCCCCGCACGATCGGCAAGGCCGACAGCCTGCTGGTAAATCACCTTGCCGTGGCGCTCGACCATGATCGTCCCGGCAAACCGATCGGCCGCGACATCCCGGGCCAGCTTTGCCGCCATCATCCGATCGAGTTCGGCATACGGCACACGCGGGATGGCAAATTCCGGCGGCCGGTCCGCCAAACTGAAACCGGCATCAAGGACTGTCATCGGATCGGCCGGGTCAAGCGAAACGGCTTCCTTCCAGAACGCGTCGCCCCGTTCGGCTGCGAACAGCACTGTGATCCCGTTGGGACCGCGAGCATCAATACGCACCGGCGTGATCCGCCCGGTCATGCGGTAGAGATCCTTCCAGCTCTCCGCCGTCGTTTGGCGATGATAGAGACGATTGTATGCCCGCACATCTTCCGGATCATCCGAATGATAGGCCGTGATGAAGGCGGAGATGAAATGGCCCGCCGGCGTATCGGGAATTTCGGCCGGCTTGGGCGGAGCGTCGGCAAGCACCGCCACTGGCAAGCACAGGAGAGCCGGGAAAAGCAAACCTCGCATCGATCCACGTCTCCAGATTCGCCGCGTCACGCTGCGGCAGGGCCATGGCCCTGTCCCAGACGCCAGTTCAGCAACCGGACGAACGGCTCCGGGTCGTCCAGCCTGAAAGCCACGGCGGAAAAGGAGCGCTCCCGCAGCAGCGACCGGCGCGGCAGCGGGGCATTCAGTCTGAGCAGCACGTTGGGCCATGCCAGCAGCGCGGCATTGAAAGTCGCCGGATCACGGATATCGCCGCCCGCAAGGCCAATGCCGCTTTCGATGCTGGCGATCGCATGGAAAGGGATTTCCTGATCGATCAGGAAACCGGCCCGCACGCGCACGCCTTCGCCCGTCACCAGCACGGGCCGCAGCCGGAACGACTTGATCAGTCCGACCAGATAGACCAGCCCCACGTCGCTCACCACGAACAGGATGATCGCCGCCATCCCGCTCCAGCGGCCAAGCAGCAAGTGATAGGCCGCGACTTCAATCGCCGACAGCACCAGCAGCGCGGTGCACATCGGCGCCAGATGCCGGTGATAAACGAAAGCCCGGCTTCCCGCAGGCACATCGGCCGGGCCGCCCCAGCGGAACAAGGCGATATGGATCACCGTGAGTTCCATGGCCGCAAAGCGCACCAGCGCGGGCGGCAGGAATTCCGAGGCCGCTGCCTGCCACCGCTCCCGCCGAGAGCCCTCGCCCCGGACAATGTGCCCGGCCCGCAGCGCGGACCACGCGACATGGGCCATCACGGCCATGGCCATCGGCACCATGACGGCCGGCATGGCCAGCAATGCCTGCTTCAATGCAGGAGGCGCGCCCAGCCCGACGGCAACACTCGCCGAGGCCAGAACCGCCACGACAGCACGCCGCGGCGGACGGCCGCCGGGAGACCGCGCGATCAGCGCCAGCATCAGGCTATCCGCGACGATCCAGAGAAACAGCAACAGCGCCGCAGCGGGATACCGCTCCGCCACCGGCAGGCGCACTGCCATCGCGGCCAGCGCGACGACAAGAAACGGCAGAACCTTCAGGCCAATCTGCCTGGCGGCAAGAGTATCGCGGGCTTGTGCGGTCACGGCTTTCCTCCAAGCCCCCGCACGATACGCGTTCCGTGCGCCCGGGACAGCCCGCAGCCATTAATTTCATTTCATCCGGCAGCAAACACTGGCGAAAACACCTGTCGGCCAGTTGATGGCGAATAATCTCTTTTGATCGCAGCGACAGCCCAGCTACACGATACCGTGTTTGGCTCAAAGTTTCGAAATGGGAATAGGCGCCGTGAAACTGCAAGAAGTTTCCGACAAACTGGAAATCAATGAACTTCTGGCGCGATATTGCCACGCCTTGGACCAAAAGGACTGGGCTGCATTCCGTGAGGTATTTGCACCCGACGCCCATCTCGATTTTTCCGCCTTTGGCGGACCACAGGGTTGCGTCAGCGATCTCGAGGCATTTCTTACCCCTATTCTCTCTGGCCTCACCAACTCGCAGCACACAGTATCAACAGTCAAAATCGATCTTGAAGGCGACATTGCCAAGGCTCGCTCCGCCGCGATCGTGCCGATGACAACCGTCACCGCCGATGGCCATGAAAGCACCTTTATCAGCGGCCTTTGGTACGAGGACGATCTCGTCCGTTCGCCGGATGGCTGGCGTATCAAGTCACGGAAACAAGTGCGAGGCTGGGCCTCGTCCCCGATATAATCAGGTGCCCGCTCCCTAAGGCATCTCTTTTAGCACTGCATTCTTCGCAGCAGGCGGCCAAGCCGCCCCCTCAATCCTCCCAATCCAGCTGCCGCAGCACTTCCGCGATAACCCTGGGCGCATTCGAAAAATCGAGGTGCGAGCAGCGGACCGACACCGCGCGGTCGCGTTCTTCCGGCCAGCCGCAGGCGGCGCGCGGGGCGATGATGCCGTCGCGCGGGCTCCACAGGGCGATCGTCGGGACCGGCGGCTTGACCGAGAAATCGCACTCGATCGGCGGCTCGTCCACCGAATGGCCGGTGACGACCTGATAGGCGCGCCAGGCATTGTTGGCGCGCGGGTCGCCCGAGAACGGCGTGCCCATGGTGATAACCTTGGCGACCATGTCCGGCTCGCGCCGGGCAATCTCGCGCGCGAAGAGACCGCCCAGGCTCCAGCCCACCAGCGCGACGGGCGCCTTGTGCCGGAACGCGATCGCGCCGACGCGGCGCATCAGGAAGGCGAAATTGCTCTGGCTGGGACCGAAGTTGAAGCCCAGACCCCATTCGTGGACGTGATGGCCCGCCGCCGTCAGCGCATCGGCCATCGGCTTCATCCGCCGGGGATGCGAGCCGAAGCCCGGCAGCAGCATGACCGGCATCGGATGCGCGGCCGGCTGCACCGCCGGTTCCTTGCTGCGCCCGCGGTAGAGCGAAAGCAGCTCGGCCAGCATCAGTTGCAGCGGCGGCTTGCCCACGCCCGGCGGATGCGGCTCACGCACGAAAGCCGCGCGCCGGGCAATCGCCTCGCGCAGGGACCCCGTTTGATGGCGCGCGGTACTGTTCACGTCGTCTTTCGGCCTTCCGTTCATCGATCCCGGATCAGGATGCGCAATCGCCGATACGCTCCGTCGTCAGGTGCATTTTCATCTTCATGGCGCCTGCGGACTCTTTCCCGCCGGTAACGTCCATGCTGACCGTCACGTCCGAGCCGGTTTCGCTGACAGTGCCGTTCATGGTCATCGTCGCTTCGCCCTGCTCTTCGGTGGTGCAATGCATCTGGGCATCGAGACGGCCGCCGGCAACATCGAATTTGGAATACGTGCAGTCGCCGCCCTTGCCGACATTCTGCAGCATTTCCTTGTAGCCCTTGTCGGTATCCGCATCGGTGATGCAGATGGTCTGGACCTGGGGCTTGCCGGTCATCGCCTTCATCTGGCTGGCGGCTTCCCTGGGCAGGCCGGGAATCTCCATGTCGAGGATCTCGATGGTCTGCTTGTAGGCACCCGGCTTGGGCCGATCGAGCTTCGCCGCCTCGTGCGCGACATCCTGGGCGGACTTGGTTTCGCCCGCCGGAGCCGCGCTTTCGCCCGGCGCTTCCTGCTTGGAGCCGCAACCCGCCAGCGACAGCATCGCCGCGGCAAGCCAGATACCGGCCGCCCCCTTATGCATCATACCGGCACGCATCGAACCCGCCCTCGAACCATTCGTCATGTCGCACGTCCTCCACCCTGGAACAGGGCGCGAAGAGCTATCACTGCCCCCGTCCGGTGCCAATGGCCGATCGGCGAGTGACACATTGCGGCAGACGAGCATATACCCCATATGTTCCGCCATGGCCGAACTCATCATCCGCCGCGGGCTCGAAGAACCGGACACCTCGGGCCACTTCGTTCCCCACAAGCCGCAGCGTCCGGAAAAGTCCCTGCCCGGCAAGGCATTCCGGATCGTCTCGGACTATGCGCCGGCCGGCGACCAGCCCACCGCGATCGCCGAACTGGTCGGCTCGGCGCAGGAGGGGGAGAAGACGCAGGTGCTGCTCGGCGTCACTGGCTCGGGCAAGACCTTCACCATGGCCAAAGTGATCGAGGAACTGCAGCGCCCGGCGCTGATCCTGGCCCCCAACAAGATCCTCGCCGCGCAGCTCTATGGCGAGATGAAGGACTTCTTCCCCGACAACGCGGTCGAGTATTTCGTCTCCTACTACGACTATTACCAGCCCGAAGCCTATGTGCCCCGGTCGGACACCTACATCGAGAAGGAAAGCTCGGTGAACGAGGCGATCGACCGGATGCGCCATTCGGCCACGCGCGCGCTGCTGGAGCGGGACGACGTAATCATCGTCGCTTCGGTCTCGTGCCTTTACGGCATCGGCTCGGTCGAGACCTATTCGGCGATGATCTTCGACCTGGAAACCGGCAAGGAGCAGGACCAGCGCGAGATCATCCGCAAGCTCGTCGCCCTGCAGTACAAGCGCAACGACCATGCCTTCGCGCGCGGCACCTTCCGCGTGCGCGGCGATAACCTCGAAATCTTCCCCAGCCACTATGAGGACATGGCTTGGCGGATCAGCTTCTTCGGTGACGAGATCGAGGAGATCGCCGAGTTCGATCCGCTGACCGGCAAGAAGGGTTCGGCGCTGGAAAAAGTGCGCGTCTATGCGAACTCGCACTACGTCACGCCGGGACCGACGATGAAGCAGGCGACCGAGGCGATCCGCTTCGAGCTGACCGAGCGGCTGAAAGAACTGGAGGCCGAGGGCAAGCTGCTCGAAGCCCAGCGGCTGGAACAGCGCACCCATTTCGACCTGGAGATGATCGCCGCCACCGGCTCGTGCGCGGGGATCGAGAACTATTCCCGCTTCCTCACCGGCCGCCTGCCGGGCGAGCCGCCGCCGACGCTGTTCGAATACCTGCCGGACAATGCCCTGCTCTTCGTCGACGAAAGCCACCAGACGGTGCCGCAGATCGGCGCGATGTCGAAAGGCGACCACCGGCGCAAGATCACGCTGGCCGAATATGGCTTCCGCCTGCCGAGCTGCATCGACAACCGGCCGCTGCGTTTCAACGAATGGGATGCGATGCGCCCGCAGACGGTCGCTGTCTCCGCCACGCCCGGCGGCTGGGAAATGGAGCAGTCGGGCGGGGTCTTCGCCGAGCAAGTGATCCGCCCCACCGGGTTGATCGACCCGCCGGTGACGATCCGTCCGGTCGAGGATCAGGTGCAGGACTGCATAAACGAGTGCAAGGAAACCGCCGCCAAGGGCTACCGCACGCTCGTCACCACCCTCACCAAGCGCATGGCCGAGGACCTCACCGAATTTATGCACGAGGCGGGCGTGCGCGTGCGCTACATGCATAGCGACGTCGAGACGCTGGAGCGCATCGAGCTGATCCGCGATCTGCGCATGGGCGTCTATGATGTGCTGGTGGGCATCAACCTGCTGCGCGAAGGCCTCGACATTCCCGAATGCGGCCTGGTGTGCATTCTCGATGCCGACAAGGAAGGTTTCCTGCGCAGCGAGACTTCGCTGATCCAGACCATCGGCCGCGCCGCGCGCAATGTGGACGGCCGCGTGATCCTCTATGCCGACCGCATGACCGGCTCGATGGAACGCGCCATCGCCGAAACCGACCGCCGCCGCGCCAAGCAGCAGGAATACAACGCCGAGCACGGCATCACCCCACAAACGATCAAGCGCCGCATCGCCGATATCGTGGCGGACACCGCCAGCCGCGACGGCGTGCTGGTGGAGATCGACGACGGGACACGCAACGAACTCGTCGGCCACAACCTGCGCGCCTACATCGAGGAACTAGAAGGCCGGATGCGCGCGGCCGCCGCCGATCTGGAGTTCGAGGAAGCCGGGCGGCTGCGCGACGAAATCCGGCGGCTGGAGGCGACCGAACTGGGCTTGCCGGAGGGCGAGCACAAGGCGCCGAAGGTGGGGCGGAGCAACGAGGGTAAGCCGGGGACGCGGAAGACGCGGTACGGGAAGGTGCAGAAGAAGTGGGGGCGGTAACGGTGCGACGCCACAGGTTTTTCTGTGGATATCTTATCCTATAGAATCAATATTTTGGAAATGGCGCCACATTCGACGTCGTCTAACTGCTTGTTGCGCCCAAATGACCCGAGGTTAGTAGAGGTGCTGCACATTTTTAGAGGCAGCCATGACGCAAAACGAAAGCCACAAAAAAGCGGAGTTTGCACGGGCATACATTTCACTGGACGTCCGTAGTGTATGCGATTCAAATGAGTCAGACGTCGTGGCAAGGAGTTTGCCATGATCCGTTCATTCGCCGATCCCGAAACCGAACTGGTGTTCCACGGCACCCGCAGCCGCAAGCTGCCGCCGGACATCCAGAACACGGCACGGCGCAAACTGCGCCAGATTGATCGGACGGTGAAGCTCCACGACTTGCGCATCCCGTCCGGCAATCGCTTCGAACAGTTGAAAGGTTTTACACCTTCACGATATAGTCTGCGCATCAACGACCAGTGGCGGATCACCTTCCGCTGGTCAGAAGGAGGCGCGGACGATGTCCGGATCGAGGACTATCACAAGGGATGAAGACCGGCTGGACAACGTCCACCCCGGCGCGATCCTGCGTGAAGATTTCCTGATCGGGAGCGAAATTCCCGTCGAGGAGGTCGCGACCGGAGCCGGGCTCGCCCTGGATTACCTCAAGGCGCTTCTCTCCGAATCCGCCCCCGTCGATGCCATCACCGACCTGCGGCTCGCCCGCTATTTCGGCATGAGCGAAGGATTTTTTCTGGGGCTCCAGATCGACTACGACCTTGAAGAAGGACGCCGGACACGCGGCGACGAACTTGACCGCATCGTCCCGCGAGCGGCCTGACCAAACACCCCCGAACAAAAAGCCCCGGGCCTGACGGACAGGCGCCGGGGCAGGAAAAGGAATGGCATTACCAATCCTTCGGGTCGCGTTTCCCTTTTGAACGCAAAGCCTTCTCCACACATACCAAGATCATGGTATGTACCGCTCCGGAACGGGGCAAACGCGGGGGCGGCGTGGGCAGGCAAGGCAGGGACAGTGCAACGCGGAAAGTGGCGCGGATTGCCGCTGCTTTCGCGCGCGCGCCGTTCGAGCCGCTGGGCTGGGACACCGCCCTGCGCACGCTGGCGGAGGCGACCCGTTCCTCGCATGGGCAGATGCTGGCGATGGGCGCCCGGCACTTGGCCTTCAACTGGGTGAGCGATGCGGACCCCGGTTTTCACACGCTGCTGGAGGACATCGACGGCTACTTGCCCGAAGTGAACTATCGCGTGGCAGCGGCCGGTCAGCCGCTCGAAATGGCCTGGGAAGCGCACTATGACGCCGTGCGGGCCGCGCATACGGACGAACGCTATCTCGACGCCATGCGCCGTCTCGATGTCGAGCATGGCGCGCAGATGGTGCTCACCCAGCAGCCCGATGCCTTTTTCGGGCTGGCCGTGCTGCGCAGCGAGTCCGACGGGCGCTCGACCGAGGCCGACCGGCACGTGTTCGCACAAGCCGCGCCGCACGTTCTGGCGGCCCTGCGCACGCAGAACGCCATCGAGCATCAGGGATTGCTGATGGTACAGGGCTCGATCGAGACGATGCGCACGCCGGCGATCCTGCTCGATGCGGCCGCGCGGGTCTGCTACGTCAGCGAGGCGGCCGCCCCGCTGCTGGGCCTGCGCACGCTTCAGGTTCGAAACCAGACCCTGCGCGCGAGCGTCCCGGCCACGGACCGCGCCCTGCAAGCCCGCATCGCGCTGGCCCTTTCCGGCGCCGACACCGGCCCTTCCCCCCTGTGGGTTCGCAGCGATGCCGGGCTGCTGCTGGTGGAAGTCCGCGCGCTGCCGCGACAGGACTGGCATTTCGGCTTCACCCCGCGGGTGATCGTGACCCTGCGCTCACCGCTCGCCGCGCCGGGCGAGGAGGCGCATCATCTGGCGCACGAAGGCCTGGAGCGCGATGCCCGGCACTTGTCCGAGGCCCTGAGCCTGAGCAGCGCGGAAGCCCAGGTCGTGGCGCTGCTCTCGCGCGGTCATTCCCGGCAGGACATCGCCCGCCTTCGCGGCGTCAGCGTCCAGACAGTCACCGCGCAGCTGCGCAACGTATTCCTCAAGTGCAATGTCCGGCGCGAAAGCGAACTCGCCGCGATGGCGCGTGCAGTGACGGAAATCGCGAACGGCTGACAGGGCCGCGCACCATCGCATCGCGCCGCGCCATGGTTAAACAGGAGATAATTGTCCTGCCGCAATTCTCCTGACACTTTGTCTGATACAGTTCGCTTGTCTTGCTGCGGCCTGGGAGAGAGCTGGCCATGGAAAAGTGGACGTTTGGATGGATTGCCGTCTGTGGCGGCGCGTCATGCCTGTTGGGCTTCAGCGAAGCGGCGCAGGCGCAATTCACGACCTTGAAACCCGCCCCGCGCGTGGAAAGAAGCGACGCTCCGCCCGAAAGCGAGATCAAGCCGCCGGTCGCCGCCACGGCCACCGCGCCGGCCTCGTCCGTCACGCTGAAGGCAGGCACCACCAGCGAGGCGCTGCGCGCCTTGCCGGTGCGGCAGCGCTATTCGGCCGCTACCTTGCGGGCCAATCCGGTGCTGACGCTGGGCAGGGACAAAGTGAATTTGCGGCCCGTGCTCAACAATCCCGGTTCGCTCGGCAACATGGCCACACGCCTGCGCGCACAGACGGCGCTGACCCGGGTCATGGCCGATGACATCGAGGCGAGCCGGATCGATCAGGGCCTGATCGTGCGCCAGTACCTGGCCTACAGCATGAAACCCGGCGCCTGCTCGACGCCGGCCAAGAGCGCCGCGCTCGATCGCGCCGGTATCGGCTGCTTCGTGCAGACGAGTGCCGCAGCCCGCAACGCCGCTTTTGCCGATCCCGGCAGCGCGCGCTACATCGCCGATCCGGCCAGGCGCGCGCAGGCGATTGCCGCCGCCGGCAAGGAAGCGGAGGCCGAACAGGCCGATTTCGCACAAGGGATCGCGCAGTTCCGCGCGATGATGAAGGATCCCGCGCAGCGCCAGCAGGTGGAAGCGCAAGTCGGCGCGGCCGAGGCGGCCCGTCTGGCCGCCCTGCCCGACGCCCAGCTTGAAGGCGAGATGATCAACGCGGCCGACGTGCAGATCGAGGACACCATGTTCCTCCCCGCGTTCGACAAGAAGCTGCAACTGGCAGCGCGCCCCGCATTTTCGCAAAAACCCATGCCCCGGCCGCAGATCCCCGAGAAAGTCGAGGCCGAGCGCACGCTGGCGCAGCATGTCCTCCTCACCGGCTTTACGCTGGGACGCGAAAACGAATGGCGCCGGCGTGTCTCCGTCACCGTCAAGACCTGTCTCGTAAGCTGCAAGAAGACCTATTACCTGGAGGTCTATGCCGGTTTCGGCTACGGTTTCGGCCTGCGTTTCCCGATCAGCGTAAGCGGGCTCTATGCCTACAACCGCGTGGGCAGCACCGAGACCGCCAGCATCGCGCCGGTGTTCCAGCCGATCAACGGCAGCCCGCATGATTACGAAGAAACCGGGCTCGATAGCGGCCAGGTGTTCCAGGGCCGCGAACTGGTGGCCGAGCTGACCGCCTATGCGGGCATGAACTACAAGGTGCCGTTCCACAGCGGCGGGGTTTCCGCGAACGTGGGCAAGGACCTGACCGAAGGGCTGCCCGCGCCGTTCACCAACGGCCAGTTCCAGCCCCCCGCTCCGGGCCCTGGCGGCGCGCTCAACAAGGACGTCGTGTTCGACAGCCCCGATCTGCTGGCCGGGCTGGCAAACTACGGCGTGGCGGGAGCCAAGATCCTGCCCGCCGTGCAAGTCGGCCTGACCTCCGACAAGCTGCAGGTGCAGCTCAAGGACAACCTGTCAGGCAAAGTCACCGAAATGACGAGTTCCGGCCAGACTTACCCGCTCGCCGTCAACCCGCAGGACCATTCGAGCAGCTTCTCGATCGGCCACCCGGAATATTCGCTGGCCTTCCAGGTCACGCCGGGCCTTGCCGCGCGGGTCTTCGTGGATGTCGCGGTCTGGTCGCATCACTGGGACTGGCCGGTGTGGTTCCCCGAAGTTTCCGTGACGCTGCCCCCGGACGGCGTGACCTTCACCTGCCACGAGAAGACCATCTGCGCGCGCGAGTACTTCTATTCGCCGACCGTGAGCAAGGACGCGCCCGGCGCGCAGCAGCCCCCTTCCGATCCCATGGAGAAGGAAGTCTTCGACTGGCGGCAGGCCTATATAAAGAAGTACTATGACCAGTGCGCCTACCTGCCGCTCAACTTCTGCGGCGTGGCGATCACGGGCGTGGCGGAGATGACGGGCAACCGCATCCTCAACGAAATGCGCGCCCAGCCCAAGTACCCTTCGATCGAAACCGCGCAGATCATGATCCGCAACGCGATCGAGGCCGACAAGAAAGGCAAGGCGATCATCCTCGAAAGCAAGGTGGCCGAGGTTGATCTCTACGGGAAGGACTTGTTCAAGACCTACGAACCGGTCTGGGCACACGACTGCACCGACCAGCTCTGCCGCACGCGCATCCACGCGCTGGGCGATGCCTATGTGAAGGCACTGATGGCCCGGCAGAAAGCCCACCCGGCCTGGGAACGCAACCAGGTCGTGTTCGAGGAGAACACCCAGGGCGGCTGGTCCCGGAAAGCGGCAGAGGAAGTCAAAGCCTCGCAGCAGCGCACCGAGGCCCTGCGGAACCGGGGCAGGAAGCCCGTCATCCCCACACGCCCCCTGCGCACGATTCCCTGAGTGCACGATTCCCTGAGCCCCCGGACAGGCGCGGAGTACGACAAGCGAGCGTTACAAAGCCTTCAATTGTCCGGCGCGGGGCTGGCGGATTGTCGGCTTTTCGCCATCAGCGGCGCGACAGCGAGCGGAGCATTCCCTGCACTTCGTCCTGCAGGTCCATCTCCACCGCGGGGGCGCCCAGCAGCAGCATGTTGGCAACGAAGGCGGCATCGTTGCGCGGCTCTTTAAGGGCCTCGCGCAGGATCGGCAGGTTCTCTTCGATGTGGGCCATGAAGGCCACGCCCGCCTCGCAAACCTCTTCCCATTTGGCCCGCGTCCACAGCGCCAGCGGATAGAGAATCTCGCTCTTGAAGTTGGAGCCCATCGCGCGTTCGAGGAAGCGCATCCCCACGGTCCAGGTCTCGCCGTTACGCATCGGCGGCGGGGTCGGTTCGCCTGCCAGCATCTTCTTGCCGGCCTGGCCGACATGATCGTCAAGCGTCACGGGCGCTGCGATTTCCCCGCGAAAGTGCCAGAGTCCGGCGTTTCCGGGGAACCCCGGCCCGAAGCGTTCGCGCAAGCCCGCCTCGACTTTGTCGACCGCGTGCTTGTCTCCCTTCATCGCCGCCGCCATGGCGAAGGCCACCAGCGTATCATCGCCGATCTGGTGCGTGATGCCACCTGCCAGCTGCTGTTCCGTCAGCGCCGGCGTGAGTCCGTCGGCAGGCATCTCCACCTGGCCGGAACGATGGGCCGAAAGGAACGCGGTGATCTCCAGCCAGGGCAGGAAATTGTCGAGAAACGCATCCGGATCGGCGTGGACGATGGCGAGGTTGATCGGCTGCTTGCGCTTGGCCAGTTCGGTCATGTCGGTCATGGGCTGTCTTCTCCTCGGGCTTTTGGCGGTTGGGGTTCCGGGAAAAAACAAAGCAAAATTTGCGCCATGTCATGGCGCGCCGCATGAGTTGAGGCACTGTGTGATGGGGGAACTCGTGCCCTTGGCAATGTGCCGGAATCGCGAGTTGCAGAATATGCAATCGTTTCTGCTGCTTTTTCACTGTTCTTTCACGCGCTCGCGCGCGAACGGGCGATCTGTGGAAGAGAAGGAGAGGTCGCTTGCGTATCCGTAATCACATGCTGCGTTCGAAGATCATGGACGCCGCCGATGCCGCCCGGTTCATCACCAACGGCAGTGCCGTGGGCATGAGCGGATTTACCGGTTCCGGATATCCCAAAGCCGTTCCCCAAGCGCTCGCCGCGCAGATCGAAGCCGAACATGCCGCCGGCAATCCCTTCAAGGTCAGCATGTGGACCGGTGCCTCGACCGGTCCCGAACTCGACGGCGCGCTGGCCAAGGCCGATGGCATCGAGTTCCGCCTGCCCTACAATTCCGATCCCATCGCCCGCGAGAAGATCAACAAGGGCGAGATGAACTATTTCGACATGCACCTGAGCCAGGTGGCGCCGATGGCCTGGCAGGGTTTCCTCGGCCCGCTGGACACTGCCGTGATCGAAGTGACCGGCATTCGCGAGGACGGCTCGCTGATCCCCTCCTCCTCGGTCGGCAACAACAAGACCTGGCTCGATCGCGCCGAAAAGGTGATCCTCGAAGTCAATTCCTGGCAGAACGAAGCGCTCGAAGGGATGCACGACATCTACTACGGCACGGCCCTGCCGCCGCACCGCGTGCCGATCCCGCTGGTCAAGCCCGACGACCGGATCGGCGAGAAGACGCTGCGCTGCGATCCGAAGAAGATTGTCGCCATCGTCGAGACCGACGCGCCCGACCGCAATGCCCCGTTCTCCCCGCCGGATGAAAAGGCGCGCGCGATTGCCGGGCACATCCTCGAATTCCTCGGCCACGAAGTGAAAGTGGGCCGCCTGCCCGCCTCGCTGCTGCCGATCCAGTCGGGCGTGGGCAATATCGCCAATGCCGTGCTGACCGGGCTGATCGACAGCCCCTTCGACGCGATGACCGCCTATACCGAAGTGATCCAGGACGGGATGCTGGACCTGCTCGATACGGGCAAGCTGCGCATGGCCAGTGCCACCGCCTTCTCGCTCAGCCCCGAGGCGGCCGAGCGCGTCAACCGCGACATGCACCGCTACCGCGACAAGATGATCATGCGCCCGCAGGAAATCAGCAACCATCCCGAACTGGTCCGGCGCCTGGGCTGCATCGCCATGAACGGGCTGATCGAAGCCGATATCTACGGCGCGGTCAATTCCACCCACGTCATGGGCTCGCGCATCCAGAACGGCATCGGCGGCTCGGGCGACTTCGCGCGCAATGCCTATATCTCGATCTTCGTGACGCCCTCGACGGCGAAGGGCGGCGCCATTTCCGCGATCGTGCCGCAGGCGAGCCACGTCGACCACATCAACCAGGACGTGCAGGTGATCGTCACCGAGCAGGGCCTTGCCGACTTGCGCGGGCTCAGCCCCAAGGAGCGCGCCAAGGTGATCATCGCCAACTGCGCGCATCCGGACTACCGGCCGCTGCTGGAAGACTACTTCGCGCGCGCGCAGAAGCAGTCCTACGGGTTGCAGTCACCTTCGATCCTCAGCGAGGCGCTGTCCTGGCACCAGCGCTTCATCGAAACCGGATCGATGCTGCCCTGATTTCCCGCGCGGCGGTGCGATGCCGCGGAAACCCGTCCGGGCCTGCCCCGTACAGGTCTTGCCCGTGCAGGTCTTGCCGCATCGCACCGCCGCGCTAAGGTGCCTCGCTTCGCCTCCCCCTCCCCCCAGAGGCGCCAAGCATTCGAGGTACGACATTCCATGCGATTCCTGACTCTGGCCGCTTCGGCCCTGCTGCTGGCGGCTTCCGGCTCAGCCATCCTCGCCGCCGACAACGCCGATGACGCCAAGGCCTCCGAAAAGGCCGACGCCAAGACCGACGACCATTTCACCCCCTTCCCCGCGCCCAGGTCGATCAAGCAATCGGCCGTGATCGGCGGCAAGACGGTCAGCTACGCCGCCACGGTCGGGTCGCTGCCGGTGAAGGACGAGACGGGCAAGGTCATCGGCGAAGTCGTCTATACCGCCTATACCGTGCCCGGCGCGCCCACTTCCCGGCCGGTGACGTTCGCCTTCAACGGCGGCCCCGGTGCCTCGTCAGTCTATCTCAACCTCGGCGCGATCGGCCCCAAGAGCGTGGCGTTCGGCGATCAGGGCGATGCGCCTTCCGATCTTGCCGTGCTGCGCGACAATCCCAATTCCTGGCTCGATTTCACCGACCTCGTCTTCATCGATCCCATTGGCACCGGCTTTTCACGTTCGCGCGAGGACAAGGACAAGACCAAGAAGGACTTCTACGAAGCCGACGCCGACATCCATTACCTCAGCCGCGTGGTCTATGACTGGCTGGTCGCCAATGACCGCCTGACCAGCCGCAAGTACCTCGCGGGCGAAAGCTACGGCGGCTACCGCGTGCCGCGCCTCGCCTATTACCTGCAGACGCAGATGGGCGTGGGCATTTCCGGCATGACGCTGGTTTCGCCCTATCTCGATCCGCCCGCCATCGGCGAGGACGACGCGCTCTCTCCGCTGCCGTGGATGATCAACCTGCCCTCGATGGCGGCGGGTCATTTCGAACGGCAGGGCAAGCCGCTCGACGAGACCACCATGGGCCCGGTCGAGACCTACATGCGCACCCAGTTCGTGCAGGATTTCCTCGCCGGTCCGGGAGACAAGGCCGCGACCGACCGGCTTTCAGCGAAAGTCGCGGAGATCACCGGGCTCGATCCGGCCCTGGTGCGGCGCATGAACGGGCGCGTCGATATCGACACCTACCTGCGCGAAATCCGCCGCAGTCAGGGCCTGATCGGCTCGGTCTATGATTCCAACTACACCGCCTACGACCCCTTCCCCGCCAGCGCGACGCCGCAATACAGCGACCCGCTGCTGACCACGCTGATCGCGCCCACGACGTCCGCCATGGTCGATTTCATCACCCGGCAAGTCGGCTGGAAAGTGGATGCCCGCTACAACGCGCTGTCCTACGCCGTGAACGAGCAGTGGAAGCGCGACGATACCGACAGCCCAGTCAGCGATCTGCGCAAGGCCGTCGCCACCGACCCGAAGATGAAAGTGAACATCGTCCACGGCTGGGATGACCTGTCCTGCCCGTTCTACGGATCGAAGCTGATCCTGGCGCAGATGCCCGATTTTGCCCGCGACGGCCGGATCAGCCTGCATATGTATCCGGGTGGGCACATGTTCTATTCGCGCGCGGACAGCGGCGCGGCGATGCGGCGCGATGTGATGGGAAGCTACCAGGGCGGCTGAGTCGCCCTCGCAGCGGCAACGCTCTGCTCCCCGCGCGCTCCACAATGCGACACCCGGGGAACAGGGCTTGACGTTCCGGCTGCCGGGCCCATGCCTTTGCCGCGCGCGCACCCAGCCGCGCGGTTTGCAGGGCAATCCCGATGAAGAAGCGGCACGCGGTGTCCAGGCACTTTCACTTCAAGCCGCTTCTGGCGCTGGCCGCGGCGCTCGCGCTGGGCAGTGCGGGGCCGGGCCAGTCGTCCACCGCTGCGCAGGAAGAGCCCGCGCCGGAGGTCATTGCGCCTGCCGAAGGCGCCTATCCGTTCTACATGCCGATGCAGGGGCTGCGCCCGCCTGCGGTAAAGCTGTTCATCAAATGCGATGCCTCACGCGCGGCGGGACGTGAAGTCTATGCCGGGCGGGACGCGGCTTCGCTCTATGGCCGGGTCGAGGGCGGGTACGAGTTCGTTTACGAGGCGCTCGATTCCGCCGGCAAGCCCTGCGTCTATCCTTTCGCGCCGTGGCAGCCGCAGATCGTAGGGCCGCTGCAAGGCACCCAGTACATTCTGCGATCCTCGATGCCGGGCCACCCGGTGGTGTTCCGCACCGGAGACGAGTGGGCGAGCATCGACCTCAGGCTGTTCGACATCGGCCGCCAGCGCATCCACTTCGAGATGCAGGACATCCAGCTCGACTTCCCCGGCGCGAAGCAGCCCAAGGGCGGGCTGAATCTGGAAGTCTTCGGAGGGCAGCGGCCCGGCCTGTTCACCGCGGTCATTCGCCGGGCGCGGATCTTCGGCGGCAAGAACGCCATCTTCGTGCCCAGCGGCCAGACGATGCTCTATGTCGAGGACAGCGACATTGCCGGCAATATCAGTTCCAGTCCCGATCAGGAGCACACCACCTACATCAACGGCACGCTGGTCACGCATCTGCGCAATTCGATCTGGCACGGCCAGCGCGGCTGGTCGAACGTTGCGAGCGGCCACCAGCTCAAGGACAAGGCCTATCTACGCATCTACGAGAACGTGACGGTCGCCAATACGCCCAACGGCGCCCCGCCTTCGGCGATGCCGCTGATCGATGCCTCGATCTACGGGTTCACCTGGTCGAACAACTTGCGGATCCAGCGGCAGGAGCCTGCACAGGCCGTGCGCGACGGTCTGGTCGACCTGCGCAGCGACATCACTTATGCCGCGCCGGACAGCTATCCGTGGAACGTGCTGGCCAATCCCGGCTGGCACATGCCCGCCGCGCCGCTATCCGTGCTCGACCAGGTCTATCTCTCGGTCTTCCTCAACACCTCGGTAAAGAGCTATCGCACCGAGCCTTATGTCTTCGCGGTAAGGCCGCAAGGCACCTGGATCGAACCAGGCACCACGCTGGTTAAAGGCAACGACACGACCACCCGCGCGCAGCAGCGCGTGATCTCGCTCGCCTTCAACACCACGGGCAACGTAGGCCGGGTCTATGCGAAGGAGGGCTGGGGCTTTGCCGATCCGCAAGTCCCCGCGGAGGCCCGGTGGATATTCGACCGCGACGCATTCATTCGCCATGCGCTGGCCCTGATCGGCCGGTAACGGCGGCGTGAAGCGATCCGCTGGTCTATGCCTGCTCCGGATCGCCCCACTTCGCAAGGCGGTTCAGAGCTTGCCGAACTTCGCCTCGTAAGCGCCGGTATCGCCGCCGGCCAGCAGCTTGGCCTGCTCCACCCAGTTGTCGCGGCGCGGACGGCCGGCGAAGGAACCGAGCTTGGTATCGAGCTCGTCCAGCTCGGCATCGCTCCAGGCGGCGATCTGCTCGTAGCGCGTGATGCCGAGCGATGTGAGCAGCGTCAGCATCTTGGGGCCGAGGCCCTTGATCTTGCGCAGGTCGTCCGCCTCTCCGGCGCCCGCCACCTCAGGCACCGTTTCAGGTGCGGGCTCGGGCGCGAGATTGTCGACTTCCTCCTGCGCGGCCACGGCGATCACTTCGCCGATCCCGGCCATGGTCCCGGCCATCGCGGGCGGATCGATATGGACCGGGGCATCCACTTGCGCGGCGGGCGGCGCGTCGATCAGCGCCTGATTGCGCTGCGCGGGCGCGGCACCCTCGTCCAGCACGTCCGGGCGGCGGTCGCGCCGGGGCGGCTTCGTCCCGTGGACAAACAGCCAGTACGCAACGGCGATGCCCACCAGCAGCGCGGCGATAAAGATCAGCCAGTTCGCCTCGATCATTTGCAGCACAGTATCTATCCCTTCCGGTTCCACAGCAGCCAGCCGATGCCGAAACCCAGCCCGTAGGTCAGCAGCACCGAGACAGCCATTTCAAGCCATAGCGGCAAGGCAGGTTCCTTTCATAGAGGCTATCCCGGCCCCGGCGTATCGATCGGCGTCGGCTTGACCGGCGCCGGGGAAATCACGGAAAATTCGATCCGGCGGTTGGCCGGATCGCTCGGGTCGAGCCCCGCTACCGGCTGCGCCGAGCCCACGCCCGCCGCGCGCAGTCCATCGGCGGGAATGCCGCGCCCCACCAGCGCCCAGCGCACGGCATTGGCCCGCGCCATCGACAGCGCCAGATTGGCCTTGGGATTGCCGCCTGCATCGGTATGCCCGATCACCGCGATGATACTGCCCACGCAAGGGCTCAGCGCGCGGGCAACTTCGTCAAGCAGCCGCTCGCTGGCCGGATCGATGCGGGCGCTCGCTTCGGTGAAACGGATCGTGCGGGTCTGGAGGATGCGTTTCACGTCATCCTGGCAATGGAGCGGAACCGCCACCGCCGCGCCGTCATGATCCCAGCTGATGCCGCCGATACCGGGAATGCGCGCGACAGCGGCAGCAACCCGCGTGCGGGTGGCGGCGTTAAGCCGTTCGCCGCCGGACAGAATCGGATGACGGGTCAGCCAGCCATAGCGGTCGCGAAAGGCCAGCTTCACTCCCTTGCCGCCGGCCGCATCGCGCGCGGCCAGGGCCTTCTGCTCCAGCCCGCCGATGAACGCCCCGCCATGGAGGTTGGTCGCAGCGAAGGCCATGGCCAGGCTCAGGGCGGCTCCGGCAGCAACGATCGAGGCACGGCGGGGATTCATGAACGTGAGCCTAGAATCTTCATCGCCTCCTGTCAGCCACCCGCGTCAGCTTCAGGCCGTCTTGGTCTTCTGGAACAGCTTGCGGTCTTCCGGACCGAAAGCCTTCTTCCAGATCACCCACATGTAGGAGCCGAGAATCGCAGGGATACCGAAAGCCAGCTCGGCCCATTCCGGCAGGTACTGCGTGGCAAGATAGCCCAGCATCACTGCCGGCACCGCCGCCCAGATCAGCGCCCAGCGCCAGTTGTTGATCTTCTGGTCCAGCAGGCGGGCCAGCATCTGCGACTTGACGATCGATGCCAGCCCCAGCGCCAGCATCAGTGCCGCCGCCGCCGCCGCCGCCTGATAGAGCGAATTGAAGCCGAGATGCTGCATCAGCAGGATGCCGGCCAGCGTCAGCACTGCCTGCAGACCGATCGTCAGCAGCGAGACCACGAGGTTCCTCACCCGCGCCATGTAGATCAGCGCCGCCTCGCTCACCACGGCGGTGGCAGCCACCACTTCGGCAGCGAGCAGGAAGGCCAGCGCCCCGGTGCCGCCCACGAACTCGCGGCCGATCAGCCCCATGACGCCCTCGCCGGGGATCGCCAGAGCCAAGGCGATGCCCGCCTGCGCGGCGGTGATCCAGAAGCCCACCTGACAGACCTGGCTGGCGATCGCGGCATAGTCCTTTTTCTTCAGATTGCGCGTAATCACCGGGCCAAGCACCGGCTCGAAGCTGGTCTTGAGCTTCTGCGGCAGGCTCGCCACCTGCTGCGCGGCATAATAGACGCCGACGGCCGACGGCGGCGCCAGAAAACCCAGCAGCAGGATATCGACGCGCCGGGTGCCCCATTCGATGGCATCGGCCAGCGCGATCGGCATCGACCGCACGGCCAGCCGGTGCATTTCCCCCGGGCGCGGCCGCCATGCGTAGGGAAGACCGTATTCGCGGAAGAACGGGATGAAGGCGGTCAGCGCGGCGGCGAAGATCGAGGACAGATAAGCCAGCGTCAGGCCGCTTTCGGGCGCGATCCAGATCATCGCCCCGGCCATGATCGAGATCGTCCACGGCTCGACAATCGCGCGCGCCCAAACCGTGGGGCTGATCCGCAAACGATAGGCGAGCGCCGCCAGCCAGATCTCGGTCAGGGTCAGCGGTGGGATCGCGATGACGATCAGCCGGTCGATCTGGCTGTAATTGCCCCCCGGAAACATCGGCTCGGGAACCAGATAGAAGAACAGCGCGGCGGCACAGGACGTGATCAGCGCCAGGACGGTGCCGTCTGCAATCACGTTGGCCGGATGGACCTGCCCCTCGGTATCGGACAGCCGCTGTGCCAGACCGCGCTTCTCACCCATCGTGCACAGCATCGAGGTGAGCTCGATCACCACCAGCGCCGAAGCGAAGCGGCCAAGCGCGGCGGGACCGTAAGATGCGGCGCGGCCCGCGATGAACAAGAACGGGATGCGCGCGGCAAGGCGCAGGAAGAACCCGAAGAAGTTCGTCCGCCCGCCCTTGGCGAGAGCCGCGATGTCGTCGTTCTCGCGTTTTTCGGCTGCCGCCTCGTCGCGGCTCACAGTCTCGCTCAAAGAGCGAACTCCCCTTCCGCCCGCAGCGGGCGTGCCAGCAGATCGGACACCACCGCACCGGCCGGTGCTTCGCCCGACAGCAGGCGGCACACGGCATCGACGATCGGCATCTGGATGCCTTCGCGCCGGGCAAGGTCCGCCAGCACCGGCGCCGTCGCCGCGCCTTCGGCCACGCTGTTCTTGCCCGACAGCGCCTGCTCCGCAGTCAGCCCCTGGCCAAGCGCGAGGCCGAGCGAGAAATTGCGGCTGGAGGTGGACGAGCAGGTCAGCACCAGATCGCCCAGCCCGCACAGGCCCGACAGCGTTTCCGGCCGCGCGCCGCGCGCCAGACCGAAACGCAGCATCTCGGCATAGCCGCGCGCGATCAGTGCCGCGCGGGCGTTCTGCCCGAGCTTGAGCCCGTCAACCACGCCGCAGGCAATCGCGAGCACGTTCTTGACCGCACCGCCAATCTCCGCGCCGGTCACGTCGTCGGAGTAATAGGGCCGCAGTGCCGGACGGGCGATGACCGGGGCCAGCCGGTCCCACTGCGCCTCCCCGCCCGAACAGGCGAGGGTGACGGCGGTCGGCAATCCGGCCGCCACTTCATGCGCGAAAGTCGGGCCGGACAGCACCGCCAGCCGCGCGCCGGGTGCGGCATCGGCCGCGACATCGGCCATCAGGCGGCCAGTGCCCGCCTCGATCCCCTTGGCGCACAGGACAAGATCGCGGTCTCCATCCGGCAGACCGGCAATGACCGAGGCGAGGAACTGCGCGGGCACCACGACCAGCAGCACCGGCAGCGCGGCCAGAGCGGTCAGATCGCTCGTCGCGCGAACGGTTTCGGCCAGAGCGGCGTCCGGCAGGTAAAGGCCGTTGCGGTGCTCGCTGTTGATCTGCGCGACAAGGTTCGGCTCGCGCGCCCAGAGCAGGACCTCGCTGCCATCCCCGGCCAGCGACTGCGCCAGCGCCGTGCCCCAGGCACCCGCGCCGATCACCCCCACCTTGCTCATGCCTTCACTCCTGCCCCGCGCACAGCCTCGGCATCCGGATCGAGCGGCCAACGCGGCCGCGCCGCCACGTCGAGCGGGTCCGACTGGCCGCGTTCGAACCGTTCAAGCCCCGCCCATGCGATCATCGCCGCATTGTCGGTACACAGTGTCAATGGCGGTGCAATGAACGGCAGCTCGAACTCCGCCGCCAGCCCTTCCAGCGCCCCGCGGATCGCCGTGTTCGCCGCCACGCCGCCCGCCACCACCAGCGCGTTGACTGCTCCGACGCCTGCCAGCGCCCTGCGCGTCCGGTCGATCAGGCAGTCGATCGCCGCCTGCTGGAACGAGGCGGCGATGTCGGCATCGGTATAGGCCAGTGGCGCCGCCGCATTCGTCAGCGCCTGCTTGGCCCGCAGCACCGCGCTCTTGAGCCCGGCGAAAGAGAAATGCGGCTCGGCACTGCCCATCAGCGGGCGCGGCAGCGGCACTTTCTTCGCATCGCCCTCCCGCGCCAGCCGTTCGAGCGCCGGGCCGCCGGGATAGCCCAGCCCCAGCACTTTGGCCGACTTGTCGAACGCCTCGCCCAGCGCATCGTCGATCGTGGTGGCAAGACGGCGGAATTGCCCCACCCCTTCCACCAGCAGGATCTGGCAATGCCCGCCGGACACCAGCAGCAGCAGATAGGGATAGGCCAGCGTGGCATCGGCAAGCCGCGGCGACAGCGCGTGGCCTTCGAGATGATTGACCGCGATCAGCGGCTTGTCCGCCGCCATCGCCAGCGCCTTGGCCGTCACAAGCCCGACCATGACCCCGCCGATCAGCCCGGGCCCGGCCGTCGCCGCAATCGCATCGACATCGTCCAGCGTCATGCCGGCATCCGCCAGCGTCGCTTCGATCATCGGGGCCAGCCGCTCGGCATGGGCGCGCGCGGCAATCTCGGGCACGACGCCGCCGTAGGGCCGGTGCACTTCATCCTGCGAGGCGATGCGCTGCGCCAGAATGGTGCGCTCGCTCGTCACCAGCGCGGCCGCGGTTTCATCGCAGGACGATTCTATGCCGAGAACGATCCTCATACCATTCTTCTTTGGCCGCACTTCCCCTGAACGGCAATGGCGGGTAGCACAAGCCGCCCATGGAAACGCAGACACATAGTTCAAACCAGACTTTTCGCCTCGGCACCCGCCGCTCGCCGCTTGCGATGGCTCAGGCCGAGGAAGCACGCGACCGATTGGCGGAAGCGCATGGAATCGATCCGGCGCATATAGAGATCGTGGCCGTAACCGCCAGCGGTGATCGCATTCAGGACCGGGCTTTGGCCGAAATCGGCGGCAAGGCGCTGTGGACCAAGGAACTGGACGCCTGGCTGGCGGCGGGCGAGATCGATTTCGCCGTGCACTCGGCCAAGGACGTGGAAACGCTCCGCCCCGATCTCTTTGCGATCGGCGCCGTGCTCCCGCGCGAGGATGTGCGCGACGTGCTGATCGGGGCGGAGAGCATCGCCGCCCTCCCGCAAGGCGCGGTCGTCGGCACCAGCGCGCCGCGCCGCGCCGCGCAATTGCTCCACGCCCGGCCGGACTGCAAGGTCGTGACCTTCCGCGGCAATGTCGCCACGCGCCTTGCCAAGCTCGCCGCCGGAGAGGCCGACGCCACGTTTCTTGCCGCCGCCGGGCTCAAGCGGCTGGGCGAACACGGCACCGGCCATCCGCTCGACGAGGAGCACTGGCTGCCCGCGCCGGGGCAAGCCGCGATCCTGATCGAATGCCGCGCAAACGACGCGCGCACCCGTGCCTTCCTCGCGGCGGTGGACCATGCACACAGCCGCGCGACGCTCCTAGCCGAGCGGGTGCTGCTCGCGGCGCTCGGCGGCAACTGCCACAGCCCGATCGCCGTGCTCACCCGCGTCTATGGCAGCGAACTGGTGATGCGCGCCGCGCTCTACAGCCCGGACGGGGCCGAACACATCGAAGGTCACGCCCGCTTCGCCGCGGACGACGAGGACGGCCCGGCGCGGCTTGCGGCAGACCTGCTCGCCCGCGCGGTCCCAGCGATTGCCGATCACTTCGACGGTCCCGGCACCTGACATGACCCTGCCGGTTCTCGTCCTGCGGCCCGAACCCGGCGCGGCGGCAACCGTCAGGCAGGCGCGGGCGATGGGGCTCGAAGCCCATGCCTTTCCGCTGTTCGCCGTGCGTCCGCTGCCCTGGCAGCCAGTGCCGCGCGGGGACATCGACGCGCTGCTGCTGGGGAGCGCCAACGCCCTGCGCCACGGCGGCGAGGCGCTGGCGCTCTATCGCGGGCTTCCCGCCTACACGGTCGGCGAAAAGACCGCCGATGCGGCGCGGGCCGCCGGGCTCGACGTGGTGACGGCGGGCAAGGGCGGATTGCAGCAGGTCATCGCTCAGGTTCGTCACGAGCACCGCCGCCTGCTCCGTCTTGCCGGACGCGAGCGGGTCGATCTCGCACTGCCCGATGGCATTACAGTCACGACCCGCGAAGTCTATGCCAGCGAGCCTCTGCCGATGCAGCCCGGACTGGCGGGCCACCTCGCCGCCCCCGCACTCGTCCTGCTTCACTCCGGAGAGGCCGCGGCCCATTTCGCGCGGCTGTGCGACGAGGCGGGAATTGCTCGCGATACGATCAAAATCGCCGCGATCGGACCGCGCGTGGCCGCGCGGGCCGGACAGGGCTGGGCCGCGCTGCACAGTGCCAGCCGGCCCGATGATGCCGCATTGCTGGCCTTGGCGGCCCAGATGTGCGAAGAAGCCCGCTCGGGATCACATTCACAACTGCCAGAACAAGGATAAATGCAGGAATACTCCGCCATAACAGCGTCGTCCTCCGGCCGTCCGCGTTCGCGCAGCATCACTGTGTTCATTGCCCTGATGGCCTTCATCATGGGCGCGGCGCTGGTCGCCTGGGCCGCCTCGCACGGCTATCTCTCGGGCGTCCTGACCGCGCCGGACGCGCAGGAAACGACCGAAGCCGTGGCGGAAACGCTGGTGGAACCGGCCGCGCTGCCCAATGCCGCCGCAACGACTCCTGCGCCGAAAACCACGGCCGCGCAAATGGCAGCGATCAGTTCGGTCGAGGGCCGGCTGGCGATGCTGGAAGACCGGATCTCCCGCCTCGATTTCCAGACCGATGCCGCATCGGGCAACGCCGCCCGCGCCGAAGGCCTGCTGATCGCCTTCGCCGCGCGCCGCATGATCGACCGGGGCGAACCGCTCAGCTACGTCGCCGACCAGCTCAAGCTGCGCTTCATGAATGCCCAGCCGCGCGCGGTCGACACGATCATCGCCTTCAGCAAGAACCCGGTCACGATCGACGAACTCTCCGCCCGCCTCGAAGCGCTCTCGCCCGGATTGACCGGCGTAGAGACCAAGGAGAGCCTGTGGGATCGCGCCCGGCATGAATTCGGCGCCCTCTTCGTGATCCGCCGGGATTCCTCGGCGCTGGTCTCGCCTTCCGCCCGCATCGACCGCGCCAAGGTGATGTTGACCGCAAAGCGTATCAACAACGCCGTGGCCGAAGTCGAACGCCTGCCCGGCGCCGATCAGGCCCAGACCTGGATCGCCGACGCGCGCCGCTACGAGGACGTCCAGCACGCGCTCGACCTGCTGGAAACCACCGCAATGCTTGAACCGACCCGTCTGAAGGACGCCGAAGGGCACAAGGTCGACCAGCCGAGCCCCTTGGCGACGCCTACACCGACGGCAACGCCGACGCCGACGTCAGGCGAGGCGGTGAAACCTAGAGGGTAATCACCTTTGGACAGAACCTTCGTCATTGCGAGCGAAGCGAAGCAATCCAGAGCGGTTTACGCTCGCTCTGGATTGCCGCGGCCCTACGGGCCTCGCAATGACGATTCAAAGTAAGACGATAGACTATAAGGGATGAGGGATGGGCGCCCCTTCCCTTACCCCTGCAGCAATTCCGGCAACTTGCCCGACATCCCGCGCGCCTCATCCATGAAGAAGCGCTTGAGGGTCGGCATCCGCTGCACCGCGCCCATGCCGAGGCGGCGCGCGGCGCTAGGCAGCTTGCCGGGAATGCCGAACAGGCGGGTGAGACTGTCCGTCACCGACATGACCATGAAGCTGTCGAGGCTGCGCCACTTCTCGTAGCGGGCCAACAGTTGCGCATCGCCCGGTTCGAGGCCGAGGCGCATCCCGTCGGTCAGCACTTCGACCAGTGCCCCGACATCGCGCAGGCCCAGGTTCAGGCCCTGCCCGGCAATCGGGTGCATCCCGTGCGCGGCATCGCCGATCACCGCGAGACGCTGGTCGATGACTTTGGCGGCATGATGGAATTTCAGCGGATAGCTCATGCGCGGGGCCGCAAGTTCGATCCCGCCCAATACGCCGTGCATTCGCGCAGCGACTTCATTGATGAACATCGCATCGGTCATCGCGATCGCGCCCGCCGCGTCCTTTTCCGCGACAGTCCAGACGAGCGCGCTGCGGTGGCGGCCCTGCGCGTCGTCGAGCAACGGCAGCAGCGCGAAAGGCCCGGCGGGGTAGAAGATTTCCCACGCAGTGCCGTTATGCGGCTTCTCATGGAACAGCGCCGTCACCATCGCGCGGTGCTTATAGTCCCACTTCGCCATCGAGAACCCGGCCTCGTCACGCGTGGGCGACTGGCGGCCTTCCGCCGCGACCAGCAGCGAGGCGCGCAGCAACCGCCCGTCGCTCAGTTCCACTTCGACGCCGTGCGGCCCACGATCGCGGCGCACCGCCTCGGTCTTCACATGCCAGGCGATATGGGGCTCGTCCTTGGCCGCCTCGAACAGCGCGAGGCGCAGATCGCGGTTGAAGAACATCTTGCCCAGCGAGCCGTCCCCGGCCTTGGGTGTGAAGTCGATCTGGCCGGGCTTCATCCCGTCGGTCACGGCGATGGAATCGATCGCGCAGCCAAGCGGGGCCAGCCGCTCACCCAGCCCGATATTGGCGAAGAGGTTCCAGCTCGCGGTGGAGATCGCCGAAGCGCGCCCGTCCGCGCCTTCGGCCACGAGATCGGCCGGGTCGGCCCGGTCGATCACATGGCTGGTAATCCCCGCCTTCGCGGCCGCCAGCGCCAGCGTCATGCCGACGAGGCCGCCGCCGAGGATGATCAGATCGCGGGTATCCCCCGCAGGCTTCGCAGTCGTTTCCGAGTCGCTCATCGCGCGCAGGTATCGGCCTCCGAACCATCGATGTCGAGACATCTTCCGTCCCAGGTGCCTGCCGGTTCCTTCAGGCCGACCAGCGCGGCCAGCGTCGGCGCGATGTCCACCGTCTCGACCGGCACGGGCTGCTCTTCACCGGTCATGCCCTTGCGCCAGAACACGATCGGCACGCGGCGGTCATAGTCCCACGGGCTGCCATGGGTCGCGGTATAGCCCGGCGCGGGATCGACGATCCCGACCACGCCGCGCTTGGTCATCATCAGCACCTCGCCCGAACGCTCGGGATCGAAGGAGGCGCGCACGCGCTGGATCATCGTCCAGTCCTGCGGATCGCCCTGCGGCACCGGCACGGCCTTGAGTTCCTCGGCGGTATAGACCGCATCCACTTCGGGATTGGCCTTGAGCAGCGCGACCAGCGCCCCGGTCACGGTCTTGCGCTGCTTCGCGGTCAGGCCGGTGCCCAGCCAGATATCGCCCGAGCTCCCGCCGCCATAGAGCAGCTTGCCCTGCGGCGCCGTGATACCGGTCTCTTTCGAAACCGCTTCGGCCAGCGCGTCGCCTTCCAGGTCCGCGCTGATATGCTTCGCGCCCGGATAGCCTTCCTGATTGAGCCGCTCGGGCGCATCGATCCCGCCATGGTCGGCGCTCAGCACCACCGCATAATCGATCCCGCGCGCATCGAGCGCATCGAACAGCGTGCCGAGCGTGGCATCGAGTTGGGCAAGCTGGATGCACATTTCCACGCCCTCGTGGCCGAAGGCATGGCCGACGCGGTCGGTCTGCGAGAAGCTGACCGAAAGCACGTCCGGCACCGCGTCCTTGCCCATGCCCAGCTCATCGACCATGCGGATCGCGAGATCGCCGGTCGCGGCATCGAGGCGCGGACCGCCCGCGTAAGTGCGGTAGTCGCCCGGTTTGAGCGGGAAGCGGTAAGTGCCGATCGTGAAGTCCTTCACTTTCACCGCATGATCCACCGCGCCGCAGAAGCCGGGAACCGGCAGATCGCCATCGCCGCCATCGACCAGCTTGGCCACCGCGGCATTCTCCGCCTCGACCGCGGGCGTGATCTTGCGGTCCTCGAACGTGGTGAAACCCTTGCCGTCGAACCAGTACACCGCGTCGGTGTCATGCCCACTCATCATCACCGCCGCGCGGTCCTTGGCGGAGACGGCGGCGTTGATCGTGGCGGGATTGGCCTTCTTCATCAGGTCGCCCAGCGTCGGCGCCTTGAGGTGCCTGGGCGAGACCACCGGGTTCTTCGAGGTGCTGTCCGGGTTCGCCTCGTCCTCGACGCAATAGACCTTCTTGTCCTTGCGGCCGATGCCGGGGACGTACCAGTTGTTGGCGACAATCCCGGTGCGCGCGGGATGAACGCCGGTCAGCAGGGTCGAGTGGCCGGGGCAAGTCTCGGTCGCCGCGTGCGACTGGTAGCCGCTGGGAAACACCGCGCCATCCAGCAGCCGCTTGAAGCCCCTGGAGAAATGCTCGCGGTACTGCGCGAAGAGATCGGCCGAGAACTGATCCACCGAAATCGCCACGATCAGCCGGGGGGCGGGTGCCGGCGTGCTGGCCTCGGCCGCGGGAGGCGCGGCAGGCGTCTCATCCGCCAGCGCCGGGCTGGTGAAGGACAGCGCGGTGGCAAGGGCAATCAGCGGAAGAGCGAGGCGCATGAGGGGGGAGTTCCTTGAATTGTCGGCGCAATGCAGGCAGATGCGTCGATGACCGGAACGCGCGATGAGCGCAAGAGCCCCCAACGCACGGAAGCTTGATGGATTTGCGCTGCTATCGCCCGTTTATGGCACTCCTGTGTCAGATCCTCGCGCTGATCCTGTGGAGCCCGCCAGCGCTGGCGGCCCCCAATCACATCGCTGCCGAGCTGGTCGCCGGCCCCGCCGCGAAGCCCGGCGGCGAAACGACGATCGCCATCCGCATGACGCCCGAGAAGGGCTGGCACGGCTACTGGGTCAATCCCGGCGATGCCGGGCTCGGGATGCAGCTCGACTGGACGCTGCCTGACGGCGCGAAAGTGGGAGAGCCGGATTATCCGGTGCCGCAAACGCTGCTGGTGCAGGGGCTGATGAACCATGTCTATGAGAGCGAATATGCCGTTCTCGTGCCTTTCACCGTGCCGGCAGATGCCGCGCCGGGCAGCCGGTTGCCGGTGCGGGTAAAGGCGCAGTGGCTGGCCTGCACCGAACAGATCTGCGTCCCTGAAAGCGCTGACCTCGCGACGGAAATACCCGTCGGAACGGCCCAGGCAGACACCGCGGCCCGCTTCGACGCCTGGCGCCAGCGCCTGCCCGCACCGCTCGATGCGCCGGCCACGATGGCGCTGTCGGACAAGGTGCTGCGCCTGGCGATCCCGCTTCCCGCCTCGGTGGCATTGTCCTCCCCGCACGTCTTCATCCGCGAGGACAAGATCGTCGACTATGCCGCACCGCAGGTCTTCACCCGCAAGGGAGACACGCTGCTGGTAACGATCCCGCGCGCGAAGTTCGCGGCGCGCGGGGCGGACGAGATCGAAGGCGTGCTCAAGCTGGACGATCAGGGCAATGGCGTGTCCTTCGCCGCGCGGCCCGGCAGCGTGCCGGTGGGCGGCGTTCCGGTCGCGGGGCCTGAAGCGCCGGACTTGCCCGCCCTGCCCTGGCTGCTGCTGGCGGCGCTGGCGGGCGGGCTGCTGCTCAATGTGATGCCTTGCGTCTTCCCCATCCTCAGCCTCAAGGCGCTCAGCCTTGCCCGCGCCGGGGAAAGCGAGGCCCATGCACGGATCGAGGGGCTGGCCTATACGGCGGGCGTGATCGCCGCCTGTCTGGTACTCGGCGGCGTGCTGCTGGCTCTGCGCGCGGGCGGGGAGCAGGTCGGCTGGGCGTTCCAGTTACAGGAGCCGCTGGTGGTCGTGGCGCTATTCCTGCTGGCCAGCGCCATCACCGCCAACCTGATGGGGCTGTTCGAGTTCACCGTGCCCGGCTTCGTCGGCACCGGTTCGCCGCGCAGCTATACGCAGGGTGCCTTTGCGACCGGCCTGCTCGCCGCTTTCGTCGCCACGCCCTGCACCGGGCCGTTCATGGCCTCGGCCATGGGCGCGGCGCTGCTGCTGCCGGTGCTGCCCGCACTCGCGCTGTTTGCGGCACTGGGACTGGGGATCGCCCTGCCTTTCCTCGCCGTCGCCTTCGTGCCCGCACTGCGCACGCGCCTGCCCAAGCCCGGCGCGTGGATGGTGAAATTCCGCCACTGGATGGCGCTGCCGATGGGACTGACCGCGCTGGCGCTGGCCTGGCTGGTGTGGAAGGTCGCGGGCAGCCTTTTCACCTGGCTGGTGCTTTCCGATGTCCTGATGCTGCTGGTTGTCCTCTGGTGGATAGGACGCCGCCAGCGCAAGGGACTCGACACCCGCTGGCAAGTGTTTGCCGCAGTCCTTGGCGTCCCCGCTGCAATGGCCATCTTGCCTCAGCCTGCTCCCCCTGCAAGCGAGGTCGAATCGATCCTCGACACCAAACCCTTCAGCGAGGAGGCGCTGGCCAAAGCGCGCGCATCGGGCAAGCCGGTGTTCGTCTACATGACCGCCGACTGGTGCCTGACCTGCAAGGTCAACGAGGAAGTCGCGATAGAGCGCGCCGAGACCAAAGCCGCGTTCGACAAGGCCGGGGTGATCGTGCTGCGCGGTGACTGGACCCGGCGCGATCCGGAGATCACCCGCTTCCTCACTGCGCAAGGCGCCGCCGGGGTGCCGCTCTATGTCTGGTACGCGAAGGACGGCAAGGCGGAACAACTGCCGCAAGTGCTGACGCCTGCACTGCTGGCGGAGAAGGCAGCGAGCTGATGTAGCGGGAACAAAGCCCCGCAAAACTTCGTCATCCCCGCGAAGGCGGAGGCCCCGCTCTCTTTTTCATACGTGACGCAGAAAAAAGCGGGATCCCCGCCTTCGTGGGGATGACGGAAAACTGGGATGCGAAATGCAGTCCCGATGACAATCGAGCAGGCCGCTACTTCGGCAGCTCCGAAGCGATCTCCGGCACCTTTTCCAGTTGCGGGCGCACGCTGTCGAGCGGACCGACGACGACCACGCTCATCTTGCCGATGGGCAGCTCACGCTTGACGGCGTTCTGCAGGTCAGTGGGTGTCAGCGCGCTGACCTTGCCGACATAGGCGTTCATGTAATTCGCCCCGAGCCCGAGCAGGTCCAGGCTTGCCAGCGAGTTCGCCATGCCCTTGCGCGAGGCAAGGCCGATCACGAACGTGCCGTTCATGTAGTTCTTGATCCCCTGCACTTCGGCGGCCGTGGGCGGCTCGTCCTGCATGTGCCGGATTTCCTTGTAGATCTCGGTGATCGCCGGTCCGGTGGCCTGCGCCGTCACCGCCGCGCTCTCCACCCACGAGGCGCCTTCGACGCGATCGGAAAGGCTCGCGCGCGGCGAATAAGTATAGCCCTTGTCCTCACGGATGTTGCGCGTGATGCGCGAGGAGAAATAGCCGCCCAGCAGCGTGCTCGCCGCCTTGAAATCGACGTTTGCGCCGGGCTTGTCGACGCGCTGGCCCATCAGCACCATCGATTGCGGCGCGCCGGGTCGGTCGATCAGCACCACCTTGGGAGCCGGATTGGCAGGGGCTGGCAATGCAGTCGGTGCAGCGCCTGCCTTCCAGCCGCCGAACGCCTTTTCGATCGCCCCGCGCACGGCCCCTGCATCAAAGCGTCCGGCGACATAGAAATGCGTGCGCGCCGCGCCGAAGTTGGCTGCATGGAACGCCTTGACCTGATCCAGCGTATAGCCCGCCAGTTGCTGCTGGGTCGGGAAAACGCGGCCATAAGGGTGATCGGGATAGATCACCGAAGCAAAGGCGTCCTCGGCAATGGAATCCGGCGTGGATTTGGCCACCGAAAGGTTGCGCATCAGATCGGCGCGCACTTTCTCCAGCTCCTCCGCCTTGAGATCAGGGCGCTGCAACAGGTCGGCGATCAGCCCGATCGCTTGCGGCGCATCCTCGCTCAGCACATCCATCGCGGCGGTGGTGAGATTGAGCCCGGTCGAGAGCGACAGGCTGCCGCCCATGCCCGCCGCCAGATCGGCCAGCTGCGAGGCATCGCGCCCGCCCGCGCCCTTCTGCATCAGCGCGCCGGTCATGTCCGCCAGCCAGACATTGGCGCCATCGTCGATATTGCCGGTGTAAACGGCGGCCAGGATCGTCGCCTTGGGCACGTTGCCATAGGGAATGAGCGTGACCTGCATCCCGTTGGGAAGCGCATAGGTGGTCATCTGCGGCAGTGTGAACGGGCGCGGCGCGCTGGGGGCGGGCGGCGCTTCCTTGGCCGCCACGGCGTCAGGCACGGCGGCAATCCCCATGGCAAGGGCGGCGGTTGCAGTGGCGAAAGCCAGGAACATCTTCATCGTCTCGCCTCCCTTACTTGCCGGTTTCCGCCGCGGTCCCAGCCGATTTCACACCGGGCTTCAGGTCCACGATCGAACGGTTGGCCGGCCGCAAGTATTCTTGCGCGGTCTTGCGGATCAGCTCGGGCGTGACCTTGTCGATCTCCTGCTCCAACCGGTTGATCCGGCCCGGATCGTCGTCGAACAGCGCAAAGCTGGCGAGCAGGTTGACGAGACCGATGCGGTTGCCGTCGCCGATCACGTCGTAGAGCTTCGAGCGGGCCTTGGTCTTGGCCCGCTCCATCTCCGCGGGCGTGATGAGATTGGTCTGCAGATCCTTCACGATACCGTCAATCGCGGCGAGGATCGTGTCATCGCTGACATCGGGACCGTGAATGATCATGCCCGACCACAGCATCGGCCCGTTGTAGTCGTAAGCATTGCCCAGCGGCCAGTTGATGCCGCCATCGACACTGCCGCCATAGCCCTTGTCGTTGACCAGCACTTTGGTGAAGCGGCTGTCGTCCCCCTGCATCAGCATCAGGTCGATCAGCGTCATCGCCGCCCATTCGGGCGTGCCCTTGGGCGGCACGTGATAGGCCCAGGCGAGTGCGGGCTGCGGCGCCAGCGGATCCGTCTTCTCGATGCGCTTTTCCGCCGTCTGGCGCGGCTCGGAAATGTCGGGCCGCGCGATCTTCGGCGCGGCGGGGATCACGCCGAAATACTGGTTCGCCCAGCCCATCACCTGCTGGGGGTCAACGTCGCCGGCCACCACCAGCACGGCATTGTTGGGCGCATAGTACTGCTTGAAGAACGCCTGCACGTCCCCCAGCGTCGCCGCGTCGATCTCTTTCAGATCGCCGTAGAAATTGTGCGCGTTGTACCAGTTGGAATTGGCCAGCTGCGGCAGGTCGAGCCAGGGGAAACCACCATAGGGCTGGTTGAGGACGTTGACCTTGACCTCGTTCTTCACGACTTCCTGCTGGTTGGTCAGGTTGGCCTGGGTAATGTCCAGCCCCTTCATCCGGTCGGCCTCGGCCCACAGGAAGGTCTCGGTCGTATTGCTGGGGACGACTTCGTAATAGTTGGTGAAGTCGAACCGGGTCGATCCGTTGAGCACGCCGCCGTTCTTGTTGACGAGGCCGATGAACTCGGCCTTGCCCAGGTTCTGCGAGCCCTGGAACATCATGTGTTCGAACAAGTGGGCAAAGCCCGTGCGATCCTTGGGCTCGATGCGAAAGCCGATGCCGTAATAGACGCCGATCGTCGTGGTGGGCACCGAGTGATCGGGCGAGATCACCACTTTCAGGCCATTGGCAAGCTTGTGATACTCGACCGGCACGTGCACCGCGGCGGCCGCAGCGCTATTCGCCGGAGGATCGGCGGCGAAAGCGGTTTGGGGGGCAATGGCAAGTGCGAGCAGGGGTGCGGCGAAAAGGGCCGCACGCTTCAGTCTGCCGTGCTGGATCATGTCGATGGAGGCTCCCGGACAGTTCCCTGGAACGGGAGACCGCCGCCCCCCGCATTGAACTGCAAGGGGGTAGAGCCCGCCCGGACGGGAACAGGGGCTTAATCGACGAACCGCCCCCTGCCTTCGACCAACGGCATTACCACATCACAACGCGCCGGAATGGCCGGGAATTCACAGAATGTCGGCAACCCCTTCGAGACTTTCGCGCAGCTTGCTGAGCGCCTGCGCCTTGAGCTGGTGCACGCGCGGGGTGGAAACCTGAAGGACTTCCGCGATTTCCGCGAGGTTCAACTCCTCGACGAAGTAGAGCTGCACCACCAGCTTGAGCCGGTCGGGCAAGTCGGTGATGGCATCGATCACCGCGCCGCGCAGTTCCTCGTCGGCCATGAGGGAAAAGCTGTCGGGCATCTCGTCGGCAAAGGCCATGCTCTGATCGGAATAGACCTCGTCAATGGAATCGAAGCGCAAGGGCTGGCTGGAATCGCGCAGCGCGGCCAGATCCTGTATGGCCATGCCCATGGCATCGGCCAGTTCCTGCGGATGCGGATCGCGGCCCAGTTCGCCGCGCAGTTCCGCTTCCTTTTCCGCCAGCAGGCGGCGGCGTTCGGCGGCCCCGCGCGACATCGGCACGGTGCGGCGGATGAGATCGACCATCGCCCCGCGCACGCGCATCTTGGCATAGGCGGCAAAGCCGTCCTCGGTCGGGCCGGAGTGCTTCTGCGCGCATTCGGTCAGCGCGACGAGCCCCGCCTGGATGAGATCCTCCAGCTCTATGCCCGGCCTGCCGGTGCCGTGGACGTGCCAGGCCAATCGCCTGACCATCGGCAGAAACCGCCGGACGCGGTCGGCTACGTCCCCCTGGTAGGCCCCGGCGACTCGATTGGGGCGGCCAGCGGGAACAGGAGTGGCGTGGGCCGTTGTGAAGGCACCTTGATCTTGTTTCATGCAGCCATGCTCTCTGCTTGGTCTTGATAGTCGTTTCTGGCGGATTCGGAGTGCGTCAGGCCCGGTTGCTGGTTCACAGCGGGCGCCGCACCAATGACGTCGACAACTTCGATCGGCTGCGTCGGCGGCAGCTCCGCGATCGAGATGACGAGGCACGAGGGCGCGCGCAGCCGCAGCAGGGCGGACAACGCCCGGCGCGCCGCCGGCTGGACGACCAGCGTCAGCGGAATCGCGCCCGGACCACGAGCCTCGGACAGTTCGGAAATACGTTCGCCGATCATGCGGGCCAGATCCGGCTCGATCACCGGCTGGCCAGTCACCGGATCGCGCATACCCTGGACGATCGCGCTTTCGAGACCGGCATCGAGGGTGATGACGGCAAGCCGCGCGTTCGGCGGGCAGACCCGGCCGACGATGAGCCCGCCGAGGTCGGAGCGGACCAGCTCGATCAGCCGGTCGTGATCGGTCGTCTGCTGAACCGCGCGTGACAGGCTGGCGAGGATCGGCAGCGGATGCGTGATCGGAATGTGATCCTCCAGCAGCGTGCGCAGCACACGGGTGAGCGCGGCAAGCGAAAGCGGCTGCGGATAGACGGTCTCGACAAGCCCGGCCGAATTCACCTTGAGCGATTCGAGCAGGGCCTTGACCTGATCGGGGCCGAGCAGATCCTGCGGGCTCTCGCTCAGCAACTGGTTGAGATGCGTCGCGATGACCGTGCCGGGATCGACCGTGAGGAAACCTTCGGCGGTCGCGTGATCGCGGGAAGCAGGATCGATCCACAGCGCCGGGCAGCCGAAGCTGGGATCTCGCGCGGCCTCGCCCCGGATGGTGTGGTTCTGGCGCACTTCGCCGGTGTCGATCGCCAGCACCTTGTCGGGCCGGATCGTGCTGCCGCCCAGGTTCACGCCGCCCAGCACCACGCGGTATTCGTATGGCGGCATGTCGAGCGCGTCACGGACGCGGAACTGCGGGACGATGAAGCCGAATGCCTGGCTGAGCTGCTTGCGCACGCCGGTGATCCGGGTGACCAGCGGCGAACCGCGCCGTTCGTCGACAAGCTGTACGAGGCCATAGCCCAGCTCGATCGTGACCAGCGTGTGATCGGACACTTCGTCCAGGTCGATCCGCGCCGGATCGACCACGGGTTCCGGTTCGGGCTCCGGAATGGCCGCCTTGACCGCACGCTTGCGCAAGGTGTTCCACAGCCAGAAGGCGAGGCCCGAAGCGGGCAGGAACACCGTCTGCGGCATCGCCGGGATCATGCCGATGGCGCCGAGCACGACCGCCACCGGCAGCCAGGTGCCGGGCGCGGCGAACTGGCCGCCGATCTGGCCGGCAAGGTCGCGGCTGTCGGAGACGCGGGTAACGATGACGGCCGCGGCGATCGAAAGCAGCAGCGACGGCACCTGCGCGACGAGCGCGTCGCCGATCGCCAGCGTGATGTAAGTCTGCGCCGCATCGCCCGCCGAAAGGCCGTGGCTGATCATGCCCAGGCAGAAACCGGCGATGATATTGACGCCCAGGATCAGCAGGGCGGCAATCGCGTCGCCCTTCACGAACTTCGACGAACCGTCCATCGAGCCGTAGAAGTCCGCCTCGGTCGCCACTTCGCGGCGACGGGCCTTGGCTTCTTCGGCGGTCATCAGGCCGGCGGCCAGATCGGCGTCGATCGCCATCTGCTTGCCCGGCAAGGCATCCAGGGTGAAGCGCGCGGACACTTCGGACACGCGGCCCGCACCCTTGGTGACGACCACCAGGTTGATGATGACGAGGATCAGGAAGACGAAGATGCCGACGGCGAAATTGCCGCCGATCAGGAACTCGCCGAAACTCTCGATGACCTTGCCCGCCGCTTCGCCGCCTTCGTGGCCATGCACGAGGACGACGCGGGTCGAAGCGACGTTGAGCGCCAGGCGCAGCAGCGTCGCGAACAGCAGCACGGACGGGAACGAGGAGAAGTCCAGCGGCTTTTCCGCGTTCATCGCCGCCATCAGCACCGCGACCGAAAGCGCGATGTTCATGACGAAGGAGACGTCCAGCACGAAAGCCGGCACCGGCACGATCATCAGGACGATGAGGACCAGGATGCCCGCCGGCAGCGCGATGGCGCCGGGATCGCTGATACGGTTGAACAGATTCACAGGTTGAACCTCGCAAGCTTGGCGTAGGCATCACGCACCCGCGCGGGGACGGCGTCCGGAGAGGTTCCGAATGCGCCCTGCAGCGTTTCCGCCATCGAGAGCGTGCTCACTTTCGGCGCCTGCGGCGCGGAGCCCAGCCCGGCGTGGAATTCGCGGGCGATCGGGCCCATCGGCGGTTGCCAGCTGGCCCCCGCCTGTTCGGTGATTTCGTTTGAAGCGGTCTGAACGCCCTGCGCGGGGCTCACGCTGGCCCAGTAAGCGGCATCGCCGCCTTCCATGGCGCTGGAGACCTTGCCGCGCATCAGGTCCATGACGGCGCCGACGCTGCGCGGACCACCGCCCGCGTAGAAAATGCCGTGATTGGCCGCCGCCGCCTTGGGAAGGATCGCCGCCGCGCTCTGCGACGGATCGCTCTGCAATGCCGAGAAGAACTTGCTCGCCCCGGCGATGCCGAGGAAATGCGCCATGTAGAGTTCGGCGGCATCGGGCTCGCGGCCCAGCTGGGTGGTGAGTTCGGCCTTGTTGTCGCTGGCCAGCTCGGCGGCCATCATCGACGAGACATCGGCGTTGTAGCGCAGCCCCATGACTTGCGCGCGCGTGCCCGGATCGCTGATACGGCCACCCTGGATCACGCTGTTGACCCAGTCCATCCCATGCTCGGAGCCGTGACGCCCCAGCGTCTCAAGCCAGGTTCCCTGGGTGAACTGATAAAGCCCGGCCGCGCTCGAAGTCGAAGCCCGGGCACCGGGATCAAGGCTCGATTCCAGTTTGGCCTGCGCGAGCAGGTACTGGAAATCCACCCCGGTCTTTTCGGACGCACGGGCGATGGCGGCGCGCGTCTGCGCCCCCCCGGCCGCAGCGGCGCCGCCAATCCCGTTGTAGATCTGTCCCTCGCTCAATTCCGGCTCCCGGCACAAAAGTTACCGGGATCCGCTTAAGCAAGAGGCGTGCCAAATGCCTTTTCGTTAGGCCCTGGCACCGGCGACGGCATAAGTCGCCCCCGCGCGATAGAGCTGCGGACCGCCCATCATGGCATCGAGACGCCGTGACACATTGGCCGCGATAATGTTGCGAACCTGGCGGTTTACCTCGTTCAGGCGCCGTGCGGTGTCGAGCATGCCGCGGCATTCCTCGTCCAGTTGCACAGGCTCTACGCCTTCCAGGGTTCCGCACAGGCGGTTCTTGTCGTTGGAGGCACCGACGATCCCGTCCAGATCCAGCCCGGCAAGGGCCTGCCGCTCTTCTTCCAGAACGGCAAGCATCTGCCGCAGGGTGTCACGAAGATCGGAACTGGACATTACTTCGGGCTCCTCAGCATGACGCCGGCGGCGATCATGGCATCTGCGATCTTGGCGGGAATCAGCGGGTACGAGCCGGATTCCACAGCCTTGCGGACTGCATTGACACGATCGGTATCGACCGGCGCCGCGCCCGGATTGAGCGCGTCGGAGGTTTCCACCGCCGTACTGGCAGTCGTGCTCGTATTCTTGCTTGTCGTGCGGTTGGCAGCAGCCCCGTTCGCACCGGGCAATGCTTCACCGCCCGCCGCGCGGGCCAACCTTGCATCGATCGCGCTGGCAGCGCGTGCAGGTCCCACTTCGATAGGTGGCATGATGCCGCTCCTTAAAAGTTCCTGACCTTGAGAACGGCACTTTATAGAACTTTTTAATGGGGGCGGCAAAAAACTGCCAATTGGCGGCAGGCAATAAAAATCCGCCGCCTTACGGCAGCGGCAAGATTACCAGTCCCGGGCGTTCAATGCGCGCCCGCATCGGTTCTGTGCGGGCATTGCCCGCAGACACCGGCCTCACTCGTATCCAAGCACCGACCGGCCCGGATTCCATAGCTTCGCCTGGTTGAGAAACGGTAAACCCGTCACCGCTGATCGCAATCGCGACGGCATCGCCGCGATTGACCGCGTCGGGCACACGCTCGGGTATAGCGGCGGCAACCGGCGCCGGCCGGCGGACCGGCACGAACAGGCGCCAGCCGTTCACATCGCCGCATTGCACCACGACGCTTTCCTGCAGTGTCGTGCGCCACGACAGCGCAATACCGCTGCGACAGGGCTGCAGGCGCAGACGCCGGTCGACCGGGGTCAACGCGCCACCGACCTGACCAACCGTCGCGCCCGTGAACGCGGCAACCTGGCGGTCGATCACGTCGAGATCAGCGAAAGCTCCGGACGCCGCAGCGGCGGCAAGGAGAATGAGGCTGGGAGTCATGGCATGGATTTCCCGTCAATTGGACTTGCTGAAAACTAAGCAAGTACCATGCCATTTTATCGAGAAGATTTGCCGTCCGTCCGTCCTTCATAGGGAGAGTCGTAAGCCAGAACGGCGCGCACCGCGCCGTCGCCCGGCTCGACCACGATCCGCGCGGCCTGCCCCTGCGCTCCTGCCTCGGCCAGGAGCTTCTCCGCTTCGGCGAGCGCGCGCGACTGGGCGCCGCTCCCCGCCCCGTAGCGGGCCGTAATCGTCAATTGCTGGCGCGGGTCCGCTGCCTGCTCGTGCAGCCACTGTGCAAGCGGCGGCGCGCCCGGCCCGGCGACATAGACCGAGAGCGGCTCGGTCTGCGGCGAAGGCGCGGCGGAAGCCTGGCTGGAAGCGGTCTTGGCCGGCGGCTTGGACACCTGATGGCTGGCCGCTGCCGCCGTGGCCATGAACAGGATCAGCGACAGATCCGCCAGCGATGTCTGCCAGCTCTGCCCGGCCCGAACGCTCATCGCGCCTGGCCTGCCACCGCCTTGTGCTTGATCACGTTTGCCGCGGGCGCGGCCGGCAAGGCGCCGGCCACCTGCTTTTCAAGCCAGTCGAGCACACGCTGGCGGGCCTTTTCCTCATCCGAGGCGCGGCGCGCCACAGCGCGCGCCAGCGGGGCGAAGAAGAGATTGCCGAGCAAGAGCCCGTAGAGAGTGGTGAGCACCGCCATGGAGATCGCTGCGGTAAAGCTCCCGCCCGCCCCGTCTCCGGCAGGAAGCTGGCTGAGCGAAACAAGCGTGCCGGCCAGACCGAACACCGGCGCCAGATCGGCCGCCTGGGTCAGCGTGCGCACCGCCCGCAGGGCGTTCCGGTTGCGCTCGCGCTTGTGCTCGAGATGGGTACGGTGCAGGCTTGCGATGGAGCGCGTGCCGATCAGCGCATCCGTCGCCTCGTCGATTTCGGCATCGCCGAAAAAGCGCGGCTCGGTGCGGATCACGCCATTCGCCTGCATTCCGCGGACATGCACGGCCAGCTCGGAGCGCACACGCGCCGCATCGAAGCTGGTCCGGCCAAGCCCCATCAGCGCTGCAAGCGCCGCACGTGTATCACCCAGCCCGCAGCGCAGGACCGTGGCCATGCACGTCCCGCCCACCACGATCAGGGCACTGCCCGCGTCGAACAGGTTTTCCGGCTGCATCTGTGCAGATCTCCTTTGGCATACAGAACGACAGGTGCTGCCGGATTTGAAGTCCGAAGGCGTAAATTTGCCGCCTACCGGCAAACTCTTGCCGCTCCGGCTGCCAGCCTTGCGCCGAAACCGCCAAAACCCGTGAAAAACGGGCCATTCCGGATTTTGGCACGCCCTTTGCTATTAAGTCCGCTGGTAAACGTAGGACACGAGAGAAATGCCCGATCTTTTCGGAATCAATGGCACGGCTCTGGAATTGCGCTCGCAGCGCATGGGCCTGCTTGCCTCCAATATCGCCAATGCCGGCACCCCCGGCTACAAAGCGAAGGACATCGACTTCACCGCCGCGCTCAAGGCTGCCGAGAGCGGGACCGACGTCTCAACCGCCGCCGACCGCGCGACGCTCTACCGCACGCCGGTGATGCCTTCGCTCGACGGCAACACGGTCGAACTGCAGAACGAGCAGGTCGCCTTCTCCGAAAACGCCGTCGGCTATTCGGCCACGCTCCAGTTCATCCGCGCCCGCGTGGATACCGTGACCCGGGCCCTGAAGGGAGACTGACGATGTCCAACCAGCCCATGACCCTGTTCGGCCTCGCCCAGCGCGGCATGTCCGCCCAGCTGGTGCGCATGAACGCCGCAGCGTCGAACCTGGCGAATGCCGGGACCGTCTCGGGCAGCGAGGAAGCTGCCTACAAGCCGATCCGCGCCGTCTTTGCCGAAGACCTCGACCGCGCCAGCGGTCTGGCCTCCGTCGATGTGCAGGGCGTCGTGCGCGAGAGCGCCGCTGCCGTCCGCCAGCACAATCCCGACCACCCGCTCGCCGACGAGAACGGCGACGTCTGGGTCGCTCCCGTCGATGAGAACGCGGAGATGGTCGAGATGCTCGAAGCCTCGCGCCAGTACCAGAACCTGGTCGAGGCCATGTCCACCGCCAAGCAGCTCATGCTCGACACGATGAGGATGAAATGACCGTCACTTCCGTAACCTCGACCAGCTCGACGACGAGTTCCTCGTCCACGGCCAAGAATTCGCTTTCGCAGCTCAATTCGAACGATTTCCTCAAGCTCATGCTGGCCCAGATGGAGCAGCAGGACCCGACCAATCCGGTCGACCAGAAGGAAATGCTCGCGCAGATGGCGCAGTTCTCGCAGCTGTCCAACTCGACCGAGATGAACGACACGCTGAGCACGATCTCGTCGAAGCTCGACGATGTCGTCTCCGCCCAGAACGCGACGCAGAGCGCCGTGTCAGCGCTGAGCGCCAGCCTGTCCTCCGGTTCGACCGACACGCAAACCGCAGCCTGATCCTCTTCCAGGAGTATTGCCTCGATGTCTTTCTATACATCCCTCAGCGGCCTCAAGAGCGCCCAGACCGACCTCAGCGTCATTTCGAACAACATCGCCAACTCGGAAACCGGTGGCTTCAAGAAGAGCAACACCGCCTTCTCCGACATCATCGCCGCTTCGGCCAATTCCAACCCGAACACCACGTTCGGTGTCGGTTCGAGCGTCGCCAAGATCACCCAGGACTTCACGCTGGGCCCGATCGAGCAGACCGGCAATGCGCTTGACGTCGCGGTGAACGGCGAAGGCTTCTTCACCGTGGTCAACCCGCTCTCGGGCGATACCCAGTACACCCGCAACGGCGCTTTCACGGTCGACGGCGACGGCTACATCACCAATGCCCAGGGCTCGCAGCTTCAGGTCTACCCGGTCGATTCCACCGGCGCGATCAGCGGCACCACCCTGCAGGCGGTGCAGATTCCCTCGACCAATGCCGCCGGCGCCGACTACTCGGGCGTTTCGGTCGGCGAGAACGGGGACGTCGTCGCCACCTATTCGGACGGCACCAGCGAAACGCTGGGCGTCGTCGCCCTCGCCCACTTCATCGCCCCGACCGGCCTCAAGCAGCTCGGCAACGCGACCTGGGCCGCGACCGGCACTTCGGGCACCGCAACTTATGGCCAGCCCGGCTCGAACAGCTACGGCAGCCTGCTGTCGGGCGCGCTGGAGCGTTCGAACGTCGACATCGCCGAGGAACTCGTTTCGCTGATCACCGCCCAGCGCAACTTCCAGGCGAACGCCAAGGCGATCGATACCGCCACCCAGATCTCGCAGACCATCATCAACCTGCGGACCTGACGGATAACGCTGGGGGGCTGACCGATGGACCGTCTGATCTACACCGCCGTTTCGGGCATGAACGCCTCGCTCAACCAGCAGCGCGTGATTGCCAGCAACATGGCCAATGCCCAGACGACCGGCTTCAAGGCCGAGATTCTGCAGGCAACGCCGATGACGCTGGAAGGCCCGCAACTGGATGTGCGGGCCATGTCCAGCACCGAGGTGAAGAGCGCCTCGATGAAGGACGGCGAGATCAAGCAGACCGGTTACGCCCTCGACATCGCGATGCAGGGCGATGCCATGCTCGCGGTTCAGGCCCCCGACGGGCAGGAGAGCTACACCCGGCGCGGCGACCTTTCGGTCACCGTGACCGGCGTGCTCCAGAACGGCGAAGGCCTGCCGGTGATCGGCAACAACGGCCCGATCACCGTACCGCCCGGCTCGAACGTGACGATCGCGCCGGACGGCAACGTGATGATCACCGATCCCGCCACGCCGGACCAGCCGCCGCAGGCCGTCGACCGGATCAAGCTGGTCAGCACCACCGGCACCCAGATCGCCAAGGACCTCGACGGACAGTTCCGCGTGAAAGGCGGGGGTGTCCTTCCGGTCGACGAGAATGCCCGGGTAATTACCGGAGCACTCGAAGAATCGAACGTCAACGCATCCGAAGTACTGGTCCAGATGATCTCGGCCCAGCGTCTTTTCGATATGCGGACCAAGCTCGTCCAGACCGCCGGCCAGCTCGATGAAGCTGGCGCCCGTCTCATGCGCATCGATAGCTGAGGAATAAGAAGCCATGCCCAGTTCAGCACTCCAGGTCGCCCGTACCGGTCTCGAAGCCCAGGACACGCGGATGCGCGTGATCGCCAACAACCTGGCGAACGTTTCGACCACCGCGTTCAAGCGCGACCGCGCGAACTTCGCGACGCTCGCCTATCAGGACGCCCGCGTGGCCGGCGCCCAGTCATCGACCGAAACCACTTACGCCACGGGCCTGAACCTCGGCACCGGCGTCGGCATCCAGTCGACCACCCGCATGGAAACGCAGGGTTCGCTGAACTCCACGGGCAACTCGCTCGATCTCGCGCTCGACGGCGACGGCTACTTCCAGGTGCAGCTTCCAGGCGGCCAGCTCGGCTATACCCGCGCCGGCAACTTCACGCGCTCGTCCGAGGGCCAGCTGGTGACGGCGCAGGGCTATGTGGTCCAGCCGCCGATCACCATTCCCGAAGGCACGACCACGATCACCGTTTCCACCGACGGCACGGTTTCGGCCCAGGTCGCCGGACAGACCGATGCCACGCAGCTCGGCCAGATCACGATCGCCAGCTTTACCAATCCGGCCGCCCTTCAGGCCTCGTCGGACAACTTCATGCTTGAAACCACCGCCAGCGGCCCGGCGCAGATCGGCATTGCCGGCCAGCAGGGGCGCGGCAACATCAAGCAGGGTATGCTCGAAGGTTCGAACGTGAACATCGTCGAGGAACTGGTCGACATGATCGAGACCCAGCGCGCCTACGAGATCAACTCGAAGATGATCTCGGCCGTCGACGAAATGCTCAAGAACGCCAACCAGACGCTGTAAGGACCATGAGCAAGACATTCACCCATTGCGCCGCGGCGCTTCTCGCGATGACCATGCTGGCAGCGGCTCCGTCGCCGGCACTCGCGAAGAAGAAGCCCAAGGTCTCCGGCTTCGAGCCCACGCTACCGATGGCCCAGCCCGCGCAGCCCCAGGCCGCGACCGGCGGCATCTTCAACGTCGCAACCGGCTATGCGCCGCTTTACACCGGCACGCGTGCCGCCCGGGTCGGCGATCCCGTGACGATCCAGCTCGTGGAAAGCACCACCGCCGCCAAGTCAGTGACTTCCAAGAACTCGAAGGGCGGCGGTGCCTCGATCACCCCGCCGACCGCCGGGCTCCTGTCCTTCCTGAATCCCAATGCCCTTAAAGCAAGCTCGACTTCGTCGTTCAACGGAGGGGGAAATGCGGCCCAGACGAGCACGCTCGCCTCGACGCTTTCCGTCACCATTGCGGAGGTTCGTCCCAACGGCACCGCGCTTGTCAGAGGGGAAAAGCAGATGCTGCTCAGCCAGGGAAATGAATGGATCCGGTTTTCCGGCATCATTCGCCTGGCCGATATCGACCAGGAGAACGCCATCCCGTCGAGCCGCGTCGCCGATGCCCACATCGAATACAGTGGCAAGGGCGCGCTGCAGCAGTCGAGCAAACAGGGCTGGCTTGGCCGGTTCTTCAACATGATCTCGCCGTTCTGATGGGGACCGCCATGATTCGCCGCATCCTCCTTTCCCTCGCCGCTCTCAGCGCCGCTTTCGCCGCCGTGCTTCCCGGCGCGGCCATGGCCGAACGCGTGCGCGACCTCGGGCAGTTCCAGGGCGTGCGCTCGAACCAGCTCACCGGCTACGGCATCGTCGTCGGCCTGCCGGGCACGGGTGACGACAACCTCGAATATCTGACCCAGGCGATGAAGGGCGTCTCGGGCCGCATGGGCCTGACCCTGCCCGCCGGCGTCGCGCCGGGCCTCAAGAACGCCGCGGCCGTCATGATCACCGCCGATCTTCCCGCCTTCGCCAAGCCGGGCCAGCGCATCGACGTGACCGTCTCGACGATCGGCAAGGCCAAGTCGCTGCGCGGCGGCGCCCTGATCCTGACCCCGCTCTACGGTGCCGACGGCCAGGTCTATGCGATGGCCCAGGGCAACCTGGCCGTGGGCGGCCTCGGCATTTCCGGCAAGGACGGCTCGAACCTGACCGTCAACATCCCGACCGTCGGCCGCATTGCCGACGGCGCCAGCGTCGAACGCGCAGTCGCCACCGGGTTCGACAACAATCCGGTGCTGCGCTGGAACCTGTTCGACGCCGACTTCCTGACCGCCGCGCGCGTGCGCGATGCGATCAACGCGCGAATCCCGGGCACGGCCTCGGTCGAGGACGGCGTCACGCTGGCCCTGACCCTGCCGCTCGATCCCAACACCCGCGCCAGCGTGATGGCGGCGATCGAGATGATCAATGTCGATCCGGCCGAAACGCCGGCCCGCGTGATCGTCAACAGCCGCACCGGCACTGTCGTCATCAACTCGGCCGTGCGCCTCTCGGCCGCCGCGATCAGCCACGGCAAGCTGACCGTGCGGGTCGACGAGAATCCGACCGTGGTCCAGCCCGCCCCGTTCAGCAAGGGCCAGACCGCCGTCGAACAGAACTCGACGCTCTCGGCCGACGAGGAAAAGCGCTCCGTCGCGCTGTTCCAGCCCGGCGCCTCGCTGTCCAAGGTGGTCGATGCCCTCAACATGCTGGGCGTCACCCCGTCGGACCTCGTCGCGATCCTCGAAGCGCTCAAGCAGGCCGGCGCGCTCAAGGCGGAAATGGTGGTGATATGAGCACGATCACGTCCTCCCTTCCCGGCATGACCACGGCTGCGACCGCGACCGATCGCGAAAAGCTCACAGCCGTGGCCAAGCAGTTCGAATCGCTGTTCATGCGCCAGATGCTGTCGAGCGCCCGCAAGGCCGACTTCGGCGGCGACAAGCTGTTCAGCAGCCAGGCGCTCGACACCTTCAACCAGATGCAGGACGAGCATTTCGCCGACGTGACCGCGCAGAGCGGCACGCTCGGCTTTGCCACCATCATCGAGGCGCAGATGGCGCGGTTCCTGCCCGAACAGAGCGCGGACCAGACTACTGCCGGTATTGGCATCGGCCCGAGCAGCGGTACGGGCATCACCATGGGCACCACCACCGGAACGGGAGACACCTAAGCCATGGCCGCGGACCTCCTCACGATCGCCAGTTCGGGCGCGCGTGCTGCCAAGGCAGCGCTCGACGTCACGGCCAACAACATCTCGAACGCCTCGTCGGAAGGGTATGTCCGCCGCAGCGTCACTGTCACCGAACTGGGCGTCAACTCGGTCAGCACTTCGCCGACCGAAATCAACCTGGCCGGCGTGCGCGTCGCCAGCGTGGTCCGCAACGCCGATACCTTCCGCCAGTCCGAAGTCCGCCGCACCGGCTCCGACGCCGCGCGCGCCGATGCCGAAGTGCAGGGTCTGGAGAACATCGAATCCGCCGTCGAGCAGACCGGCGCCTACGATTCGATCGTCAACTTCGAAGCGGCCCTGCAGCAGCTGGTCTCCGACCCCTCCGACGGCGCCCTGCGCGCTTCGGTGGTCGAACAGGGCCGCAGCATGGCCGAGACCTTCAACGTCACGTCGTCCAGCCTCCAGGCCGTCGGCGACGGGCTGCGTTTCGAAGCGCAGTCGGGCGTTGACACGGTCAACAGCATCACGACCGAACTGGCCCGCGTGAACCTGCGCCTCGCCCGCTCCTCGGATTCGTCGAGCGACCAGACCTCGCTGCTGGACCAGCGCGATCTGCTGCTGCAGAACCTGAGCGACCAGCTCGGCATCTCGACCAGTTTCGGCACCAATGGCGTCGTCACTGTCACGCTGGGGGATTCCTCCGGCCCGACCATGGTCACGGGCGGCACGGCCTCGACTCTGGAAATGGCCACCGCCACTGACGGGACCATCTCCTTCACGCTGGACAGTTCCGCAGCGACGATCGATTCCGGGGCCCTGGCCGGCAAAGGACAGGCCCTGACCCAGCTTGCCGACACCAACAGCCAGCTCGACGCGCTCGCCGCCAAGATCATCGATACCGTCAACACCGCGCAGGCGAATGGCGTGGACCTGAACGGCGATACCGGCACGGCGCTGTTCAGCGGCACCGGCGCGGCCGACATGACGATGATCGCCACCGGCGGCAGCGCCGTCGCCACCGCCGCGGCCGGCAGCGCCGCAGGCAGCCGCGACGCGACGAACCTCACGGCCCTGCGCGACGCGCTCTCCACCGCCGATCCGGCGGGCGACATGAACACTGTGCTGTTCGGCATTTCCAGCGCGGTGGCCGGACGGACAGTGACGCGCGACGCTCTCGATTCGATCGCCAGCGCCGCCAAGGTCGCGCTTCAGGCTCAGGCCGGCGTCGATCTCGATCAGGAAGCCGTCAACCTCGTGCGCTACCAGCAGGCATTCCAGGCTTCGGGCCGGGTGATGCAGGTGGCCTCCGACATCTTCGACACCATCCTAGGCATCAAGTAGGCCCGCCATGACGATCGTTTCCACCAGCACCAGCGCCTTTTACGAGCGGTCCCGCGCCAGCATGAAGGACTTGCGCCTGAAGGCCGAGACTCTGCAGGCACAGGTCGGCAGCGGCGAAAAACTGTCGCGCTCGTCGGACGATCCCGTCGCCGCCGCCCGGTTGCGCACGCTCTCGCGGCTTGAAAAACTGGCAACCATCGACTCGTCGAACGCCGACCGCGCGACCGCGGACCTGTCGCTGGCCGATTCGGCCATGTCGAACATGTCGACCGCCATCATCCGCGCCCAGGAACTGGCCACCCAGGCCGCCAGCACCACGCTGACCGACACCCAGCGCGCTGGCATCGCCACCGAACTGGATCAGATCCAGCAGGATCTGGTGACTCTCGCCAATTCGCGCGATTCGAACGGCCACGCGCTGTTCGGGGGCGAGAGTTCAGGCAATGCCTATGAGCTCGATGCCAATGGCAACGCCACGTATATCGGCACTGGCAGCGCGGACAGCCTGCCGATCGGCGACGGCCAGACGATGGCCAGTTCGATGACCGGCACGCAGATTTTCGAATTCACCGATGGCAACGGCAATACCACCGACGTGATGGCGACGATCAAGTCGCTGTCCGATGCGCTCAAGGGCGGATCCACCGATCCGACCGGATCAGCCAACGACGCGCTGGCATCGCTCAAGACGGGTCTGGACACGCTGTCCACGGCGCAGACGGTGGTCGGCACCCGGCTTGCCTGGCTCGATACCGTCGCCACGCGCAGCACCAATCTTTCGGAACTGCGGGCGAACGAGAAGTCCGACCTCGGCGGGGTCGACATGACCGAGGCCATCGCGAACCTGCAGGAAACACTGACCGTTCTCGAGGCCAGCCAGGCGAGCTTCACCAAGCTGTCCAGCCTCAGCCTGTTCAACAACCTGAACTGAGACCATTGCCCCCGGCCTTCGGCAGGGCCGGGTTCTTTTTCGACGGGGGAAGTTAACCATGTTTGCAATCATCGGCGTCGTTATCCTGCTGGTGATGGTGTTCGGCGGCTTCGCGATCACCGGCGGCGCGCTCGGCCCGGTGCTCGAAGCGATTCCGCACGAGCTCATCATCATTGGCGGCGCCGCCGTGGGGGCAATCGTCACCGGCAACTCGATGCACGAGATCAAGGCGCTCGGCGCCGGTTTCGCACGCGTGTTCAAGGGGCCGAAGCACAACAAGCAGGATCATATCGATGCGATTATCCTGACCACCCGTCTGATGCGCATCCTGCGCTCGGAAGGCCCGGTGGCGCTGGAAAGCCATGTCAACGATCCCAAGACCTCCTCGCTCTTCGCCGAATTCCCCCGCATTCTCGGCAACGAAGCGCTGGTCCACCTGATCTGCGACACCCTGACGCTGATTGTCGTCTCCTCCGGCACGCTGGAAGTCCACGCCGTCGAGGACGTCATGGACAACGCCATGAAGACTCACTTCCACGAGCTGCACGAACCCCAGCACGCGCTGCAGACGCTGGCCGATGCCCTGCCCGCGCTCGGTATCGTCGCGGCCGTTCTGGGCGTCGTGAAGACCATGGGCTCGATCGACAAGCCGCCTTCGATCCTGGGCGGCATGATCGGCTCGGCGCTCGTCGGCACCTTCATGGGCGTGTTGCTGGCCTACGGCATTGTCGCGCCGATGGCCGGACGCCTCAAGCAGGTGAACGAGCAGGACGAGCAGATCTTCCACGCCGTCAAGCAAGTCATCATCGCCTCGCTGCACGGCTGGCCGCAGCCGCTGGTGGTCGAATCGGCCCGCTCGGGCCTCGGCCACGCGTTCCGCCCCGGCCTGTCCGAACTGCTCGACGCCATGAGGGGCCGCTGAGATGGCCGCCAAGCGGGGCAAGAACGAGCCGCCCAAACCAATCATCGTCAAGAAGATCACCGTGGTTGCCGGCGGCCACCACGGCGGCGCGTGGAAAGTCGCCTATGCCGACTTCGTGACGGCGATGATGGCGTTCTTCCTCCTCTTGTGGATTCTCGGTGCGACCACCGAAAAGCAGCGCAAGGGCATTGCCGACTACTTCACGCCGACGCTGGTCAAGAACAAGGACGCCTCCGCAGGGTCGGGCGCCGGCCTGCTGGGCGGTTCCTCGCTTGTCGACGCCGACGATTATCCGCACCGCGCCGGCCAGACCGGCACCAAGACGCTGACCATTCCGCGCGACGCCACCGGCGGACCGAAGGAAGGCGGCACTAAGGTCAAGCGCACCATGCGCGCCAAGGAAGCGGTCACGAAAAAGCTCGAATCGACCCGGCGCCTGCGCCAGCTCGCCAAACAGGTCCGGCTCGTCGACACCACTGAGGGCGTGCGCATCGACCTGGTGGACGACGCCGACTTCTCGATGTTCCGCATGGGCACCACGGTGCTGACCCCCGAGGCCGCCGAACTGATCAGCGCGCTCGCCGAGGCCGTCGGCCCCGATGCTGGCCAGCTCACCATCCGCGGCCATACCGATGCCCTGCCGTACAAGGCGGATGTCCGGGGCAACAACTGGTCGCTCTCGGCCGGCCGTGCCGAAGCGACGCGCCAGGCCCTGATGCGTGATGGCATCAGCGAGGACCGGTTCAAGCGCATCGAAGGCGTGGCCGACAAGGAACTGCTGATCCCGGACAATCCGCAGGATCCGCGCAACCGCCGTATCTCCATCACGCTGCTGGACTGATCCGGCGCCGGCCCTGTACCCGGATCCGGCCATCACGGCCGCGATCCGGTTGCCGGGCCACGCGTCCGGCCGCCGCGCCATGGCGCTCGAACGAAAGGGAGAGCGTGCCTGGTGCAACCGGACCGGAATCCGGCCTTCCCACCCTCCGTGCTCTCTACGAAAGCTTTACTGACGGCGCTCTTCGGATCGACCGTGAGGTCTGGTTGACCATCTGCGCCGGGCACGCCCGCTGGCGCTCGCCCTGTTTCGAGGCCGAAAAGCCTTGCCGCACTGGCAGCCCCCAACATCCGTCTCGACGCACGGTGCAGGGGTAGCTCGCCAATCGTCCTCACGTCCGTAAGCGCGAGTCCCGCCCCGATCGGCCCGATGCCGTTCTCACTGGCCCGGCACGCAACCGGATAACCATTCGCGAACGTGTTGGGAGGCTTATGCGGACGCGTCCTCGCGCATGGGAAACGCGCAAGGACAAAGCAGCGATGGTTGGCCCACCGGACAGTCGGCTGCGTGAGGAAGAGGTCCACCGGCGATGGTATTAACGATGCATCCGCAAGGCGGCCTTGTCCGAACGCCAAGAGCTGACCGGCTGACGATAGCCGTGTTTGACCCTACTGGGTCATGCCCGGCACCATCCGTGTAACCGGCAGCGCCGCTAGGCGCATCGCCAAGTCCACAACGATCGCGGGCATTTTCGGGAAAGGGGGCAGTCTGGGGCCCGCTATGTCAGAGAACCCCTCCGGCAAAGCGGCCGCTCCGAACCTGCGTGGGAGACCATCGCCACCGTATGGCGAAGGTTCCCTGTGCCTATCCTGCAGACACGAAAAAGGGCCCGGCGGTCTGGGGAAACCCACCGGGCCCGAAAACCTGCTTGGTTAGGGCAGGCTGGTTAACTAATTTTTAGATTAGCGCAGCAGCGACAGGACGTTCTGCTGGCTCTGGTTGGCCTGCGAGAGCATCGCGGTCGAAGCCTGCGAGAGGATCTGCGCCTTGGCCATCGCCGTGGTTTCGCTCGAATAGTCGGCGTCCTCGATCCGCGAACGCGCGTCCGAGAGGTTCGTCACGTTGTTGGTCAGGGTGTTGATCGCCGATTCGAGGCGGTTCTGGCCGGCACCCAGCGAAGCGCGGGTGGAGTTAACGTCCGCCAGAGCAGAATCGACGTTGTCGATGGTGGTCGAAGCGGCCGTCGAGGTCGAAACGTCCAGAGCCGCCGACGTGATGTTGGTGCCGTCGATCGCGGTCGACGTCAGCGTGATCTTCTCGCCCGAGTTCGCACCGGTCTGGATGTCGAAGGAGACGTCCGAACCCGACGTGGTCGAGAACAGCGCGTTGCCGTTGAACTTCGTCTGCGAGAGCACGTCGCCGATCTGGCTGGTGAGCGCGGTCACTTCCGACTGCATCGCCGCACGGTCGGAGTCCTGGTAGGTACCCGAGGACGACTGGACCGAAAGTTCACGAACGCGCTGCAGCATGTTGGTAACTTCCGACAGAGCGCCGTCGGCGGTCTGGGCCAGCGAGATACCGTCGTTGGCGTTACGGATGCCCTGGCTCATGCCCTTGATCGACGAGGTCATCGAGGTGGCGATGGCGAGGCCGGCGGCGTCGTCCTTCGAACCGTTGATACGCTTGCCGGTCGACAGGCGCTCCATGACCGTGCTCTGCATCTTGCTCGCCGAGTTCGAGGCGTTCATCGCCTTGATCGCCGAGATGTTGGTATTGATAACTGACATTTCAAAGCTCCCGTTAGGTGTCCCGAGATCCGGGCAACCTGACCGGCCCATCCGGCACGGCTGCCACTGCATAGACCGGCAACGGACCGGCAAAATTAAGCCGCTTCGTTGCCGGTTTCTTGCCGGGGGCTTGCCGGATGGCCTGCAGACCCTTGCCGCATAACGGCAAATTTAGGTGTTAATACGAGGCCTTAAATTTCCGATCTCTTGGCCGTTAGGCCCACATAAACACCCTCGGAACTGGTTAATTCCACGGGGGAAATCGAGACATGGCCGCTCTGGCTCTTAACGATGAATTTGCGCGCCGGCATGGTCCGCTGGTCAATCGCGCGGGGGCGATCGCGACGTCGTTGTTCGACTGCACCGCGATCGATCTGCGCGACGCGAAGGATACTGCACCGGGCAATCCGAATGCGCGCACCGTGCGTCTTGCCCGCGGCCACATGCCCGCCCTGAGCCGCGCTGCCGATGGTGAAATCAGCCTGACTTACGGCGACGGCGTCAGCGAAGCCTCGCTTGCCATGCTGCTCGCCGCCATGTCCGGCCCCGCCGAACCGATCGCCGCCGATCCCGAAAGTCTCTCGATTTTCGCGCTGGCCGACCGTCTGGCCACCAGCGACATCCCCGTTCTGATCAATGGCCCGACCGGCACCGGCAAGGAAGTGCTCAGCCGTTTCATCCATGCCCGCAGCGACCGTCGCAACGGCCCGTTCATCGCCGTCAACTGCGCGGCGATGCCGGAAGCCATGCTGGAGGCCATGCTGTTCGGCCACCAGAAGGGCGCTTTCACCGGCGCGACCCAGGCCAGCGAAGGCTTCATGCGTGCAGCCGACGGCGGCACCCTGCTGCTCGACGAAATCGCCGAGATGCCGCTCCAGCTTCAGGCCAAGCTGCTGCGTGCGCTCCAGGAACAGGAAGTCGTGCCGATCGGTGCGACTCACCCGATTAAGGTTAACGTGCGGGTAATCGCTTGCGCCAACCGCGATCTTCCGGCCGAAGTTGCCGAAGGCCGTTTCCGCGCCGACCTTTACTACCGCCTCAATGTCTTCCCGCTGACGCTGCGCCCGCTGCGCGAACGTCCGGACGACATCGCGCCGCTCGCCTTCGCCATGGCCCTGCGCCATGCGCCCGATCCGGCCCGCGTTCCGGTGCTGACCGAAGGCGCCCTGGCCATGCTCAAGCTGCACCAGTGGCCGGGCAATGTCCGCGAACTCGAAAACGTCATGCGCCGCGCCCTGCTGCTGGCTCACGGCAAGGACCTGATCGCCCCCGAAGATATCGTCTTCGACAGCCCGGCCCGTCTCGTTGCCGCTCCGGCGCCGACCTCGATGGAAGCCCTCGCGGCTGCCGCGGCCGCCGAAGCGCCCCGCCGCCTGTCGAGCGTCGTCCAGATCTCGGAAGCCCGCGCGATCATGGAAACGCTTGAGGCCTGCGGCGGCAACCGCGGCCGCGCCGCCCGCGAGCTCGGCATTTCGGAGCGCACGCTTCGCTACCGCCTCGCCTCGCTGCGCGAGGCCGGCATTGAGATCGGCCGCACTGCGGTCGGCGGCCGGCGATGAGCGGGATCTCTGGCATCGGCGGTGGCGCCGGCGGTGTCCAGCAGATCATGCAGATGCGCCAGCAGATCATTCAGCGCAACGATCTGCTCAAGCAACTGCATTCCACCCAGGGCGCCGACGCCACTGCCGTTGCCGGCCCGGCCCAGACGCAGGAGCCCGCACAGGGTTTCGCCGATACGCTGAAGAATGCTCTGGACGGTGTGAGTTCGGTGCAGGCGAAAGCCGACGGGCTGACCGAAGCCTATCAGAAGGGCGAAGTGACCGACGTCGCCAAGGTCATGCTCGCCCGCCAGGAAGCCGGTGTTGCCTTCGAAGCAACCCTGCAGGTTCGTAACAAGCTGTTGTCCGCCTATCAGGACATCATGCGAATGGGGGTCTGATAAGACATGTCCGATCTCGTTCCCGCTACTCCCGATGGTGCGCCGGGCGCCGGTCTTCCGGCGTCCGCCTCCCTGTTCGCCCCGCTCATGAACCCGGCCGGCGGCAGCGTGCTGACGCGCCTTTCCGCGTTTGGTGCCCAGCCTGCGATCAAGAAGATGCTGCCTGCCTTCGTCGGCCTCTCGGCAGTCGGCGGCGCCCTGCTGGCCTGGAGCGCGCTGACGCCCGACCCGCAGCGCACGCTCTATGCCCAGCTCGACGACAGCGATCGCGCGGGCGTCGCGGCCGCGCTCGATCAGGCATCCATTCCCTATCACATCGACAACTCGACCGGCGCCCTGACGGTTGCCGACAGCGACTATTACAAGGCCCGGATGCTGGTCGCCTCCAACGGCTCGCTGGCAACGCCCGAAAGCGGCGACCAGGTTCTCGACAAGCTGCCGATGGGGGCCAGCCGCACGCTGGAAGGCGAACGCCTGCGCTCTGCCCGCGAGCATGACCTGCAGCTGACGATCGGTGAGATCGACGGGGTCGATTCGGTCCGGGTCCATCTGGCCGAAGGCGAGAAATCGGTCTTCGTGCGTGACAACGTCGCACCGTCCGCATCGGTCATGGTGCGCATGAAATCCGGCCGCCAGCTCAGCGACAGCCAGGTTTCCGCGATCGTCAATCTGGTCGCAGGCTCGGTGCCCGGTCTCTCGCCAGACGCCGTTCGTGTGGTCGACCAGCACGGCCGCCTGCTGTCCGACAGCAGCGGCAATACCGATTCCGACCGCCTTGACTTGCAGGCGCGCATGGAAAGCAAACTGCGTGAACAAGTCTCGCAGCTCCTGCGCCCGGTCCTTGGCGAAGGCAACTTCACTTCGGAGATCCAAGTCGATCTTGACATGAGCGAAGTCACCGCCGCGCGCGAAAGCTACGACAAGGATGGCGTCGTGCGCAGCGAGTCCGAGCAGCAGTCGCAGTCCACCGGAGCGAGCCAGGCGCCCGTCGGCGTCCCCGGCGTGCTCTCCAACACGCCGCCGCCCACCACGCAAGCCACTCCGGGAGCACCGCAGGGCACCCAGCCCACGCCGGCCGCGACCCCGCCGACGAGCGGCGAATCCTCCTCCACCCGCACTTATGAACTGGGCCGCGAGGTTTCGGTCTCCAGCAATGGGCCAGGTTCCATCAAGCGCCTTTCGGTGGCCGTCGCCATCAGCGCCGATGCCATGAAGGGCGCCAAGCCGCAGGATCTCAGGGATCTGGAAGCGCTGGTCAGTGCCGCGGTCGGCGCCGATCCCCGGCGCGGCGACCAGGTGAAAGTCGTGACCCGCAGCTTCGAGCCGGTCTCTGAAGATGCCCTGCCCTTCTACGAAACCAGCTGGTTCGCGATGCTCGTGCGCAATGGCGCGGCGGTGCTGGCCGTGCTGCTGGTTCTGCTGCTGGGTGTGCGCCCGGTGATCAAGGCCCTGCGCGGCGACAAGCCCGCGAAGGACGACAAGAAGGCGAAAAAGGCCAAGAAGGGCGCCTCGGACGAGGACGATGATGAAGAGAGCGAGGATATCGAAGGCGAAGCCGCCGGAGCCGCCGCTCAGGACAGCCCGCCGGCCACGGCATCGCTGATCCACCCGAACAGTCTGCTCGGTGCGGAAGGCGTGAACATCGAGATGCACCGGTCCGAACTTCTGACCCGTCAGCTCGACCTGGCCCAGCGCCTCGTCTCCGAACAGCCCGCCAGCGCCGTCGCTGCCTTGCGCCAGATGCTGAACGAACCGCCCTCCGAGGATGAGACCAAGCAGGAAGCCGCGTGATGAGTGAAGTCGTTCCCCTGCGCGCAGCTGACAGCGCCGCTGTCATGATGATGCTGCTGGCTGAAGACCAGACGGCCCGCATTCTCTCCGAGCTCGAACCGGACGAGCTGCGGATGCTCGGCGAGAAGATGTGCGCTCTGGGCGAAATCAGCCCGGAAATCATCGCCCAGGCCATCACCGGCTTCGTCGAGAAGACCGAGAAGCTCGGCCTTGTCGCCCACAACCGCGTCGGCCAGGTCCGCTCGATGATGCACCGCGCCATCGGCGAGGTGAAGACCGAGAACCTGATGCGCCGGATCGTGCCCGAGGAACCGAAGACCTCGACGCTGGAACTGGCGCGCTGGCTCAATCCGGAAGCGCTGGTGCCGCTGGTGAAGGACGAGCATCCGCAGACCATCGCAGTGCTGCTGATCCAGCTCGACCCCGAAGTCGCGGCCGAAGTGCTCCACTCGCTTCCGCCCGAAATCCAGCCCCAGATCATTCACCGCATCGCCACGCTGGGCCCGGTTGCGCCGCCCGCGCTGGAAATGCTGGAGGAACTGCTGAACCAGCGCATCACCGAATGCCACGGCCAGCGCCCGCTGCAGATGGGCGGTGCGCGCGAGGCGGCCGAGATCATCAACGGCACCGGCAAGGTTACGGAAAAGCGGATCATGAGCGAGCTCAACAAGCTCGACAAGCCGATGGCCAAGAAGATCGAGGAAGAGATGTTCAAGTTCGAGCACCTCTTCGTGCTCGAACCCATGGCGATGGGCGCCCTGCTGCGCGATGTCCCGAGCGACACCCTGATCGACGCCCTGAAGGGTATCGGCGAGGAAGAACGCACCTTCTTCTTCCGCGCCATGTCGAGCCGCGCCGCCGATGGCGTGAAGGACGAGATCGCCGCACGCGGCCGGACCAAGCTGGCCGATGTGGTCGCTGCGCAGAAGGAGATCGTGACGATCGCCCGCAAGCTGGCGGCGGAAGGCACGATCGTGTTCGGTTCGAGCGACGACGATTATGTCTGACCTCGGCTTTCCCGTCCCAAAACCCGAATTCAGTCTGCTGGAGGCTTTCGCCAGACCGGGCGGGTTCCGGCCGGACAAGCGTTTCGAGGCGCTGCTGGATGCGAACGCACCGCAGCCTGAGCCGGAACCCGAACCGGCTCCGCCCCCTGAACCGGCCGCCGCCGCCGAAGAGGAACAGCCCGATCCGGTCGCCGAGGCCTTTGCCCAGGGTTTTGCCGCAGGCCACGACCAGGCCCAGACCGAAGCGCAGGCACGCGCCGCCGAAGACGCGGCTGCGTTCGAAGGGCTGAAACTGGCGTTCGGCCGGCTCGACGCGGCTCTGGAAGAAGAATTGCGCCTGCGCCTGCGCGATACCGTCGTAGCCCTGTGCGAAGCCGCGCTGGCCCCGCTCGCCATCGACGAGGACGCGCTGATGCACCGCATCACCCGCGCGGCATCGATGCTGGCGCGGGCGGACGACGAGCGCCTCGTCCGGCTTCACCCGGACGACATCAAGCTGATCGCTCCGCAGCTCTCGCGCGAATGGCACGTCAAGCCTGATGCCACGCTGGAGCGCGGCACCGTGCGCATCGAGAGCCAGAACGGCGGCGTCGAGGATGGCCCCGCCACCTGGCGCCTCGCCATTGCCGAGGCGATGCACGAATGCTGAAGCTCTGGGATTCGATCCTGACCGACATGTCCGGCGAGCAGATCGACCTCGCCCCGCGCCGGTTCGGCCGAGTGGTCGCCTGCGACGGCGGCCTGCTCGAAGTGAGCGGCCTGTCCGTGCCGGTGGGCGGGATGTGCCGCATCGCCCATGGCGGCAACCTTTCGATTTCCGCCGAAGTCATCGGCTTCCGCAACGGCCGCACGATGATGATGCTGCTGGGCGACACGATCATGCTGCGCCCCGGCGCCCGCGTCTGCCCGCAGGGCCGCCCCGGCATGTTGCCGGTGGGAGACGGCTTCCTCGGCCGCGCGGTCGATGGCGAAGGCCTGCCGATCGACGGCGGCCCGCCGATCCACAGCCGCATGGAATGGCCCGCCGGCGGCGTGCGCACCTCCGCGCTCGATCGCAGCCCGGTGCGCGAGACCTTCGACACCGGCGTGCGCGCGCTCAATGCCCTCACCACTTTCGGCATCGGCCAGCGCATCGGCGTGATGGCCGGCTCAGGCGTCGGCAAGTCGGTGCTGATCGACATGATCGCGCGCGGCTCCAGCGCCGACATCGTGATTGTCGGCCTGATCGGCGAACGTGCCCGCGAAGTCTCGGACTTCGTGGAACGGCACATGAATGCCGAGAAGAAGGACAAGACGGTCGTCGTCGCGGTTCCCGCCGACCACGCGCCGAACCTGCGCCTGCGCGGCGCGATGCTGGCGACTTCGATGGCCGAGCACTTCCGTGCGCAGGGCAAGAAAGTCCTGCTCATCATGGACAGCCTCACCCGCGTCGCCCACGCCGCGCGCGAGATCGGCCTGCTGCTGGGCGAGCCCGGCGCAGCGCGCGGCTATCCGCCTTCGGCGCTCGCCACGATCACCAAGCTGGTGGAGCGCGCGGGCAATTCGGCGGCGACCGGCGGTTCGGTGACGGGCCTCTACACCGTGCTGGCAGACGGCGACAATCAGGACGATCCGGTGGTCGATACCGCCCGCTCGATCCTCGACGGCCATATCGTGCTCTCGCGCGCCCTCGCGCAGCGCGGCCAGTATCCGGCGGTCGATATCGCCGCCTCGCTCAGCCGCGTGATGAACGACATCGTGCCGCCGCAGCATCAGGAGCTGGCCCGCGAATTCCGCGCGCTGACGGCAAGCTACGAAGCCAACCGTGACCTGGTGCTGATGGGCGCCTACCGTGCGGGGGCCGACCACAAGCTGGACCGCGCGATTGCCATGCACGACCTGCTGTCCGCGTTCCTGAGCCAGTCGGCACGCGAAACGATCAATCTCGCAGACAGCGCCGCGCAACTGGTGGCGCTGCTGGGATGATGGACATGCACGCCGCGCCCCGTCGTGAGATCTCGCCGTGAAGGAAGAGAAACAGCGCCTCGCCCGGCTGAAGCGGCTCGAAAAGATCCGCGCCATTGCCAAGCAGACGGCAGCCGTCGAAGCCGCGCAGGCGGAAAGCACACTCACGCAACTGCGCTCGCTGTCCGAACGGACCCGGCAGATGGCTTCCGACTATGCCAGCCGCCGCGAGGCCGCCGATGGCGCCTCGCTCCGCCAGCTCGGCCGCTTCGTCGTCGGGCTGCAGGCGCTCAGCCGCACCACCGATGGCGACGCCCTGCGCGCGCAATCGATCGCCGATGCCAAGCAGCGCGAACTGGCCGAAGCCGAACGCCGCCGCGCGGCCATCGAAGAACGCGCGGAACTGCAGGCGCGGCTGATCGCGAAAGCCTCGGAACAGCCTGTTCTTACAAGCAGAAAGGGATCTGGCACGGATCTTGATTAGTGTTCTGCGACGCCAGAACAAGGACCCGTTCCACATGATCCAAACCGCTGCCACCTCACCCTCCGCCGGCCACACCCAGGCTGCGGGCAAAGCGCACGGCTCTGCCGTGAACGCTGCGGGAGCGGGCAGCTTTTCTGCGCTTCTTGATCTTTCCGGCAGCCTCGATGCCGCGCCCGAGGAAGCCGCACCGGCTACCGAAACCGACGCCAGCACCGTCCTTGCCGCACTGCTGGCGTCGGTTGCCGGCGGCAATACCGGCAAGGCAACCGGCAAAACCTTGCCGGGTGCGGCCGGGGACGCTGCCGCGAACACCAATGGCGAGACCGAAACGACTGCCGATACCGATGCGGACGCCGAAACGGCCTCTTCCGACGCGGCACTGGACCCGGCTGTCCTGTCGCTTGCGCTTGCCGGTGTTCTCCCGCTTCCCGTCAAGCCGCAGTCCGGCACCGAAGCCACGGCGGCCAATCCGCCTGCGGCCGCCGGCACTTCCACGCAATCGACCGCCAGCCTGATGGCGGGAACTGCCGCCGTCGCGATGGCCCCCGCCTCCGCCCAGCAGGCGCTGGCAGCGCAAGTGCAGGGCCAGGTGCAGGCACAGGGACAGACCGCGGCTTCCGCCAAGGGCACCGCGAACGCCCCCGCGCTTCCCGATGTCGCACTGGCGCCGATCACGATCGTTGCCGAACAGCCGGCAGCCCCTTCCGCGACGGCAAGCGATACCGTGCCCGCCATCGCCGCGCAGCTCGCCACCCGCCCGCAAGTGACCGCAGCGGCCTCGTCCGCGCAACCGGCTTCGGGCGCGCAGACGCTCCAGACCGCCCAGGCGGCCCAGACTTCGCAGCCGGTGCAGCAGGCCCAGACCGTACAGGACAGTGCCGCGTTGCAGACCGCTTCGTTCACGCCGCGCGCCGCCCGCAGCGAGACGGATCAGCCCGAGACCGGCTCGCTCAAGGCCGCTGACAAGCTGGAGACGCCTGCCCGGACGGAACAGGCATCGCCGCTGGCGCGCATGATCGAGCCCACGCAGATCACGGTAGCCACCCCGGCAACGGCGGACACCACGCCGGCGCCGGTCGCCGTGAGCACGCCTTCCACCAGCGCGGCGGTGGACGGCCCTCAGGACTTCTCCACGCTCGTCTCGCGCCTTGCCGAAGCGCGCGAAGCGGCGAACCCGAATCTCGTCAAGACGGCGATCAATCACGCCGAATTCGGCCAGATCTCGCTGCAGTTCCGCCACGAGGACAACGCCCTTTCCGTGACCATGGCGAACGCCGATCCGGGCTTCGCCAGCGCCGTCCATGCGGCCGCCAGCGCCTCGCTCTCGGGCGGATCGAATGGCAACGGCAGCGATTCCTCGCAGCAGCAACAACAGCAGTACACCCCGGCCTCCTCCCAGAACCAGACGGCCGCCAACGGCACCGGTGCAGGGATGGGCAATGGCGCCGGACAGAATTCGCAGGCCCGCGCCGATCAGGCCGGGCAATCGATGAACCGCGGACAGGGAACGGCATCCCTTCCGCACGATCAGGAGGCGTCCGCGCCCCGCCAGTCCCGGGACGGCACCCGGCGCGCCGGCGGCATCTACGCCTGATCCTTTCGAATACCAGGGGAACGTAAATGAGTGACAAGAGCAAGGACAAGGACGCCAAGGGCAAAGGCGGCAAGGGCAAGCTGATGCTGATCCTCGTCGCCGTAGGTATGCTCGCGATCGGCGGCGGCGGCGTGTTTGCCCTCGTTGCGACCGGCGTCATCGGTGGCAGCCATGCCAACGAGCCCAAGGAGCGCGGTCCCCAGCTCGTCCGCAAGGGTGAGGAAGATCCCTACATGCCCAAGACCAAGGAAGGCGAGGGCGAAGGCACCGCGATGGAAGTGGAAGGCGAGGGCGGCGACGAATACCGCACTGCCTACTACACCTTCACGGAAGACTTCACGTCGAACCTCAAGGACTCCGACGCGCTGATCCAGACCAGCCTGGCCTGCTCCACCCGCCGCGATGGCCGCGTGCTGATGTGGCTGAAGAAGCACGAACTGGCGATCCGCTCGCACCTGCTCCAGATCCTGGCCGATACGCCCGAAGACGATGTCTACACGATGCAGGGCAAGGACAAGCTGCAGAAGCGCATGACGGCTGCGATCAACCAGGTCCTGATCCAGAAGGAAGGCTTCGGCGGCGTCGACGCCGTCTACTTCCGCACTTTCATCATCCAGTAATCCGGCCGCCTGAACCGCCATGACCATGACTTCCGCAAAATTCGGCCAGAGCCGCAAGGCCAAGCACTGCTCCGAGCTGCTTGGCACCGGCCCGTCGATCGACGAACTGGTCCCGGCCCTTGCGCTGCTCGGCGAGCGGCTGGCCCGCATCCTGCCCGGCCACCTCTCGCCTTTCGCCGGTGGTGAACCGCCGCTGGTACGCATCGGCATGCCGATGGACTGCAACCTCGCCTCGATCGCCGCAGACATCGAAACGCTGGCCTCGCACACACTGATGGCGGTTGGGCCCAAGGGCCTGCCGATGCTGGCCATTTTCGAGGCGCCCTCGGTGTTCCGGCTGATCGACCGGGCCTTTGGCGGGCGCGGCGACGTGCCCGACGAATTCCCCGACAGCTTCCCGCTGTCCGCCGAACTGCTGCTGGGCCGCCTTGAGCAGGCGCTTTGCGAAGCCCTCGCCACGACTTTCGGCGGCCAGGAAGAACACAAGGTCCGCGCGATGCGCCGGGACACCAGCCTGCGCTACCTCAACCCGTTCGACAAGCGCCAGGACCTGCTGCAGCTCTCGCTGGAAGTGGAAGAGCCCGGCGTGGAGCCCTGGTCGTTCTCGCTGGCCTTCCCCCAGCCGACGCTGGCCGCCGTCACTACCGAGCCGCGCCACCCGGTCCGCCGCAAGGCCCGCCAGGGCACGCCCGACCCCTCGGCCGAGCCCTACGGTTCGATGCCGGTTCCCGTTACCGCCGTGCTGGTCGACATGACCATCGGCTTCTCGCGTCTTTCATCCCTCAAGCCCGGCGATGTCCTGCCGGTGGCTATCGCCCGTTCGGTCCCGCTGCAGGTCGACGGACGCACCATTGCCACCGGCACCATCGGTGAAGTCGAGGACCGCGTCGCGGTCCAGATCCAGCAAGCATTCTGACATTCGGAAAGATTGATCCCATGACCATGCATTCCCGCGGCCTTGATTTCCTTCGCGATGTCGATGTCCGTCTCTCCGTCGAACTGGGGCGCACCCAGATGAAGCTCAAGGACGTCCTTGCGCTCGGCCCCGACAGCCTTGTCGTGCTCGACCGCCTGACCGACGAACTGCTCGACGTGCTGGTGAACGGCAAGCCCATCGCCAAGGGCGAAGTGGTTTCGCAGAACGGCCGTTTCGGCCTGCGCATCGTCGAGATGGTCGGCGTCGAGGAGACTGCCCCGGCGCAGAACTCGATGGCCATTTCCGACACAGACGCCGACATCGCAGGGGCCTGATCCTTCCATGCTCTGGTACATCCTCAAGCTCATCATCATGCTGCCGATGATCGGCCTCATGGCATGGGGCGCGCTCAAGCTGGCGAAGAAGATGCAGGACAAGGCCGGCATCGGCGCCGGTTCGAAATCGGTCCGCATCGTCGAGACGACCATGCTCTCGCCGACGCTGAAGCTGGCGGTGCTCGAATTCCACGGCCGCGAGATCCTCGTGTCGGTCTCGCGCCAGGGCCTGACCCGCCTCGCCGAAGCGCCGGCACGCGAACGCAGCGAGGGTCTGCCCCAGTGAAGCGCATCTTCTCCCTGATCGCGGCGATCCCCGCCGCCCTGCTTCCGGTCGTAGCCTTCGCCCAGGCGCAGGCTCCCGCGGCGGCTTCCGCACCGACCGCGATTCCCGGCGCGCTCGACCGCGCCTTCGGCTCGCTCGGCGGCACCGAAGGGCCGGGCATGAACCTGTCGCTGCAGCTCCTGCTCATCATGGGGCTGCTGACGATCCTGCCCAGCCTGATCCTGATGATGACCAGCTTCACGCGCATCCTGATCGTGCTGTCGATCCTGCGCCAGGCGATCGGCCTGCAGCAGTCACCGCCCAATCAGGTGCTGATCGGCCTGTCGCTGTTCCTCTCGCTGTTCGTGATGTCGCCCACGCTAGACCGGGTGAACCAGGTCGCCATCGCTCCTTATGCCGCCGACCAGATCAACGCCGAGCAGGCGATCCAGAACGCGGGCGGGGAATTCCACGCCTTCATGATCCGCCAGACCCGCCAGCGCGACCTGATGATGTTCGCCGACATGGCCAAGGCGCCCAAGTTCCAGAGCAGCGCAGATGTGCCCTTCTCGATCCTGCTGCCAGCCTTCGTCACCAGCGAGCTCAAGACCGCGTTCCAGATCGGCTTCATGCTGTTCCTGCCCTTCCTGGTGATCGACATCGTCGTTTCCTCGGTCCTCATGTCGCTGGGCATGATGATGATGAGCCCGATGATCGTCTCGCTGCCCTTCAAGCTGCTGCTCTTCATCATGGTCGATGGCTGGGCGCTGCTGATGGGCTCTCTGGCATCGAGCTTCGGATAAGCCCCGCGTGGAAGACATCTCCGCCCTTCTGGCCCTTGCCGACAAGATGCTCTGGGTGGCAGCGCTGGTCGCTGCCCCGGTGCTCCTCGCCGCGCTGGCCATCGGCCTTGTGGTCGGCATCATCCAGGCCGCGACCTCGGTGAACGAGCAGACCCTCACTTTCGTGCCCAAGCTGGCGATCATTGCTCTCGTGCTGGTGCTGTTCGGCAGCTCGATGATGACGCTGATCGCCGACTTCACGCAGGAAATCTTCACGCAGATCGCCACGATCGGCCAGGCCGAGCAGGTGGCGCCGTGATCAATCTGGACTTCGGCTATGGCGCGCTCGAAGTCGAATTCTGGCGCTTGCTGTTCGTCATGACGCGGATCGGTGCCGCGCTCCTGGCCGCGCCGCTGTTCGGCTCCGCTTCGGTTCCCGCGCAAGTGCGGGTGATCGGCGCCGGCGCCATCGCCGTCATGATCTGCGCCTGGACGAACGTTCAGGCCCCGCCCGCCCTGTTCTCTCTGGCCGGAATGCTCAGCGTCGCCGGCGAAGTGCTGGTCGGCCTCACGCTCGGCTTCGTGCTGCAGCTGTCCTTCGCTGCGCCCATCATGGCGGCCGAAGTCATCGGCGGCGGCATGGGCATGAACATGGCGATCGCGGTCGATCCGACCTCCGGCACCCAGTCCCCGGCGCTTGGCCAGTATTTCATGGTGGTGCTGACGCTGATCTTCCTCGCGCTGGGCGCCCACTTGCAGTGGTTCGCGCTGCTGGTGGAAAGCTACCGCGTGTTCCCTCCGGGCCACACCTGGCTCGGCCCGGAACGCTTCGCGATGGTTGCCGGTTTCGCATCGCAGATGTTCGTCACGGCCGTCACCATCGCGCTGCCGGTCACGCTGGTGCTGTTCATCGTTCAGATGATTACGGGCGTGCTCAGCCGCTCGGCACCTTCGCTCAACTTGTTTTCGCTGGGGCTACCGGCTGGCCTGCTGGCCGGCATTGCCGCCCTGATGCTGTCCACCCCGGTGCTGACCGATCTTGTCACGCGCCTGTCCGCTGACGCCATCACGGCAACTTCCGAGGTCATGGCCAAATGAGCGAGTCCAGTGGCGAAAAGAGTTTTGCGCCAACAGAAAAGCGCAAACGCGACGCCGCCAAAAAAGGCGACGTCATCCGTTCGCGCGAACTCGCCACGGCAGCGGCCGTCGGCATCGGCGCAACCTGGCTGCTGATCGCCGGTCCCTGGCTTCTCGATCTCCTGCTCGGCAACCTGCGCGCCGGTTTCACCTGGGACCGCGCCTCAATCATCGATTTTGCGCCCGGCCAGATGCTGATGTCGGCGATGCTCGCGGTCCTGCCGCCAGTCGCCATCCTCGGCTTAGCAATCATCGCATCCTCGCTCATTTCGCAGCTCGGCTTCGGCGAAGGGCGCTGGAATGCCGGCAACCTCGCCCCCAAGGCTTCGCGCATCAATCCGGCCTCCGGCCTCAAGCGCATGTTCGGCCCGAACGGCCTGATCGAGCTGGGCAAGGGCCTGCTCAAGATCGGCCTGCTCGGCACGATCGCATGGGTCTGGGCCAGCGGCCGCCTGCCGACATTCGCCCGGCTCGGCCGCGGCGACTTGTTCGAGCAGCTTTCCTGGGCCTGGCACGGCATCATCACGCTGCTTTTCTGGCTGGCCGCCGGACTGTTCCTGATCGCCATGATCGACCTGCCGGTGCAGCTGTTCCGCCGCATGTCGCGCCTCAAGATGACGCTCCAGGAAGTGCGCGACGAGCACAAGGACTCCGAAGGCGCCCCCGAAAAGAAAGCCGCGATCAAGGAGCGCCAGCGCCAGATCGCCATGGGCGGGCTGGTCCCGGCGATGAAGGAAGCGCAGTTCGTCATCACCAACCCGACGCACTTCTCGGTCGCTTTCGCCTACGATCCGGAAAAGCACTTCGCGCCTGTCGTCATTGCCAAAGGGCGCGGCGACAAGGCCATGGCCATGCGCGAGCTGGCGGCCGAATATGCCGTGCCCATGCTCGAATATCCCTCGCTGGCCCGTTCGGTGTTCTACACCACCCGCGAACGCGAGGCGATCCGCGAGGAGCACTACGTCGCCGTCGCCGCGATCCTTGCTTTCGTCCTGGCCATCAAGCGCGGCGAGAAGCGGGCCGCCCCGCAGGTCACGGTGCCGGTCACTCTGCGCTTCGACGCCGACGGCCGTCTCGACCCGGCCAGCGTGTGAGAATGACGATGTTGGGAAACCACGGAAATCCGTCTTCGTCCCTTAACCGCCCCCTGGAAAATCCGTCCTAGAAGCCATGACCACGACAACCAGCACCACCAGCACGAGCACGGCGAGCACTTCGCTGAAGACGACGTCCATCGCAACGCTGCTCGGCGCGGGCAGCGGTATCGACATGGCGGCGCTGGCGAACAACCTTGCCACGGCCCAGTTCGAGTACCGGACTTCGGTGCTGACGACCAAGCAGGACACGCTCAACACCAAGATTTCGACAGCCTCCGACATCAAGTCGCAGCTGCTCGCTCTCGACACCTCGCTGGGCACGCTCGTCCGCTCGGGCGACCTCGCTCGCACACCGAGCGTCGCCAACAGCTCGGTCGCCACGGCAACGCTGTCGGGCACCAGCCAGCCCACCGGCACATACTCGCTGGAAGTCAGCCAGATCGCCAAGGGTCAGCAGCTCGCGAGCACCGCTTACGCGTCCTCCGCCAGCACGACGGGCTCGGGCACGCTCACTCTGCGTTTCGGCACAGTGTCGGGCAGCAGCTTCACCGAGGACACAAGCCACGCCTCGGTCGACATCACGATCGCGGCCGGCGCCACGCTTGCCGATGTCGCCAGCGCCATCAACGCTTCCGGCGCCGGTGTGACGGCCTATATCGCCAATACCGCCAGCGGCTCCCAGCTCGTCATGAAGGGCGCGGAAGGCGCCGCCAACGGCTTCATCCTTGAAGCGACGGAAGATGCGGCCGATCCGGGCCTTTCCAACCTCGCCTGGACGCCCAGCTCCGGATCGGGCACGCTGCTGGCAACAGCGCAGGATGCCTCCTACACCATCGATGGCCTGTCCTACACTTCGGCCTCGAATACCATCACCGATCCGGTTCCCGGCCTGAAGCTACAGCTCACCGGCACCAACGTGGGATCGCCGACGACGATCAGCTTCAGCGATCCGTCCGACAGCATCAGCAGCTCGATGCAGGACTTCACGGATGCCCTCAACGAGGTGATGTCCTCGCTGAACACGGCCACGGCGCTCGGCGGCGACCTCGCCAACGATTCCGGCGCCCGCCTCCTCAAGCAGTCGCTGATGCAGCTGGCCGGCACGACCGTCATGCCGAACGCCACCGGCGCGGCCAAGACGCTTGCGGACCTGGGCCTCTCGACCCAGCGCGACGGCACCTTCTCGCTCGATACGGATCGCCTGAAAGCCACGCTGGAAGCCGATCCCGAAGGCGTGGCCGCGATGTTCACCAACGGCCTCTATGGTGTCTATGCCACGTTCGACAAGATCTACCGTTCGGCGTCATCGACCACCAATACCGGCTCGCTTGCCGGGTCGATCACGAAGTTCAACTCGCAGCTGACCCAGATCGGCGAAGACCTCACCAAGGTCGCCGACCAGCAGGAAGCGCTGCGCGCCCGCCTTGCCTCCCAGTTCACCACCTCCGAGAGCCGCATCGCATCGCTGAAATCGACCCAGACGATGCTCCAGAGCCAGATCGACGCTTGGAACAATTCGAGCAGTTAATATGTTGCTGCAGCAATCCCCCCACGAAGCCTACCGCCGCGTCGATTTCGACGCCCGTGTAACCGGCGCCAACCCGGCCGAACTCGTCCATGTGTGCTACGAGCATCTCATCGGCGCGCTCGGAACCGCGATTCACGCGCACCAGAACGGCGACAACGGTCTCAAGAGCCGCTCGATGACCCGCGCTCTCACCGCGATCACCGCGCTGCAGATGGGCGTTTCCCAGGAGGGCGGCATGGGCGAAGCGCTGAACCAGTTCTATGCGGCCGCACGCCGCACCATCCTGGACTCCGCCGTCGCCTTCGATGCCAAGCAGATCGCGACGATGCGGACCGACTTCGCCGAGATCAGCCAGGCCATGAAAGCCGGATAAGCCTTGCCGAAGAGGGTCATGTGAACCCGTTTCGGGGGCATTTCCGCCAAGGACTGCCGCGATACCGCGCGGACTGAAGCAGCCGGTCGTTCGATTCTGGAGCAGGTACGCCGGGCAGTTGCCGCCGGATGCGAATATCTCCCTAGGCACAAGTCACAGGGAGCATGCCGGTGGAGCGAATCTCGACCCTCATCCTCATCGATGATGATACGCGGCGGCGGGCCACGGTCAGCCATGCGCTGTCCTCGCACGACCTTCATGTCGAACTGTTCGAGAACGTCTGCGAACTCGCTCATGCCTGGCCCCGTTCCGGCATCGTCCTGATCCATGACGGACCTTGTGCGATCAACGGGCTGATCGAGGCGATGGCCCACCAGGGCCAGTGGTTTCCCATCATCGCCTTCAGCGAAGGGCCCGACGTAGGGCGCGTAGTCCAGGCCGTGCTCGACGGAGCGGTCGACTATCTGGTGTGGCCCGTCTCCGCAGGGGAACTGGCCCTGACGATCAGCAACGCGATCGCGCGCGCAGCCGAAACCGGCCATGGCAAGCTGCGCGAAGCGATGGCCCGGGCGCGCGTCGGCAAGCTGACCCGCCGGGAACGCGAAGTGCTCGGTGCCGTGGCCAGCGGCCTGTCCAACCGCCTGATCGGCGAAAAGCTCTCGATCAGCCCGCGCACGGTCGAAATCCACCGTGCCAACATGCTGCACAAGCTGGGCGCCAGCCATACATCCGATGCCATCCGGATTGCGATCGAGGCATCGCTCATGCACTGACCGGTCAAGTGCGCCTCCTGCATCAAGGCCGCATTTGAACGTAGGACCTGTGGCACGAAACCTTAGCCGGCAGTCTGCTATCAAGGCATTCGCCGGCGAGCCACCCGAGCATCTTGCCGGCAAGTGCTCCGCAGGTTTTGTCCGGGCAGGCCCGGCCGATCTCCCTTTAGGCCGGACCTGTCGCGGAGTACTCATCCCTACCGGCGACGTATCCGGCTCCGTGCCTCTTGCCGGATACGTCGCTTTCGGTTTTGGAAACCGATAGCCTCAGTGCAACCAGGCGATGGGCGAAGCACCGGGAAGGCCGCGGGCGGCCGTTTCATCCCCGGCCCTTTCGTCCCCACCCCTTTCATCCTCGATCCGGGCCACCAGCCCGGCGACATAGGCCGACAGCAGCGCCAGTGCCAAAGTCGAACCCTCTGCCATCACTTCGCTGGCGCCGTCCTCCACCAATACCGAAGCCAAGCAGCAATTGCCCTGACCACGCGAAAGCATGAAGGCGGTGCCCGGTCTCAGCAAAGCCAGAACCGCACTCTCAGCTGCCCCGCACGCCAGCATCTGTTCAATCGCACGGGAATCCATCGCTCGGTTGCCAGCGCTGGCAAGCGCTCCGCCCTTGAGCAGGCATGCGGCCTCCCGCACGCGGTCGCATTCCTCATGCGGCGCGCTGGCCACGCAATCGTGCATCAAATCGCGCATACGCGCGGTCCACACTTCGGGTTCCGGAACTCTGTCCATCAGCTGCTCGCCTCAAGGGCCGTTCGCACCGCAGGATGCGACGATGGCGGAACGGCCTGCCTGTCCGCCTGGTGCTTGCGGGGCCGGGCCCCGTCTCATTCCTCCAGCAAACGGATTACGGCCGCAAAGGCAAGGATCAGGCTGCGAATTGAGTCTGAATTACGACAAACCGAGTCATCCGACCGCTACAGGCAGGATTACAGTCCCGCGCCGACATCCAGACACGATTACTTTCCGATGGGAATGACCACCAACCACCAAACAGGAAATCATATCCGCAATAGGCAAATCACCCACGCACATCGCGGAGAATTCACCAGTTGCGCCCTCCCTTATTCCCGTCATTTCATTTGTTATCGACTGATAACTTCTATTTGTCTTGCACACCTGTAGATCCGGCATTTACACTGCAATCGATGTCATCAGCACCACCGAAGAAGCGCAATGCCGAAGCGACGCGGGCTCGCATCCTCGCGGCAGCCAAGAAGGCGTTCGCAACGACCGGCTACTCTCACACCGGCATTCGCGAGATTGCCTCGCAGGCCGGGACAAGTTCGACCCTCGTGCTGCGCTACTACGGCTCGAAGATCGGGCTGTTCGAATCGGCCCTGCGCGATGCCATGCGCACGGCCGAGGCAATCGAGCCGTCCTTGACCGAATTCGCCGCCTCGCTCGCGGGTATGCTCCGCCAAAATCCGGCCGCAACGGACCCCATGCTGATGATTGCCATGGCATCGGGCGAACGCGAGGCTGCCGAACTTGCGGCGCGGGTCTTCACCGAACTCACCATTCTGCCGATCGGCGAAACGCTGGGCGGGCCGGACGGCAAGGAGAGGGCCTTGCAGATGTCGATCCTCGCCATCGGCTTCGTGTTTTTCATGAAGCACCTGCCCCTCACCGTTTTCGGCGAGCAGGAGACGGAGAGAATCTGCGACTGGTTCACCCGGTCCATTCTGGACGTGGTCGAGCCGGACCGCCCCCTCTGAACTTATAGGCCCCTGAAACCTATAGGATCCTGAGCCTCTGCGCAAACGGCGGCTTCAGCGCCGCGCGGCGAACCAGGGGACCATACGCTCGATCGCCGTTTCGATCTCCGCCTGCGATGCCGCGAAGCTGAACCGGATATAGCGTCCGCCGTCCACCGGATCGAAATCGATGCCGGGCGCGGTTGCGACGCCTGTGTCCTCCAGCAACTGCGTGCAGAACGCGATGCTGTCGTTGGTCATGTGGCCGATCTCGGCCCAGATGTAGAAAGCCCCGTCCGGCGGTGCGATCTGCTGCAGGCCCAGCCGCGGCAAGGCGGCCAGCAGCAGTTCGCGATTGCGCGCGTAGTTGGCATGATGGCCTTCCAGTTCCTCGCGGCAGTCGAAAGCGATGAGCCCCGCATGTTGCGCCAGCACCGGCGGCGTCAGGAACAGGTTGCCCATGCGCGCCCGGGCCGCGCCGATCAGGTCCGGGGGTACGACCAGCCAGCCGAGCCGCCAGCCGGCCATCGAGAAGTATTTGGAGAAGCTGTTGACCACCAGCGCCTCGGGCAGATGCTGCAGTGTCGACTGCGCAGCATCGCCATAAGTCAGGCCATGATAGATCTCGTCGGAAACGACACGGATGCCCTTGCGGCGGCAGACCTCGGCAATCGCCGCCAGTTCCTCCGGCGCGATCACCGTGCCGGTGGGATTGGCGGGACTGGCGAGGATCAACCCGTCGGGGGCAGGCTCGATCGCATCGAGCGCAGCGGCCGTCATCTGGTAGCGCTCGGCAGGGCCGCAGGCGACTTCCACCGGCTCCAGATACATGGCCTTGAGTGTATTGCGGTAGGCCACGTAGCCGGGCCGCGCCAGCGCCACCCGCGCGCCCGGCGCGAAGAGGCATGACAGCGCCAGCACGAAGGCAGGCGAAGCGCCGCAGGTCAGGATCACCTGCTCCTCGTCCACGGTCACACCATAAGTTTCGGCGTAATGCCGGGCGATGCGCTGCTTGAGCGCCGTGCTTTCCCAATAGCCGCCCGGATCGCTGTCCAGCACCTTGTGCGCGGCGGCAATCGCCGCGACCGGAGCGCCTGTGGAGGGCTGGCCATATTCCATGTGAATGACGTCGCGCCCCTGCTCGGCCAACTGATAGGCGAGACGCCCGATCGCGATGGCGTGGAAGGGTTCGACCTGGGCGATATCCGTGTGGGAAGTCATGCCCGCTTGCTAGGGATTGTCCTTCTCATATGCAAACGCGCCATCGTTCATTCGCATCGAACCCCTCGACCGGCTCGGGACGAACCTCGGCGAAACCGTTGCGTCTAACAGGGCAGCCACACCAGGAACCCGAACTTACAATTTTGAAATTCAGGAGGGGCAGTAATTATATTGCGCAATCCAGACCGTAAACGAGCAATATAAATGCCACCTTCAAACTCACACACAAACCGGCATGGAACATGTTCCATCCTCCTGACAATATGACGCATAAAAGTAACACTTGAGCAGATTTCATAAATCATGCTCAGGTCTTAACTTGCCCGCTCCAAATTTGGCGTCAAACATCCCCCCCGCACTTCGGCTCCCTCTACGTCGCAGTGCTTATGGCGGTGGATTTCCTGCGAAATCCAGCACTGGCAGAGGCGGCGCGGCCCCGGCCGTTCCCCCGATGCTGTTCCAGTCCAAGGGGGACACATGACTGACTTTTACAAGCTCCGGCAACGGACGGTGCAGCGCATGGCACTGCTCGGTTCGGCCGCATCGATTGCGCTGCTTGCCACCCAAGCCCAGGCACAAGCCTATGGCCCAGAAGCTCCAACCCCAGAAGCTCCAACCAATGCCTATCTGGAAGCGCAAGGTGGGGGCGCTGACGGAAGTGCCCTGTCCATCGCCGCGCCTTCTGCGCAATACGTCAAGATCAGCGACGTCGCCCCCAGCCCGCAGATCGTGATCGCCGATCCGGGCAACAGCGATACCAGCCTCGATCCAACCGACATCAATGGCGTCGGGCAGATGGTTACCGACATTGGCGGAGGCTATATCGGCCTTTGCACGGCCACGCTGATCAATCCGCGCACAGTCATCTTCGCCGCCCACTGCGTGAACGAGGAAGCGCCGACCGACTACGGCGCCGCCACGGGCGGCACGCCCATCGGTTTCGGGTTCTCCAACGACACTTATGCCGGCCTGCTCAGCTGGTATCTGGGCGGGAACAAGACCGATGTTGCCAACGCCTTCTACAATGCCAACTACGTCAGCTATCATCCCGGCTCGCTCGAACCCGATGCCTTCAGCTTCCTGTACAGCGACATCGCAGTGGCCTCGCTCGATACGCCGGCCGCCGACATTCCGACCTGGGCCCTGCTGTTCTCGCAGCTTCCCGATCCCGGCACCATCAACGATACCACCGGCACCGGCTATCATGTCACGATCACCGGGTACGGCCGGAACGGCTCGGCAACGACCGGTTCGGCATTCGGCATCGATTTCCGCCGCCGCATTGCCGAAAACATGATCGGCGGCCTGGCCAGCCTCGACCAGTTTGAAAACTTCCTGTTCGGTGGTTCCTCCACCACTTATCCGCAAAACCTCTACTGGATGGATTTCGACGATCCGACCCGCCAGAGCGTCTATGATTTCAATGCCTGGAAGGACAATGGCCTTCCCAACGAAGGCACGACCGCCAGCGGGGATTCCGGCGGCCCGCTGATCCTCGACCAGACGTTCGACACATCGGTGGTGATCGGTGTCCTGTCGGGCGGCTACACACGCTTCTTCAGCGGTCAGCCGGCCAACGGTTATGGCACCGCGAGCTTCTACCAGCCGCTCTACCTCTATTGGGACTGGATCGCCGCCAACAACCCGTACCGCTATGTCGCCCCGGTCGCGGGCGACGGGGCGTGGGAAGATCCGGAGCACTGGGTCTCGACGCTCGATCCCAATTACAAGATCATCGACGCCAACGGCAATCTGGTGAACGGCGTTCCGACGACCCCGGGCGAAGGCAAGACCGGCAACAGCGGCACCTTCGGCCAGGCCTGCTATGAAGTGACCGGCTATTCCGAATGCCGGGACATGGCGACCGGAGACCTCATCATCAACGGCACTGTCGTATCGAGCGGCGGAACGACCGCCAACGGCGCTTCGAATGACAAGGCCACCGTGTCGCTGAGCGGCCTCGATCCGGAACTGGCGTCCCAGGCCGGTGAAGTGGCCACCACCGAAGCCGCCCTGCCCGATCCCACGATCGACAACGGCCTGCCCGGCGCCACCGGCTTCGTTCCGGACAACTCCGACGGAGACCGCCTGACGGCAACCCCGCCGCGCTACTATGACGTCACGCTGTCGGCAGATGGCACGACCACGCTGTCGAGCGACATCACCATCGACCGGTTCACCCTGGCCGGCGCTGGCGCCGCGCTCGACATCCAGTCCGGCGGCTCGCTGACCAGCCTGATCGACATCAACCAGCTCGCCGGCATGATGCGCGTCAACGGGACGCTCACGACCCCGGGCGACTACTTCCTGATGACGGGCGGTCTGCAAGGCAGCGGCACGATCAACACGCCCTATTTCACCAGCGTGGCGGGCGTGATCGCACCGGGCGGCGCGGATTCGACCGGAACGCTGACGTTCAACGGCAACCTCATCCTGGCCTCGGGCAACACCTATCTCGTCAATCTCGGTTCCGGCGGGACATCCGACCTCATCCAGGTCAATGCCACCAGCTATGTCGATACGGCCGCAAGCTCCGGAGACGCTGCCGCGGCAGCCGTCGTCCCGGCTGACGGTATTGCCAGCATCGGCGGCGCGGTCGTGTTCACGCCGCTGGCCGGAGCGACGGTGCGGGACGGAGATACCTACACGATCCTCAATGCCGAAGGCGGCGTCGAAGGGGAATTCGACGTTTCAAGCGCCATCAGCGCGATCCTCTCGCCAACGTTCTCCTACACCGGCACCGGCGTGAGCATCACGGTCGAGGCCGGCCTCTATGCGGACGTGGTGGACAGCGCTTCGCCGATCCAGACCGCCTTTGCCGGTCTGCTCGACCGCAACCGGGTCCAGTACAGCAAGTATGCGGACCTCTATGGCCCGACCGACATGCTCTCCGTGGCCGGCGTGCAGGGCACGCTCGAAAGCTGGGCGCCGCGCGTGCAGCCGCTGATGCAGTCCATGGGCACGGCCGCGATGGAAACCACCAACCGCTTCATCCGCGATCGCCTGGCCCAGGTTTCGGCAGGTGAGGAAGGCGGCAGCATCGCCTACTACGGCACGCCCGGCGGTGTTCTGGCGACCATGGGCATGAGCGGCATGTCCTCGCTCAACACGATGTCGGCCGCCGCCATGGGCGCCCCGGACCGTTCGGTCGCAGGCGCGCTTCCCGACGACATGAGCGCATTCTTCGCCGGTGGCTACATCGACGGCGACAGCAACGGCGCACCGACCGCCTCGCCCTATGCCAAGGACAATTTCGACGGCTACTATCTGGCCGCCGGCTTCGAAAAGGCCATCGGCGACAATGGCTTCCTCGGCATGGCCGCATCGTGGACCAAGATGACGGGGAATCCGGGCTATGCGGGCCGTTCGGCAAAGGGCAACCTGTTCCAGGTAAGCCTTTACGGCGCGCAGCGCTGGGCCGGCGGCGTGGGCATCGACGCGCAGATCAATGCCGGTGCCTTCGATCTCAAGACGGCCCGTACGGTTTCGTCCGGCGCGTCGAGCTGGGATCTTTCCGCCAAGGACCACCCCTTCACCTTTTCGAGCGAAGTGGGCGTCAGCGATGCTCTCCCCCTCGGCGCGGCCGTGACGGTTACGCCGCGCGTGGCGCTGCGTTTTGCCCGTATCGACTTCAACCGCTACGCCGAAGCCGGAGCCGGTCCTGCTCTGCAGTACGAGATGGGGGCCTACGAAAGCCTCCAGACGCGGGCCAGCCTGCGGATCGAAGGCAAGGGCAAGATCAAGCCGGAAGTCACCGGCACCTTCGTCCATGACTTCAAGGACAAGCCGGCCTTCTTCGGCGCGAACTTCGTCGGCGGCGTGGGGCCGGATGCCTATTTCGCCCTGCCGACGGACGACCAGACCTGGGGCGAGATCGGCGCCGGGATCAGCACCACCGGAATGGTTTCCATCGGCCTGTTCGCCGAAACCACGGTGGGCCGCTCGGACATCAACTACCAGTCCTACCGCGGCTCGGTGTCGTTCAAGTTCTGACACCGGACCTGAACCAACAAAAGGGGCGCGCGGATTGCAGTCCGCGCGCCCCTTTCTTGTCGGGGACACCGTTATCCAACGGGACGAAGACGGCGCAGAATCCGCGCGCTGCACGGCCATGTCCGCCCCGTTTCCGGTTTTTCCCGGCCGTTCCTGCTTCCGGATGACGCGTTGTTCTTCTGCATGTCGACACCCGGCGCCAGCTCGGCCATTATGGCGGAAATCTCTGGGCCGGCTCGCCGCTTGCCGGAATTCCGGCGGCGCCCTGGCCGACGACACTGCATGGAGCCCCAATGGCGCAACTGTCCGATCTGGGCCGGTATCTGCCTGACACCCTGACGCAGGCCGTGCTGCCGCACGCCCGCCATGTCCGGCTCAAGGCGAACCAGATCGTCATCGGCCATCAGGACGAGACCAGCGACGTCTTCGTCATTCTCGATGGCACGCTGCGGGTCGAGCTGCTCTCGCGCAACGGGCGCGAGATCATCCTCAACGATCTCGGCCCCGGCGATCTCGTCGGGGATTTCGCGGCACTGGACGAACAGCCGCGCTCGGCGACCGTCACCGCGATGACATCGGCCGAACTGGCCCGCATCCCCGGCAGTGCTTTCCGGCAGGCCGTCTTCGCCGCCCCGGCATCGGCCGAATGGCTGACGCTGCGCCTTCTGAAGATCCTGCGGAGTCTCAATGAGCGCGTCTTCGAGCTGAACGCCCTTGCCGTCCGCAGCCGCCTGCACTGCGAACTGTTGCGGCTGGCGCTCGATACCGGCATTTCCGGCAACGAAGTCACGATCTCGCCCTCGCCCACCCACGCCGAACTCGCCAGCCGCATCGGCACCCATCGCGAAGCAGTGACGCGCGAGCTGAGCTACCTTGCCGAACAGGGCATCACGGCCTCTGCCGCGCGCAAGCTGACAGTGTGCGACGTTACCCGGCTGGCGGAGATCGTCCGTGCCGCCGCAGGTGAAGTCGAGCTGATCCAGCGCGCCAGCCGGGCCGGTATCGGCCGCGGCACGGCCTGACCGGAACGCGCCAACCGCCTGCCCCGAGCATTGCCCCACTGCCCGGACCCGCTGCCCGGACCATGTGCGAAAACTCACACCGGCCGGGTGGCCTGGCCCACCGCCACCGCTGCATCTTCAGGGCAGACAGGCCTTGTCCGGCAGCTTGCGACCCGCTTCCGGACGGCCGGAAGGCAGAGGAAGCCCGTTTGCGATCTTCGGGCTTGCGCTTCCTGACGGTCCCACTCGCGTACTGTGGCGGCAGCCGCACCGGCACTGGCCGGGAATCCCTGCAGGCTGCCGTCACCCTTT